>JBLMYT010000130.1:0-4988 GCA_050258455.1 Candidatus Omnitrophota bacterium | reverse complement strand
AACCGCCCCTACAAAATTAATAATCCCCTATGCGGGTATTTCCACGATGAATCGCGTCCCTTTGGGAACATTGTCCTCGACGCTGATCACCCCGTTGTGTTCTTCGATGATATTATGAGCGATGGCCAATCCCAGTCCGGTGCCCGAGCTTTTCTTTGAAAAATACGGGATAAACAATTTCTGTTTATCCTGATCGCTAATGCCCGGTCCGTTATCCGCGATCTCGACCCGGATAAATTGACTCTCTTTGTTGTAACTGGAAACAATTTCAACGGTTCCCCGTTCTTCCATACATTCCACGGCATTATCAATGATATTCACGAAGATTCGTTTCATCTGTTCCACGTCCATTTTTACCAGAATGGGAACTTCCCCGCCCAGATCGAGTCGGAACGCGATGTGGCTGTAGATCGATGAATACATGGTGACTAATTTTTCGAGGAGTTGGTTGATATCGCCCTGGGTAAATTTGATTTCCGGGAGTCGCGCGAAATTGGAAAATTCCTCGGCCAGCCCTTTAATGGAATCTAATTCCTGCAAGATGATTGTCAAACTATCGTCGACGATTTTTTTGAATTTCTCTTCCGGTAAATCCAGGGATTTTAATATCCGTTGGGACGAGATCGTAATGGGCGTGAGCGGATTTTTAATCTCGTGGGCAATGCGTTTGGCCACTTCTCGCCAGACCAGCATGCGCTGGGCTTTGATGAGTTCGGTTAAATCCGTCAACACCACGAGGATTCCGGAAAACTTGTTGTTGATCGGATTGCGAATATGGGTAATCTTGACGCCCAGGTTCAGGATTTTTCCCTTGACCTTGATATCGACTTCCCGTTCGATGATTTTAAAATTCGTGTTGTATGCTTTCTCGATTAATTCGTTGACGCCGAGGTAAGATTCGCCGGAAATCACTTCGGAATAATGTTTTTTGAATGAACCCGACGTTTTCACGGACAGCATGCCTTCGGCTCCGGGGTTGATATCGATGATTTCGCCTTTTGAATTTAAAGCAATGACACCGGTCGTGATGTTTTTCAGGATTGTTTCGGTAATACTGCGGCGCTGCCGGAGTTGAATGGTTCGTTTATTCAATTTGTCCCGGTTTTCTTTGAGGTCGCAAACCATGCTGTTGAATTCTTTGATCAGTGTGCTGAATTCGTCTTTTGCCTGATAATCGATCCGAACGTCGAGGTTTCCGCGGGTAATTTCCGATGCAGCGGCCACGACTTTTTCAATCGGAACCGTAATGCCTTTGGCCAGGTAGAGTCCCAGCCAGGACGCCGAAAAGATGATAAGGATCGTGATAAAAATGAAGAGCAGCATGTAGGTGGTTTTGACCGGGTCTTTGATCGGTTTGAGTTGGGAATACTTCTTGACCATATCGGATAGTTTGTTGAGGTTTTGAATGTATTTTTCCGGGAAGTACATGCCGATGATCACCTGGATGCGGTCGCCGTCTTCGTTTTCGAAGTTCAACCCGCTGCGAATCAATTGTCCTTTTCGCATGGGGTCTGCCTGAATGGGGTCGCCGCCGCCCAGTTCGCTGTAGATGAATTTGGGGGGTAAATCCGTGTATTCGCGAAGGGAAACCGCCGGACTCAGGAGGGAAATTTCTTCTTTATGGTTGATATAGATATTGACCACGTCCAGGTTAAATTGGGCCATCATCTCGCGGGTTTGGCGGTGAAGCAAGCGGCGGTTTTCTTTTTTGTATAACTGGTATTCCCGGATGTGTTCCGAGATCATGCGGGCGAAGTGTTTCAGGTCGTCTTTGGCTTTCTCGTAGTAACTCTTGTTGAGGTCCTGGAATTTGATCATGATGGAGTCGATGTCTGCCTTGAACCATTTGTCGATGCCGTTGGTGATCAGGTCCGTGGCAAAGAAGAAGAGTAAGAGGGTGGGAACAATGGAGAATGAGATGAAGAAAACCACGAGGCGGTTCTTGAAGCGACCGCCTTTGTAGGGTTTGTTGCGATCGGAGTAGAGTTTGATCAGGTTTCGAACCAGGATGAATAGAAACGTGAGGCTGAACAGGATGATAATGACCCACAATGCGACGAAGGTTGTCGTGTTATTGATGAGAGGGAGGGAGAACTTCTTGCTTTCGTCGAGAAATATGCGCATCATGACAAAGAAAACAAAAAGTATTGCGATCAGTGCAATAATTAAACGGATACTGCGAACGTTATTCTTATTCATTGGAGGTCCTATCGTTGCCCATCGTCGTTATTATCGATTCGAACGAAAATTATAACATGAAAAATTGAAAATTAGTAGTCGAAAGGAAGTCATTTGGGGCAGCAATTCTTCTTTTGAATTCTTTTCATCGCTGGATACGTTTGTTATAACGCAAGACTTGCCCCCATCTCATGTCATCGTGACTAACATTTTCAATTGCTTGACTAATATTTTGACATTCAAACCCAAAAGTTATTGGTTCCGATGGTGCAGTGACAGGATTTTGACTAATTTCAATAGGGTTCTGACTAACATCAACACGTCACTCACCTTGCGAAGAGATGTCTTGACTAACATTCAGTCGTTCAACTCCCCAAGCGTTACGTTTTTGACTAAATTTAAGACATTCTTTCGAACAAAAAAGGATATATTGACTAACTTTACTCAATCATTGACTAAATTCAGTACAAAATCACAACATTGCAACGGCAACTTTTGTGTCTGCCAGAGAAAATTGACTAAGATTTGTCGGAAATTGACTAACTTTACTCGGTTTCAATCGGTCGACCAGAGGAAATTGACTAACTTTACTCGGATCGCATCACCGAGAAGTCGGAAATTGACTAAAATCACTCGGTTTCAATTGATCGACCAGAGAAAATTGACTAAAATTGGTCGGAAATTGACTAACTTTACTCTGTACGAGGTCGGCGATTGCTTGTACGAGGGAAAAGTTTACTTGTACGGAGCAGGCGTCAGCTTATACGAAAGGGCATTAATAACAGGTTGAGCCAATACCGATGGTAAAACTGATTACTTTCTTCTCACCTTCCTGATGGTATTGCGGGACGCAATCATTGCCGACATTGGTTTGGGTATCAAAGATAACCAGATACCCCTCATCTGCCGCCTCTGTGGCCAGATACTTACCGACAAGCTGGAGGATTCCTTCGTTGAGCACGAGGGAAACATTCCCGGAATAATTCAGTTTGGTTTCAATAATATATTTTACCCCTTTATACGATAAGAGGATATCCATCCTGCCGAGTCCTGATATGACTTCATAACGAAGTTCGCCGGCCCCTCCTTTTACAAATTGATACAAAAACGCCGTTAAAAGGAATTGTCCCGTTTTTTCATAAGGTTTCCCTTTTTCATAAAAGGCTCGAACACCGATTTGTCTTATATATTGATTAAAATTTTGAAGAATTCTTACCATATCCAATCGGTTACCCGGCAGCAGGTAATCCGAAGGAGGGATTTCTCGCGCGGCGTTTACCTCCCGGAAAAATGTCTTAAGAAATCTGGCTTTATAAATCGGATTGGCCACGACCGCTTTACTGTCTTTTTTGGTAATGAGGCCGTATTGTTTCAACCAGGATTGGTCTTCATCATCCGGATAAAATTCCACGTGATCGAACACGATCTCCACAAAGGTTTCCTTGTACAATTTGGCTTTCTCATACAGGTTGTCGAAATGGTCATTATTTTCGTCGAGGAGAAGTCGGATGGCTTTTTCCACATCCGTTTCATTGATCGGGTTTACGGTTTCCGGTTTGATGTCGATGGTTAAAATTTTTCCGAGTCGGTTCACCAGCCAGGGTTGACCGGCAGTGGCTTCATGAACCTTTTTTATTGCCCCATCGGTAAAGGGTTGATTGGTCTCTGCCGTGTATTGGGCATAAAGGTCGTGAACATTTTTGAGAGAGAACGGTTTAATTTCCACATGGTCCGCGATGTTAAACGGAGAAATGCCTCCCACAACCAGTTTGGTAATATTGCGAATACCAATCAAGCCGATGGAATAAAGGGCTTTTTGCTGAACATTTTTGTATTTCAAGTATAGTGCCCGTAATGACGTGAGGAAATTCTCCAGTTCCTCTAACGGAATGCCATCAAACTCATCGATAAAGATGACGATTTTTTTGAATTGCAGTATCCCGTTCAATTGTTCAAAAAGCATTCGGAATGAAAGATGATTGGTGAGTGGATGATTTTCTATAAATTGGAATACCGTATCCGCCTTTTCGCAGCCCACCTCGTTGAGTCTATGGATTAATTGGCCATACAATTCTGTTTGAATGGATGCATAAAATTCTTCTTTGCTTAAGCTTCGATAATCCTGGAAACTTAAGAATATTACCACATAAGTTTTATCTTTGTGTAAGCGGGTTCGTAAGCCTTCCAAGAAAGTGGTTTTGCCGCTTTGTCTGGGTGCAAATATTGAGAAGTAGCGGCCCAGGTCCACCATGGTTTTAATATCTTGTTTATTGGAATTTGTCACATTGTCCAGGTCCACGTAATAGGATACTTGCGGATTGACAGTTCCTGAGTTCTCAAAAAAGCGTTGCGGTTTTTGATATACCTTTTCGTTCATATTTTAATTTTATGGTATCGGATGGGGCTTGTCAAGGATTGTTCACTTTTGCGAATAATTCTCAGTGAAGGGGTACCGAGGATACCCCTTGCTCGTTTATAAGAAGAAAGATAGGTTTTGGTTTCCTCATTGCACGATCGACATTAATTCATCAATCTTATCCTTATCCAGACCTGTTAGTTCGATGATGGTTTCCATATCGAATCCTTTCTTCAGCATATTTTGAGCTGTTTCCTTTTTCCCCTCTTCTTTGCCCTCTTCTTTCCCTTCTTTTTTCCCTTCTTTTTTTCCGATATCGATTCCCTCTTTTTTTCCTTTTCTCATGGCGACTCGTTCAAATGATGTTAAAAATTCCATTTTGGTTTCCTCCTCGATTTCCTTATAAACGGCATTTATTCGTTTATTATATGCTTCCGGCAATCGGTTGACCCAT
>JBLMYT010000129.1:0-13118 GCA_050258455.1 Candidatus Omnitrophota bacterium | reverse complement strand
TCGATGAGTTTGACGGCATCCCCCGTAGCGAGCTGGGAAATTTCCTGTCCACATTGCGGGATTTATATCAGAAATACAAAGAAGTAAAACAAAAAGCCCTCTACTCCATTGCCCTGGTGGGTATCCGAAATATTACCAAATTGGTGGTGGGCGGTGTCTCTCCCTTTAATATTGCCGATCAGGTCCAACTACCGCCTTTCTCCTTAAACAACATCCGCGATCTCTACCACCAATACACGGCAGAAACCAACCAACCGTTCACCGAAGCCGCGGTCAAACGCATCCATACCGAAACCGAAGGCCAACCCTGGTTGGTGAACCGCCTGGCCACCATCCTCACCGTGAATATCAAACCGGAAACCGTGGAACCGATCGACGAACCGGACGTCGAAAAAGCACTTCAATTGCTCCTGGAAGAGAACAATGACCATTTCGATAACCTCTATGAGAAAGCCCAATTATACAAGGAAACCTTTGTGGAAATCGTGTTCGATCACGTGGAATATTTCCCCGACGATGACGATCAATCCTGGTTGAAACAGTATGGCCTGATCAAGAAAAAAGAGGGTAAAGCGGTGGTGGCCAACCCCATTTATAAAGAGAGGTTTATCAAGACGTTTTTCCGGGAAGTAAAAGCCTCGCAAGAAATCCCGCCGGCAACGTATCTGTTGCCCAATAATCGGTTGGATATGGTGAGTATCCTGCAAGACTTTAGTTTATATATTGCCAGGATTGGGGTCATGGCCTTTTATGAAAAAGGGAAACCCGATGAAAAGACCGGCCAATTTCTTCTGACTGCGTGGTTGTACCAATTCATCAAAGGCGGGGCCGGGGAACTGGGTTACGAAGTGATGACCGGACTGGGGCGGATGGATGTTCTGTTATCTTATAAAGGAATAAAATATATCATTGAAACCAAACTCAATCGGTATGGCAATATCGACACGATACAAAAAGAGGGAATTCTCCAACTGACTCGTAAATATTTGGCCACGGAAGCAGCAGACGAGGGATACCTGGTCATCTTCGACACCCAAACCCCTGTGGGTACGGATTGCATCCCTCAGGTTCACCGGGAAGGCGAAAAGATAGTGACCCGTTTTTCAATCGGTATTGGCAAATAGCTCACCAATAATATTTCTTCAGCGCTATAGAATCGGGCGCACACATGGGTGCGCCCCTACGGAACAATTCCGAATGGTCGCTCGCGAACCAACACCACTAATTGGGTTTTATTTTCTTTGTAGGGGCAGCCCCGCGTGTCTGCCCGTGTGTGCGATGGGGTTTTCGTGTTAGCGGTTCTTGGTCAGCAGGCTTTCCAGCTTGTCCAGATCTTCAAAATTCCGGATCACCTGTTTATGCTTGGCTTTAAATTTTTCAAAAAACTCCTTCTGCTTGTCCTTGATATCCTCCTGGAATTTCACTTCTACCAATACCTCGTTGTTAATGAAAAAATCGATTTCCAACTGGTTTTCCAGAACATAAACAGGCTGGCTGTCTTTTATCTTTAAATAAACATAATTTTCAAATACCCTTCCTATATTAATGAATCCCGTAAATAAATTTCGTATTCCGAGATCAGCCGCGTAGATTTTTTTGGGGGAAACCATCATTTGGTTTGTACTGCCAAACCTGGGAACCAGATAAATTAAATAGACCTCTTCCAGGAGTTGCAAATACCGACTAATGGTTTCCGATGATGTTTTTAATGTATTGCTGATTTTATAAACGCTAACCGTTCCGCCGACATTGCCCATTAAGATTTTAAACAGGTCTTTGACCACTTTGTCGTTTCGGATCTGGTGATGAGCGATAATGTCTTTATAAATAATATCATCGATCAAATTTTGCAGGTACTCTCTTTGTTTGAGCAGAACATATTCCGGGATACCGCCGGACCGGAGAAAATCCAGGAAATAAGTCTCAAGGAGTTGATGGTCTCTTTTCTTGACCGTTATTTTTTTGAAATCCAGGTATTCATAAAAATCCAGGGGCATCACTTCAATGATAAATTCTCTACCGGTGAGGTATGCTTTTTTGTCTTTCAAAAGTGAACTGCTGGAAGAAGAGGCATAAATCTTTACATTTTGTCGATCATAGAGATTTTTTAATTGTTGATGGAACTTCTCTTTATGGGTGACTTCGTCGAGGAAAAGAAAAATCTTTTCTTCCACCGGTATCTTATGGATTTTGCGATAGTCGTCGATAATATCGATGATGGATTTGTCGTCCAGGACATAGTCATCGAGGCTGACATAGAAAATATATTTCGGATCGATCCCTTTTGCGATTAAGTGATGGATAAAGAGTTTCATTAAGGTGGTTTTTCCTATTCTACGGATTCCGGTGAGAAAAACGATACTTTTGCTATCGAAAAATTTCTCCATTTTATTTAAGATAAAGGGTCTTTCGATTAGGTTTTCAGGTTCGGATGAACCTTCCCACCAGGGATTGTAGTCGTAATAAGCGCGATTTTGCATCTTACCTCCTGGAGATGCTTATTTTACGCTCTTTCCCGGTTTTTGTCAACAAAACCTTTTGATAGTATCAAAAGGTTTTGGTTCATTCCTTTCGATCGCATCAAAAGGTTTTGAGGTACATGAATAGAATGGGGGCGTACACATGGGTACGCCCCTACGGAACAATTCCGAATGATCCCTCGCGAACCAACACCACTAATTGCGGCTATTTTTCTGTAGGGGCAGACCCGCGTGTCTGCCCGTGTGTGTACCTCTCTTTTTTCAAAAAGGTGGGCGGCAATTTTTTCCTGATCCCCCCGGAAAATAACAACCGATGTTTTTCCCTTCCATTTCCAAAAAACAATCAATTACGCCATTCTTCTCATTGGCAATTGAATTGCTTATGAGAAATGGAGTTTTAAAATGAACGAACTGATAAATGAATTTTTAGAGTTTCTAAACCAGGAGAACCAGTACCTGAGTCAGGTCAAACTGTTCCTCATGGGTATACCGGAACGAATTGCAGCGGGTGAAATCAGCCAGATGGATTTTCAAGCATTCCTTGAAAAATACGAAGTCCAAAACGCCCACATGGTCTATGAAAAAAACCGCTTCAAAGAGAAAATCGGTGAACAATTGAATATAAAAACCGATCAGGTGAGCTTTCGCCTGCTGGTTCACATCGGGCACCGGGAATTCGAAGAAACCGGGCGCGTCCTATTAAAACATACCAATGAAATCTCCATGCTGCTCATGAAGATCTCCATCTTCCTTAAGAACTTTGAAAAAATGCAGATGGAATTCAAACGGTTAAACAGTTACCTTTTCCAGAACGATTATTCGCCTCGGGGTCTATCGGCCGAACATTACTGCCGCCCGGGTCGAAACTTTTACGGGGAGGCTTAATATGATGAACTTATATTCAGCGATCGAATTGGGAAAAAATGCCATACTCACGCAACAAGAAGTTTTTCAGATCATCGGCCACAATATGGCCAATGTGAATACGGCCGGATACTCCAGACAAGTCGCCGAACTGGAGAGCATCGGACCGTCCGTACTCGGCCTGAATGAATCGGGCCGGGGCGTTTCACTGGGCAATATTCGCTCGGTCCGAGACCGGTTCATCGATAACCAAATCGTGGAATCCTTGCAACACAAAGGAAAGTATGAAAATCTGGGCGATATCATGAGCACCATCGAATCCTTATTCGATGAATCCGGCTCACTCGGTATCTCCGACTCCCTTACCAATTTCTTCAACGCATGGAACGATCTTGCCAACCAACCCACCAATGTACCGACCCGCGATAGTCTGGTCAGTAAAACCCAGAATTTTACCCAAACCATGAACAATACGTACGAGCGCTTGATCGACCAGCAACAGAGTTATGACGCCAATATCGCGGCACTGGTCGACGATGTCAATTCGCTGGCCGCAGATATCGGTACCCTTAATCAAAAGATTGCGTATGCCAAAGGATCAAGCACCCCGACCAACGATCTGATGGATACCCGAGACCGCAAAATCCGCGAACTTTCGGAAAAAATCGGGATCAACTTCTACTATGAACAATCCAATGATTCGGTCACCATCGAAGTGGCGGGAAAACCCCTGGTTCTCTTTAACGAAGTGAACCAATTATCCGCGGTTCGAAACGCCGAAAACTCCAATTATTATGATGTATACATGGAGCAAAACGGTCAAGCCACGTTCGACCTCACCCCCTATATCGAAAGGGGCCAAATGGGCGCCTTAATCCAGGCCCGAGACGGCGAAACCGTCACGGGCGCCGGTACGGTAACTCCGGGCGCTTCGGCAGGCGGCTACACCGCATTGACCTTTTCCCAGGACCACGGGTTACAGGTCGGAGATTTAATTACCATTGGGGGCCAAACCCGCTCAGTGGTTTCGGTCTCCTCCACCACAGACATCACGGTCGATGATTTCAACCCTGCCCTGGCCGGAGCTCAAACCTGGGAAAAACGCGACGGCTATATTCCCGAATACAAAAAATCCCTGGATAAACTGGCCGCCGATCTGATTTATAATGTCAATAAAACCCATGAAACCGGATATACATTTGAAACCCCTCCGGTAACCGGGCAAAACTTTTTTCAAATGTCCGACGGACCGGCCGGCATCACACCCACGGCAGACGGAACCACAACCGTGAGTTTCTCTTCCAACATCGCCTCCCTCCTCAATGTGGGCGATATCATTAAAGTCGGGGGACAGACCCGATTGATTACCGGGGTCACTCCCACCAGCGTCACCGTAGACTCCCCCATCGTTGCCACGGTTCCACCGGCCACGACCTGGGAATATGTGAATGTCAAAGGCGCGGCATCATTTATTCAGGTGGATGCCACCGTATCTGCGGACTCGAAAAAAATTGCAGCCTCTTCCTCGCCGACGGCGGTGGGCGATAATGCCACAGCACTCAATATCGCCCGACTCATGAGCAATAAGCAAGTCATCGATTCCGATAACGACGGCATCACCGATAACGGTTCCTCGTTCCATGACTACCTGCACTCCATGCTCGCCGAGATCGGAACCGTGGGAAAAAGTGCCACGTACGAATCGGATTCCAACAGCGCCATGGTCAAATTCCTCCAGGATAAACGCGACTCCCTTTCCGGGGTTTCACTGGATGAAGAATCGGCCAAATTAATGCAGTTCGAAAAGTCGTTCCAGGCACTCGGGAAATTCATGGGCACGGTCACCGAACTGACCAGTGTCATCATGCAAATCGTTCAATAACGAGTGATAATGATCATGAACAGGAGGTAAAACATGAGACCGGTTGAAAGCAATTGGTACCGCGATTTTATATTTAACCTGACCAACACCAAAACCCGTTACGATAAAACGGTTTCCGAAACCACGTCGGGAAAGAAACTGACCAAACTTTCGGATAATCCGTCGGACATGGCCTATGTCCTTTCGCTGAGAAGCAAGATCAATCAAATCGAACAATTCGATAAAAATATCGAAAGCGGTCTGAGTTTTCTAAACACCGCCAAAAGCGCCTTAAGCTCCGTGCAAAATGAGCTCTCTTCCATCATTGGGATTGCCGAACAGGGCGCTTCGGAAACAATCGGTGCTTCCGAACGCCTGACCCTGGCCAACCAGGTCGATCAGATTCGCGATCAGATGTTAAACTATGCCAATACCGAAATCATGGGAAAGTATGTGTTTAGCGGATCGGCGACGGATACGCCACCCTATACCAAAGGCGCGGATGTCCTCGTGGGCGGGGTGACCCGACCCGGAACGATCACCTACAACGGAAATGATGAAGAAATCGAAATTCAGGCGGATTTTTCCGTCACGGTGTCCACCAATACCCCCGGAAGCCAAATTTTCGGAAATTCGGTGGCTGCTCAACCGCCTTACGATATCTTTGCCCGGATGGCCGATTTGGTCCAGCACCTTCGCAGCAATGATACCACATCATTGGGAAACGATGTTGAAAGTTTGCATGAACTGGTCAATCAGTTGAGCGGGGAAATGGGAAATTACGGCAATCGAACCGCTCATCTGGGCGATATCAAGACGATGTTGAAGAGCTTTAAATCATCGATCCAGGCGAAGATTTCGTCTCTGGAAGATGCCAATATGGCCGAATCGATTTCCAACCTGTCCCGAGAAGAAGTCGCCCTTCAGGCGGCGCTTCAGTCCGGATCCCGCATCCAACGCTATACGTTAATGAATTACATGAGTTAATATAAAATCCGATAACCCCTGTTTTTTGACTTGTTTTTGGGGTATCAGGTATAGTATAATGTTCTTCACGAGGAAATAAATGGAGATAGTTTCTAAATTATTTGGAAAAATCGAATACACGGCTGAAAACGTCATTCACTTTGAAGAAGGTTTAATCGGTATTTCCGAGAAGAAGAATTTCATTTTGATCGAAAAAGAAGATTTCAAACCGTTCGGTTATCTTCAATCGGTCGATGATGGCGCATTCATTCTGATTGTCATTAATCCGCTGCTGGTGGTGGACGATTATGAGTTCAGTATTTTCATGGATGATATGGATGCCGTGGGAGTCAATGAAAATGACCCGGATGGTTTTTCCCTCCTGGCCATCGTCATTTTCTCGAAGCAGGTTGAAAACATCACGGTTAATCTCAAAGCTCCGATTCTGATCAATATTCATACCAAAAAGGCCAAACAGGTGATTCTCCAAAACGACGATTACAGCGTCGAAGAACCGCTCATTCGACCTGTCGGAACCGGGACGTCTCTTTTTAAATAAACGGATACGGGTACGACACTAACATGCTGGTACTAACACGAAAGAAAGATCAAAGCATCGTCATCGGGAACAACATCGAGATCAAAATTCTGAAAATGGGTAAAAACTCCGTAGAAATAGGAATCTCTGCGCCCAACACGTATTCTATTTTTAGAAAAGAAGTCTTTAATGAAATCAAAGAGAAAAACGTTGAGGCCATCAAATCCGTGGATATCGATATCACATCGATTACCACTGTTTTTGATCAAATAAAAGAAAAGCAAAAAGAGTTAAACACCACCGCCAAAAGTAAACCGTCACCCAAAAAATGACCCGATTTATTTGTTCGGCCTGCGGCGCGGCATACGCCATTCAAGAACCGAGATGGAAATGCGATTGCGGGCATATCCTCGACCTTTCCTTTGAACCCCGTTTCCCCATCGATCACATTCGAAACCGAAAGCCCACGATGTGGCGCTACAAAGAAGCCATTCCCCTGTGGAATGAGGTCACGCCGGTATCCTTTGATGAAGGGTTTACCCCGCTTCTTGCCGTGGAAATCGAGAACCGGCCGGTTTATATCAAACAAGAGCATCTCTTTCAGACCGGTTCGTACAAAGACCGGGGCGCGTCGGTTCTCTTGAGTGTGGTCAACGCCCTGGGAATCTCGCGGGTCGTGGAAGATTCATCCGGGAATGCCGGCGCTGCGATTGCTGCATACGGTGCGGCTGCCGGAATTGCGTGCGATATCTATGTTCCGGCCGATACCTCGCCGGCCAAACTGTCCCAGATTCAGGGTTATGGGGCGTCGCTGCACAAAATTCCGGGAACGCGCGACGACACGGCCCGAGCCATTTGGGAAGCCGCCCAAACCATGTATTATGCCAGTCACTCCTGGAACCCTTTTTTCTTTCACGGAACGAAAACGTTTGCCTTTGAAGTGGTTGAACAGTTGGGGTGGAAGGCACCGGATACGGTGATTCTCCCGGTTGGAAACGGAACGCTGCTTCTCGGGGCGGCGCTGGGGTTTTCCGAGCTTCAACAGGCCGGAATCATCCAAACCATTCCTCGCCTCATCGGCGTTCAGGCGGAACACTGCGCACCATTGTATTACAAAAACAAAAATATTACTGATTTTCGAGTTCAAAAAACCCTGGCCGAAGGCATTGCGATTGCCTCGCCCATTCGTGGGGAGCAGATTATGGAGGCGGTGAATCGAAGTGGGGGATATTTTATTGCCGTTGGTGAAGACGAGATTCCACACGCGTTAGCGGCCATGAGTCGCAAAGGGTTTTGGATTGAACCAACCGCTGCCGCGACCATTGCCGGTGTTCGGCGTTACCTGTTACAGGAACCGGATCCGCAGGAAATCCTTGTTTCGGCGTTTACCGGGCACGGGTTAAAGCGAGCGTCCGCCGCCTTTTAATTCTTCCAGAATTTGTTCCAACTCCAGTTGGGCGTCTTCCCATCGTTGGTTGAGGAGGGGTAAATCTTTTTTCACCGTTCCGTATTCGCGTTGGAGTTGAATCGCCAGCTCGCTATTTTGATAGGTTTCGGGAAGGGCCAGGCGGGTTTCCAGTTCCGTTTTCTTTTTCTCCAGAGCATCGATCGTTTCTTCCAGGGATGCCACTTCCTTTTGCAAGAGATTTCGTTGTTTACTCACCGATTGGCGCGCTTCGGCTTCGAGTCGTTTCTGTTCCTTGGTTTTCTTTGCCGCCTGGAGCGTTTTATTATCATTATCCTCGCTTTCCGAATCCGGATGAAGATTGCTTTCTGGGGTCATTTTCCGCATGAAGTCGCGTTTTTCCAGGTAATAGGAGTAGTTGCCGCCGTACTCGATGAGGGTACCGTTGTAAAACTCAAAGACGCGGCTCACCAGTTTATCCAGGAAGTAGCGGTCGTGGGAAATCAGGAGCAGGGTGCCGTTGTAATTGGCCAGGGCGCGTTCGAGGGCTTCTTTGGCGACTTTATCCAGGTGGTTGGTCGGTTCGTCCATGATCAGGAAATTCACCGGGGAGATCAAGATCTTGGCCAGGGAGACCCGGGACTTTTCGCCGCCGGATAGAACCTTAATCTTTTTGAAGACATCGCTTCCGCTGAACTGAAAAACTGCCAGAATGTCGCGGATTTTCGGAATCAAGCTCGGTGCAACCGTGGACTCGACCTCTTCGTAAACCGTGGTCTCGAGGTTGAGGGTTTCGACCTGGTGTTGGGCGTAGTAACCGACGACCGTGCGTTCGCCCAGGCGGATCGTGCCTTCGCTGGGTTGGAGTTGATTGACGACCAGGCGGGTGAACGTGGTTTTTCCGGCGCCATTGGGGCCCACGAGGCATACTTTATCGCCGCGGTAGATGTTTAGATTCACATCGTGAAACACCCATTCCCGGTCGTATTTAAACGCCATGTCTTTGGCCGTGAGCACATCGTTGTAGCTGGTGGTTTCGACCGCGAGTGAGAAATCGATATGGGGATGTTGAAACACCGGCGGTTCGTCATCGATTTCCTCCATTTTGTCCAGCATCCGGATGCGGCTTTGGACCTGTTTGGCTTTGGTGGCTTTGTATCGGAATTTCTCGATAAATCGTTCCTGTTTTTCCCGTTCGGTTTTTTGTTCTTTCCACCGTTTGAGGATCAGGGATTCCTTTTGTTCTTTGAGGGTTTCGTAGGCGTGGTAGTTTCCCGTGTAGCGTTCGAGTTTTCCGCGGTCCAGTTCGATAATTTCTTGAGAGATGCGATCGATGAAGAAGCGGTCGTGGGAAACGATGACAATGCTTCCCTGGAAGTCGAGCAGGTATTGTTCCAGCCATTCCAGTGAAGGGATATCCAGGTGGTTGGTCGGTTCGTCGAGGAGGAGGAGGTCGGGGTTTTGGACCAGGAGCAGGGCGAGGTAGACGCGCATGCGCCATCCGCCGCTGAATTCGGTTAGCGGGCGGGAGAAATCGATGTCGCGAAATCCCAGGCCGGACAGTACTTTTTTGGCCTGGGCGTCTAGGTGGTAGCCGTCCATGGCCGCGTAGCGGTGTTCCAGGTGACCCAGGCGGTTGAGTAAATCGTCGTGGTTGGAGTCGGGGGATTTGAGTTCGTCGTGGAGTTCGGCCATTTGTTTTTCCAGGAGGGCGACTTCTTTTTGGCCTTCGAGGACGGCTTGGAGGACCGTGGTTCCGGGGACTGCGATTTCTTCCTGGGGGAGGTAGCCGATGCGGTATTCTCTGGGTTTGATGATACTTCCTGAAGCGTATTCGATGTCACCGGTCAGAATTTTTAATAACGTGGTTTTGCCCACGCCGTTTGAGCCGATCAGAGCGGCGCGTTTACCCGGTTGGATCATCCAGTCGACGCCGGCGAGGAGCTGGCGGTCACCGATCGAATAGTATAAGTCCCGTATTTGAAGCATTGTTGCGATGATTTTATAATTATTTTATATTCGAATTTTAACATATCGCCCCATGATAGTCAATGGAGCTTGGCGAATGCCGGGTTATGGAGATAATTTTAGCATGCCCCTTGATTATTATTTTTTGAAAGGTTATATTTATATCGTATATTATAAAAATTTTGGGAGGAATATAAGATGGGAATGAGAGGAAACAAGCTATTTGTATTGATTTTAAGTATGTTTATTACAAATTTTTACCCACTTTTATCGCAATCGCAAATACCTGAATCAACGGTTAATTACGATCAGAATACGGAGTACAAATATGATAACCGAAACCGGATTATCCAATCCAATGATCATGAGTATCAACATGACCCCGATGGAAATTTGATTGAGGATAAAAACACAAAGACCGGAGAAACCAAAAAGTTTTTTTACAGTTCGGAAAATCATCTCCTTCGTTACGAACATGTCCCGAATGGGTCTTCGGTTCCGGATATTGTGGCCGAATATAAATATGATTTTTCTGGCAGACGATTACAAAAGAAGGTGAATGGGGTTGTGACCAACTTCGGTTGGGAAGGGGATAATTTAGCGTACGAGTTGGATGGCAATTTTAATCCCATTCGAAGGTATTTTTATTCGTCGGGAACCGATGAGGTGGAAGGGTATTTGGAATATTCGGAGGCTGCCGCCTTTCCCCTGGATTCATCCAAGAAAGGATGGTATACTTACATTAAAGATCAGGTGGGAACGCCCTATAAAGTATACAATAATTTCACCAAGCAAATCGTCGATATTCGAGGATATGACAGTTTTGGGAATCTAATTCATCGAACGGGAAGTTCAACCGGTAATTTGGGATTTCAGGGGAAGTATTTTGACAGTGAAAGTGGCCTTTATTATTTTAATAACCGGTATTATAATCCGGAAATCGGGCGATTTACCAGTGAAGACCCGATTGGGCTCAATGGAGGAATAAACCCTTATCGGTTTGTAAACAACAATCCGATAAATCTACGCGATCCTTATGGTTTAATAACAGATCTTAATTCTTTTGCGTCGCCAAATCCCAGGTGGCCAATTCCAAGACAAAGGATGCCAATAAATAAGGCATTTAATTCAGTAATGTCTGAATCATTTACTGAATTAAAACAACTAATTTGTGGCGATAACTTTTGTGATAATCGATCCGGCTGGCAAAAGTTTGCTGATAATTTTATCTTAACCAATCTAGCGATTCCAGGAATGTTTGCACCAGCGGGGATAGACATTTTTACAGCGAAATCGCTTACCCAATTAACTGAAAGTATTACATTTTGGAATTGGGTAAGAAGCGGCTTCCAAGGATTTGTACTTGGTGGGGCAAGTTTTACCGCCTTAGAAACTGGTATTATTGCTGGTATGACAAGTTTATTCAATAGCACTCTTGTCTCGATAAGCTGGGAAACCGGTGTTTTGGTTGGATCCGCCTTAAAAGCATTGATCTGTAATTAATATGAAAAATAAAAAAATTTTTTCTCACCCACAATTTTTCTGGTTAGTCAGAGGCTGGATTCTTCTTTTCATTTTTTTTCTTTTAATTATTGTTATTTATCTAAAATGGAATGACATGTCATGGCCCCTAAGAATTCTATTTTCGATTATAGTCGCCTTATTAACGCCATCATTAAAAGATATCAAAGAGCAATTTAAATATAAGAATAAAAAAGGAAGAAAAAAGAATTATATGTCACATAATGGGGGGCGCGCCTCTTCGAATCTTTAACATATCGCCCCATGATAGTCAATGGAGCTTGGGTGAATGGGGGTGAATGCCGGGCATTTGCATTTTAATCCCTCATTTCCTAATTCTTTGAGGATGATTGTTTTTTGAGGAAGTTAAGAGGATATGAAGTTGACTAGAAAGGCGCGGAAGCGCCATTTTATTATTCAGTATGGGCAGATCTATGTATCTGCCCGTGTGTTCGATATGAGGTTTGATGCTTTGGGGGGGCGCATACATAGATGCGCCCCTAAAGAATTTTCCGAATCACGGCGCGAAGCGCCGTCTCTTACCTTCTTAACTTCTCATCTTCTCAGTTTCTATTCGGGCAGACACGCGGTCTGCCCCTACAAGTCATGTATTTCGAATTTAATCCATGCGGATGGTTTTTATCTCGATTTCTGATGGGCCATTGCCTTTTAGGTAAAGACGCTTTTGTCAAAACTTTTCAATATCGTCGATGGGAAGTCCGGTGATTTCAGAAATCTTATCATTACACAAATTTTGGAGTTTGAGATTACGGGCAATATTTCGCTTTGCTACCAATTCGCCTTCCTCTCTTCCTTCTTTTTTGCCTTCTTCTCTGCCTTCTTCATATGAACTACGATCAAACTGGACGACTTCAAACCAGTATTTTTTTTCTTGTTCAATATATTCGAGGTCATCCTTTTTTAATTTACGTTTTTCCAATCGCCGAATGATTTCTTGAAATAACAAATCATTCTTATACTCCTCAAAATCCGATTTAGCATTCTCTTCGTTTCTGGACTTCTCCGCAAACGTAAACCAACGTTCATAGCGTGCATGCGTTTTATTCCTGACAATATTCCCCTGGAATGCAAATATTAAACGATTCTGCGGTAAAAAATCCAGGTCTTTTTTCTTATTATTTAATGCCTTCAATACCGCGGACCGTTCTTTCATTATTTCGAGGATATCGGATTTACTCCATAATTTTTCATTTCTTACGAATTCGCCCACAATTTCCGGGGTCATGACATAGGCGATATAGTTTTCATCGAATCCGAAATTATCGGTGGACATCCAGACCAATGTGATTACCGGCTCCAAAGGAGAATAATCTTTTATCTTTCGCCCTGTGAGTGAGGATATGGGTTTTTTTTCTTTAGGAAGTTTTTCTAATTGTAAGCTGGTATTTACCGTATGGTAAAGATAAAACCGTTTGCCAATGTCTCGCTTATACCACTGCTGCATATCGATAATGACATAAGATCCTTTTATTTTACAGCGGAAATCAAACTCGA
>JBLMYT010000128.1:0-202601 GCA_050258455.1 Candidatus Omnitrophota bacterium | reverse complement strand
CAGTCACCTCTTTCGCTGTGAAATACTTATTTATAAAGTCAGCGTACTTCTTTTTATATATAATAAAATCCGATACCACCTCATGGTAAATAATAGGCACCTGAAGGTGCTTGATCAGTTCATCAATTCGTTTATCTTCCGGTAAATCCGGATAGATATCCCTGATATCTGCTTTCTTATACATTTCTCCTTCGCCAATGATTAACCATATGAGGTTAACACCTGTAAGCGAATAGAAATTTTGAATGACATCTACTTTGGGGAGCCGATCTCCACTCTCATACCGATTATAAGTGACTTCATCCAACATCAATTTGTCAGCCATCTCTTTTTGAGTAAATCCGGCTGCTTTTCTGGCCTCCCTCAAACGTGCCGAGAAAGGAGTTCTGTTCATATTCTTGGCCAATTTCTCCTCCATAAACAAAAAATATTTAAAAAATACTTGACAAAATTCACAATTTACACCATAATATTAATATGAGAAAAAACAAGGTATTGTTTCTGGTAAAAGGAAGAAATGAACGCCCCGGCGAAAGGGAAAAACACAATCTCATTCATCTGAAACGTCCTGCCGGAATTACGGGTCTTGTCCTTGCAGCAAAGGCCACCCTCACTCCACAACGGAGACGCGGCAATGCTTAAAAGGCTTCCTTTTCTATTTTTCATAGCAATCATGATACACCAGATTTCAAAGTTTATCAATTATAAAATAAACAAATCTCAAAATAAGGTCGATAAAATCGCTGACGCTTATCGATTGATTGTTTTAAAGCGGAGGAACACATGCTGGTCAATAAAAGCCGGTCAATCGAATTATTAAACAAATGGAAGAAGAAACAGCTAAACTTTTAAATTCGCAAAACCTGGTAAAACATTAAAAAAGTTTTTGGTAAATTTCTTTTAAAAAATAACCGGTTTTGAGAATAAGCGATAGGTTTACGAAATGAAAATATGTAAGAATTTTAGTAAACCAAGATGTTTCAGGGATGTGGCGACTCTGTCTCTGAAAGATAATAGCGATTACGAGTATTTGGTTAACGTTAAGATAAAAACAAGGAGGAAATGGTTAATGCGTGCGTGTAACAAATCGCCCCCGGACCGCGAGGGGAAAATAAAAGACGCGGTATGTGACTGGACAAATGGAAAAAAGCAGATTCGCTTTTTAAAGAAGGAATAAAAAGAGACAAATAAAGAGACTTTAAAGAAGGAGAAAACATGAATTCTACACACAAAGGAGTTGAGGAATTATTGGTAAAGGCAATGTCGGGTTTTGAAAACGCAAAAAACAATGAGAGCATTAAAATGTTGATCAGCCCATATGGCTATGGAGACAGTCGTCTTCAGAGCCTTCTCGAGCTTCGCGGCGAAGCGGATACTAAATATTTGATCCAAAAAGAGAAAACCGCCATGAATTCGCAAACAGCTTCGCTTTGTAGGGAAAAAATGAAAGAGGAACGGACGCGTTACCTGGATTGTCGGGGATTTGCGTTAATGGCATTCTCCGAGCCATCGGACAAACAATACCATGAATTGCTGGGACTTAGCGGGCTAACCTCTCAGCGAAAGCAAGGGTTTATCACACAAGCCAAACACTTTTACCGAAATGCCCTGGGACAACAGAAAATTTTGGATAAATTGGCGTTTTTTCTCATTACGCCGGAGAAGTTGCAAGCCGGGCTTACCGGGATCGAGGTACTGGAGCGATTGTATGCGTCAAAGGTTGCCATCAAAGGTGAAGTGCAGCGAGCAGTGGTCGAACGGGATGATGCATGCAAAAAATTACAAAAAGCCTACTCTCATTTCAAACGGACCAGTAAAGTCGGGCTGCGGGGAGCTCCTCAGCTCCGGGAGACATTGGGCATTATGGAACGCAATACGCCGATTCGAAAACGAACCGCCGAAGATCAGGAAAACCAAAGCGCTGTTTCCGATGAAAGCGGATACTTGGAAAAGAACGCTCAGAAAATTAAAAATGCCTCTACCGTACTCAAGATGGTGAAGGACTCGTCCGTAACGGCCCCGGCTCCCAAAACAAAGGAACCGGAGAAAGATATCGAAATGAACGAATCCGGCGAGTAATCAATCTGATAAAGGGGCAGGGCATGAACATGCCCTGCCCTATCCTGTACAATTCCAATTGAGATCTGCTGTATAGGGAAAAGGGGGTCAGTGCGTCAAAACGCAAAAGTATGTTTATTCACCCCGGGAATAGATTTGAAATTCCAATCAAATTGAGGATTTATCTACACGTTGACCTTTTGACGTACCGTCCCCTATTTTTGAATGAGGTATTAAAATGCGAATTGATGAATCATCATCACTCATCATCACCTCGTTTATTGCATTAAAAGATTATTTGTGATAAATTATTTGTCCCATTTAAATATTTTTATCTATTACCTTTTAATAGAATGAAAAAATTAATCAATCAATATGATATTATTTTTATAGTGACTTGCTTGGCCCTGTTGGCCCTGGGAATGAAAATCACAAGAGGTCTGGAGTGGCCGAAAGACCTTGATAATTATCGGGACATTGCCTTAACTCAAACCATCCTCGATGGCGGATACGGGAAAGATGCCTATTATTTAAATGAACACATTTGGTATAACCCTGGCCATCATTTCCTGATGGCCGGAGCCAGCGTGATCCTCCATAAACCGGTACCGGAGATTATCGCCCAATATGGTCTTATTTTTAATATTCTTTCACCGATCGCTTTTTATATTTTATTGAGATTCGTATTTGGGAGCCCAATTGCCTTGATCAGCACCCTTGCGTATTTGATATCCAATACGGTGTATCCCGACTGGGCATCATCACTGTATTCGTTCATTCCCTTTGTCATTATCCTTTCCCAATCCTTTTTGTATATTACTATTAATTCTTTCTACTCATCAATTCAAAAAAAACGCGGCTTATTTTCTTATTTTATCACCGGTATACTCCTTGGCATCACTTTCTTGTTTAACACCACGGCGGCTCTCTTATGCACGGGAATTATTGCTCTTTGCTTTTTATGGGAGGCCACTGAAAAATGGAAAAGTCATCAATTAACCTTTTTGGAATTGAATAGAATACTTAAAAAAATTTTAATTATCGGTATTCCCGCTTTTCTTCTTTCGCTCATATTTGTGTATCCGATTCTCAAATATTACCATTTTAAAATGCTCAATAAATTTCCCGTCAATTGGGAGTGGCCCTCCTTAAGCCTTTCTAATCTCCCCCATTTTATTGGAAGTGAGTGCCTCCAGGTCACCAATTGGATTGCTGCTTTTGGATTAATCCATTTGATTAAGAATAAAGATTCTCATTTAAAGGTAATAAAAAGAATACTCCTGACATGGTTCACTTTAATTCTCTTTCTTTTATTTTATTCCTATATGGAGAAGGTATTAAGATCCGTTACCTCATTCGACCTGCCCTCGTTTAGCCCTGTTCACCAATATTTCTTTTTCTTTAAGGCATTGACCTTCATATTTTTCGGATACGGTCTGGCCTCTTTGGGGAAAATTCTTTTAAACACGTTCGAGAAAAATAACCATCGGCTATCGATGTTTAAAATCTTTTCGGTTCAATCCCCTCTTAAACTAAAGATAACCGCCTTTGCATTATTGATCATCGCATTACCGGTAATCGTCCTATACGTTTATTCTCAGGATGAACGGCTGGGGTTGGTCAAATTGTCTTTTGTGCGTCAAGCCCAAACGGATCCCCTGATCCATTCTTACCGCTGGATCAGGGAAAATACAAACCCAGCGGATGTGTTTCTTTGTTCCAACAAATATGGCATGAGGGTCGTGGCCCCTGCCGGCCGAAAAGTAATTGCCACCCATCCCTTTTTTTCCAATCCTTATGTGAGTTACAATGAGCGAATAATCGACCGCGAGCAAATGTTTAAGGATTTAAATAACGGTAACGTTTCTGACACGCTCCGTCTGTTCAAAAAATACGGCGCCACTTATTTTATTACCGAAATCCCAATTTATCGAAAAATTCACCGATCGTGTTTGAAGCTGTTTAAAAAAAAATTTATCTGCAATCAGATCATTATTCTGAAAGTCCGCGAATTAACCTAGTCCGCATATTTCACTTCCCCGCCGATAATTCGATACCTAAACTGTTGCAAATCGCAAAATATTTACCAATCCGATATAATTATTGACAAAAAAAATATCTTATAATATTATTCTTATCTAAAAGGAAGGGAAAAATGAAAATTATTCTTTTTCTATTATGGGTATTTTTGACTATAAGCCCGATTTTTGGCAAAAATTATTTTATCCTGGGATAAGATGAGCCGGAAGAAAATCTAACCTCGCCAAGACACCCAAAAGAAGGGCCTGATGGTAACATATACGTTTACGACCAGAAAGACACATACATAAAGGTCTATTCTCCCACCGGTAAGTTCTTAAGAAAAATGGCCGGAAGCGGTGAAGGACCCGGATTTATTAAACGCGGAGATGGGGCAAATTTTGGGTTTACCGCTGATAAAAAGTTGTTCTTTACCGAATTTTTTGGCGGGCATCGCTGGATTACCTTTATGAACCTGAATGGGAAATACATTAATGTCTTCACTCCCAAAATCAACGAAGTCATGTATGGCATAACTTATGCAGAAGCCTTGCCGGGTGGAACATTCATCGTTGAATACTCACTGGCTGGAGGGGCTGAGAAAAAGGGAACTTATTTCTTACAGAGAACTCCTATAAAACTTTGTATCGTCAAGCTGACCGGAGATGTATCCGTTAAATTAAAAGAAACCAATTATTTTTCAAGAGTATCCTATTATGAAAGAGGGGCAGATAAGGGATTACCATTTACACCGATATTCGGATGGGGGGCGTTTAAAAATAATACATTGATTTTTACCGACGGATTGAGCAAAAATTTAAAAGTGTTCAATCACAAAGGAGAATTGGTAAAAGAAATCACGACATCTCTCACGACGCCATCTGATGTTACTGCGAAAGACCTGGACAAGTGGCGAGAGGGAATAAAGGCTGAACATTATACGACTCAAAAGGGTATCGAGTATTATAAAACATTCGCGAAAGTCATCGAAGAATATAAAGACTCCATTTATAAAAAAAAGCCGATTCTTGCAAGTTTATCTGTAACTCCCGCTTATAATATTATCATAGCCGGGTCAAAATCCGAGAAGAATAATAGGAGTTTCTGGCTAATCGATGAGAAAGGCAAAATCCTGAGGAAAATTATAATTAATGCAGAACAATTGTCCATCTCAAAGAATTTCATTTTTGTCGAGAAAATGGATGAGGATGATAATGAGATGGTTTTATGCTTCAAGAGAACTGAAAATGAGATTCAAGATTTTCTCAGAGTCGAAAAAGAATTGAAATAAAAGATTAATAGAGCCCTCATCGAAGAATCCCAAAAACCAATTGAACCGGTACAGTGTGGAGAAATTTCGGAAATCGATTGGACCAACCTCTTTTAAAGAAGCTGGTATTAATTTTGTGATAACGACTGGGTCCATCATTCGGATATTTAACAGGCGCTATAATTGCTCCGAATACTAAGGGTCATTTTGACATTTTTCGAATTAAGGTGGCAATAAAAACGCCCATCATCAATAATCCGATCATTACCTCTACAAAGGCAATTGTTTGGCCCAATCCATCGATAGGAGCAATGTCGCCATACCCCAGTGTGGTAAAGGTAACCACGCTAAAATAGAAGGATTGCAAAAAATATACCGGTTTTTCAGAGGTCGTAAACTCAATCATTCCAAAACTACAAAATAATACTGCGAAAAAAAGGATTGTTAAAGCTATCCATCTAAGAGCCCACCAGGGTTTTTCACCATGACCACAAAAAGCATGGAGCAAAAAATTTAAAATGGAAGAACGTCGATGATGAGATTTCCAATCCCGTTTATGGTATAAACTGGTCTTTTTAAAATACATTTCATTTTCATTATTAATCATATGGTGATCTTGAAATAATTTTTCAAGTTGCCCATATGCGTTGATTAAAAGATCAAATCTGTCACGTTCACTAAACTCCATTTGTTTAATTCCGTCGATTTTTTTAATATACTTATCGAACGGATTTTTCTCCAAAGGTTCCCTATCTATATCTGAAAGAAGAAACTTTAATTTACATACAACATGAGCCACCAAATGTTGGGCTGAAGTTTTAGGCAATTCTTTTTTCCGGTAAAATTTACTTGCGTTTTTATATTCTTCAGCGGCTTTATCATAATCGCCTTCTTTTTCAAAAGATTTCGCCTTGTTTGCCGTCTCAATGCCTTCATCGAGATCGAGTTCTATATCACTCATTTTTGACCTCTCATACCTATAAAGCCAACCTTTCTTTAATTCTATCGACCAACACATTGGCGTCGAATGGTTTTTTTATTCGCCATTTTTCATCGATTACTCTAATGACTTTATCTGTATCCGCATACGCGGAGACAACAATAACACGATGCGTTTTTTTGTACGTTTCTATAAATTCGATTGCTTTGAATTTGGGAACGGCAATATCTATCAACAATAAATCATAAAGTTTACTGTCAACCTTAATTTCAGCCATTTTTTGTTTCACTTCATCGCCATCTTTGGCGATCTCTACACCATAACCTTCGTCGATTAGCATATCTTTCAATGCACGACTATGATTGGAATTGTCTTCTATGAGAAGAATGCTCTCGTTCATTTTTCACTCCTTATAAATAGGTAATTTTATGGTAAAGTTACTGCCTTTTTCCAACTCGCTTTTGACAGTTATTCTTCCATTATGTTTTTCGATAATACTTTTTGCTGCGGCCAAGCCAATTCCCGTTCCGGTAATCTCTCTCTCTTTTGCATTTCTACCCCTCTCATATTTCTCAAAAATCCTCACTAAATCTTCCTTGTGTATACCGTATCCCTGATCAATTATATCTATAAAAACATAATTTTCTTCAGAAGATACCTGGATACTAATTTTTTTATTGTTATCAGAAAATTTTATTGCGTTATTGATAATTGATTGCAATGCCTCTTCCAACTTTTGTCTGTTTGCCTTTATAAATATGTTTTCATAATTTTGAGGTACTTGTAATTTTAACCCTTTTTCTTGCAAGAGAAATTTATTCCTCGCCGCTAAGTTTTTTATAATTTCCATGATTTCGACCTTTTCCGAGATCGAAACGGTATCCCAATATTCCATATTGGCCAGGCTAGAGATTTCGTCAACGGAATTAATCAGTGAGAATACATTTCCATAGAGGATTTTTAAATATTCCTCCCTGAACTCTTCTTTCACTTTTTTCTCGATCAGCCGTTGCGTAAATAGACGCATGGTGGTCAAATAGGTTCCCAGGCTATGTGAAATATCTTTATATATTTCTCCTTGCTTATCCTGCTTGATTCGGTTGTTGATAGCAATGGCGATCTGCGAACCAAGGCTGTTCAGGAGATTACGTTCGAATGGCGCAAAAGCGTCCTTGGTTTTACTGCCAATATCAAGGATCCCCAATAATTCATTATTAAAAACTAGGGGAACGATGAGCTTCGTTTTTAATCCATGCCAATTTTTCTCCTGTAAAAGCGGATCCTTTTCCACATCAGGGCAATAATAATAAATTTTGTCAGTTTCAATCTGTTTTATACATGCTAATTTTTGCAATTTACATTTTTCACAATTGTATGGCTCCTGTTCAAGACATTTAATATCCGATTGATAATTATCCCCTTTCTTTGTCAGAAGGCACATTTCATCGATATTCCCAATGTGTTCATTAATTTTTTCGATCTGCTCATATACCCTTGCTAAATCGGCTGCAGAGGTTATTTTTTTAATCACCTCGTTTAAGGCTTCGAGATCTTTTAACTGATGAAGTCTGTCTTCATATAATTTAATACTATAATTCTCATAGTTCTTTTCGATAAAATCAAATATATCGTTTTTTAAAATCATTGCGTAACGCAAGTTTTCAGGTTCGATTAATGTTCCCCGATTGTTATAAAATACGATTACGCCCCTGGCGGTACTATCCAAATCAGAATCGGCTATACGTAAAAAGAGGAAACTCTTCATATCGCGAAGTTGTTCAAATTCGGAAACGTCCTTAATTTCAACTTTTTCATTATAATGACTAAGAAAATGATCGCCTTTTTCTAATAATTGCACATAAGTCAATGGAAAAGATTTAAAAGACGGTTTATAACCCTCAAAGACCCTTGAAGTAAAACTGGTATTCCAGGAAAATGAATCCATTTCTTTGTCTTTCCCAATATGGCCGATCGTAAATAAGTTTGGATTCGCAATTTGGTGAGCGGCTTTCATATATTTCACAACAAAGAAGGCCCCACCAATTTCGGTATCGATGTCCAATATTTTACATAGACAATATAATATGTAATTCATTTCCGATTTCATCAGATTGGTCTCATAATTTTTACTCCGTTGCAAGAGGAAAAAAGCCTTCAGAAGAATCATGGGCAAAACTTTGGTCTGAAATGTTTGGTTCGTGGCCAGGAATCGTTCAATTTCATTCGGTTCTTCCTCATCAACTGATATGAATCCCAGGAAGGAAAGCATGGGGGCAGTCCGGTATGTATCATCCCGGCAATATTTGACGATAAATTTTTCTAGCTCTTTAATATCACGATTGTAATTTTTCTCACTAAATTCCAAATCAATACCCGTAATTGGTTTTTCCAGAAAGTTTAAAAATTGATTGGGAATGGAGATATTTTCAATCCGCAAAGAATGGTTTAATAATGAAAAAGTTTGGGAAAAAGTTTGGTCAATGCAAGAATCCGGATACTGCATATTTGACAATGTTTCTTCGAATTTCAGGGATTTTGCTTCATTATTCCAGTAAACCTCTTTGACGGCCATAATATAATAATCAACAAATCCGTGAAGGTTTTCCAAAAATTGTTTTTTCTCATTTGAAGAAAGCGTAAATATAGTAGGCGCTTCTTCTCCCTGCAATTTATTTTGGAGCGTATTGTATAATGAAAAGATATTCTTAATTGTATTTTCCCTTAATAGGTAATTGGCTTTCAGCGCCGCTGCCCTTTTAATAAGGAACTTCAAATATCGGTAGGTATTCATATGCTCTTTATTTAAATTTTCATCGCGGATTTTAAGTAGAGAGTCGATGACCTGTTCCAGCTCCAATATAATAATTTTGAAGATATATTTTCGGATTTCCTTATGATAGATAAAGTAAGGATAAGATAATATTTTAATCAATGTGACCTTTTCATCCAATAAATTTTTCTTCTCCACCGGGTACGATATACCGACCTCTCTACATAAGTCTTCCAGGCTTCTGTTTTCTCTGAATATTTGCGCGATCTCATTTTTGCTTTTTTCATCGGAGAAAGCACGGTATATTTTATGAACATATTGCAAACGTTTAAGATAATTGGCACGATTTTCGGAATTTGCAAAAAGGCATTTTTCCCTGGAGATATACCTCCAAAGAATATCCTTATAAGAGTCGGACTCGGGTTTGTCTTTTTCTTCATATTTGGTTTCTTCCAATTTCATTATTTTGGTTTTAATCAATATGCGTAAAGAATCCAATAAGGTCCCCGCAAGCATTTTTTCATATCTTTTTTTTTCCGAACAGAGGTGACAAAACTTATCAGAATCGATCATAATCGGAACTTCCAGATCAAAAAAAGAAAAAAAGCCGGCTTTACCTAGTTCCTTGACTAGTACTTCATATTTATCCTGCATGAGCCGATTAATTAAAACAAAGGCGCCGTCGACCCCTCTGGATATTCCACCGGGGCGGGCATATTTAACAAAATTGTTGAGCTTCTCAAACGTACTGCCGCCACAGATCGCGTCATCGATAAAAAATACATAAGCCTCTTGGGTGATATCTCGCCCGAAAAAACCTTTTAAATTTTGAATATAATCTTCATCCTGATCATAGTGAAATAAAGTGGCCACATTATTAAAAATAATCTCATTAACCAGATTAATAAAATCAGCATTGGTAAAATGCGTGGGTGCAATTAAAATAACCTTTGAATCAAAAATAATGGGGGTTGTTTCTATTAATTCTCTTTTAACTTTTTCCAACCAACCCATTAAAAATGCTTGATTCTTTTTTAAGAAGTCTGTGGTTTCAATGTAATAGAGATAATGATTATTTCCTCGTACCCAATGGCCATACAGCAGCATATCCTTGGTTAAGACCGCAGTTTTTTTATCCGATTCTTCCCATTCACCAAAGTGAATAATCTCGGCCAGTTTTGTTTCGGGCTTAGGAGCCGGAAGATCGAAGATAAGAGATGGTGTAACGGAAACCTTATCCGTTTCAAAAAGGACAGTTTCATCGACCGGATTATCCGGAAAACACAATTCGCAATTTTGGGGCTGGTACCACTTCGAAGGTAAATAAAGAAAAAATTTCTCCTCCTTCCCAGTTTTTCTTGCGGTGATTGATTTCTTTTCAATATCCAGCCCTTTCCAGAAAAGACTTAAAACAGGATCCGTAACAGCCCCTGAAGAATCGCAAATAGCAGACAATTCACCATTACCCACAATCATGACATTAATTGGATTACAAATGATTCGGGCCGCCATATTTTCCATTTGAATCTCGATTTTCCGAGATGTGGAAAGGGTACTGGAAATAGGAATAACGGTGATAATATTTTCACTCATTTTTCCCATTACCCTTAAATCTTCGGCGTCATCGATCATGGCATGATTAATTTTCCAATCGGGGTATATGCTTGCAAGGAACCGAGTTACGTTACTGATCAATAATTCCGAATATAACCCATACCCTAAAATGGTTAGCGGAAAGTTTATTTCATTTTTAATTCCCCACTTATCGATATTATCTTGAATATAGCGACAAATAATAAAAGCAAAACGCAACGAATAAAAACTGTTTTGAAAAATTCTCCTTGCATAAAAGAAATCCTTGAGATGGATTTTTGAACCCAGACGCATATGAGCATCTCTAAACATATAACTGGGAGAGGCCTGATGCATACCGGGTTCCAGCAAGCTAATCAAAACATTTCTCTCAAAAAGGGTGAGTCCACTCCGTTTAATCAACACATCGAAGGGAAGCAAATGGCCATTTTTAGCAAATAAAGAATTATTACAAAAATCCTTTTGAAATTGAGCGGATGGATTAGTATTTTCGTCTATTTGTTGCAATATTTTTGGGGAAGTATAACTGGTTCTGGCGATTTTTTTGTTGATCCAGCACATATCATCCCAGCTCTCTCCCGCCAAAAGAAAAGAGAAATATTTATTCATATGATCCGGCGATTGATAGTAGAATAGTACAAAATGATCGTTGCTCCCGATTTTTCGGTTCATTTTCCTGAAAATTTTAAAAGTACTGATAATTCCGTAGACAATTTCTTCCGTCACATTATGAACGATAATACTTTTAACATCACGAGTGATCTGGATTTTAGCCAGGAATCGGAACAAATCGCTGTGATCGAATTTAAAAAAGTTTTTAAATTCGATAGATAGAATCCGCCTATTTCCATTAAATTCACACGTTTCGCATTCTTTGAATATAATGGCAATTTTATCGATATCCTGTTGTTTCAATTCACCTTCAACTCTATAATCCGTAAAGCACAATCGGTTCTTTTGCTCGCTTCCTCCTTCAGTTTTTTTTATTTTTTTTCCTTCGCCGCAATTCAGGGCTTGCTTCAATAATGTGGTGAATGCAGATTCTCCCGAAGGAATTTCGAATGGAACAATTTCATTGCGTGGAACGGGGGGACGGTTAAGTATCTTAGGAAAGATAATATTATAAAAAGTCCCAAGGGGTACAATTTCCCCAATCTCCCTTTTCTGTCGCCAGCTTTTATAAAAAATCATTCCTGTCGGTATGTTATCTTTTGGACTTGACACTATTATGTATCCATTATTTTCCAGGACAAGATGAGAAAAGATCAATAACCCCATGCTGAGCGCGGATCGAATTTCCTGATATTTTAATTTAATGTCCCCCGGGTTAAAAAAATCGACAAGTTTAATACTACCGGTTTTCAGATCATCAATATCTTGTCTAAATTTTTCCACATAGTCCGGATGATCACGGAACTCTTTTTCCAAACTTTCAAGATTCTTGATGGTCTGATCGATAATGCCCCGATTACCGTCATCCAATACGATAAAATCGATAAAATCTTCCTCATCTGCCGGTCTTGTCTCCAAAAAAGAGTTAATAGAAACATTCTTTTTTAAGTCGGGTAAAAATTTGCGTTTGATGGCCCTGCCCAGTATAAGTCCCCGATGATTGGAGGAATGCTCAATAATATTCTTGGCCAATTCCCGGACACCATAAAAGATTTCATCGGTAAAATAAAAAATATTCGAAATAAATTCGATCCTTGTTTTTATCTTTTCCGTATAAGTCGCATTATCAGAGGGTAAGGGATCGTAAAACATTTCGATAAAGTAGGAAAACAACATGACAAACGCCGAAGGTTTTTCCAGGATTTTATCAAAAATTACCTGGACCTTTTCCTCATATTCCTGGTCAGCCTCTCTCGATAATCCAATCCCAAGACCTGAGGCAACGTCCTCAATGCGTACCCCCTTTTGAATAAATATATCTCTCTGAGATTGGTTCTTAAGCATTTTTTTTATGAAATGAAATTTACGAGCGGAACTAAACAAGTAAATGATATAGTAATTGAGGATATTTTGTTGAGGGTCCCCTTTAAAGTCGATATTTCGTACCACATATTTTCGTAATTCCGCATAAATGCTATCTGCCTGGTTTGCCTTGTCTTTGAGTTCTTCAAATGCCGAAGTTGGAAGAAGATTCCACCATTGATCCCAGGAATCCTTGATCGATTCCTGGAATAACTTCTCATAACTTTCGGCATTCACATTGAGGAAAGGGATATAGCCGGATAATTTTTCTAAAAAAAATTTTGGAGGAACCGGTTTACGATCTCGAATCATCCGATAGATTTCATGGCCATACGCTAAAAAACCAGCCGTTCCAAATTGGCCGAAGCGATAGAAACAGCTCTCTTCTTCAGAATTTTTTGTCAGGCGGTCAAAAAATAGACGAATGGAAATATTTACAAAACTGAACTTAATCAAATTTAAGGCAGCGATAAATGTTAAATCGAAATTTTTTATTCGATTGGACAAATAAAATTCCAGGTAACCTTTGACCGATGCCCTCATCTCTTCGGGTTTTAAGGAAAGCATTTCTTTATAAAGCGCCAGCACGCGTTTTACTTCACTTAAACCGATAATATTTTCCTTATTGAATACAATACGAAGAATTAAGGGACTTTTGTCAATATAAAGTGGCAAATTCTTTTTAGTGGCTCTCTCGATTCCAATATAAAATTCCATTCTTAACACCCTCCGCGATAGATAGTGTACCCGGCCATTATTCTGTTCATCCGTTTATTATCGTGCTTTTGATTCATATAAAGCCGATCCATAATTTAAATCAAAAATTAAATTCGTATATTACAATAAATAAATGTTTTTTTCAATAATTAATTAACAAAAAAAGTGAGTAATAATTTGTATAATATCGAAGATCCTTATTCGGATGAATAATTATTGCCAATATTGGGGACTGGGGATCAAATAGGCAAATTTTGTAGGGGCGATTCGCGAATCGCCCTCAGAATTATTTTTTGGCGGTGAATCGCGGAAAAAAATACGACTCGCTTTATCGAATTTTACTCCATCATTCATAATTTAATTCATTACTTGACAATACCCTGCGTTTTGAGTACTATATGACAAGGTATTTTAATGAGATTTTTCAAGAAAAAAAAATTCCTTGTTTCGTTATGCCCTCACCCAACGGGAAATCCCAAAAGGAGAAAAAATGAAATGAAATTAAAAACCTGCGCCCTTACATTTATCATCATGATTTCACTCTTATTTACCAATTTCTGCTCCATCAAGAAAATGGCCATGAACAAGGTCGCCAATGTGCTGACCGAAGGAAACAGCATTGTATTTACCGGCGACAACGACCCGGAACTGGTCGGCGATGCCCTACCCTTTGCCATCAAAATGTACGAATCCCTGATGGTGTCCATCCCCTGGCACTCCGGTCTCCAACTCAAAACCGGCAGCATGTACATCATGTATGCCAACGCCTTCATCCAAACTCCCGCTGATATGCTCACGGACGCCGATCTCGATAAACAAAAATTCATGCTCAAACGCGCCAAAAACCTCTACATCCGCGGCCGAAACTACCTCTTACAAGCCCTCGACCAAAAACACCCCGGCTTCCAAAAAAACCTGGAAGCCAAAAAATTCAAAGAAGCATTGTCCCCCATGAAAAAGGAAGACGTCCCCTACTTATACTGGGGCGCACTCGGATGGCTGGGCGCGTTTGCCATCGACCCATTCGATATGGAACTGGGACAGACCGTCCCCCGCGCATCTGCCATGATGGAACGCGTCCGTGAATTGGACCCCGATTACGACGACGGCTCAGTCTATGATTTCTATGTCTTATATTACGGCTCCATGCCCGACTATATGGGCGGAGACGCCACCAAAGCCCGTCAAAATTTTGAAAAAGCCGTGCAAGTGTCCCACGGGAAACGCACATCCCCCTATCTGTCCCTGGCCACCTCGGTCTCCATCAAAGAACAAAACCTGAAAGAATTTACCGATCTATTAAATAAAGCCCTTCAAATAAACCCCGACGATGATCCCCCCAATCGTCTCGCAAACATCTTAAACCAACAAAAAGCCTCCTGGTTACTCGCCCATGCGGATAACTTTTTTGTCGAAACAGGTAACCCGGACGAATTGAAAGAAGAAAAAAAAGAAGAATAGGAGGAATTCCAAAATGAAAAAGCTCAAATTCATCGTATTATTGATAATAATGCTGGCCCTGGCCAATGCCGTCCAAGCGGTCGTCATCAAAATGGGAACCATCGCCCCCTTACGCTCCCCCTGGGTCGATGAAATTCGCGCCCTGGATCAGGAATGGCGAAAAATCACCGGCGGTAAAGTCGAAATTAAAATATTCGCCGGCGGTATCGCCGGAAACGAAGAAGACATGGTACGCAAAATTAAAATGGGAATCCTGGGCGGCGCCGTGTTTACCAACATCGGGATTACCCAAATCTATCCCGATGCCTATGTCCTGAATATGCCGTTTGCCATGGATTCCGACGCCGAACTGGATTATGTGCTGAAAAAATTAACCCCGGGCTTTGAAAAAGAAATCGAGAAAAAAGGTTTCACGGTTCTCACCTGGGCCAAATCCGGATGGCTTTACTTCTTCTCCAAACGCCCGATCATCTACCCCGAAGATTTGAAAAAACATAAACTCTCCTTTGCCACCGGAACCCCCGAAATGGAACAGTCCTGGAAAAAATCCGGCTACCATGTCATTCCGACAGACCTGAAAGATCTGTTAATGGCTCTTCAAAGCGGAATGCTGGATGCCGCCTATCTCCCCGCTCTCCTGGCTGCTTCCGGTCAATACTTCCCGCTCATCCCCAACATGTCCCCCCTCAAAGTCGCCCCACTGGTCGGCGGTATCGTGGTGTCCAACCAGGTTTGGGCGCAGGTCCCGGATCAATATAAAAAAGAGATGATCGCAGCCGCCCAACGCGTGGCCGCGGATCTGTTTCAAAAAACGGATAAACTGGAAAAAGATGCGCTGGACATGATGAAAAAACACGGCCTGATCATCAACAAGGTCCCACCCGACGCACCGGCCAAATGGAAAGCCGAAACCGCCAAGGGACTGGATGAACTCATCGGAAAAGCGTTCTCCAAAGATGTGTACGATAAACTGATCCAGGCACTCAATGAATTCAGGAAAAAGAAATGAGTAAATTTTTTAATTCTGTGTTTTCCCTCTACCATAAATTCGAAAACGGGATGGTGTTGACCTTCATCATCCTTCTGGGACTCTTCCCTGTGCTCGACACCATTGCCGTGAATGTGCTTAAAAGCGGCTTTCCCAATGCGACGCCCTACACCCAACACCTCGTGGTCATCGTGGCGTTTGTGTGCGCCATGATCACCTCCCGCAAACAAGACCATCTGAACCTTTCCCTGAACCTGGGAATCAAGGAACCGTATCTGACCTGGCTTCATGCCGGTGTGCGAACCCTGGCCGCGTTTATGACCACCTTCTTTTTCTGGAGCGCTTTCTCCTTTGTCTTTACCACCTTTGATCCCGCTCAGAAAGTGGGGATTTTTCCGATCCGCCTGATCGGAATGGTGATGATTGTGGGTTACCTGGTTATTGCCCTTCGCTTTATCGTGGGAATTCCCAAACATCATCCATGGTTACGGGTCATGGCGTCATTGGGAATGATTCTGGCATCGCTGTTATCCTTCAACGGCATCAACGACATTTGGATTTCGCTTTTCGGTAAATCCCCGGCGGTTTTCGAACAATGGTCCCAATTGGCCCAAAACTCACTGGCGGTGATTGCCGTGCCGGTAATCATCGTTCTGATTGGATCCATGTTTCTGGGAACCCCGATATTTGTGGTTCTCGGCGGCATTGCCTTTTTATTCTTTGCCCGCCAGATGGCATTTATCGGCGCGATTACCAATGAATCATACGAATTACTGATCAGCCATTCGATTGCGGCCATTCCCCTGTTTACCGCAGCGGGCTTTATTCTCTCGGAAAGCAAAGCCGGCGAGCGGTTGGTTCGTTTCTTCCGTGCGGTTTTCGGCTGGATTCCCGGTGGACTGGCCGCAGTCACGATCCTCGTATGCGCGTTTTTTACCACCTTTACCGGAGCCTCCGGCGTCACCATTCTGGCATTGGGCGCGTTGTTGTTCTACGTTTTAACCAATGGCAATTACGATCGAAAATTCAGCGTGGGACTCCTCACCGGGTCGGGAAGCGTGGGTCTCTTATTTCCGCCGAGTCTTCCCATCATCATCTACGGGGTAATCGCCGGCGTCAACATCAAACATCTGTTTGTGGGCGGCATTCTTCCGGGTCTTTTACTCGTGCTTTCCATGATCATCATGAGCGTCGTGTATGCTGCCAAACATAAAACCGAGCGCCAACCCTTCGTCTTAAAAGAAGCCCTGGCTTCGGCATGGGGAGCGATATGGGAGCTCCTATTACCGGTGATTATTTTCGGCGTGTACATGGGCGGAATCACCACCATCGTCGGAAGTGCAGCCATTGCCGTCATCTATGCGCTTCTGGTCGAAGTCTTTATTCGAAAAGATTTAAAAGTCAGGGATTTGGCCGGTGTCTTTTTAAAAGGCGCCCCCATTATCGGTGGGGTATTAATCATTTTAACCCTGGCCAAAGCATTGAGTTCCTACATCATTCTGGCCGAAGTTCCCATGAAACTTGCCGCCTGGACGCAGGCCAACATCGGCTCCAAATATGTTTTCTTATTACTGGTCAATATTTTGCTCCTGATTACCGGTTGTTTACTGGATATCTTTTCCGCCATCATGGTCGTGGCGCCCCTCATCATCCCGGTCGCTGCCACCTACGGCATCCATCCCGTTCATTTGGGAATCGTCTTTCTGGCCAATATGGAATTGGGATACCTCACCCCACCGGTGGGCATGAACCTGTTTTTGGCCTCTTACCGATTTAATGAACCCATGAGCAAAATATACCGGGACGTGTTTCCGTTTTTATTGATTCAATTAATCGCGGTACTCCTCATCACGTATTTACCCTTTTTATCCACGGTTCTTATCCCTCTTGTAAAATAATGCGTTTTCGGTCATAATAAAACCGAAACGAATCGTCGTTACGTTTAAGTGGGGTAAATAAGCAAAATGAGGCTTAATACACGGTTGAGGAAATTTTTTAATCGGGATTTAACCGATGAACTCATCTGGCGGGAAATCATCGATGCGGGTTCGCTCAAGAACCTCCATCAGTTGATCAGCCTCAATGCCGAGGCTGCCCGGGCGCTCATCCGACATGAAAAACGGATGCAGTTGCTCACACTGGGAATTACGGAGATCCCGCCGGATGTGGCAGAAGAATTGGCCCGATACGAAGGAGAGAAACTCTATTTAAACGCCGTAAAAACCCTCAGCCCGGATTCCGCCAAAGCCATCGCCAAATTCAACGGGCTAAAACTGACCCTTAATGCCTTAAGAACCCTCGCGTTACCCACAGCCGGCAAATTATCCGCCTATCGGGGAATGGTTTACCTCGATGGCGTTGAGCGCATCGAGATCGAGGAACATGAAGTCCTCCGAGCAGAGACCGTATTCAGCCATCTGGAATTTTCAAAGTTATCCCTGGCCGGATTAAAAAACCCGACGCCCACCGAGCTGAGGGCCTTGTCCCGGTTTCATGGGGAACTGGAATTAAATGGCATCGAATCGCTCTCGGAACGCGACGCCAAAACGCTGGCCCAATACCCGGGCAATGTCTTGACCCTCCGAGGAATCAAAGCGCTCGGTTCGGATTTGAGGCCTTTATTGAAACATTACAAAGGGTTTCTCTGTTTGAGCGGGGTCGAAACCATTGACGACGATCTTTTGGAGTTGGCATCGGAGCGAGCAGAGGTGTTGACCTTGTTTGGTTCGGCGGTCCGAAAACAGGTGGAGGGATTTAAGCAAGAAAAAGCCTTACGATTGCACCACGTGCGAGAAGAAAAGCGGGTACAGGCCGAAAAAGAGGATGAACTCCTGCGGGAATTTGAATTGTATGTGGAAGGGGGAATGCAAATGTCTCCGCTTCCGGTTTCCGAGAGTGAGCCCGATAAAATTGAGGCTTCCGAATTAGAGGATATCGAGCTGAATCTGAATTACAAGATCAGTGTTTGTCGGCGGCAGGCGGAGACGTTATTGGCCGGTGGGTATGACCGGCTTTCGGAAAACGACAGGAATGAACTTCGGCGGCTGGAAGAGGAGATGGATGTTTTAAAGGATAAGATTCGCTCCGCGTTGGACATCTTGGTGGAACGGAAGGAATTGGGATCAGTGGCGTTTGATTCCAGTGGGGATTTGGCCGCGTATTTGAGAGAGTCCGGCGTAGACGACGCCAACAATGACGCTTTGATGAATATCGAAAATATCGATATATTCGGGAATTCTTTCGTGGAAGCCGATAGTGACCGTCGCATTTACTCGGCTTGAAGAGATCGTTTTAAAAAACTTTAGAAAGAGTTCAGCAATTCGCATTTTGGAAAGGGCAGAGGTACATGAACAGAATGCGGGCGCACACATGGGTGCGCCCCTACGGAAAAGCCCCGAACGATCCCGCTTGATATAACGCCAATAATTGGGGGTTTAATTTCTGTAGGGGCAGACCCGCGTGTCTGCCCGCGTGTTCGATGTGGTTTTTCGTGTTGGGGACAAAATGCGAATTGCTGTCAAACGTTTCAAACGTTTGCCCCTCTTGACTTTTTATTTTATTTTGTGTAAATTTTATCTCTTCAAAAAAAATTCAAAATTAAATTCAAGTATAAGGAAAATCTCATGCTCAAAGGTAAAGTGAAATGGTTTGATGCCAAAAAAGGGTTCGGATATATCCAAACCCAGGAAGGCAAAGATGTGTTTGTTCATTATTCTGAAATCAAAGTTTCCGGTTTTAAAGCCTTAAAAGAAGGTCAGAGTGTCTCCTTTGAAATCGGTGAAGGTAAAAAAGGCCCTCAAGCGATTAACGTTCAGATAGAAAAAGCTTAACGTCGCTTCTTCCCCTTAATATCTATTCATCATCTATTCATCCGGTTTTACCTTCTATCTCATCGATTGAATCCGATAACGTAAACGTTATACGACGATAAAGGTATCGATCACTGTCGTATAACGTTTACGTGTTGCAAATACGGGATCAGTGGCGGTCTATTTTGCGCCCCACTTGGCTTTTAGTCCCTTCAGTAATTCATCCGTTCGATCTTTGGGCGCCGGAGGCGTGAATTTCGCTCGTTCCTGTTTCTCCATATTATTCTTTTTATATTCTTTGTATTTGATATCTTTACTCTCTTTGGTCTGATTCCTCTTTCCCTGAGGACGCGACGGTTCCTGGAGCGCTTTAATACTCAATTGAATCCGTTTCAACTGGACATCGACACTGATGACTTTCACCTTCACCTTATCTTCGACGTGAATCACCTGTTCGGGATTGGTCACAAAGTCATTGGAAAGTTCCGAGATATGAACCAGACCGTCCTGATGCACGCCGATATCCACAAACGCCCCAAATCGCGTGACATTGGTGACAACCCCTTTCATGACCATTCCTTCCTGGAGCTGGTCGATCGTCTCGATTCCCGAATCGAATTCAAACACCTCGAAATCTTCGCGCGGATCCCGGCCGGGCGTTTCCAATTCCTTGAGGATATCCCGAATCGTGGGTAATCCGAATTCACCGGTCACATACGTTTCCGGATTGATTTTTGAAATCATGGTTTTATCCCGAATCAGAAGACTCACGGGAACCGTGAGATCGCCGCACATTTTCTCCACGATAAAATACGATTCCGGGTGAATACCCGTTGAATCGAGCGGATTGTCACCGTTTCGGATGCGTAAGAAACCGGCGCTCTGCTGAAACGCCCGGGAACCGAACATGCGAACTTGCTTGATGTCTTCCCTGCACTTAAACATGCCATGCTGATTTCGGTATTCCACAATATTCTTGGCCAGGGTGCCGCCGATTCCGGATACATACTTCAATAAATGGTAGGAGGCGGTATTCAATTCCACCCCGACCCGGTTAACCACAAAACTAACGACATTATCCAATTTGGACTTCAACAGCGCTTGGTTCACATCGTGCTGATACTGCCCCACCCCGATGGATTTGGGGTCGATCTTCACCAATTCGGCCAGAGGATCCTGAAATCGCCGGCCAATGGAAACCGCACCCCGGACCGTGACATCGTATTCGGCAAACTCTTCCCGTCCAACCTCGGACGCCGAATAAACCGAAGCGCCGGCTTCACTGATGACCGACACAATGATCTCCTTGGGAACCACGCTCTTGATAAACAAATGGGTTTCTCGAGAAGCGGTGCCATTCCCAATGGCAATGGCCTGGATCCGATATTTCTCGATCCAGTCGTTGACCAGGCGCTTTGCTCCCTCGATATCTTCCCGGGGTTTGGTGGGATAAATCGCCGTATGATCCAATAATTTACCGGTTTCATCCAGGGCTACCAGCTTGCATCCGGTTCGAAACCCCGGATCAACGCCCAGAACACGCAAGTTTCCTGCCGAAGGCGACAGCAGGAGTTTTTCAAGGTTGGAGGCAAAAACGGCAATGGCTTCCTCATCGGCGCGTTTCTTCATCTCCGCCTGGATATCCTGCTCGATCGACGGCAGCAGCAGACGATTCAGCGCGTCATTCAAGACAGTGTCCAGAAAGCCGTACCGCGGATGAGCATCTTTAAATAACACGTGCCGGTACGTCCGTTGAAGGTAGTCCTTATCGCTCTGAATATCGATTTTTAACACCTTTTCCGCTTCCCCGCGCCGAATGGCCAATATCCGATGAGACGGCATCCCCTTCACCGGCTCGGTATACTCATAGTATTGCTCGAATTTGGAGCGCTGCTCTTTCCACTCCTTGGTCACGGAAACCGCGACCACGCCTTTTTCGGCAATTTCCCGGCGAAGGTCTTTTCGCAATTCGACATTTTCGGAGAAGAGCTCGGCGATAATGTGGCCGGCACCTTCAATCGCCTCTTCCACGGATGCCACCTTTTTCTCTTCGGAAATAAACGGCAGCGCCAAGGCCTCGATCGCTTCGGTCACGGTTTCATCCAGGATGGCCAGCGCCAGAGGTTCCAGACCTTTTTCCTTTGCCACGGTGGCTTTGGTTCGCCGCTTGGGTTTATAGGGGAGATAAATATCTTCCAGCTCGGTTTTGGAATAGGTCTCCTCGATCTTTTGTTTCAATTCATCGGTTAATTTTCCCTGACTTTCAATGGTCTTTAAAACGGTTTCTTTCCGTTCATTCAACTCTTTTATATATTCATATTTTTCATTGATTGTGTTTACGCCCAATTCATCCAGGTCACCGGTTTTTTCTTTTCTGTATCGGGATATGAAAGGAACTGTCATACCTTCCATCAACAGTTGAACAACGTTCATGGCTTGAAATAGTTTCGCGTTGGATGCTTCCGCAATAAATTTCAAATCTTTCTCATTCAGCATAATTCAATCCTCCTTGCTTGATGAACTCTTAAGTGGTTAATGGTGTGTATGAAATCACATAAAATTAAGGTGAGATTTTACCACAACCCGGCAAAAGACAAAAGAGGAAAAATTATTCCTGGGAGTGGACAAGACCTAACTCATTGAGAGTTTGGAGCAATTTTTTTTTATCTACAGGCTTTGTAATATAGCTTTCACATCCTTTCGAATAGGCGGACAACATACTTTTTTTATCATCCAGTGCGGAAGTAATAATGACTTTGACGCAATTTTTACCGTAAATTCCCCTTGCGTCTTCGAGTGCCCGAATGCGTTTTAACGTTTCATAACCATCCATTACCGGCATCAACAAATCAAGACAAATCAGATCATAGGCAAATTCTTCCTTTAACGATTGTTCATAGGCTTCGATGGCTTCTTTTCCATTAACAGCAATATCACACTCGCCGTAATCTTCCAACATTCGCTGTAAATAGCGCCGTCCACAGAAATCATCATCGACGATTAAAATCTCCAATGGAATATTGGATTTTTTTTTATCAAGACCCATCCTTATCTCCTGTCAACTCGTTGACCTTCATTTGCATTCGCATCTTCATCACACATATACGTTTTTTACGTTACGTTTTCAAATGGCATTCACAAAACTCGGTTAAGATATTAGTACGAAAAGGCTTACTTGTCAAGTATGTAGGGGAAAATGTAGAATTATTACGAGAAATATTTAATTTTGCAATAGTTGCATTTTCTTCTGTTATTCATTATAATACCTTCATGATAAACAAGACGATAAAAAGGACACCCTTCCTGGTGGGTTTTATTCTGTTTCTTTTGTCGGCGGTTCCCCTTCACCCGGCCATATACAAGATCAGTATTACCGGGCCGATCGAAAGTGTGACGGAGGATTACGTTATCGGCGCATTTAATAAAATCAAAGGACAAGCGGACGCGAAATTGGTACTCATTGAAATCGATACGCCGGGTGGCTTTTCCAGTTCCATGCGCACCATTGTGAAAGAAATCATGGCCTCGCCGGTGCCGGTAGTCGGGTATGTCTCGCCCCGGGGCGCTCAAGCGGCATCGGCCGGATTTTTTATCCTGATCGCCACCGATGTGGCGGCCATGGCCCCCGGTACCAACACGGGAGCGGCTCATCCGGTTTCAATCACCGGAGGAGACATCGAAAACACGATGAAAGAAAAAGTCACAAATGATGCGGTCTCTTATATCAAATCGATCGCCAAAGCCAGGAATCGTAACCAGGAACTGTCCGAAAAAGCGGTCAGTGAAAGTAAATCCTATACCTCCGAAGAGTGTTTGAAAAACAACCTGATCAATGTCGTGGCCGAGGACACCGAGGACCTTCTCCGACAACTGGAAGGCCAAAAGGTGACCATGCTCAACGGTCAAACCGTGACCCTGGAACTCAAAAACGAGAAGATCGTCTTTCTGGAAATGACCACGACTCAAAAGTTCTTAAAAACCATCACGAACCCGAATCTGGCTTACTTCCTGTTGATTTTCGGATTGATCGGGTTGTACATCGAATTCACCCATCCCGGTTTGATTGTTCCGGGGATTGTGGGGGGGATTTGTCTCCTGTTGGCATTTTTGGCGTTTCAGATTTTACCGATCAATTACATCGCACTTTTACTGATTTTATTATCGATCGGATTTTTTATTGCCGAAATTAAAATTCAGGGATTCGGAATGTTGGGAGTTGGCGGAATCATCTCCTTCATTTTGGGTTCGATCATGTTGATCAAAGCCCCCATTCCCGAAATGAGGCCTGCAATGAGTATCATCATTTCAATTGCCGTCGCATTTGCCACTATTTCCATCTTTTTAACGTACAAAGTGATCCAGGCAATGAAACAAAAGCCGGATACGGGCGTGGAAAGTTTAAAAAATGAAATCGGAGTCGCAAAGACCGATATCGGGAGTGCCGGAGGCAAGGTATTTGTTCACGGCGAATGGTGGAATGCCGTATCGGCATCCGGCGGAACCATCCCGGCGGGGAGCAATGTGGCGATTGTATCGATCGAAGGTTTTGAATTAAAAGTAAAAAAGGCGCCGTCAACGACGTCCAATGGAGGATAACATGTCAGATGTAACACCATTTTTTTTCATTGTCATCGCTTTTTTCGTTTTGATCTGGTTATTTAATTGCATTAATGTGCTTCGGGAATACGAGCGGGGAGTCATTTTCCGGTTGGGGCGCGTGTTAAAGGAAGCGAAAGGTCCCGGATTAATTCTGGTTCTTTACCCGATCGATAAACTGATCCGGGTGAGCCTCCGGACCATTGTCCTTGATGTGCCCTCTCAGGATGTCATTACCAAAGACAATGTATCGGTGAAAGTCAATGCCGTTGTCTATTACCGGGTGATGAATCCGATAAGAGCGATCATTGAAGTGCAGGATTATCAATATGCGACGACCCAGTTATCCCAGACCACTTTGCGGTCGGTGTTGGGCCAGGTCGAATTGGATGAATTGTTATCGGAACGGGATAAACTCAATGCGAAACTCCAGACCATTATCGATCAGCATACCGATCCCTGGGGCGTAAAGGTGTCGCTGGTAGAGATCAAGTACGTGGATCTTCCGCAAGAAATGCAGCGGGCCATGGCCAAGCAGGCCGAAGCCGAACGGGAACGCCGCGCCAAAGTGATCCATGCCGACGGGGAATTCGAAGCCTCCCAGAAACTCCTCATGGCCGCCAATACCATGTCGGAAAATCCGGCCACGATCCAGTTACGGTATTTGCAGACCCTGATGGAAATTTCTGCCGATAATTCATCCACCATCATCTTCCCCATTCCGATCGAAATGTTGCGATCGTTTGCAATCGAAAAAAAATAATGCGAAAAAAATAATGGACCAGGAATAGGTAATAAACGAATGGAAACGGAAAAGTCTTATGTGGAAATAAAAGTAAGCTTTATCCATATTGTGGTTCTTTTTATCGGTGTGTTTGTCATCGGCGTGTTTTTATTCTATCTGGGTTATCAGGCGGGAAAATCATCGATCCGTGCCGAATTGCAAAGCGCCACCAATGCAAAATCGGTCAATAAATCCGAAGAGCTGAATTTCTCGGATGATACCAATAAAGACAATCAGCCCGCTGCCAAAGAGCAGGGGGCTTCCCTCAAGGATGAAATGCGATTGCACCAGTTGCCTGGAGCTGAAAATAAGCAGCCGGCGGCGTCATCCTCGCCTGCGGTTTCCGATCCGAGTCCGAAGGACGAGCAGGTTGAGCCGGCCATAAAGAAAGAAACCGCCAAAGCTGGGAAAAAGGCGCCTTACTATGCCGTGCAGGTCGGCGCGTTTTCCGATCATTCCAATGCGGAAAAGTATGCGGCGAAATTCTCGGACCTGGGTTATCCGATTGCCATCAGCCCGTCGAACAAAGACAATAAGAAATTGTTTCGGGTATGGGTCGGCAATTTCAAAGCCCGGGGCGATGCGCAGCGGGACCGGGAGAAATTGGAAAAATCGGAGAAACGCCAATTCTCCATCGTGTCTACCGAATCCGAATAAACCGTCATCTCGTGCTTGCTGCAATTGTTTCTGCTCTGTTGTATGCCGGTTCCTTTCCCAAACCCGCGTTTTTTGTTTTGGGTTTTTTCTTTCTGGTACCGATGCTCGGTGTTCTGGAAAAACGAAGGAAAAGAGGGAAATCCGGTCATGGATATCCCTTTTTCCTGTTCTTTCTTTTTGGGATGGTGTCCTACCTGATCCTGTTGTCTTGGATCCCCAATGTCATGCATCAGTATGGGGGGGCAAATATGGCCGTCAGTATCGTGGGACTGGTGGCGTTGGCCCTCTTTCTTTCCCTCTTTAACGGTCTGGCAGGGATCTTCATCGACGATATCATCAACCGCCCCGCCCCGATCCTGCTTCCGGCCTTACTTATTCCACTGATATGGGTATCCAAGGATCTGATCATCGAACATATCTTTGGCGGTTTTCCCTGGTGTTTGGCGGGTTATTCTCAGTTTAAAAACATTTATTTTATTCAAATTGCGGAATGGGGCGGCATTCATTTGATCACCTTCCTGGTTCTTTTCTTTAACGTCCTTTTCTACAAATGGATGCGCTCCGAAACCAAACGGGACAAACGCCTCGTTTTGGCCGCTCTCCTTATCGGTTTCATTTCCGTTTACGCGATCGGATATTACTTATACCGTTCCAACGAAGCCAAAATTTCGACTCTTGAGTCCCACAAAGCCGGGATCATTCAGCCCAATACCCGGAATGAGTGGATGTCTCAGGAAAAAAAGGATCAGATCCTGGAGCGGTTATTCAACGAATCCAGGGAATTGGTGCGTCAGGGAGCTTCGTTTATCGTATGGCCGGAGCATACGGTGGATATTTATCCGTTACAGCACGCCATTGATTTCACGCAGCGCCGCTATTACGATCGGATCATGGACTTTGTGCACGCCGAGGCTCCCCTTTTGGCGGGATTTACCGATTTAAAGGAAGGGCAGAGCGTTTACAATTCGGCCATGCTGTTTCAAGCCAATGGTGTATCCCAATATGACAAAGTGCATTTAACGCCGTTTGGCGAGTATATTCCTTTCCGAAAGCTTTTGTTTTTCGTCAAGCGGATCACCGATGAAATTTCCGATTTTACACCCGGCTCTCGGGTAAAAAACCTGGTGTTCAATGGGCATCCGATCTCGATTCCCATTTGTTACGAGATCATTTTTCCCGAACTGGTCAGGGCGTTTATTCATGGAGAAGGAAAGCCGGGGGAATTGATTGTCACGATCTCGAACGATTCGTGGTTTGGGAACACCTCGGCGCCCTACCAGCATCTGTCGATGGCCATTTTCCGCTCGATTGAAAATCGGCGGTTTATCCTGCGTTCGACCACCAATGGCATCTCAGGAACGATTACTCCGTTAGGAGAAATCCGTTACCGGTCCCGATACCATACCGCGGATCATTTTAATGCGGGTTTCAAGTTTATTCGGTATGAAACCGTGTTTACGCGTTTCGGCTATCTCTTTCCTTATTTGTGTGCACTCGGCGTGTTGATCTTTTACCTGTCCCGTATGATGAGTGCATTTAGGCGAAGAAGAAAATAATATTTTTTTCCAAAAAATCTTTCCAAATTATTTCTAAAAATTTTTCCTTTTAAACTTGATTTTAAATTTCATATATTGTATATTTTTTTTGTCTTAACTTTTGGGAAGATGAAGGATAAAAAGAATAAAATTTAACGGAGGAGAAATTTCATGAGTAAAAAAAATGTGTTACTAAAAAGTTTAGTTATCGGTTTTTTCTGCATATTTTTGGTTGCTCCAATAATTTTGGCCCAGGAATCCGATCAAAAAACAGGAAAAGTCGACATTCAAAACAAAAATCTAGGTACTGCCATCTTAAAATCAAAGATGAGCAATCTCACTAAAACGGATGAGGAGATGAAAGCGCTTCATGATAAGCTCACCCAGTTAGGCTATGAGCCATTAACGAGTCGAACTAATTATTTCGGTCAGGAAAATGTATTACGGGATCGGCTCAATAATAAATCATTAAAACATTCAATCATTGTTCAGGATTACTCCAAGAAGGATTCAAAGGACTCGGCAGCGCTGATTCAAATCACATTGAGTGGCGAGGGACGATCGGAATATTATTCCTTTTATTTAATTGCTCCTCAAGGGGATTTTAAGAATGCCGAAGAATACCGTGCCGATCCTATAAGTTTGGGAGTTACCAAGGCCAATAGCTGGTGGAGTTGTGTCCAAAGCCGCTTAGGAGAATGTGGTGCTACTTGTCTGGGTTCCTTGCTCACCTGTCCGAAAGCTAATTGGGCGGGATATTTAGCCTGTGTTGCCGTTCGGTGCGGGGGATGCTACACAAGGATTGCCGCATGTTGCACATGTAACTGCAGTTGGTGGTGCAAATGGGGAGCAGGCTGCTGTCAGCAATAAAGGTTAATTAGCATTAAAGATGGCGAATAGTGGGGATAGGGTATGTAATACGGATCCTACCCCCACTATTTTATTGTTTTTTGAAGCAAATCGTCCAGCTTTTTGATCTGCGTTAAAATAGAATATTGCGTAATCTGTTCCCAATTGGGCGAGAGCGAATGATAAAATTCGGGGTTGCAGATAATTTTTTCCATCAAATCCGCGATTGCCGCTGCATCCTGGGGGTGAACATTCCAACCCGTTCCGGTTTCACGGATGATGTCTTCCAAAACGGTGTTGTGCGTCAACGAAAGGATGGGTTTTCCCGCATACAGATACTCAAACAACTTGGCCGATGTCGAACTCCGACGGTCCGGCAAGGTGATGATGAGAAGCAAATCAGCGGCTTTCTGAAACGCCAGCGCGCGCTGGCGTTCCACGAATCCGTGAACCACGATCATCCCGTTTTCAATCAAATCATTCAAATCCATCAGCTCGTTTTTCCGGTATTCCCCGACCAGGTGAATGCGGACCGTTGAAATGAGCGCGGGATTTTTTTCGATGAGCATGCGCGTGGCTTCGAAGAAGAAATCCACGCAATTGTTTTCTTCGGATAACGCAAATCGCCCGGTAAAGACGATATTGAAATGATGACGATCAAACGGGATATCGCCGGGCAATTGCTCCGGATCATCCGGGTCAAACGCATTGGAAATCACCTCAGCCCAACGCGGGCGATAGGTTTGCCGGTAGTAATCCGTGATGGGCGGCGCGATGGACGTCACAGCCGACGATTGAGCCAGGGCCTGCTGTTCGATTTTCAGGTACTTGTTTCGGATACATGGATACCGATTCATCCGTTTGGTTTCAATGGGTTCGAAGATCAGTCCGTCCCGAAAATCCGAAACCAGGGGAATATCAAATCGCTGAGACAGGGAAACGCCGACTTCAAGGGTTTCCACCGGTGGATAGGTGGCGATGATCACATCGGGTTGGGCCTGTTGAATGATGAAATCGCTGTGTTTGATCACCTCGCGTTTCCACCAGGAATAAATGGAATGATAAATCCCCATTCGGTTCAACATTTCGGTAACGATTCGGAGCGAAAACCACTGGAGACGGCGGCGAAAATTGACCCGATGTTTATTGCAACTGATATCTCGAAATCGGATCACGGTCGGGTTTCCCGGTTCGGTGTGAGGTTGGCCATAGGTTTGGGTGAGGACGGTCACCCGATGTCCCAGGCGGGCCAGGTATTTTCCCATTTGCGCCGGCCGCATGGTTCCCCCACTGTTAATGGGTGGGTAATAGTAGGCAATGATTAATATATTCATCGTATGTAAAGGTTATTATAATCAATTCTTTTTCTTTTTTCAAATCGATTCCATCAAGCTGAATTAATTTTGAAATTATTTACAATCATATAAAAAAATGGTATACTTTTATTTTATGCCTTTATGTCAAATGAAAGAGAATAAAGGAGGAAAGCGCTGTAACAAGCGTTAAGAGGAGATCAATGCAAAAACAAGACATAGAGCAATTCAAAGAAAAACTGCTTAAATTGAAAGCTGAAATTAAAAGAATCATGCAAAGTCAGGAAAGGCAAGCCCCGACATCGGATGCAGTCGATGAAGTGGATCAGGCAACGGATATGATGTCCAATATGATGGGTTTAGCGATGTCATCCAACTACGAAGCGACCCTTGCAAAAATTGAAGAAGCCCTCAAACGAATTGAAAATGGCGAATTCGGAGATTGTGTTGCTTGTGGGAAAGAAATTCCAATCGGACGTCTTGAAGTGTTACCCTTTACCTTGTATTGTATCGACTGCCAGAATGAATTCGAGCGACGACGAAAGAATTGGCGATAACGTAACGGCTTTATCGCGCTTCAGGTAAGCGGCTTACGATTTAAGTGTTACTTTTAGGGTTAAATAACCCGTAGAAAAGGCTTAAATCAAAAATTAAATATAAAATGAATGGATGACACTCTCCTCAAAGAAGTCTGAAAAAACCAAGGGGAGGAAAGGAATTACAACCCCAGTTCGGCTGCTATTTTTTGCATCGAGTGGAGAGAAAGGCTCAGGAAGTCATCCAATTCCATACCCATTTTCGAACATTCCAACATTTGCTCCCTGTTGGCCCCTTTGGCGAATGATTTTTCTTTGAACCTTTTTTTCATGCGCGAAATGTCCACGCTCTCCAATTTCTTACTGGGGTGCATCAAGGCGCATGCCGTAATAAAACCGGACGTGGGGTCCACGGCGTACAGGGCAATATCCATTTTCGAGGTGAGTTCGGCCTTCAGGTTATGGGCTTTGATGGCATTCAGAATGTCAGGGGCAATGGCATAAGGCACAAGCATTTCCACGGTTTTCAGCGTATGAATATCCGGTTGCTCATAGGTGTATTGATAATCCAGATCATGCAACAGACCGGCGAGTCCCCATTTTTCAACGTCTTCACCGAATCGCTCGGCCAATCCTCTCATGCACGCTTCGACAGCCAGGCAATGCTTAATCAGGTTATCGGCTTTCAAATGTTCTTTAACCAATTCAAGTGCCTCATTTCTATTCATTTTTTATTATTCTCCTGAACATGATTCTTTTTGAGTAAATCGTCAATAAGAGAAGTATAGTATCAAGTTATTCGATAAAAATCAAGTGATTACCGGAGATTCTTTGATCATGGCAAATCCTATTCAAATTTTCTCCGGCGTATCTGAGACGCAGTGTCGGTTTAAACGCCAACCATCACAATGGTCTTATCATTATAAGTGGTCTCGTTTATATAGATCTTTTTCTCCCATTCGATATCCGAAGGATCGAAAATAACCAGATAACCTTTGGTTAAACCGAGTTGATCCAGGTAGCGATCCAATTGTTCTTTGCCGTCCTCGATGGTGTAAGAATCGCGTTTGATTTTAAGTTCCATGGGAAATTCCTCTCCCTTGAATCTTACCAGTAAATCGATCCGGCCATTTCCAGCGGCCATTTCTCGAATAATTCACCGCCGGAATTGATCACGCGTTGCAAAAAAGCCATTAACAATAGATGATGCGCAGACTCCCGGTACTCGAATCGGTTTAACCAAAAACCGCTATTCCGCCGATAAAACTTTTGGAATTCCATGAATAGCTGATCCATTTCCAACAAGCCTTTTGCATTTACAAAACGGGGTGTCTGAATTTCTTCGGGAAGGGATTCCTGGATGGGGGAAGCCATGATTCGGGGGATAATTTCGGCATAAATCGGGTTGGAAAATTTCAACGGAGATGTTTGAGACACAATCCCCAAATCCCGGACATATAAAATATCGTCATTCATCACATCGAAGGGTAAATTATCGCCGTTCATAATGGCCTGAATGATCTTTTTTACTCTGGTTTCCCGTAATTTATCCACCAGACTGTCCAGGTGCGTGTCCCGTCGTTGAATCAATTCCAATTTTGCCTGATTTAAAAGCGCCAGGGTGATGGGTTGAGAAAAATCGAAATCAAGTATTTCGTCAACCATTTGACGGGCCAGGGCATTGACCAACCAGGGTTGACCATTGGTCAGCCGAAAGATTTCTTCTTTGACGTCTTCCGGAAATACCTGCCCCGTGGCGGTTGTGTGTTGTTCCAGCAATTCGGAAACGTCTTCTTTTTTAAAATTGGGCATTAAAATCGAATCGGAATTTATATTATATGGAACAGCTTTCTCATACGATCTATCTTTATAGCTTTTTACATCTCGCAAACCAACCAAAATAATTGAGGCAGGGAAATATTGGGGCCTACGCTGATAACCGTCCCGCAATTGCCGGAGAATGGAAACAAACACATCATCCAATAAGGCATCGATTTCATCGATAAAAAGCACAATGGGTTTTTCCTGGCTTTCGCACCAGGCCTGTAAATAATTGATGACATCCGGGTAATGTTTTACTTCGGGATTGGGGGGCCGGTACGCTTCTTCCAATTGCGAGGGCGCAGTAATATATAAGGCGTTAATTAGGATTTCATTGGCTTTATCCACGGAGTAGCTTTCGATTCCTCCCCGCTCGAAGGAAACCATCATGGCAATATATTTACCATCGGCGTTCAATTTTCGGACCAGCGCATGAAGATAAGTCGTTTTCCCGGTTTGCCTCGGTGCATGAATGGTGAAATAAAGTTCCTGGTCGATTAATCGTTCCACTTTCGTCAATCGTTTCAGGGGGTCAACCATGTAATGCTTTTCAGGAGAACATGGCCCGGCAGTATTAAAATATTTTATTTTTTTTACGTCATTCATGGGTTAATGATAAAATGGATTGAAAAAATTGTCAATCTATTTTTCGCCCTTCAATTGTGATAAACTATTCCCGTTATCATTGATATAATGATTGAGGAGAAAACCATGAAAAAATTGATCATTATCCTGATGCTATGTGCCTTACCGTTGCTCTCCCGCCAAAGCGGTATGAGCAATCAATCTTCCAATGATGTCAGCGCAATCCCGGATTCGGTGGTCGCCAAAGTGACGGCTGCCCTGGTCACCCAATACGGCGAGGCTGTCCGGGAACGCGCTCAAAAAGGCGTGGCGCAGGCTGCCAGATTATGGCAACCGCCTGACGGCTCCCCCGCTGATTTCGAAAAATTCTGCCTGGAACACTTCCTGGCTTCGGACCCGGATCGCGAAGCAGCGTTTACGATTATTTCCAAAAATTATGAAGTGCTCCGCGGCCACTTCAATCAAATCACGTTAACCCTCCGAGAACCGCTGGACACGGACACAGGAACCATCCGTCCCATCGAACACCTGTTCGGCGCTTATCATGTCAATACCCACCTCAAAGACGATCTGTTTCAAAACAAAATCGCGTTTATCACGGTATTGAATTTCCCCTTTTATTCCCTGGAAGAAAAAAAAGACCTGGGTTCCCGTTGGTCCGGAAAAGAATGGGCTTACGCCCGACTGGGCGACCTCTTTATTGTCCGGGTTCCCCCTGATCTTCAACAAAAAAACATCGCCGCCAACACCGATTCCGATATCTATGTCTACGAGTACAATATTTTTATGGGCTGCCTTCTCAATAACCGAGGCGAAAAACCCTTTCCCAAGGATTTAACGTTACTCTCCCATTGGCAATTAAGAAATGAATTAAGATCCCTCTATTCGACCCCAGACAACCAGGCGCTGGAAAAACAACGGATGATCGTTGAAGTGATGAACCGAATTATTTCCCAGGAAATACCCGCACAGATGATTAACAAAGGTGAGGTGGACTGGAACCCGTTTCAAAACAAAGTATTCAAAGACGGTAAAGAAATGGATTTCCTGCCCGAACCCAATACCCGGTATCGGCACATTCTCAATAACTTTAACACCCTGAAACCCATGGACGCCTTCTATCCGCCGGCATTAAACACGTATATCCGTCAGTATCTAACCGGAAATCAGGAAATTTCGTTTTCGGAAGCAGAAGCGTTATACATCCGATTACTCGCTTCGCCTCAGGTGAAACAAGTGGCAAAATTGATCCGCTCGCGGCTGAACCGACACCTGGAACCCTTTGATATCTGGTACGATCGTTTCAGGACCAGAAGCAGCATCCCGGAAGAAAAATTAAATGCGATCACCAAACAAAAATATCCCACGGCAAAAGCGTTCGAAAAGGATTTAGCCAATATCTTAATGAAACTGGGGTTTTCGAAGGAACGGGCGACATGTCTCGGTTCGAAAATTATCGTGGAAAATGCCCGCGCCCGCGGGGCCGGTCATTCCTGGCCGGCGCAGATGAAAACCGAAATGGTCCATCTAAGATCCATGGTCCCGGCGGGCGGGATGACCTACGAAGACTATGTTCGCGCCCTTCATGAATTCGGACACTCCGTGGAACAACTGATCTCCCTTCACGATGTGGATCACTACCTGATGAGCGGAATACCCAACAGTGCGTTTACCGAAGCATTAGCTCTCAGCTTCGATGCCAGGGCTCTGGAGTTGCTGGGCATGGAAGAAAATAATCCCAATAAAAAACACCTGGAGATATTGGGGAGATTCTGGAGTACGTATGAAATGATGGGGGTGTCTTTGGTGGAGATGTATATGTGGAAATGGTTGTATGAACACCCGGCGGCTTCTCCCGAACAACTCAAAGCGGCTGTCATTCGAATGGCCAAAGAAGTCTGGAACAAGTATTATGCGAATGTATTCGGTTGTAAGGATCAACCTATCCTGGCGATTTATTCTCATATGATCAATGTACCCCTCTTTTTAACCGCTTATTGTTACGGGGACTTGATCGATTTTCAGATCGAGGATTACGTCACCGGCAAAAACCTTGCCGCTGAAACCGAACGGATGTTTTCGGCCGGACGATTGATTCCCCAGTTATGGATGAAGAATGCGGTCGGAAAAGATATTTCCCTCGATCCCTTTTTAAAAGCCACGGATGAGGCCCTGAAAGCCGTTCAGGAGTAAGGAAAGAATTTTTCTTTTTAACTTGATTTCTATTTGTATTTTGTATAGTATAATAGTAATTTTATTTTCGGATTATTGAAGAAGGAGATAAAAATGAAAACAAGACAACTAATAACGCTTTCGATTACCGTTTTGTTTATCATTGGGCTTTTGCTATCGATTACCGGATGCAAAAAAATAAAACTCGAAGATGTCTCCTGGATTCTGCTGGACGGCTCCGGAACTTATTCCTCAACCGATAATACCAGTTCCATCAAACTCCATGCCCGGATCCAAATTAACCAGTCCAATATTGCCCGCGACCTGGTCACCGCCTCCATCGAAGATTGGCGATTTACCATCAGCAATGGAAACCAAACAGCGGTTATCTTACAAAAAAGCAATTACCATCAAATCCTGGGAAAAAACGTCTACCTGGATATCAGCGGAACCGCCACGGATTTTCTCTGGCTTAATATTGAATCCATTATTCCCATTTCCGGGGATATCTTTAACGGAGTTTCCCCGATAACGGTCACATCGGAGATGTTACTCGTTGACGATAACGGCAATACCATTACGGTGGAGAATACCGGCACGTTCCAAATGACGAAAAATTAAATTTTACGAATATTATTCACTCATAAACCGATAAACCAAAACATGAAAAATCAATCCGTACCGTTTGCAGCCAAATTGTCACTGATAAGCGCCTGTTTATTATGGGCCGCTTCGTTTATTGCGACCAAAACCGCGCTAAACACTGTTCCTCCCCTAACCGTGGTCGTCATTCGCCTGATGGTCTCCTCCGCATGCTTCATCGTGTGGCTCATGGTTAAGAAAAAAAAGATCCCGTATCTGGGCCCCAAATGGATGGGACAGATGTTTCTGTTGAGCCTTTTCGGAACCGGCCTTCACTATAGTATCCAAACCATCGGAATTACGTACACCACTGCCTCCAATGCGTCGCTTTATGCCGCAACAGGCCCGATTTGCATCACGATTATTGCGGCTTTTTTCCTCAGAGAACGCATTACGCTCAAAAAAGCCCTGGGAATCGGATGCGCCTTTTTGGGAGTGCTCATCGTTCAGGGATTCGGGGTTCTGAAAGCCTTTGATTTACGCGGCCATTTGATGGGCGATGTTCTTGTTTTTGTCAGCATCTTCATGTGGGGACTGTTTACCGTCCTGGGAAAAGACATGATGCAGCGAATGGATGCCTTTGATCTAACGGCGGTTGCCACATTTATGGGTTCCATTTACATGCTTCCGATTTCCTGGTACGAATTGCGCAATCGCTCGTTTTCGTTTTCGTCCATCTCCGGTGAAGCCTGGGGCGCGATTGCCTTTCTCGGCGTCACCTGTTCGTTTCTGGCCACCATCCTCTACTTCTTTGCCCTGGAAAAAGCCGAATCCCAAAAAGTCGGTGTTTACCTCTACACCATTCCTCCCATGAGTTATGTGATTGCCGCCCTGGTTTTGCATGAATCCATCGGGGCCGGTTTACTCATCGGTTCACTGGTGGTATTAACCGGCGTCTATATTACGGAAAGAGGTTAAATTCCTCTGCTTTTGTCGGATTCGTCGTTGAGGATCAGCGGACGGGGCAACCGATTGACGACCCGAACGGAGGATGGCTCCGGATCCCGTGAGGGAACAATCGATACGGGTCCCAAAATGTTGCCATTATATCGGACGAAATAAAACTCGTTTGCCCGGTTCCCCGTCAGGGGAAAATGAGTCGAATGAGGAGTCAAATCCAAATCCTCTCCGCGGATATAAGCCTCGGCGTCATGTTTTTGGATATCGATGATCGCGTCTGTTGAAGCCAATTGAACGCTACCAAACATCGGGATGTTTCCCCGCCGTTTATCGATCAGGGGCGCTCCAACCTGAACGGCCTTTTCCATTAAAATTTCCGGGAGACACGCATAAGAAAAGAACCCCGTCACCCCTCTTCGTTCATAAACGTACCCCTCCCCTTCCTCACGGGAAATAAACGAGGGTAAAGGAGCCAGGGGCGCCGTTTTTCGACTTTTTAAGTATACGAATTTCCAGGGATCCGATTGCGATGCCAAAGATCCGGCGTTCGTTCCTTTTCGGAGGACGGCTACAAACGCACCGGCCCCGTTTTCCCGATGCGGAAAAATCCGCCGCGAACACATCCGTACATGTTCGTTGTCGGACACGGCAGGCGATACGGGAAAATCGTCCGGTAACGACACAGGGACACATCCCCGATTCATTAACCACGCGACCTGGTCCTCATTCTCTTCGCTGGAAAAGGTACAGGTGGAATAGAGGATCACCCCATCGGGTTTGACCAGTTGAATCGCGTCCTCCAGGATGGATCGTTGCCGCTGAGCACAAAACCGCACGTTTTTTTCCGACCACTGATCGAGCGAGTGTTTGCGTTTCTGAAACAACCCCTCGCCGGAACAGGGCGCATCGACAATCACGATATCGAAAAAGTCCGGAAGCGCCCGAGAGAGGACATTGGGAGAAAGGGAGGTCACCACGACGTTATTCAAGCGGTGACGGTTGATGTTCCAGGTTAATCCATCCACGCGTTTGGGGATGACCTCATTGGCAACCAGATAGCCCGCGCCGATCCGCTCGGCCGCCTGAGTGGCTTTTCCACCCGGAGCAGCGGCTAAATCCAGAACAATTTTTCCTTTAAAATCAATGACGCGGGACGCCATGGAAACGGCCAGCATGGCTGCGGCTTCCTGAATATAATATCTGCCCGCGGCATACGCGATGGTGCGGGACGGAAGGAGATCCCGGTTCCAATACCGCCCATACGGGCTACACCAGGGGACCGCCGGTCCGGCGGTATCCCATTCGGGAGAATCGGGGGGGTAAAAGGTGGGATTGTAACGGACGGCTTTGGGGGAACGTTGGGTGATGGCCTGCATCAACGCGCTGGCCTGAGGAGTGCCCACCAGTTTTTCCATGCGAAGGAAAAACTGGTGGGAATGATCTTTTTTTAAATGTTTATCTTTAATCTTCGTCTTCTTCTTTGACTCTTCCGGCTTTCACAGCTTCTTCAATAACCTTCTTCTGCTGTTGAACCGGTACTTCTTCAAAATGGGAGAATTCCATGTTGTAGGAACCGCGACCACCGGTAATCGATGTGAGTGTCGTATTAAAATCCAGCATTTCGGATAAGGGAACCAGCGCTTTGATAATATGATTCTTCCCCTTGGCTTCCATACCCTGAATCTTTCCTCGCCGGCCGCTCAAATTACCGTTCAGGTCGCCCATGCATTCTTCGGGGGTGAAGACTTCCACTTTCATAATGGGTTCCAGCAAGGTGGGTTTGGCTTCCTTAACCGCTTTTTTAAAGGCTTTGGAGGCGCAAATCTTAAAGGCCATATCCGAGGAATCGACATCATGGTAACTGCCGTCATAGAGGTTGACTTTAAAGTCGACCACCGGGTAACCGGCCAGGATGCCATTGTCTTTGGATTCTCGAATGCCTTTTTCAACGGCCGGAACGAAGTTTCGGGGGATCGATCCGCCAAAAAGCGTTTCGGTAAATTCGAAATCGCCGCCGCGCGGTAAGGGTTCCATCTTGATTAGGATGTGCGCGTATTGACCGCGTCCGCCCGTTTGCTTTTTGTATTTCACTTCGACATCGGCAAACCCCTTGATCGTTTCTTTATACGGAACTTTGGGGGGTTTCATTTCCACATCCACGCCGTACCGCTTTTTCAGTTTGCTCACCACCAATTCGACGTGCATCTGGCCGTTTCCGGAGATCACGAGTTCTTTGGTCTGGATATCCCGGTTCGATTTGACCGTGGGATCTTCTTCCATAATTTTTTGCAGCGCATTGGAGATCTTATTTTCATCGTCCCGGGATTTGGGTTCGATCGCAAAGGAGATGGCAGGAATCGGGAAATGAATTTCCGGGTATTTGACGTTGTTGCCCTTAACGGTTAAGGTGTCGCCGGTTTGGGTGTCCTTCAGCTTTGCAACCGCCACGATATCGCCGGGGAAGACCTCGTCGACGTTTTCCTGGGTTTTACCCTGAAGGGCAAACACACCGCCCACCCGTTCGGCCACGGCTTTATTGACGTTGAAATAAGCCGAATCCGGCTTGAACGTCCCGGAGTAAATCTTTAAGATTGAAATCTTACCGGTATAGGGGTCGGAGATGGTTTTAAACACAAAGGCTGAAAACGGAGTATTCGGGTCCGGTTTCACGGTGCCTTCGACGGCATGAATGTCGCCGACTTCCAGGATGGAAGGCGTGTAATTGAGGATAAAGTCCGCAAAGTGTCGGACGCCGATATTGGCATACGCGTCCGTGGCCAGGACGGGGTAAATGGTTTTATTGAGGATACCGGCTTTCAATCCGACGGTAATCTCTTCGGCATTGAGATCGCCTTCTTCGAAATATTTTTCCATCAATTTTTCATCGGTTTCAGCAATTTTTTCGATTAAGGCTTCACGCCGGGAGCCGAGTTCGTCTTTCAAGCCGGCGGGAATATCTATTTCTGTGAAGGTTCCTTTTTCATCGGAACTGTACTTGTACGCTTTCATGCTAATCAAATCCACGATAGCCGAGAAATCAGTCCCGGCACCAATCGGATACTGAACTGCCACCGCATTTTTTCCGAAACTTTCCGTGATCGAATCAAAAGCTTTATCGAAATCCGCCAGTTCTTTATTCATCTTGTTGATCACAAACACCACGGGTTTTTTCAGGTCCGAAATCGTTTCATACATTTTTTCGGTTTGAACTTCAACGCCTTCGGTGGCGCTCACGAGCATGACCGCTGTTTCGACGGCCAGCAACGCGACCCGGGATTCCCAGGCAAAATTGGCAAATCCGGGTGTATCTATCATATTTATTTTATTCTTATCGATTAACGCATAGGCGACCGAGGCCTGAATAGTAATTTTCTTTTCAATTTCTTCTTCGTCGTAATCCGTAATCGTATTTCCTTGATCTACCCTTCCCAATCGGTTCACCATTCCGGCATTGTATAGGATAGCGGAAACCAGGCTTGTTTTTCCCGTTTGTCCATGTCCCACGAAGGCAATATTTCTTAAATTTTCACTGGCTATAGTTTTCATAGGCTTCCTCCTGTTTCACTATATCTCACTATATTTTTGATAATTATAAATCATAGAAAATAATCCGGTTCTTGTCAAGCGTTGCGGTAATTTTAATTTCCTCTTTTTATTCGCGTATATTTTGATTGACAAAAAAAAACGGGTCTGTTATGTTTATTAACTGTAGCGGACTCGATGAAGGATGGAGGAAGAATGAGACATAAAAAATTATGGTTTACACATTTCCCAAAAATCGCGATAAACATAGTGGTCATCCTTGTCGTGATTTCGGTTTTTTATTGTTGCGCCATGCTGAACGGTGATCCGAGCGATGGGAAAAGGAATTCGGGAAAAGCCCTTTCAAAACTGGAAAAGATTAAACGATCCGGGAAACTGGTGGTGGGGACGAGTGCGGATTACCCGCCGTATGAATTTCACCTCTTCAATGAGAGTAACGGCGATCTGGTGGGTATCGATATTGACATCGCCAAAGCCATTGCCAGGGAATTGGGGGTCAAATTGGTGATCAGGGATTTGATTTTTAGCCGGATTTTCAGTGCACTTCGGTCGGATCAGATCGATATCGCCATTGCCGGGTTAAATCCCACGGCCGAGCGCAAGGAGTTTGCCAGTTTTTCCGATATTTATTATCAGGCGATTCAAAGCATCTTGATTCGGACAGAAGATATGGGCAGGATTAAAACGGTGGAAGATCTAAGGGGAAAGAAGATCGGAACGCAGCGGGATTCGATTCAGGAAGCCATGGCCCATTCGGAGATTCAAGGGGCTCGGTACGATGTGAGAGAGACGATTGAGGAGCTGGTGATTTTACTTGAAAAGGGGTTGGTGGATGCGATCATTCTGGAAGAGCCGGTGGCAAATTCCTATATTCGTCAGAAAAAGAACTTCATGAAGATCAGGCATAAACGGTTTGAGAATCTGCTCGGTTCTGCAATTGCGGTGAAGAAGGGGGATTATGATTTATTGAAAGAAATCAACCGCATTCTGGCGGATTTAAAAAAGACAGACAAAATCACGGAATATGAAGAAAACGCCAAGATGCTGACCAATAAACGATAGGAACGATTAGATAACGTGATCCTACATGCGGGACGGGCAGGACGCCACACCGCACGATCCCGCATTCGGGCACGTTCCCGGAGGCACCGCACTCGGACTCCCCCCTTTACTGAACACCGCACCGGGCACAGAAATCAATCGACTCATCCGAGTCGATTGACACGCGGTACAAACCGCCGCTTCCTGTGTCTGCGTGTTTCGAACCAACACCTCACTCACTGCACCACAATCCTCACATTTATATTCATAAATCGGCATTTCAAAACCTCATCTAATAAATATTAATTTTAATTTTTGGTTGTTTCTTCTTTCTCCAAACCCACATTGTCGATCATTTTATTCGCCAATTGATCCAATTTTTGTTTGACCTCTTCGGGCGCTTCGGCAAGTTGCTGCTTCATTTTTATAATTTCCGATGCCAGCAGGAACCGATTCTGGGTCTGCTCTCCTTCCATTCGTGTTTTTAAACTCTGCTTCTGCGTTTCGATCACGGCTCGCATATCGCCGCTGATCATGGATTTTACCGCTTCCACGATCCGGTTTAAAATTTCATACACCACATCGGTTGAAAATCCACCCAATAACGCCAATAACGGTTTGGCAAAACCGGATTTGATGGAATTTTCTACGGGAATCAAGGTCGCCAATAAAAAGCCTGCCATGATCCCGAGAATATAACGCACCCAATACGACGATTCGAACGCGGCATCGAATGTACCGTCCGCAATATACCGGTTGGATCGAAAGAGCGAAATAAACGATACGCCAATACTGGCCGCGGAAAGCAAAAAGAGTTCACGCATAAAGAGCCCGAAGCCGGAAGAGGTCAAGGGGTCCCAATCATTGGAATTCGCGTCAATTGCAGGAGACAAACTGATCAAGATGAAGAGAACCAGGGAAATCAAGGCCACGCCCATCATTCGCCGAATAAACGGAACCGGCCCCAGGAACTTCAATAGGTTGTTTTTCCGCGCCTCTTGATTCAAATAGAGAACCAACCGAGGCTTCGCCGGTTCGATGATTTTGGCTAACTGATCGTGAATAATCACCAAATTTTCAACTTCAACGGTGTGATCCCCCTGCTCGGCCGATCCTTCCTTTAAGTACCGTTGCAGGCTCCCGATGAGTTCCGGGGGAACTTTCAAATTGTTTCCAAGGGCATACTTGGCCATGGCTTCACATTCGGACTTCAAATGCTCTTCAATCGTCGAACAATTAAAACAACTTGTATCCATACTCATGAATGTCTCCTTTAAGACAGAATTTTAAAAAAATTATACCAAATAAAATGACCGATTTCAATTTTTTTCTAGACGCTCTCGATGCTTCCTTTTTTTTTTTCTTTATGGTATAAAAAGAATTCATTCAATTTTCTTAATTATAGGAGGTAATATGCAAATCGATATGCATATGTTTGGCACGTATACGCTGGCGCGCGCCGCAGGAATTAATGACCGAACCGCACGAACAATCGCGATTACGTCACAGTTTGTCGACGAATCGGTTCATGATGACAACATCGTGGTCTCGAACCAATACGCGATTCTTCCGACCATGACCAGCCACTCCATGCTGGATTTTCAAAACATGGCACAGAATGGGCAACAGTGGCATGTCTGGGTTCCCTTCCACTTTTTACCGGGAAACGAATCGACAACCGGGACATTTATCGAACGGTTGACCTGCCGAAAAAACAGTAAAATCGCTCAAAAAATGGTCCAGGACGCCCTCGATGAAAGCAATCGCAATCTGTGGCCCCACCTGATCGGCATCACCGCCCATGTGTATGCCGATACGTTTTCGCATTTCGGCTTTTCGGGGATCTCCTCCAAATCCAATCTCGTGGCCGACGTCAAACTCAATAACCCCGTCCACTCCCTGACCGAAGAGTTGAATAAAGTGGCGGGAAAATTCGCAGGCATCATTCCCATGGGCCATGGAACCGCTTCGGTGTTTCCCGATATTCCGTTCCTCTCCTGGGATCTGAAACACGAAGGCGATACCCCGCAACAACGCACGGCAATCAAACGCAATAACGCCGCCGATTTTCTGGACGCGTCCCGGGAACTCCACAATTTCTTTACCCAATACGCGGCCAAAGATACCACGATCACCGATCCCCAGACCAAACGCAACTGGGCCGATATTGAAAAGAACGTCAATCAAATTCTCAATACGCCGAATGAAGACACCGATGCCCGAAGCAACCTCTGGAAAAAAGCCATCAACGACGGCATCTTCTTTCAACCCACGAAATTTGATCAGGGAATTACCTATGACCCGCACCAGTGGGATGTTAAAAATCTATTTACCGGCGTGAGCGTCCAGCAAGACCAGGCCAAATCTTTCCATGCCTGCAAATTCCTGCGCGCCGCCCACCATCACCGCCATCACGTGGTTCATCAACTGCTTCCGAGTTTCGGTTTACTGGTGCCGTAACGCGTCAAATTGTCGAAAGAAAACATCCGCCCACCGCTGCTCGTCTGCACGGGTCAGAGGCGTGGGGGTTAAAGGAGCCGGGGGCGTTTTTCCCAAACGCCCCCACTTTTCAATACCCGACGGATTGTAGGGTAACAGCTCAACATCCCGGATGCGATGACGAGCCAAAAACGCCGCAATTTGAGAAAGGTTCTCCTCATCGGCGGTATACCCCGGAATCAGGGGAATTCGCGGCACTACCCGTTTCCCCGCTCCGAGAAGTCGGCCAAAATTTTCCAGAATTCGCGCGTTGGATTTCCCGGTATACCGCGCATGAAGGGTTGCATCCATGAGTTTAATATCAAAGAGAAAGAGATCGATAAAGGGGAGAAGGGACCGGTTCAGATGGTCATAATCAAAATCGCCGCACGTTTCAACCGCAATCGAAATCTCTTCGTGTTTAAGCCGTTCGGCAACTTCCGAGAGATAATCGATGTAAAGCAACGGTTCGCCCCCGGAAAAGGTGACCCCGCCCGAAGAGACCCGGTAAAACACCTTGTCTCGGATGATCAACCGGGCCAGGCGATCGGGCGGCTCATACTCTCCGACGGTTCGGCGGGCCAGGGAGTGACACCCCTCGGCACACCGACCGCAACCGATACACCGTTCCGGGTAAACGACGGTCTCGGGCTCCGGGCTCTGGGATTCGGGATTCTGGCACCAGGCACACCGCAGCGGGCAGCCTTTAAAAAAGACAACGGTCCGTATGCCCGGCCCATCCACGGATGATCCGCGGGCCATATCGAAGATCAACGGCCTCATTTCGTGACTTGGATCTTTAACAGCGTTGCCAAATGCATGCCCATATATGCAAATTTCATCAGGTAATTGACATTGCCTTCCCAACTCATCCGATTGGTCAAAACGAGGTTGAAGATATCCGGATCCCCGCTCAAGGCAAAATCGCACAACACTTTCCCGTTTTTTAAGATGATGGTCACATTGGCGTCGGGTAAAGCGCTGGATTTGACTTTCATTTTATTATCTTTGAAAATGGCTGATACCGCGATTTTTCCATCCTCGCTTTTAAACGCATACACGGCATTAAACCCTTCGATGTTTTTCCTGAATGTTTTGTCCAGGCAAAAGACCATCGAAAATGCCTTGAGCAAGACGATGATCACCACATCCATCAGCTCCGATTCGAGATTACTCAGCACCTTGGACAGCTTTTTGGATGTCCGGTTTAAAAAGAATTGGCGAATCGTCTTCATTTGGTACCTCCATTCTCCACAAATTTGACGGGTGTTCCGGAATACAGATCGTACTGGGTACGGGTGATCAGTTCATGCTGCATGTCTTTGTTTAAATCCTTAAAAAACGCCGAGTATCCGGAGACGCGAACGATCAAATCCGGATACTTTTCCGGATGCGACTGGGCATCCTGAAGGTCCTGATAGGTGTAGAGGTTGTATTGAACCTGCATGCCTCCGGCCGCAAAATACCCTTCCAGCATGTGGGCAAAGTGTTGGAGGTAAGCCTCGGCCGTGTTTCCGGAAGTCATCGGGGTGTATTTCATGTTGAGGGCCACGCACCCGGGAATATAGGTATGACCCAATTCCGCCACGGCTTTATAGGCGCCGGTGAGGTCTTTGGTGCATTGGGAGGCCGGGGTGATGCCGCTGGAAAAGACCTCGTAGGCTTTTCGTCCGCTCGGCAGCGCCTGGCCGCGAACACCCAGCCCCGCATGGTTGGTCATCGACCAATACGCGGGACGGTAGGTGCCGCCGCGGTAATTGGTATACCCATGGTAGAGATCGTACAGGAACTTGACCAGCCGCTGCGAATTGTTGACGGCCACGGGATGGGATTCGTGCGAATCGTCGGTGCCGTATTTGGGCGCTTTATTTTTTAAATACGCCAGCAAATCCGCATCTTTTTCGAAATTGGTTTCAATGGCGGCAATCAATTGGGTCATGGTGGTGACTTTATCGGTAAAAACCGCACGTTCAACGGCATTGAGGGAGTCGCACACGTCGGCAAACGCCACATGAGTGGCCCCGGATGAATTGTACCGGGCACCGCCGAAGATGAGGTCCTTTCCCTTTTCCATCGGTCCCTGGAAAAAACAGGACATGAGCGGACTGGCAAACATCTGCTGGTGGGTTTTCCCCAATTCTTCATTGAGCGAAACCGACATTTGCACGAGTTTTTTCAGATGTGATTCGAAGGCGGTTTGAAATTCGTCGAAACTCTGCGCCTCTTCGATGCGTCGGGTCACGGGATTGATGACCTGGTCTCCGGTAATATAAGGGCGTTTGCCGTTATACAGGGTCATGTCCATGGCCGCACTGAGGTTCAGGATGATCGAGGAGGTCGCGGCATACTCGCGGCCGCAACTGGTTAATTCCACGCATCCGACCACGCCGTAATCGCGGGCATGCTCGAGCGTGACGCCCTGATTACACAGGGTTTCAATATTGGCTTTGTCGTTGAAGAAAGCAGGGATGGCGCGGGTGTTCATAATCACGCGGATGACCCGATCCCGGTAAGCGTCCGGGTTCACTCCCGAAAAGTACCGGGCATTGACGTTGGGGTCCTTGAGCCGGAGGAGTTCGGTTACTTTGAGCATGAGGTAGGTCAGGTCATTGACGGCGCAATGCCCCGCCTGATCCACGCCACCCAGGGTGACGGCCGGAACCGAACCGGCCCCGCCAAACATCTTTTCCGCAGTTGCCGGAACCATATTGGTATTGTCGGCAATTTTAAACCATAAACAACCGATCAGGTTCAGGGCTTCAGTCACGGTCAATTGATTTTTCTCGATATCGGTTTGGAAAAACGGGTAAAGGATCTGATCCAGACGGCCGGGGCTCATGGCCATGTTCACATTTTCGGCCAATATGCCGACCTGACATAACCACAGGGCATTGACGGCTTCCCGAAACGAGGCAGCGGGGTTGGCAGGAACCCGGGAACAGATGCGGGCCATTTCCCGGAGCTGCTTCTTTTTCTCGGGCGACGGTTCGGTTTCGGCCAGGCGCTGCGCTTCATGGGAGAGATTCTGAGCATACGCCAGGATCCCGCGCATGGCAATGGCCATGGCGTCATAAAACACGGCTTTCTCCTTGTCCTCGGGGTTGGATTCCGGGTGAAGGGCTTTTTTTCGGGTTTCCGCTTCGCCGATCATGGCGTTTAAGCCTTTGTGAAGCACGTCCTCATAGTAGGGAATCGTATGGGAGATGACCGTGGACTTGGAATTGATATAAAATGCCATTTTTTCCATGAGTCGAAGGGCTTCATAAGTGGATTGTTTCTGGGGGGACGTTTTGCCTTCTTCCCTGAGCCGTTTGCGGGTGACTTCCAGGACGGAGCGATCCATCCAGAAGGGAAAGACATTGAAATTCAATTCATTGGCTTCCTCCTGGGTCAGTAATTGGGGGTTGACCGGGCGTTGGCCGATGGTATCCAATTCCGGCCACACGGTCGATGCGACCGCGAGTTCGGGATAAACCGGAGCTCCCATGGCCTTGGAAGTGGAGGATCCGGCAATCCGGTTCTCGTCAAAAAACAACGGCTTTCGCTGACTCAGGTAACGATGGACCGCGTTGGCCCGGGCCAGTATCGGATGCTCCGTTAACCCTTTTTCTTTCATGTATTGGGTAATATGAACAGCCCGTTCGATGCATATGGCTGTTTTTGCTTTCAGGTAGCCATCCCTCAACTGCTTTAAAAGCGGTAGATTTTCCATCGTATACGATTTTAAATCCGGGTCTTGTTTAATTTCGTCCAATAAAATTGTCGACATGTGCTATTACCTCCTTGGGAAGAGATAATATAACAAATTTAACAAAAGAAAGCACCATCTCCATGGAAAAAAATTTGAAAAAAGATGGGTTTTAAAATATAATACCATTGCCATGAATCGAATTAAAAGAACGTGTGTCACCATCACTGTATACCTCATTTTGGGGTGTGTCCTCCTCGCTTCCGCCCCGACCGAACTGCCCTGGACCCGGTGGCTCCGGGACGTCGATGTCATCATGACGGGCCTGGAGCGTTCGGTTGCCAAAAAACTCAAGACCGAAGAGGAACGCACCCGGTTTCAAGAGTTGTTCTGGAAGGCCCGAAACCCGGATCCCCAGAGCCCGGTCAACGCCTTTCAGGTCGAATTCTACCAGCGGCTCAACCACGCGCGCGAATTCCTCAACGGACCGGATTCGGATCGAGGGCGCCTCTATCTCCTGCTGGGGCCGCCGGATAACCGATCGAATTTTGTGGGAAGCGAGACCTCGGTCGATTGCGAGCTGTGGAGTTACGAGGCCAAGGATAAACCCGGTCTTCCGCCGTTTATGAATCTGGTTTTTTTCAAACCGCGAAACATGGGGGACTATCAATTGTATCAACCCGGAATCCACCATCCCAAGGATTTACTGTCTCCCCAATTCCATGATCGCATCTCCGGACTCGAACAGGCCTACCGGTATTTGAAACAAAATTCTTCGGAACTGGCCGGAGCGTCCCTGTCGATCATTCCGAGCGAAGGAAATCTTGCCACCGGATTGTCCGCGTCTTCCCCGGCGCTTCTCAGCCGGATCTATTCCCTGCCGGAAACCGAAGCGGCGGCCGGTTACGTGAAACGCTTCCTGTCTCCCCGGGGCACGGTCGAGGTCACCCATTCCACTCAGGCGATCCACGGTTATGGGTATGGGACCGTGACCTGGAACAAGGGCATGCCGTTTGTTCATTATGCGCTGATGCCCGATGCCCTCACCTTCAAAGCCGGATCCGGCGGTTCGTATACGGCCCGGATCAGTCTGGGGATCAGCATCGAAGATTTAAAGGGTCGGATTATCTATCAACAATCCAAAGATATCGATTTGAATGTGGATGCGAAAAAGAAGAAAGCCATCGATGCGCAACACATGGTTTTTCGGGATTTCATCCCGATTATTCCGGGCGATTTCAATATTGTGGCCACGTTTATCAATCAAACCACCCGGGAATTTTTTCTCTCCGAAGAGAAAGTCACGGTTTCCCCGGATCGATTGACACCCGTGATCGGATTTCAGGTCAAGGATATCGAGACCTCGTCGTATGTGCCTTTTGCCGCGGATAACCGGGTCGTCCTGACCGATCCCCGCTTTATCTTTAACCCGAAGGATACCCTCGAAGGCATTGTCATGACATCAGGGGAAAACGCCCCGGAGATGTCGCTGCAATCGTTAAAACCCCCGGTAACAACCATCCCCATTACCCCGATTCTCCTTTCCCCAAAACCGGGGATGCCCTCGGTTTACCGGTTCAAAAAACCGTTGTCGGAAATTCCGGCCACCGATTACCGCCTCACCATTTCGGACCGAAGGGGAACGGTCGTGACCCGAAAAATTTCCATGATGCCGTTTTACATCGAAATCCCCAAACCGTTCGGACTGGAAAAACCCGAAAACGGAAATGCGCGGGACCAATTCGTGTTCATTCAGGGCCAGGAGTATCTCGCCAATGGTCAGATCGACCGGGCCATTGCCACGTTTGAGACGCTTCCCGCAAGCGCCCGAAATGCCGCCACCCTTCCCCTCATGGCCAAAGCCTACTACCAGAAAGAAGATTACCGCCGTGTGCTGGAGTTACTGGAGCGAGACGGGGTCAAAAAGGAATACCCTGTCCTGGTGATGCTGGCCAATTCCGCCCTTGCCCTCAAAGCCTATGCCCGAGCCCTCACCTACCTCGACCTGCTTCGAAACTACGGGGATACGCCCGAAATCAACCAGTTGATGGCCTCTACCCATCTCTGCCTGGGCAATCGCGAAAAAGCAGCGTTCTATTACCAGCGCACCCGGGATTTGAAAAGCGAAACGAAAGAGACGAACGATAATAAAAAATAATTATAAAATGCGTAAATAAAAAAAGGCACAGGATGAATCCTGTGCCTTTTCTATTTCTTAATTAAGACGACTTACATAACCGGCAATTTTTTGACCGTATCATCAACCGACGATAGGGCCACATAACCGATGGAACCGGGGTTATCTTTCACAAATGCCTTGATTTCGGCATCGGTATCAAAGATTTTGGGGGCCACACCGGTTCCGGTAAAGGTTTGATTCTTCCAGTACAGGGAAAATTGAGAGGCGTTTTGCTGGACAATGGTTTTGAGAAACTTGTCATGGATTTTCCCTTCGCGCAGAATCGCCACCACAATGGCCTTGTTGTCCGGCCAGATGGTTTGTTTTCCCATGTAGATGTTTCTTAAGATTCTCGCATTGATGGAGGTTAAGGAATTGGCTTTGTTGACAATAACGCCAATGGCCTCTTCCTGAGCCGAAAGGACAAGGCAAGCGACCAGACAAAAACAGATTGCAGTTAAAAACAAAATGGTCTTTTTCATGTTCTGTCTCCTTCTCATCAGAAATTAAACGAGGTTTTGAAAATGAAATAGCTCCATTTCCGTTCAAAGGGGGTTCCGTAGTTGTAGAGCTGGATATAAAGCCCGGTGCCGTCGATCTTGTGGTATTCGGCCTTGATCGTCCAGTGCGGATTGAAATCGTATCTCAAACACGCACCGATGTCCTTTCGCCACGCCATGTGATCCGGAAGTCCCATTTCCGTGAAATATACACCCTTTTTGTCCTTTTTGTTGTCGTAAAAGACATCGTATAAACCGGTAAGGGTCAACTTATTGGTCAACATATAGGACAACATCACATAAAAGGTCTGGTTGGTCTGATTTTCCAGTGGGATATCGAACGCCTCGATATTGGTGGTCATCTCGCCGTATTCGGACGCCAATGTGAAATTGTTCAGGACATATTCCAGGGAGATGATCCACCATTTGGGTACTTTGATGAATCCGATCCGCGGTGCCCCGGCATGCTGCAGGAAATCCCCTTGAAAATGAACAAAACTGGCCGCGGTCTTCAAACCGGTGAGCGGTGTATTCCACTCCACTTTACCGCCGGCGGCAAGTCTCGTATTCACGGACATATCCGTTACCGTTACCCCGGTCATGGGGGTCAGAAGGTTCAACATATTCTGGAGGTGCTTGACCAGGGTCTCTTCCTTTGAAATGTTGTTGGTCCCTACATACCCTTGATACGAGATATCGCCTGCGCCACCCAGGAAGAGGTTTCCATAGAGACCCACTCCCTGATAAGCCACGATAAATCCGCGGTAGGTTTCGGTATACAGACTCTGAGGTAAAAATGCCATGGGTCGGAGAAAATCCGTGTCTCGCCCTTCGTTGTAAAGACCAAACGGCGCTTTCACTTTTCCAAACCGAATTCCCAACCAATTGCTCACCCGGTAATCGCCAAATCCCCAATCCAGAACCACATTGTTGTTTCCCAGTTCACCCAAATCTCTTGAAAATAATTGAAATCCGAACCGCAACCGGTCGGTTAAGTTGGTGGAAACCGTTAAACCCAATTCATTGATTTCAAAGGATCCCTGCTTGGAACGCGTGAGAAAATTGTTCTTCTGACTCTTCATGTACGCCTGTGAAAGGAATCCGTTAATTCTGATTTTCTCGAATGGATTTTCCGAATATAACGAACCACTGAGCAACAAGCCTAAAGTCAGCAACGCCAACACATACTTTTTCATCTAATCCTCCTTTTTGAGTTTTAAATATTCAGTTTTATTGGAATTTGGATAAAAAGTCAAGTGATAAACGAAAAAAAAATAGCAAAAACGAAAAAAAGACTAGCGATTAGAGATTCCGGTCAGGATTGGGCAAATTTTTGAGCCAACTCGTTATCGACCACGTACATGCATATTTCTTTCGCTCCCTTGGGCGTGTTGTAGCTGTATTTTTTCATCAGGTTGTTGATCATAAACGTGATGTCATCCCGGATGCGTTTGTCGTACGTTCGAAAGGCATCGGTGTCGTAATCTTTGATGGCCCTTCGGAAATTCTCATTCTTGAGGAAGGGGTCCATGACCTTTTGTTTTAAGTTGTGAATGAAACGCTCCATGAGGTTCATGAACAGATCGGTCTTGGTGATCGAACGCCCATCCAGCATGATCTCCTGGGTTAAGGTCCGGGAGGTATACTCCTTTTGGGTGTCCTTCCGGAAGCTCAATCGGGCATTTTGATCGGCTTTTTCACCCAGCAGATAGGTTTCGGTCCGTTTGAGAAAATCTTCCTCCACGGTAAATCGGCGGTTGGTATAGATACACCGGATGTTATCCCCCGGTTCGAAATTAATCGCGTACAGGTAATCCTGGATATCCGATGCAATCTGGTCTTCATTGAAATAGTACAGGGCTTCTTTGACTTCCTGGAGGATGTTGTAATCGTACATGCGACACAACGAATCCAAAAATCCCTCCGGAATCAACCCGGGATGTTCCTTGGCCTTTTTGTCAAAGAAATTCTTGAGCATGGACATGGTGATGAGCTTATCCTCGCTGGCATAGGTGCTGTAAAATTCGTTGAAGATTTTAATGGAATCTCGCCCGGAAAACCCCTTATCGCCTTCGGATTCGGATTCGGCGATGATCCGTTTGCGGTGTTTGGCGGTAAAGGCTTTCAAATCCTCCTCGGTCAGCCAGGTCGGGATATGCCCGGTGTAAATTTCCATCTTTAGGAGCAGCAGGTTTTTATCGCAGTAAAGTTCATACTTTTTGGGATCTTTGATCCATTCGAGCAGCGCTTCCTGTTTGGGATTCATCCGCGAGGCAGTGATCACCCGAGCAAAATTATGAAACACCTTGGGAAGGAAATTGGCGTCGATGTGTTTACCGAAGATATTTCGGTAAATTTCCACCTCGGTCCGGATATCCAAAATATAAGGAATCTTGATGTATTCGATTCGATCCATGAACGAATGGATATCCTTGACGTTGACTTTGTCTTCGGGGTTCATGAGCGCCATAAACAGGGAATGCACATTTTCTTCGATGTGCTCGACTTTGTGAACCCCTTCGCTGATGATGTTGTGTAGTTCGATCAATCGGTCCGTGTTGTGGTTTTTGATGTCCATCAGGGCATAGATCCCGTTGTTGGTCCGGGCAAAATTGGAGAAAATGTACCGGACACGGTTGCTGTCTTTGAAGAGACTATCGAGTCGATGCTGGAGCATGTCGTTGGTCAGCATGTTCTGCCTTAACGGTTTGTCGCCGGGATTAAAGACGCTGATGCCTTCCCCCAACCGCCGGTCAAACACGTAGGGAGCGGCACAGAGCATCTCGAAAATTTTCGAGGAATCGTCGAGTTTTTCGAGCAACGACTTGTAAATCGAACTGCAAATGGTACACGGATTATCCCGAAATACCCATTCGTATTCTTTTTCGGTGAATAACTTGTATTTGAACTCGTTGTTTTTAAACAGGTTATCGAAGAAATCGCGTCGGTAAGCCTTGGGGATCATGAGAATCGGATTGTCGTGACTGGGGCAGGGAATTTCCACGTAATCTTCGTCTTCCCGAATCAACGTGGGTTTGTTGAAGATGACCCGGGGTTCATGGTTGTCGGCATTGAACCCATTGGCGAATTTTTGGACCACGGGGATCAGTTCATTCTCGACGTATCCGCCCAGGGCATCGCGTTTTAACCGCCACACGGTTTCAAAACGCGCGCCTTCCTTGGTGTTGGCATAGGTTTCGAATCGCATGAGCAGGTTATTTAAAAACGTGCTCTTTCCGCACCCGGGAGGTCCTTCGAAGATGTAGATTTTATTTTGCTGGGCGCCCTGACTCATGGACTTGGACAAATTGACCAACCGGTTGGCAAAGAGCCGATCGGCAAAAAACGGCCGATCCGATCCTTCGACAAAGAGCGGGTAACAATCGTAAAACACAAAACCGACATTTTCCGGATCATCGGGGTATTCCTCGATACCTTCCCCGACATAGGTCGCGATCATGTCATGGAATACCTGAAACACGTTGCGGATAATGCTCAACGGCTCCTGCACCAATAATTCCAAAAATCGATTGAAAGGCACCGGTTTTCGCATCCGGTTGGCCTCAATGGTCTCATTTAAATTTCGGACGGTTTTGACCAGGGCTTCTTCATCGATTTTATCCATTTCCGATTTTTCAAGGTTTCTACCGGCAATCGAACCGTTATTTTTGGTATTCTGGTTAGTCGTCATTTCTTTTTACAGGTTTTTTTTAGAAATTTTCCTGTTCTCCATCGTATACAATACCCGCCGCTCCACGGTTTCCTTTTTACCCCCGACCACCTTTTGCTCGACTTCGGTGGTCTCCAACTTCACGGGCTTTCCCCAGAGGAACTCGATCCCGATCAGGGTATTGGGGATAAAATCCTTATAAAGCGGTTTTCCTTCGAATTCATGAACCAGGTAGAGACTGCCGTCGGCCATCCTGGAGGCGTCGATCTCGATGTGCGGGGGATGGTAGAGCGACTCCAGGACCATCTCGCGATAATCTTCGGCCTTTCGGCTTTTGACGTAGTATTCCCACACCATGCGCTGGGGATTCAACCGCTTCCCCACGACAAACAGTTGGTGGCGGTCCATGAACTCCTGATCCAGGAAGGTGTTGATAAAGAGAAAGTCGCTGTAATTTTCCCGAACGTGAAAGATGAATTCATTGCCTTTTCCGGTTTTTTTGTCGTACTCCTGTCGTTTTCGGGCATCGGTGAGTTTATAATACGGATAATCCAGTTTGCCTTTGTCGGCCAGTTCTTGGACATATTGAAACAAGCGCATGCCCATGGCGTACGGGTTGAGGCCCACGCGAGGCATGGCCGTGACACCGGCGTTCACCCGCGCATACTCGACTTCATGACCTCGAATCCGCTCATCGGCCAAAAAGAGGCGCTCATGCCAAAAGCTGGCCCACCCTTCATTCATGATTTTGGTCCGAATCTGGGGTTGGAAAAACAGCGATGTGGCATGAATGACTTCCATGACCGCTTTCATCCAGCGGTTTTCCTCCTTTTTCAAAAATTCCGAGTGTTCCATGATGTATTGCAACACATCCATTCGCGTCGGTTTCTTTTCCTGGAGGTGTTTGGAGAAAAGCGTCTCAAATTCCGGGTATTTCCCGATAATATCCACAAAGAACGCATCTTCCACCCGGTCGGCGTGCTGTTTGGCGACCTGATTGTAGCGCTCCACTTCCATGACGTATTCATGGCCGCTGACTTTCTTGATGTCCTGGAGAAAGAGGTCGAAGTAAAAATCCAATTTTTTCTTGCTCCGATCCTGCGGGGGTGCGTTGAGTTGGGAAAGGGTATCGTAATAGCCCACGAGGTTATCGATTCCGCGGGAGAATTCAATGATATAATCCACCCATCGCCCCTTATCCGAGCGAAGTTTGGCCATCATCCGCTTTTCGGCCAGGGCTTTGCCGTTGAAATCATAGTCCCAGGTGTGACGGAAGTAGGCATTGTTCTGAAAGAAATCAATGTGCCCCAGGACATGGTAGAAAATCATGACATTGAGCCAATCGGGGTTGTTGTCGTTATAAAACGAGATGGCCGGTCGGGTATTGATGACCGTTTCATAGGGATTGGACGGGTATAACTCGTATTTTCCTTTTTCCCGGAGGACTTCGACGTCATGAACCCAGTAATCATAGAGGTTGGGAATCATGATTTTGGGGGACAGTTCCAACAGATCCCGATTGGTGACGATGTATTCGAGGGTTTCGGCGTAAAAGGTTAACCCGGCTTCCCCGGCCCGCCGTTTGCATTCCTCCATAATGGCTTTGGTACGTTGATCGATCAATTCCATTTTGTCTTCCCTTTTTGCTCAGGAGATGAGTTTTTTAATCCCTTCGATGATGCGGGTTTCGGGCGCATCTTCGGTCATGACATCCATACGGATGTCGCCGGGCCGTTTATCCAGGAGAGTCGATGTTTTCATGTACCGCTCCATATCGGTGTCCTTGGAGGCGCTGTAACTGTTTCGCGCAATGGTAATGCCGACACGGTTGGTGTAACTTAACATTCGGGTGATTTCGGGGATGGTGTCTTTGCCGCTGGTATCCCAGTCATCCCCGTCCGTTCCATGGAATACGTATATGTTATAGTCTTTTTTGAGTGAATTTTTTTCAACGATTTCATTCACCAGTCGGAAGGCGGACGCGACTTTGGTTCCACCCGCCACCTTCGAGTTGTAGTAGGTGAAAAAGTCCGGAACTTCCTTGGCTTCGGTATCGTGAACAATGAACCGAAGCTCCACCTGTCGGGCATACTGGTAGAGGAGCCAACTGTAAATCAGGATGTGCTGAGAGACGATGACTTCGGTGGGTTTCCCGGACATCGACCCCGAGTAATCCCTCATGAAAAAGACGATCGCCTGAGATTCGTAATCTTTTTCTCGAGAGAGGATGCGGTAAATTTTATCGGCCGGTGACATCAGGAACCCGGTAGTGTCGATGTGACTCGGATCCGGGAGATTGCCCAGGCGAATATTGGTGTCCACGATTTTGCGTAGCGTGGCTTTTTTATCCAATATTTGCCCGAATCCCTGGTGTCGGTCGGTCAATTCGTAATTGTAATGACTCAGCGCCCGTTTTTTTCCCTTGTCGCGAAGGTTGGGCAATTGGAATTTCTCGGTGAGAATCCGGCCCATATCGTACGCACTCGCTTCCACGTCATGGGGACCGCTTTCCCCCTGACCGGCGCCGCCGGCTCCGGATTCGCCCTTTTGCTGAACGGGTTGCTCGCCAATCACTTCGCCTTCTTCCCCTTTACCGGTTCCACCCGAGCTTTGCCCTTCCCCACTCTCTTCGTCCTGGGGTACGTGGTGGATCAATTTTTCTTCCACGGTAGAGGGAATGATCACAATCTTATCCTTGCCGCTTTTATCGGGTTTGATCAATTTTCCCACGCGGATTTTACGCGGGAAACCATCCTCTTCGCGCTGTTTATCTCGTTCCAGCAACTCGTTCATGGAGTGCAAGTTGGTGGTATAACCTCCCTGAGGGGTTGGAAAATCCTGAAGAGCCGATAAGTCGTTGTACTCGTAAAACCCTTGCGTATGGGGAGGTTTGGGATGGGCATCATGAACGCCCGGCATCTCCAATTCCCGGAGCAATGCCTCGAGCGGCGGAGGGGTTAATCCCTCCTTCTTCAACTGTTCAATCAATTTTAACGCTTCCGATACCCGGTCCATAGTGCCTCATTACTTTTCATCCGACTGCGTACAAAAGTATTCGATGGTTTTTTGGGCGCACGTCCGGCAATACCCCAACTTATTGAGCATGGTATTGAGCATCCGATCATAGAGTTTTTGATTCTCCTCGTTTGTTCGGTTGGCCAGGGCACCGATCAGGCTTCCGGAGCCCGCGATGTCCGATTTCAATCGCACGTCCGTGACGGCTTTGACCAGTTCGAGGTTATCCATGAAATCGTAATTGGGATCCGTGGAGATTTTCTGTCCGTAGATTTTTCGAATGGACGTTCGGAAATTCTCCCGCTGCTCAATGGTTTTGAGACCCAACCGTTCTTCCACGTTCTTGATGTATTTCTCATCGATTTTCAATGCTTTTAATTCGCCGGTTTGGGGATCTTTGTATTTCCACATGCGATCCGGACCGAGATTTTCCGCATCGATTCCGATAATCATGTTCACGTAGTTCATGACATCCTTGCGGATGGCGAGCGGTTCATCCATGTACGCGTTAAACATTTCCGTCATGATCCGTTCCCGGTAGAGACTTTTGGCAATTTTGAGGTCTTCGAGATACTTGGTTCGATCATTGGCGTCGGAAACGTAATCGAGAACGATCCGCTCGAGCGCTTTGAAGATGTCGTAGGCAAACATACACTTGCCCTCATTGGTTTCGGAGCTTTCCACCATTAACTGAATCGCACGACCGAGGTTTCGCTGCCCGAGTCCTTTTTGACCAAAGCGTTTGGTAATATCCGGTTCCTGATTCAGGAGGTCGATCACTTCCGAAAGGGTCTTGATGCTCTTCTCACCCGCGACCTCGCCGGCTGCCAGTTTCATGGTTTCAATCGGCGTGAGCTTTTCGGAAATGGGAAGCCGGGTTAAGACTACGGCCACCGATGCCCCGTAATTCAAATTCGGGTCCTGATGGAGCTCTTCTTTGCTAAAGGTGGTTTTGGATTCGCTACCGATTGCATAAGCCGTTAAGTATTCCTGCAATTGGTGGTTGGTGTTATGTGACACATAGGTGATGCGGCATCGGTCGACAATGGGGGCCTCTTCTTTTTCGTCCAGGAACCGGTTGAATTCGGAGTTGTTGCTGGTGGCCACGATCAGGGTATCGATGGGCCACTTGAATCCGTCGATTTCAATCATCCGGTTCTGGATGACGCCCAGGTACACCTGCACCAGATCTTTCTTGTTCTTGAAGATTTCATCGCAGAAATGGATCCCGCCTCCGGCCACGCGTGCCAGGGCGCCCCGACGCAGGTCAAACCGGTAGGGGTTATTGGTATCGGAGATATGCAGGAGCCGCTGAATGGACTCTTCCCCGAGAAGGTCAACGGCCGAAGAGGTAATCTTGTCTTTGGCCGGGTATTTACCGGTCAGGGTTCCCATACTCTCCATCATCGGGACCGGGACGATTTCAACAAATCCAAGGGCATCCTCGAGGCTTCCGGCATGATTGAGGATATCGTACCAGATATACTCGCTGCATGCGCCCATGGGACGGTAATTATCAAACATTTGCTCGATTTTTTTATCATCAAATCCGTACTTGGCTAACAACTCTTTATTTTCATCGATATCGTCGGTCAGATTCATGGCCAGAATCATGGGATCTTCGTAGGTCTGGGATTCGATCACATTGATTCTCCCATACGTTCCCAGTTGGTCCAGATGGGTAAAGCGAAAGGTGTATTTGCGGTTCGCGTCCCGAGAGAGGAATTGGCGGTACTTGGAACACAGGTATTCGACAAAGAATGTTTTTCCGTTTCCGGGCTCTCCCACCAATACATAGGCCATTTCTTTGGATGACCCGCCTTCGGCGGCATCTTTGACGTAGGAAACAAAACTGTTGATTTCATCGTAAAGGCCGATGATGTGCTTTCTCCCGGTTCGGAATATCTTGAAATCATACGTGGTTTTACCATTGACGACGACTTTTTCATGATCCTGCTCCAGAATCATCCGGGAAACTCCCTGGAAAGCATTTTCAAAATGCCTTTTGTTGTCTCTCACTGCGGTCAGGTGTTCCTGAAGGCTAAAGACGTTTTTTTGATTCATGTTTCCTCCAGTTCTTAATTTATCATCTTTCTTAATTTATCATCTTTACATCTTTATCATCGTTTCCATGTTGATGATGAGAATGAACTAGTTATAGTACATCGAGATTTTTTTTTCAATACTTTTTTACTAAAATTTTTAAATTTTATTCTTACGGTTTTGACGATCAAAATCGGTTCTTCCATGGTCTGAATTTTTGGAAATGGGTTTCTTGAGTTCAATATATTCCTGGGGATGCCCTTGTTGTTCCCGCACTGTGCGTTGGGGTTTGGGAGACAGGAGAAGCACCAGCACAACGATGATGGCAATCAGGGACAGGACGCCGACGACGATCAGGAGGACCATGTTTCGGAATGCCCGTTCTCCGACGTCGTTTTTCTCCTGTTCCAGGTGAGCCAATCGCAGGTGGAGGTCGGCGATGTCTTTTTGGGTGGCATGAACCGCCGCGGCTTCAGCGGCCAGGTTCGGGGTCGGGGGAAGGGGGTTGGCGGCAATCTGTTGCCCCAATTGCTGGAAGTGGGTGCGTTTGTCGTTATCCAGTTCCCTGAGTTTCTGGCTGCATGCCTCGATTTCCTTTCGGATATCGGAAATATGTTGATCCAGCGCACTGATTTCCCGATGCTGATCCGCTTTATTGGTATCGATTTGTTTTTGCAACAGGTCGGATTCTTCCTGAATGGGGATGATCTTTTGACTGATGGCCGTGGTTTCTTTGGTTTTTTGATCGTAGGTAAATGTCAGGTCGTCTTCTTCTTTTAACAAATTATCGAGTTTTTGCCGGAGGATCATTTTCTCGCTTTCCGGTACCTTCGGATCAACAATTCGATGGTTGGCCTCTTCCCGATCTTTGGGAATCTGAGCCAACCGCCGGGCGGCATGTTCGGCTTCCTTTTGGGATGTCTTTAGCGCGCCTTTTTCTTCGTTTAACCGGTGGTCCACGCCCTTCTTTTTTTCTTCCACCAGTTCGCGCTCGGAATCCAAATAGGTATTCCGTTCCTTTTTTTTGTCTTCGTCGACCTGCATTTGGTGTGTGAGGTCGGTCATCTGAGCCTTGAGGGTCTCTTCCTTCTGCTGAATGGCGGCCAGTGCTCCGGCTAGGTTCCCATACCCGGAAATATCGATCTTCAATTCCCAGGTTTTTTGTCCCAACCGGGTCATTTGCTCATCCAATACTCGTTCCTTTTCTTTGAAATCCCTTTTTTCTCTATGGACTTCACCGCGTCGTTTTAATTCTTTCATTCCGTCGTGAAAGATTTGTTTGATGCCCATCTTTTCCTCCTTAATTTTAAATCACGATATATACACCTATACATAACACATGGGAAAAAATAAATCAACAGCGGAATGTCACTCTTCACACCAAGTCGGGTTTAAATCGAACGGACCAAAATTATTTTTCGGAAAGGAAGATTGAAAATTTTTTCAAAAGTTAGTATATTATAATGTAAGTGGATTTTAAAAAAATAAATGTGTGGGATAAAAAATGATGCGGATTCTATTTATCAGTAGTGATGAAGGTTTCAAACAAGCATTCGAAAAGGTTTTAAAAAAGAAAAACGAAGACTCCGAACTCACTTTTTTTGTTACCGCTCAGGGGGCATTTCGAGAGCTTGAGGTCAATCCTTTCCATTACGACCTGGCGGTCGTGGATTATCAGCTTCCGGACATGAATGGTCTGGAGTGTTGCAAGAAATTAAAGGCGCTCAATGATTCCTTACCGTTTGTTATCCTGGCCGAAAAGAAAATGGAAGATCTTTCGGTCGGGGTTAAGCAAGTGGGTGCCGATGCCTTTGTGATCAAAGAAGAAAACGAGAATTATTTTCATCTGTTAATGCTTTATTTGATGAAAGTCATCGCTCATTTCAAGGCGTGTCGGGTCTGCCGTTCGCTGGGGCAGCAGATTGCGCCTCCGGATCCGAAGAGTGAGGGGGGCGATCATTTAAAGAATCGGAATCTGGAGTCGATTGGAATTCTTGCCGGTGGTATTGCGCGCGATTTTAACAATTATTTGACTTCCATTATGGGAAATATTTCCATTGCGAAATTATCCATGCACGATGCGGAGAAAATCAATCGGGCGCTGAACCGTGCCGAAGATATATCGATTAAGGCGGCGGATCTGGCGGGGAAACTGTTGACTTTTTCCGAAGGCGGGCATCCGATTTACACCAGTGTTTCCGTGCCGTCATTGATTAAAGAGGTCATTCGCGCCGATTTTTCCAAAACCGCCATAAAATTCGATTTCCAGAAGAAGAATAACATCTGGCCCATGCTGGGAGATGAGACGCAGCTCCACCAATTGATTTCCAGTATCATCCACAATTCGGCGGAATCCATGCCCAATGGGGGCACGGTCACGATTGAGACGCAAAATGTGACCCTGCCCTCGGACAATCGATTGGAGCTGGAAGAGGGTAATTACATCCTGATTTCCATTCACGATTCAGGGACGGGAATTCCCAGGGAAAACATGGAGAAAATCTTTGATCCGTTCTTTTCCACCAAGGACCCGCTCAAGGAAAACGGGATTGGTTTGGGGCTTTCCATCTGTCTGTCGATTATCAAAAAACACCGGGGGCATATTGCCATTGATTCGGCGGTTGGAAAGGGAACCACGGTGAGTTTGCATATACCTGCCTTTAAGGAAGAAGCGGCCGAGTTCGGGTTTTGATCTTGCAACCTAAAACCAAAGCTTATGTCTACGCGTTACTGGCGGTATTTGCCTGGTCCACGGTTGCAGCGATCTTTAAAATCACGTTGCGGTATTTATCGGTTGTGGAATTGCTCTTTTATTCCTCTGCGGTTTCAAGTCTTTCGCTTTTTTTGATTTTATGGACTCAGAAAAAAGTCGATACCCTTAAGACGTTTAAACCCAACGATTATCTTTTCTCCGTGTTTTTGGGGTTTATCAATCCCTTTTTTTATTACCTGATTCTCTTTAAAGCCTATTCTATATTACCGGCGCAGCAGGCGCAGCCGTTGAACATGGTGTGGGGAATTCTCATGGTGTTGATGGCGATTCCGATTCTGAAACAAAAGGTGAGGCTTCTTGATTTTTTGGTTTTATTGATTTGTTTTGCCGGGGTGATTGTGATTTCAACCGAGGGCAACCTGTCGCAGATGCGGGTGACTCATCCGTTGGGCATTGGTTTGGCGCTGGCCAGTTCGGCGATCTGGGCGTTCTATTGGATTTTGAATGTGAAAGATGACAAAGATCCGATTTTGCGTCTTTTTCTCAATTTTGCAGCAGGGACTTTATTCATTCTGCCGTTTTTCCTGAGTCAATGGAGAATTCCGCCCGTGGCAGGAATTCTCGGAGCCATCTATGTGGGGCTCTTTGAAATGGGGGTAACGTTTTTCTTTTGGATTACGGCATTAAAGTTAACGGAACGAACAGTGAATGTGGCGATCCTGGTTTATCTGGTTCCGTTTTTATCGTTTATGTTTATTCATATCGTATTGGGGGAACGGATTCTGGTTTCATCGGTGGTGGGTGCCGCATTGATTATTTTGGGAACGGTTATCCATAAATACAAGGAGTTACGGGCTCCGAAGCGAGGAGATTCCCTGGAAGAGGGGGCGGAACCTCTGGAAGTCTAGAAAAAAGTGCTAGCGGACTCAAAAATTTCCCTAGCAGAACCAGAAAAAGTGCTAGCGGAACCAAAAGTTTTCCTAGCAGAACCAAAAAAAGTGCTAGCGGAACCAAAAGTTTCTCTAGCAGAACCAAAAAAAGTGCTAGCGGAACCAAAAGTTTCCCTAGCAGAACCAAAAAAAGTGCTAGCGGAACCAAAAATTTTGCTAGCGGAACGAAAAAAAGTGCTAGCGGAACCAAAAGTTTTGCTAGCGGAATGAAAAGAAGTGTTAGCGGAACCAAAAGTTTCGCTAACGGAACGAGCAGAAGTCACAGAAGAGCGAGCGGTTTTTCTGGGAGTGGTTGGGTAATTTCCAAATATTGCAATACAATTGCCTTCCCCCTCGTGAAATTGAACACCTTGCCCCCGGAATTTTCAATCATCAATGCTGACCTCATTGAAAAAAGCTCTCGGTAAATCTTTTTTTGTAAACATTATTCGTCACTACGGCTTTGGTTTCTTTTCGTTTGATTAACCCGTATTGCTCCAACCAACTCTGATCCTCATTATCTGCCCTATATTTGACATTATCAAAAACAATTTCCACAAATGTCTCTTTATAGAGTTTGGCTTTCTCATACAGGTTGTCAAAGTGGTCGTTCTTCTCCAATAAGAGCTCTTGAATAGCCGTTTCAACATCTTTCTCATCGATAGATTGGACTGTTCCGGGCTTGACATTCACAGTCAAAATGGCACCCAACCGATTCACCAGCCAGGGCTGCCCGGCTGTTTCTTCATAGACTTTTTTTATCGCTTCTTCAGTGAATGGTTGGTTGGTTTCTTGCGTATATTGGGCGTAGAGATCATGGACATTCTTGAGTGAAAACCGTGGAAAATCAACATGATCAGCGATATTAAACGGAGATACTCCACCCACAATGAGTTTCGTTATATTTCGAATACCGATCAACCCAACGGAATAGAGGGCTTTTTGTCTTACTCGTTTATATTTCTGGTATAATTCTCTCAAGGAAGTCAGAAAATTTCCCAACTCATCCAGGGGGATGCCGTCGAATTCATCGATAAAAATGACGATCTTTTTATATTGAAGAATCTGATTTAATTTTTCGAACAAAAATCGAAATGAAAGATTATCCACAAGATGATGGTCGTTTAAAAAATTTTGAACGGTTTCGGTTTTTTCGCAGTGAACTTCTTTTAATCGATTGACCAGTTGTTCGTAGAGCTCTTTTTCAATCTCTGAATAAAACGTTTTTTTATCCAGGCTATTATAGTCCTGAAAACTCAATAAAATGACCACATACATCGGATCGTTGTGTAATTGATCCGATATCCAATGTAAATAGGTTGTCTTACCGCTCTGTCTTGGGGCAAAGATTGAAAAGTAGCGACCCAGGTTGATCATGGTCGACATATCCTGGTTATCCGTATTGACAACATTTTCCAAAACCACATAATACGAGGTCTCGGGATCGACAAATCCCGATTTCTCGAATGTACGCTTTGGTTTTCGGTACATATTAAGGTCTTTATTTACCGGTATTTCATTCATGAATTGATTTTATTTTATCGATTAAGATTTGTCAAATCGAAAATTAACGGGTGAATGATCAATTGCAAAAGAAAATATTTAAAGAATTATTTAATGAATTGAACGATCTGGTTAACTGCATAAAGACCCGCGGGAATACCCAATACAATCCCAATAAGCCATTGAATCATTGTAAACCGCTTATCCACGGCATCAAAACGGGCCCTCATCTCCCCCTGTATCGCTTCAAACCGCTTATCCGATGCATCAAAACGGGCCCTCATCTCCCCCTGCATTGCTTCAAACCGCTTATCCGATGCATCAAAACGAGCATTCATCTCCATCTGCATCGCTTCAAACCGCTTATCCGATGCATCAAAGCGAACACTCATCTCCCTCTGTATCGCTTCAAAACGCTTATCCGATGCATCAAAACGGGCATTCATCTCCCTCTGCATTGCTTCAAAGCGCTTATCCGATGCATCAAAACGGGCATTCATCTCCCGATCCAAAGCCTCAAACCGTTGCAGTATGAGATCGAATTTCGCTTCGGATATTTCTCGCAATGATTTTAACTCTTCCTCGACCCGAACGATTCTTTCCATCAATAAATATTTATTCTCATCCCTTTCATCAGGGGTCACATTATCCTTTTTTTTGGACTTTTCATTTTTAACACTTTCCATTACATACCGTTTCATTTGAGCTTCCGATACGAAATGCTTCATTTGAGCTTCAGCGATAAACTGCTTCCACCTTTCTTGCATCATGGCAAGTACCATTTGCTCAATCTGGGCCTTAGATAATGTATCCGCCATTTTTACTCCACTCATCAGTTAATATAATACACTGATTACCTTAAACTTGTCAACAAAAAGAGACAAATTTTCCAGCATTTCTATAATATTATATCGTCGCCGATTTGCCCCGAACATGAATGACCGGATTCCGGGTCGCCGCCGGTTAAATACCGGATGTCTTTAATCAAGGATGCAATCTGGCGAACCGTGGGGGTTCGAAATAACTCACCAACCCCTAACTCCATTCCCATTACTTTATTCATCCTGGCAATAGCAGTAATGGCATTCAACGAATGACCTCCCAATTTGAAAAAATCATCATCGATGCTGATCCGACCTTGATCCATTCGCAAAATATCCGCCCAGATTTGCGCAACCGCCATTTCGATCTCATCCCGAGGCGCCACCAACTCACCAAGCCCCGCTCGGAATCCCGGCAACGGCAATGCCTTAACATCTATTTTTCCATTGGATGTTAACGGAATGTGATCCACGGAAACAAAAAAAGACGGAACCATATACGCCGGTAAATGCATGGATACATATCCACGTAACTCATCTTCCGATACATGGGTACGCGCTACAAGATAAGCACATAAATACGCTCCGTTTTCCTCGGATGGATCGTCCCTCAATACAACGACAGCCTGATTGATTTCGGGATGCCGATTCAGAAGATGCTGAACCTCTTCCAATTCGATCCGAAACCCCCTTAACTTGACCTGCCGATCCGTTCTCCCCATAAACTCAATGGCCCCATCCTCCCGCCAACGCGCCAAATCACCGGTTTTGTAAAGACTGTAAAGATTGCCTCCGGCGGCCCACCTTTTTGAAAAAAGGTGGGACCAAAAACTTTTGGTTCGGAATTTTTCAAATGTTAATTCGGGATTGTTTAAATATCCCCGGGCAATTCCTTCACCACCGATAAATATTTCTCCGGATACCCCAATGGGAACGGGATTCATATAATTGTCGAGGATATAGATCGCCGTTTGAGATAACGGACGCCCAATGGGTACAGTGACCGCTTGCTGGTCAATCGAGTCGATTGAATCATACGTGGCATAAACAGTCGACTCGGTGGGTCCATAAACATGGATTAACTTTCCTTTTCCAAGATAATCGAGCGCTTTTCTGCAATGCGCCACCGATACTTTCTCACCGCCGAAAAGAACCTTTCGAATGTATTTCAAACTTCCTAATTCCAAATCAACCATCGCATTAAACAAAGCGGTGGTTACAAAAAATACAGTGACCTGCTCTCTGCAAATCTCCTGCGCCAATCGATCGACCGCCGAAACTGTTTCCCTGTCGATAACCACAAGCGAAGCCCCATTCAATAAGGCACCATAAATATCAAATACCGAACCGTCAAACGCATAGTTAGACAACTGCAACACGCGATCCGCCGGAACAACGTCAATGTAATTGGTATGTTTGACAACCCGCGTGACATTGGAATGCATGGTTAATACACCTTTGGGTTTTCCCGTCGAACCGGAAGTGTAGATAATATAAGCAAGGGAAGTGGCCAGTGGTCGGTGGCCGGCCGGCGCGTCCATGAAAGCGGAAATTTGCGTAGGGGCAGACCCGTGTGTCTGCCCCAATTCGTATTGCCTCGAAATAGCATCGGGCGCACACATGGGTGCGCCCCTACGGAACTGAATGCAACATTCATCAGTGATCATGAGCTTTGCTCCACTATCTCCTAGCATATAATCGATTCGTTCCTTCGGATAGGACGGATCAATGGGAAGATACGCCCCACCGGATTTTAATATCCCCATTAAACCGACGATCATTTCAATCGATCGCTCCATTCGAATCCCCACAATGGTATCGGGTTCCACTCCTTTATTTTTTAACTCAGCCGCCAGTTGATCCGACCATAGATTGAATTCAGTGTATGAGAAATGACAGGTTCCCTGTCCATATCCGTGAACCAATGCAATGCGATCGCCGCCTCTCTGTACCTGTTCCTCAAACCACTCAGGGATCGTTTTATTCGCGGGAGAGTCTTCCGCGGTTTGGTTAAAATTATATAGAATATGCGCCTTCTCTTCATCGGTCATCATGCCCATGTCGCAAATCCTCAGCTCGGGGTTCTCTCGGATAATCTCGAAAATACGCTTAAAATAACCGATGAAACGCTCCATGGTGGTTTCTTTGAATAAATCGGTGCTGTACTCGAACCGGAAGTATAACGTGTCTCCCCGGTCAACCGCTGTTAAGGAGATATCAAACGGCGCTGCCGGCAATAAATTGTGAAACGCATCCCTCTCCCCGACTTCCGATGTTTCAAATTTATAGACCCGCTCATCGATGAAATTAAAAACCACATCAAACATGGGATTCCGACCCGGATTCCTCGGTACCCGAAGCTCACTCACAAGCTCCGTAAACGGATACTCCTGATTTTCAAAGGCTTCCAGAACCGTATGCTTGACCTCATGCAACATATCGATATACCGCTTCTCTGCAATGACTCGATTCCGCAACGGCAACGTATTCACAAACATTCCGACCGTGTTAAACAACATGGCATGCTTCCGAGCCGTCCAGGGCGTACCGACCACAATATCCTCCTGACCGCTCAACCAGGAAAAAAGGATGGTGTAAGACGAAAAAAGTACCATAAACAACGTGACATCATGTCGCTCGGCAAAGCGCTTCAAAAGCCGGGTATTTTCAATATCATAAATCACACCGATGGATTTGCCCTTAAACCGTTTGGTCGCGGGTCTGGGGAAATCAACCGGCAACTCCAATACCGGCAGTTCGTCGGCAAACATCTTTTTCCAATACTCCCCCTGTGTTTCCAGAACCGCTTTACGCCGATCCGTGTTTTGCCACACAATGTAATCCTTATAATATATAGGCAATTCAGGCATTTCTTTTTCATCATATAAAGCAAAAAAATCGGCTTCCAATAAATTGAGCGACAAATAATCGACAATAATATGATGATGATCCACCATCAAAATATATTGATTGCCCACTTTCATGGCCAGCGCCCGAATCAACGGCGGTTGGGTCAAATCAAACGCGGTCAGAAACTGCCGCTGAACATGTTCCTTTTCTTCCGGCGTAACTTCGACATAACCGAGATTAAAACCCACGGTTCCGACATCATGAATGCGCTGAACCGGCTCCTGATCGATCATTTCAAATGAAGTCCGAAGAATTTCATGCCGGTCGATGATCTTCAGAAAGGTTTTGGATAATTGTTCCAGATTCATATATTCGCCGAAAAGAATCAAAAACGGAATGTTGTAAGTGGGACTGTCGATATCCAATTGCTGAATGAAATACATTTGTTTCTGGGTGGAAGACAGAGGATAATATTCCCGTTTTTCCGCAGGTTCGATGCGTTCAAAATGACTTTTATCCGATTGTTCGATATACTCGGCCAATTGTCGAATGGTCTGCCGCTGAAATACTTCGGACAACGGAACCCGCGCATTCAATTCCATATGAATTTTCGACGTTAACGCAGTCGCACTCAACGAATGCCCCCCCAATTGAAAAAAATTACTGTCAATACCGACGACTTCTTTTCCGATATCCAGGATATGGCACCAGATGGCCACGAGTTTGCTTTCCAGCTCGTTACGCGGCGGAAGATAATCGGCCCCGGAAGTAATATCCGGTGCCGGAAGCGCCTTTCGATCGATTTTACCGGAAACTGTCACCGGTAATTTCGACATTTGCTTGAAATAGGACGGAACCATATAATCCAATAATCGTTCGCCCAGGAACCGTCGCAATGCCTGAAAATCGATATTGAGCGGGGCCGAGAAATAACAGGCAATGAACTTTTCCTGCTGGGAAGTTTCCAGCGCAACCACCGCAACATGAGAAATCAGGGGAAATTGCATCACGGCATTTTCAATTTCTCCCAATTCGATCCGGTATCCGCGTAACTTCACCTGGTTGTCTTTTCGTCCGATGTACTCGATTTCGCCATTGGGCAACCGCCGTCCCCGATCGCCGGTAAAATACACGCGTCCGTTTTCCGGATCCGAGGAAAACTTCTCGTTCGTGTTTGGGTCATCGTTCCAATACCCGGGAGACAGATGGTCACTCATCACCAGAATCTCTCCGACTTCCAATTCATCGGTTTCATTTCCCTCATCATCCACGACAAAAAGCTGGGTACCGCGAACAGGTTCACCCAATGTAATGGAAATCTCCCCGTTTTCTTGCCGGGTATTTAGGCTGAAGGATTGTCCGGAGTTATACGAGGACTCGGTTTGACCGTAAAGGTTATATAATGTGCAATGCGACGGAAAATGGGCATAAAATTTTTCAACATCGCTTTTTAATACGGATTCGCCGCCAAGAACAAGGGTTCGAAGCGTACGGAGGCGATCTGCGAAATCAGAGTCTTTACGTTGATTCGTTAATTCGGAAATAAAGTACCGGTAAACCGTTGGTACGGAATGCCAAACGGTGATGTGTTCGTCGTTCAACCATTGAACCAGTTCGGTAAAAATGCCGTCTTTTTTCAAATCAACCGGAAACAACGTGGCACCGCTAAACAGGGCCGCATAAATATCGACAATAGAGGCATCGTGAACAAACGAGGAAAACAGCGTGAGGTTGTCGTCACGGGTTAACCGGAGGTTTTCGATATAGCGTTCGATAAAGTAAACGACATTGCGATGGGTTTGACGCACCCCTTTGGGAAATCCCGTGGATCCCGATGTATATAAAATATAAGCATCGCTGTCCGAAGCCAGCAAGCGAGAACCGGTGGTTTCTTCGGTAATCACAGCGGATTGACTTTCCGTGTCTTCGGTAAATATCACGGTAATGGGGCGGCCTTCTGCGGCCTGATTCACCATTTCTTTATACGGATAAGCGGTAATCAGTCCGTCGATTTCCGCATGATTCAGGATGTAATTTATTCGTTTGACAGGAAAAGCCAGGGATAAGGGTACATAGATATTTCCGGATTTCAATACGCCCAGAATGGATGCGATCATGGTTAATGCATCGTCATGCAGTAAACCGATGCGCACCGGCGATTCACTCACAGATCGGCAAATTGTCTGTTTGATGGCATTGGCAATCCGGTTTGCAGCCGCATCGAGTTGGGAATAGGTCAGCGCTCCGGTTTCGGTTTTTACTGCCGGCTTATCGGGATTCTTTTTCACTTGCTGTTCAAATTTATCACGTATCATGCTTTGCTCCTATTGTGGATTGGTTGACTCTATATGTCGTTTGAATGATCGTCGTTTGGTTTCTTCTTTGTACTCTTTAATCTGTTTTTGGGGATTGGAAGCGAAAAACCGAACCATGGCGCGGTATTTCTCCATCATGGATTCGATATTTGCGGCTTTGAATAAACTCCGGTTGTAACTGACCGATACCTCGATTCCGTTGCGGTATTCCATCAGGTAAGGTTCGATATCGAATTTGACATCCTGAATTTCCGGCGTATGTTTATTTTCCGAATCGGCGATATCTTTTGAAACCGATGGGTGATTGAAATAATTATTGATCATATTAAAGGAAGCCGTGACTTCCGGATATTGCTTTCCCGCTTCATCAAGGACCAACTCAATGGGATAGTGTTGGTGTTTGAAAAATTCCATCACCGATTCCTGAAGTCGCAAGGCAAAATCGATAAACACGTCGTCGGAATTGATTTCCGTTTTAAAGATAACGGAATTGACAAAAAATCCCACAATGCCATGAAGCGAGGGATGGTCTCTGCCGGCATTCACAATACTGGAAACGACGGTTTTCTGACCGGAAAAGACCGAGAGAAAGATATTGTAAATGGCATACAATAAGGAAAATAACGTCACGTTATGTTCCCGGGCAATGATCCGCAGGTTGTCGGTTGCATCACCGGGTATGACGAATCGGAAACCGGCCCCGAGTCGTCGTTTCTGAATGTGTCCCTGGTCGGTGGATTCATCCTTAAAATCTCGGGGTAAGATTAAGGCGGGGAGTTCATCGTTTAGAAAATCGATCCAGAATGCGCGCGAGGTTTCCTTGACGGATGGTTCTTCCAATTGTCGGTTATGCCATTCGGCAAAATCTTTGTAAGTGCATGAATGGTCGTTTTCAATAACCGGTTCGCTATTGCTTCGAAGGGCATTGTAAATTCGATGGAAATCGGTTTCCAGGATTCCCATGGACCACCCGTCGGAAATAATGTGATGGATGTTGAATGCATAAACGTACCGGTCTTCGTTTATTTTGACCAGAAGGGATTTGAACAGCGGCGGTGCGGTTAAATCAAAGGGTTGAAATGCAAATCGATCCAATATGTTCTTAAGATCGGTTTGTTTTTCATTCTCATCCGTGGAAGAAAGATCGATGGTTTCAAATGGGAGGACAAAGGATGGACGGTTCGTGTCCAGGATATACTGAACCACCTGGCCGTCGTGTTCGCGAAATCCGGTCCGTAAACTTTCATGGTTGCGGATCATGGTTTCCACGGTGCGTCGGACGATCCGTTCGTCAACGGTTTCATTCAGGGGAATGAAACCCGGCATGTTATACGAATTATCCGATGGGGAGATCTGTTGAATAATCCAGAGTCTTTTTTGATTGAATGACAGAGGATAATATTCTTTTTCGCTCACAGGTTCGATATCGATAAAGGTCTCCTTTTCGGATTTGGACATATAATCAGAAAGATAATTAGATAGGGCCCGAACGGTTTGACATTTCATAAATTCCGCAAGCGGAACTTTTACCCCGAACTCTTTGTATATTTTTGCAATCAAAACAGTGGCTTTCAAGGAATGTCCCCCCAGTTCAAAAAAGTTATCGTTCATACCGATAACATGATCAACAACATGACCAACCGACAATGCATTGCCCAAAACCTCAGACCAGATTTCGATTAATCGTTTTTCCATTCGATTCCGTGGAGCCACATACGTTTTGTCTGCCATTCCCGACGGAAGAGGTAAGGCTTTTTTATCGATCTTGCCATTTGCGTTTAGCGGCACCTTGTCAATCGTCATCACATAAGACGGAATCATATAATCGGGCAAAGTTTGCGATAACTTTTCTCTCATTTCCGCATAATTAACAGGTTTCTCACGTTCAGTTTGAACGATATACGCAAACAACGCGCGGTCGCCATTGCCATCGACCCGGTCGATCACAACCGCTTCGTTGATACGAAAGTCCGCCATTAATCGGTTTTCAATCTCTCCCAATTCGATGCGAAATCCGCGAATCTTAACCTGATGATCGATACGGCCCAAAAATTCAATATTGCCATCCGGTAACCATCGCCCCAGATCACCGGTTTTGTAAAGAATGCCTCCGGCGGCCCGCTTTTTGTAAAAAGCGGGGCAAAAACTTTTGGTTTGGGTAGGTTGGGTTTGGGTAAGGCGACCGGAAAACTTTTCAAATGTTAGTTCAGGGTTGTTTAGATATCCAAACGCGAGCCCTTCTCCGCCCACGCATAATTCGCCGGTGATTCCCACCGGAACGAACTGTTCATCTTTATCCAGAATATAAACCGATGTGTTGTTCAATGGTTTCCCGATCGGTATGGCGGCTTCGTAATCCCGTTCCACCCGATGAAATGTGGAAAACGTCGTATTCTCCGTCGGTCCGTACATGTGCAAGATGGTTAATTTCGGATACGTGTTTCTTAAGACATTAACATACTGTGGTTTGACACTGTCTCCCCCAATGAGAAAATAGCGCAAGCCTGCAAATATGTCGATTCGCCGATCTGCCAATTGATTGAATAACTGAGGAATCAAATGCAAGATCGTGATGTGATGCTTGACCATAAACGCCGATAATTCATCGGCGTTTAATATGACCTCTTTATTGGCCAAGAATAACGCCACGTTATTCAACAAAGATCCCCATATTTCAAACGTGGTGATATCAAAAACAATCTGTCCGGTTAACAGTAACCGGTCACGGGAACTAAAATCCATGTATTCCTGGTTCTTAATCAAACGGATAATCCCCCGATGACCGACCAGGACGCCTTTCGGTTTCCCGGTTGAACCGGACGTGTAAATAATATAAGCAGATTTTTTAGCCACAGAGGTCACAGAGGAAACTGATAATAACTTAACTTTTTCTTTTACCCCCTCTGTGAACTCTGTGAACTCTGTGGCTAATAACTTAGCCCCACTGTCGTTTAACATGTAATCGATGCGGTCCTGTGGATAACCCGGATCAATGGGAAGATATGCACACCCGGATTTTAGTATTCCAAGTAATGCGACGATCATTTCGATCGAGCGTTCCATTTTAATGGCAACAATCTCACCGGGTACAGTGCCTTTTTCTTTTAATATTTGGGCCAGGATATTCGATTGTTCATGGAGTTCCCCATAGGAAACGTGTAGAGACGATGAACCGATAACCGCAATTTGATCCGGCGTCTTCTTTACCTGATCCTCAAATAATTCATCAACCGTTTGTTCCGGTATGAGATGCGTATCGTTTTTATGATTCAAATCGAAATTAAAATCGAAAAGAATTTGTGTTTTCTCTTCGTCCGTCATGATGTCGATGTCTCTTAACCGAACATGAGGATTGAGACAGACGTTATGGATTAACGTTTTAAAATGAGACACCAAACGATGAATGGTTTCTTTCTTGAATATTCCCGTGTAATATTCAATATTAATATAAATATCCTCTCCCGGTTCATGAACCGAAACCGTCAGATCAAAACGGGAAACTGCATTTTGAAAACCGCTAAAATCACTATTCTTATCATGTTCATGATCATCACTCGCTAATGACGGATCGTTTAATCGGCTTTTCTCGAAATTTTGCCCGATCACCAAAACATCGAATAACGGATTTCGCGATGGGTTACGTTCAAGGTCCAGTTTTTCAACCAATGATTCGAATTGAATATCCTGGTTTTCAAATGCGTCAAGGGTTCCGGCAATGACGTTTTTTAAAAACGTTTCATAGGTTTGATCCCCATGGGGATCATTCCGGGTAGCCAGAGCATTGACAAACATACCGATAATTCGCTGGACATCATGATGGTTTCGACCGGATATACCTGCACCGATGATGATATCTTCCTGGCCGGTGTATTTATAAAACAGAACATTCAGAATCGAAAGAATGGTCATAAATAATGTTCCGCCGTTTTCTAATGCCAACTCTTTTAATCTGATTCCGTCTTCACGATCCAGCATGAACCTTATATTATCGCCTTCAAACGTGAACACATCGGGTCGTTTAAAATCTGCCGGTAATTCCAATACCGGTAATTGGGGCGCATCCGAATATAGATTTAGCCAGTAGTTTTCCTGTGCGTTTAATTCTCCTTTTTGAATTAACGTGTTTTGCCATTCGGCGAAATCTTTGTATTGAAGCGTTAACGGAGCTAAGTTCTCTCCGTTGAACAGCGTGATAAAATCGTCGGCCAGGACATTGTGCGATGTGCCATCGGAGATAATATGATGCACATCGATCATCCAGATATCGTGGGATCGATTCGGCAAATGAATCAACCCGGACCGGATAAGCGGTGCTTTCGAAAGGTCAAACGGTCGGATGAATTGCTTGACAATTAACCCCGTGCGCTCCGTGAGCGATAAATCATGATCAATAACCCCCGTGTTCTCCGTGTCCTCCGTGAGAGATAACCCCGCGTCCTCTGTGCGCTCCGTGAGAAATACCTCCGTGAGAGATAATTCCACGTTTTCGTGAATGATCTGAACCGGTACATCGTGAATGGTATGAAACGATGTTCTCAAGCTTTCGTGTCGAGCAATCAATGCCTTAAATGCGTTTTCCAGTCTGGTTTTATCGACATGTTCTCCGTTTTCTTTTTTCAGGGGAAGAATCATGGGCATATTATAAGTTGTGCCTGTAGCGTCCATTTGAGCGAGAATAACCATCCGCTTTTGAGCGGACGATAACGCATAATATTCTTTTTCTTCCGCCGGTTCGATGCCGGAGAACGTGGACCCTTTCGCCTGTTTAATATATGTGGACAGTTCTCGGATGGACTGGTGTTTAAACATATCCACCAGAGGAATTTTGACATTTAGTTCTTTATGAATTTTGGAAACGAGAATGGCGGCTTTGAGAGAATGGCCGCCCAGTTGGAAGAAATTATCATCGATGCCAATGAGATGAGAAGAACCAAGAACGTCTTTCCATAATTGAACCAGTTGGGTTTCAACTTTATCGCGTGGAGCTGTGTATTTCTTTTCATGAATGGTTTCAAGAGAAGGCAATGCATTGCGATCGATTTTCCCATTGGGAGTGAGTGGCATTTCATCGATGAAGATGAAATAGGACGGAATCATGTATTCCGGGAGGAAAGAAGAGAGAAACCCTCTTAAATCTCTTTCTTTTTTCTCCTTTTCGTGTTGATCATGAATAGGAGAATGACCAATCACAACCGCGCATAAATAGCATTCATTACCTTTTTGCCGGGTGATGATCGCGGCTTCTTTGATTTCGGGGTGTTTCAATAAATGGTTCTCGATCTCTCCGGGTTCGATGCGTTGACCGCGGATTTTGATTTGTTTATCCATTCGCCCCAGGAACTCAATTTCCCCAGTCTCCAGCCATCGGGCTAAATCCCCAGTCTTGTATATTCCCTCAACCCCACTCTCCTCAAACCAAAAGTTTTTGGTCCCACCTTTTTTCAAAAAGGTGGGCCGCCGGAGGCAGAATCTTTCAACTGTCATTTCGGGATTGTTTAAGTATCCTAAAGCGACGCCGTCTCCGGCCACGCAGAGTTCGCCGATGATTCCCGGGGGAACGAGCTCATTGTGTTTATCGATCATATATATCGATGTATTATTTAGAGGTTTTCCGATGGGAATGGCGGTATGGTATTCCTGTTCAACCGGATGAAACGAGGAGAACGTGGTGTTTTCGGTGGGACCGTACATGTGGAGGATTTTAAGCCTTTGGCATTCTCTTCTTAACACATTCACATACTGAGGATTGACGCGGTCGCCGCCAATGAGAAAGACATCGAGACCGGAGAACATTGAACATCCGGATGGTGAAGTAGCGAGGCGGTTGAAGAGTTCGGGAACGAGATGAAGGATATTGATCGCGTGTCGGAATAAAAACACTTTTAATTTTTCACCGTCGAGGAAGGTATCGGGGTGAGCGAGATAGAGACTGAGCCCATTGAGTAAAGGACCCCAGATTTCAAAGGTTGTGATATCGAATACGATGTTTCCACTGAGGAGAAGCCGATGATTAGGGTTCCACTCGATATAATTGGGATGAATCACCAATCGCAGGACGTTATGATGCTGAATGATGACGCCTTTGGGTTTTCCGGTGGAACCGGAAGTATAGAGAATGTAGGCTGTAGGGGCAGACCCGTGTGTCTGCCCCATTCGAATCGGTCCAAAAATAGCATCGGGCGCACACATGGGTGCGCCCCTACGGATGAATATTCGCGTAGGGGCAGATCTGCGTATCTGCCCCATTTCAGTCTGTCCCAAAGGAACACCGGGCGCATACATAGATGCGCCCCTACGGAATTCCTGGAAGAACGCCCCATCCATTAATAATTCCGCTCCGCTGTCTGTTAACATATAATCGATTCGTTCCTGCGGATAGGACGGATCAATGGGAAGATACGCGCCGCCGGATTTTAATATTCCTAAAATTGCGGTAATCAATTCAATCGAACGTTTGATTTTGATTGCGATAATGGTTCCCTGTTCTGCCCCTTTTTTTCTCAATTCATATACCAGCCGATTGGAACGATCATTCAATTCTCGGTACGTGATAAATGTGGATGATTCAACAACTGCCATCCGATCCGGAGACCGGAGTGCCTGTTCTTCAAACATTCCATGAATGGTTTGATCATCGGGATAATCCGACTGGGTATTATTCCATTCATATAAGATGCGATTTTTTTCTTCCTCTGTAATGATTTCAATCTCATCGATGCGATTGAAACCTTTAACCATCTCCTTAACAACGATTTGAAAATGCAATGCCAATCGCTTGATGGTTTCTTCCTTGAATATTCCGGTATAATATTCAATATTAATATCAATATCCTCCCCTATCTCATAAACAAAAAACGTCAAGTCAAACCGCGACGCCGGATTTTTAAATCCAGCAAAAACCGTTTTCCGATCGTCTTCATTATCCACAATAGAAAATGAATTTCGATTTAATTCCCCCAGAAAATTCTGAACCACCATTCCCACATCAAACAACGGGTTCCGAGACGGATCCCGATGCAATTCCAGCTTATCCACCAGATCTTCAAACTGAATATCCTGGTTCTCAAACGCATGAAGACTCTGCGCCATGACTTCCTTCAAAAACGAGTCGCAGGTCTGATCCCCTGATGGATGATGTCGCATGGGTAACGTATTCACAAACATTCCCACCGTACGCTGCACATCATCATGACGCCGCCCGGCCACACCGCATCCGATGATCATATCCTCCTGACCCGTATAGTGATGAAACAGAATATTCAACGCCGTTAATATACTCATAAACAGAGTCGCCCCATGGGATGATCCCCATTCTTTGAGTTTTAACGCGTCTTCCCGGTCTAGCATAAAATCATAATTCCCACCCGCAAACGTAAATACTTCCGGACGCTTAAAATCCGTCGGAAGATCCAACACCGGAAGTTCTGCGGAATCGGAATACAAACGCAACCAATATTCTTCCTGCTTATTCGGTTTCCCTTTTTCAAAATAATGACATTGCCAATCAGAAAAGTCTTTGTATTGAATCCTCAACGGTTCCAATGTCTCGCCTTGATACAACGCAATGAAATCTTCTATCAAAATCGCCTGCGATATGCCATCCGCAATAATATGATGAATATCAACCACCCAATGATGATTCCCACCCGGATCCACAATCAGCGCCGAACGCATCAACGGCGCTAACGAAAGATCAAACGGACGAATGAATTTTTGAATCATTGCCTCCGGCGGGTCGCTTTTTGAAAAAAGCTCCGCAAAAACTTTTGGTTTGGGTTCGTTATCATTTTCATTTTTCTCTGTGAACTCTGTGTCCTCTGTGGCTAAATCATTGACTTCAAATTCGACGTCATCATGGATCCTTTGAACCGGTTCGTCGTTCAAATCGTTCAACATATGAAACGATGTTCTCAAACTTTCATGCCGATCGATCAATTGCTTTAAGACAACTTCCAACCGTTTCTTATCGACGTCTTTCCCCAACGGCAACACAAACGGTATGTTATACACCGTGCTCCCGGTATCCATCTCTTGAAGCAGATACATCCGCTTTTGAGCGGGCGATAACGGATAATATTCTTTTTCTTCCACAGGTTCGATGGAGACGTATTTCTCTTCGGTTGAAATATCTCGCTTCTCGATGTAAGCGGCTAAATCTTTAATCACCGGCCATTTGAAAAATTCTTCAATGGATATCTTCACGCCGATTTCTTTGTGAATCCGCAATACCAATGAAATGACTTTCAATGAATCGCCCCCCAATTCAAAGAAATTATCCCCAATCCCCACCGGATAAAAACCCAATGCCTGCTCCCATACCCGACACAACCCTTTTTGAACCGACGTCACAGGCGCCGCATAAGGAACACTGAGTTCAGGCCTCGGTAACATCGTACCGGTTCCATGTTCAACCGTTAGTTGATGGGCTTCATCCAACAACTTCGACACATTCATCGAATAGGCTTCTTTGAGTTTCTCCGGAAAATCGCTTTCCGACACCACAACCTGGGGAACCATCGGATACGATAATACCCGCTTGAACAGCTCCACCCCTTGAGATAGGGAAATTCCCCCGGTGAGTGCCTCACCGGTTAATGTTTTATGGTTCTCCTCGGCAATCACAGCAATCCCCACGCGCTGCCATCGGTCCCAATTGATCGATACGGTATGACAATGATGACAAGACGAATCGTCGATCCTGGTTTTATGTTTATCATGTGCATAAGCATCGAGAAACGCATTGGCCGAACAATACGCCACCTGCCCGATTACCGGCATGATCGCCGAAGTCGATGAACAATAAACAATAAAATCCAATGCGTTGTGTTTGTTTTTAAACACACGGTCCAACACCCGCACACCATTGAGTTTCGGGTTAAAAATACGTTCGGATAATTCTCGCTTTCGGACGCGAATCAACTCCCCATCCGGGAACCCGGCGCAATGAATTACCCCATGAATCGACCCGAACCGCTCTTCCGCGCCCGCGACAATCGCTTTCATATCCTCATCGCTTGCCGTGTCCCCACAACAAACCATGATCTCTGCACCGGCTTTCTCCATGTCGAGTAATTTTCGAATGATACTCCCCTGCTTACCGGAAAGGTTGGCGTCCCATTCCTCCCTTGAAGGAAATGCATCCAGATTGGTCAGTATTAATTTGGCTTTCACGTGTTGCGCCAGAAACGCCGCCAAAGCCATGCCAATGCCACCCAATCCACCGGTAATGAGATACACCCCCCTTTGTTTCAAGCGGAGTGTGTGTGTATGTTCAACTGGATCATCATTTCCCTCGATGCGAAAAGGTTCGAATCCCTGCACCCACCGATGCCCGCCCCGAAATGCAATCACCGGATCACCGGCCGTTGACGTCAATTCATCCGTCAATTGCCGAACAAGTCGATTCATCATCCGTCGATTGTTTGTCTGGGGTAATGAAACATCGATGCTGCGGCACCGAATATTCGCATACTCGACCGGAATCACTTTCACCGGCCCCAGAATCACGGACTTCGACGGGTCGATGTCTTCGTCCCCGGTGACATCCTGCATGCCATTGGAAACCACTGTGATCCATGTTTCATCATTGATGTCCCATTCGGATAATTCCGATAAACTTCGAACCATGTCCAGCAAGTGATAGAAACCGGTTTCCAGGGATTCATCGAAATCGCGTTCTCCAGGTTCCGTTACATTCCATAAATGGACAATATGGACATGTTTAATTTTTCTCTCCCTGAATATTTCCCGAAATAATGGTTCGTCATCATGAAACGACGATCCTTTCTCGACCGTGATCACGGTATCGCCGCCTTCTTTGAGGCTTTGGACAAGTTGAGAACCCAACCCGCAAGCGTCGATAAAAACGAGCCAGCAAAAACCATCACGCGCGTCTCGTTTTTTTTCTGTGGAGGAAAACGGAACCGGAACCTGTTTCCACGATGGAATATAAAACCAATCGGAGAGATCTTTTTTGCGTTTCGAAATGGGTTTTTCATTGAATTTGGAATAAACATCACCGATGGATTGACCACTCCAATCGATCCAATACCTTCGGCCTTCGAACGGAGTCGTGGGCAACGGAATCCGGCGTCCCGCGATTTCAAGCGATTGCAGTTTTTCGATTAACGACGCGGAATCCGCTGAACCTTCCGTCGTTAATTTTCGAATCAGGTCGTCGATGGACACGCATTCGACTGCCCATCGATGAGGAAATAGTTTTCGCCCTAAATGAAGCGTAACAGCCACATCCTCCAGCCGCAAACCGGGATGTTTCGTTCGATTTGTGGTTAGATATTCTGCCAGATTTTTCTTCATCGCTTCCAGAGCCGAAGGCGTTCGGGCGGATACGAGCACCGGTAAAGCGTCATGCCCGGAATGAACAGGGACGCGGTTATCTTCATTTTCTTCATACTCTTCCAGGATCACGTGCACATTGGTTCCGCCGAGTCCCAGAGAACTCACGCCGGCGCGCCGCGGATAATGGGTTCTCTCCCATTCTTTCAATGTGGTGTTGATATAAAACGGACTGTCGATAAAATCGATTTTACTGTTCGGAACCTGGAAGTATAACGTCGGCGGTATCTTTTTTCGTTTTAATGCCAGAATGGTTTTAATCAATCCTGCAATTCCTGCAGCAGGTCCCAGATGACCGATGTTGGTTTTGACTGAACCGATCCCGCAATATCCTTTTTTATCGGTATGAAAACCCAACACCAGGGCTTCGAACTCGACCGGATCGCCCAGCGGCGTTCCGGTGCCGTGGGTCTCCACGTACCCGATACTCTCCGGTTCCACCTGAGCGATGCGAAGCGCTTCTTTGATGGCTTCGGATTGACCTTCCACGCTGGGTGCGGTAAATCCGATCTTTTGCACGCCGTCATTATTCATGGCCGAACCTTTGATGATCGCCTGAATGGCATCCCCATCGTTGATGGCATCTTCCAGCCGTTTCAACACCACGATTCCGCCGCCATTGGCGCCGATGGTTCCCTGCGCATGGTCATCGAACGCCCGACAATGACCGTCCGGAGAGAGGATCATGCCTTCCCGGTAGAGGTAACCGCCTTTATAAGGTAAAATCGACACACCGCCGGCCAGTGCAATATCCGTTTCGCCACTCAATAACCCCTGACACGCCATGTGAACCGCAACCAGGGCCGTGGAACACGCGGTATGAACAAACACAACCGGTCCGCGTAAGTCCAGTTTGTAGGCGACTCGAGAGCACAAAAATTCATTGTCTCCCAGTTGATCAAACTCGAAGGAACCCATGCCACCGGATTTCCCGGAAACATGACACAAGGCTTTCCAATAAAAACTATTGGACGCGCCTCCGTATATGCCAATTAACCCTTCGTATTTGTCGGGGATATATCCGGAAGTCTCCAATGCTTCCCACGCGCATTCGTGGAAGAACCGCAGTTGGGGATCCATTAATTCGGCTTCGGCCGGGGTATAGTCAAAAAATGTGGAATCGAATACTTCCACGCCTTCCACAACTCCCATGGCTTTGACATAATCCGGGTGATGGAATTCGTCCGGGTCCACGCCGGCTTGTTCCAATTCCTCATCCGTGAAAAAGGTAATGGATTCCACGCCGGTTTCGAGGTTCTCCCGAAATTCGGCGATGTTGCGGGCACCGGGAAACCTCCCGGCCATGCCGATCACGGCGATTTCCAAACCGGTATAATTCGTGTCATTCGTGTCATGATGCTGATCGGTGTTTGTCGACATGTTACCGTGTCCTTAATTGTCTGCGTTGTTCCAGTCGGTTGATCCCTTTGGATTTGATCTCCGACCGGTCTTTCTTTTGGGTTGTTCCGTCTTTGTGTTCCAGAAAACTCGCCAGTGCGCGGATCGTGGGATACCGAAACATGGTCACCACCGGAATATCGATCTGTAAAACCGTTTTTAATTCGGTCACGGCCCGGATGATTTTCATGGAGTTCCCACCGATATCCAGAAAATTATCATTCACCCCGACCTGTTCCAGTTTGAGGACGCGTTTCCAGGTTTCGGCAATGGTTTTTTCCAATTCAGTTGAAGGTTCGACAAAGGTATGAGTGGAAACGGAAGCGGAAAATGTCTCTCCGGTGAGGTCGAGTTTTGCCAGGGCGTTTCGGTCGATCTTTCCGCTTGGTGTGAGCGGCATTTTTTCAATGGGAATGAAAAAGGATGGGATCATGTAATACGGTAAATCTCTTTCCAGGTGTTCCCGCAGTACCGAGGCATGGAATGAGAAATCTTTGGATGCGACCACGATGGCGCATAAGACCATATCCCCGAACTCGTCCTTTTTCGGAATCACCGCAGCCTCGATAATCGGTTCGAAGGCGAGCAGTCGGGCTTCGATTTCACCGGGTTCGATGCGGTATCCCCGAACTTTTAATTGATGATCGATGCGTCCCAAAAACTCGATATTGCCATCCGGCAGCCAGCGGGCCAAATCGCCCGTTCGATAGAGGCGTCGATTGCCGTCTTTGTCCGGATCATCGGGAAGGAGAAACGGGTTTTCGATGAATTTTTCGCGGGTTAATGATTCGTCACCGAAATAACCGCGGGCGACACCGTGTCCGGAGATACATAATTCGCCGGCGCGGCCGATGGGTTGCAGGTCGATTGTCTCGCCCTTCATGTGGATCATATAAACGCGGGTATTGGCCAGGGGTTTTCCAATATGAAGCGGCCCTTCGGTCACATCGCGGATACACGACCAGATGGTGGTTTCTGTGGGACCATAAAGGTTAGTGATCGAGGCTCGAGTCAACGTTCGGGCGTGTTCCAGAAGCGGTTCGGGAAACGCTTCGCCGCCGACCAGCAGGTGCTTCAAGCCCGACAAATGGCCGGCGAAAGCCGGATCCGAGAGAAACAGTTTCAACCGGGAAGGTGTGACCTGGAGAATATCGATATGTTCTTTTTGGAGAATATCGGCGGCAGCAGCGGTATTGAGTTGGTGTTCCATGGTTCCGATCACGACTTTGGATCCTCGGGTTAAGGGAAGCAGGCTTTCCAGTCCGAATATATCGAATGCCACCGTGGTGAGGGATAATAGATTGCTTTTTTCGTGAAAGGGAATCATGGTGGTGATGCTTTCGATAAAATTAATGATCGAACGATTTTCGATCATCACGCCTTTGGGTGTTCCGGTGGTGCCGGAGGTAAAAATAACGTAAGCCAGCGATTGCGGGTGACCGGAATCAACTAAGTTGACAGACGGTTCGGAAAGGTAAGCGGATGGATCCGTTAAATCGATGATAGTTGGTTTATATTTATTATCTTCACCGTCGAATTGCAGTTCGCGTTCCTGTTCCAGGGTGGAACGCAGCAGGATGGGTGCATGGGTATATTGAAGGATATATCGGATGCGATCGGACGGGTATTCGGGGCCCAGTGGAAGGTAGGCGCCGCCGGCTTTGAGTATGGCGATGATGCTGAGAAGCATATCGATCGTTCGCCCGGTGAGTAACGCCACAATGGTTTCGGGTCCCACGCCTTTGGTTCTCAATACATGCGCGAGTTGATTGGCGTTTTCATTGAGGGCTCGATAGGTTATTTGTAGGGGCGTTTCGCGAAACGCCCTTACCCCCAAACCGATAACCGCAATCCCATCCGGTGTCTTTTCCACCTGGTCTTCAAACTTTTCTTTGAATGTTTTATCCGAACAATAAGTGCTAAACGTCTGATTAAACTCATAAAGAATTTCCTTCTTTTCCTCTTCGCGGCGTTCGCGGGCGTGGGTGTGAATATCATCCAGGAGGACCTGCGGACAATCGGTCACTGTTCTGGTAACCGTGAAAAAGTCTTCCATGAATTTTTGCATGGTTTCTTTTTTGAAAAGCGAAGATGCGTATTCCAGTGCGATGCCGATTCCCTGACTGGATTCGGCTGCGTTTAAACTGATATCGAACCGACAGGTCGGATGGTCGAATTCATAGTGGGATAACCGAATCCCCGGAAACTGAATATTTTCCATGTTCACGGTATGAAGGATAAACATGGTATCGAATAAAGGATTCCGTGCCATATCGCGAGGAATATTAATCTTTTCAACCAGGTCTTCGAATTGATAAAACTGGTTGGACACCGCTTCCAGGGTGCTGGTTCGGACCTCCTGAAGAAAGGACTCAAACGGTTTATTTCCTTTGGGAAAATTACGCAGCGCCAGGGTATTCACAAACATTCCCACGGCGTCTTGAACGTCCCGATGCGACCGTCCGGTGATGGGAATTCCCACGATCATGTCTTCCTGTTGGGTATAGCTGTATAGCAGCGTGTTGTAAATCGCCAAAAGCGTGACAAACATCGTGGTTTTGTTCACGCGGGCCAGTTCGTGAACCTTTTGGGTCAGTTCGCGATCCATGGTCATCATGTCGTGAACGCCGGCAAAATCTCGAACCTCGGGCCGCGGGTAATCCAAAGGCATGGCCAGTTGCGGGAGCGCATCCGCATCGGCAAAACGCTCCAACCAGAAGGCTTCCTGTTTGACCAGCATCGGATCTTCGGCGGCTGATTGTTCACGCCACAAGGTATAATCGCGATACTGAACGGGAAGTGCCGGAAGCGCTTCCCCTTTATATAAAGCCGACAATTCCATCATAAAAATACCGATGGATAAATCATCGCAAATGATATGATGAAGGACATTGACAAACAAATAACGATTTTCCGAAACCTTAATCAATGCCGAGCGCCAGAGCGGCGGACGGGACAGGTCAAACGGTTGAAGGAGTTCGCGAACAACCGCTTCGATTTTTTCGCGACTATCGTTAAGTTTACTGGAACTGTCATGACTGAAATCATCAGTGAAATCGTCAGTAAAATCATCATCATAAAGCTCGAATTGAAGGTCATGGGCCGGATGGATCCGTTGAACCGGCTCACCGTCCACCAGAAAGAAACCGGTTCGGAGCGATTCATGGCGCTCGATCAATTGTCGGTACCCCTGTTTCAGGGCCGATACATTCACCGGGCCATCCATCCAAACCGCAGAGGGTTCGCTGTAAATCATGAGGCTCTCTTCGATTTGTTCCATGATGAAGACCCGTTTTTGCGGCGGCGAAAGCGGGTAATATTCTTTTTCTTCCACCCGGGAAATGGAGGAAAACGTATGGATTTCCGTTTTTTGACGGACGTAGTCTGCCAATTCCCCGACCGTGGGACGTTTAAACACTTCTTCCATGGGGATATCCGCATTGGCTTGCTGATGAATATCCGTGACCAGGGTAATGACTTTCAACGAATCGCCGCCCAGTTCGAAAAAGTCGTCGTGGATGCCGATGCGGTCGATACCGAAAATGCGTTGAAACGCATCGGCGATGGTTTGTTCGATCGCGTCCCGCGGGGCTTCGTAATTATCGGGACATGTCTCCCGTTTGTAGAGAGAAACAGACGGGGAACCTTCGGTTTTCGGTTGGGAGGGCGACACCTGAGATTTGGTTTCCAGCACAAAGGCCTGGCGTTCAAATGCGTACGTGGGAAGGGGAATGCGGGTCGGTTCATTGCCGAAGTCCGAGTAATAATTTTTCCAGTTGATGGCGCATCCGGTGATCCACAGTCGTCCCATGCGATCAAGCAGATAGGAGAAGTCATTGACCGCTTTGAGTTCGGGTCGGATGAGGTTCATGGCGCGTTGATGGTCGCCCATGTACCGTTGAATCAAGGCGCACAAATCGCGTCCCGGCCCCAGTTCGAGAAAAATGGCGCCGGGTTCGTTGACCAGTTCCAGAATGCCTGCGCTGAACCGAACGGTTTTCGATAGATGCGCGGACCAATACGCCGGATCGGCGGCTTCATCAGCCGTGATCCATCTCCCCGTCAGGTTGGAAACATACGGAATTTGAGGTGCGTGGCGATCGATCGTTCGGAACGTCGCTTCGAATTCTTTCACAATGGGATCCATGAGTGTGGAGTGAATGGCGGTTTCGGTTTGCAACCGCATGCACAGATATTTCTGTTGTTTGAGTTCGCGTTCAAAGGCATCGATAGCGGTTTTCGGACCGGACACAATGCACGAGGGACCATTATCGATGGCCAGACAAAGTTCCGGGTGCAAGGACAGAAGCGCGTTGGTTTGTTCGATCGGAAGCGGCACGCTCAGCATGCCGCCGGCGCATGTTTTCTTGATGAGGTTTCCCCGCTGGATAATGAGCGTTAAGGCGTCCTCGATTGAAAATACCCCGGAGATACAGGCTGCCGTGTATTCGCCGAAACTGTATCCGATCATGGCATGCGGCGTGATTCCCCAATGGATTAAGGTTCGAGCCAGGGCGACTTCAAAAATAAACATCACGAGCTGGGAAACCTCGATATGTGCCATGGATGATGATGATGATGCGGATGAAGCGGTTGAAGAATTTGAAGAATATATTGGATACAGGATGGATTTTAAATCGTGTCCGGTTTGTGATTTGACAATCCCAAAACAATGGTCCATGGTGTTTCGGAATAACGGAATCGTACAATAAAGGTCGTAGCCCATATTGGGATATTGGGAACCCAGACCGGGGAACATAAAAATAACCGGTGGCGTCGTCTCACCGGAAACATGGTGCGTGTGAACGGTTTTCGAATTCCCTGCTTTGAATAGATTTACGGCTTCTTGAGCATCTCGGCAAACCCATGCGCGGCGATACTCAAAACGTTTACGCCCTGTTTGAAGCGTATACACGGCATTGGAAAAATTCACGTCCGGATGATTTTCCAGGTATTCCATAAGATTTACTGTATTGCGTTCCAGGGCCGCTTCGGTTCGAGCGGACACGGTCATCAGGTACGCGTGTTGGGAGTTTTGTTGAACCTCGGTTTCCGGTTGACCGATGTATTCTTCCAGAACCACATGCGCATTGGTGCCGCCGATGCCAAATGAACTGACTCCGGCGCAGCGAGGATACTCGCCTCTTTCCCATGGAATCAAACGGGTGTTGACGATAAACGGGGAATTTTCGAAATCGATTTCCGGGTTGGGGGTTTTGAAATGAAGCGACGGGGGAATCATTCGGTGATGTAATGCCAAAACGGTTTTAATGAAACTTGCCACACCGGACGCGGCGTCCAGATGCCCGATATTGCTTTTGACCGAACCGATCCGGCAGAACTGTTTTTTAGTTGATGCAAATGCCTGCGTTAAGGCGCGGATTTCCACCGGATCTCCCAATGCCGTGGCTGTGCCGTGAGTTTCCACATACGTGACCTGTTCGGGTTCGATTCCTGCGGCTTTGTGGGTTGTCCGAATCACTTCCGCCTGTCCCACCACACTGGGGGCCGCATACCCGATTTTGCGGTTCCCGTCATTATTCACAGCCGTGCCTTTGATTAACGCATAAATACGATCGTGGTGATCGATGGCATTTTCAGCGGGTTTCAACACCACGATGCCGACACCATCGCCGCTGACTGTGCCCGACGCGTTCGCATCAAAGGAACGGTTATGACCGTCGCGGGAAAGCACCATGCCTTCCTGATACACGTAACCGTTTTTGACAGGTAGTTTGATGGAAACGCCACCGGCCAGCGCCATGTCGCATTCGCCGCTCAATAAGGCCTGACAGGCGGTATGAATGGCCACCAACGATGTGGAACACGCGGTTTGAATGGTCATTGCCGGACCTCTTAAGTTCAACCGGTAGGCAATCTGGGTACTGATGGAAAACCCTTCATTGATTCCGATCATGCCCAATATCTCCGATGGGTTTTTCACCTGGTTCAACACTTTCGAAATCCAATAATAATGCGTTCCGGCTCCCACATAAAAACCGATCGATCCGTCGAATGTATCGGGATTGCAGCCGGCGTGTTCCAATGCGCTCCAGGCGCATTCGTGCAAGACGCGCAGTTGCGGGTCCATGTTGTCCGATTCCCGCAGGGTGTAATTGAAAAAGTGCGAGTCAAAAACGTCCACATCATCCAGCATGCCTTTGGCTTTGACGAATGAGGGGTTTTCCAATAACTCGGGACCGATTCCGGTTTCTTCCAGTTCCTCCCGGGAAAAGAAACGAATGCCTTCGTTTCCATGTTTTAAATTCTCCCAGAATTCGTCGATGGTTCGGGATCCGGGAAACCGGCCATTCATTCCGATTACGGCAATTTCACAACCCGTTAACACGGTTTCTTGAATTTCAACGTCGTTGTTCTCTGTCATCCGCGTATTCCTTATTATCTTATTCTTGTTTGATGTTTTTATTTGCTTATGCGTTGTCTACGCTCTTTCATCTTATCCCTCCCCTTTTGAAGCCGGGCGCTAATGTCCGGCCCTTTTTCTTCGGCCCGCTCATCGCTGCGCGGAACCGAGGCCGGCTTTTTCTGAGATTCGACATACCGCGCGAATCCATCGATGGTGGGATATTCAAATAATACAGCCATGGATAAATCAATCCCGAAAGTTTCCCTTAACCGATTTCTCAAATCAATCAACCGCATGGAGTTTCCGCCAAGATCAAAGAAATTATCATGAATTCCGACCCTGTTCAATCCCAAAAGTTCCTGCCAAATGGAGGCAATGACCTGCGCTGTCGGCGTCGATGCCTCTACATACGCAGCACCGGTTTCCGGACGGTTTCCCTCCGGGTCCGGAAGGTTTTTCCTGTCCAGTTTCCCGGTGGCTGTGATCGGAAATTCCGGCAAGGGAATGAAATACGACGGAATCATGTATTCAGGCAACCGCTTTTGAAGTTCTTTACGTAAATCCGGGACAATGAGCTCCCCTACCAGCCTGGTTTTCACATACGCACAAAGGTAATTATTCCCTTTGTTATCCCGTCGCACCATCACCAATGCATCCTCGATGCCATTCAACTCAATCAATTGCCGCTGAATCTCACCGGTCTCGACCCGATTACCCCGAATCTTGACCTGATGATCCATACGTCCCATATACGCCATCTCACCACTGCTTAAGAAGCGACCTAGATCACCTGACTTATAAAAGATGGGTCGCTTTTTGAAAAAAGCTCCGCAAAAACTTTTGTTTTGGGTAATTTTTTTGGGGGGAGTTTTATGATTTGGGGTTAGAAACCGTTCTGCGGTGAGTTCGGGTCGGTTTAAATATCCCCGTGCAACGCCCAGTCCTTCGACATAAATTTCACCGATTACCCCTTCGGGAACCGGACGCTTATATCTATCCAATAAATAGAGTCGAAGCGTGGGTAACGGTTTTCCGATGTTACTGATACCCAATGCGATCTCCTCTTCGGTGATTTCCTTGTATGTCGAATGCACGGTGGTTTCGGTAATGCCATACATATTAATAAGTTTTGTGTTCGGATATCGCGTTCTCCATTCCTTCAGCTTCGCGGGATCCAATGCTTCCCCACCGAAAATAATATACCGGATACCCAACGCGCGATCCGGATGTTTCATCTCTTCGTCAATCACATTATAAAACACCGTGGGTGTCTGGTTGAATACGGTGACACATTCTTTTTTTAGTAGATGTAATAGCTGAGCCGGATCCACGGCTGCTATCCGCGGCACAATCACTAAATTGCCCCCATAAAGTAAGGCCCCATACATCTCCCATACGGAAAAATCAAAACAATACGAATGAAACATCGTCCATGCGTCCCGATTCGTAAATTCAAATTGGAATTTATCATTGAATAACAACCGCACCACATGACGATGTTCAAGCATTACACCCTTGGGCCTTCCCGTCGAACCGGAGGTGTAGATCACATAGACAAGATCTGTAGGGGCAGACCCGCGTGTCTGCCCGATTCGATCATTTGGTGAATTCCCTGTAGGGGCAGATCCATGTATCTGCCCCATTTCAACCTGCCCTGAAAGAACACCGGGCGCAACCATCGATGCGCCCCTACGAAATTCCTGAACGAACTCCCCGGTTATGAATAGTTCGGATCCGATATCTTTTAACATGTAATCAATTCGCTCTTTCGGGTAAGTCGGATCTATGGGAAGATACGCACCGCCGGCTTTTAATACGCCAAGCATCGCAGGAATCATTTCTACCGAACGCTCCATCATCAGCGCCACAATACTGTCTGACTGAATCCCCTTGCTTCTTAATACCGATGCGATTCGATTGGATTCTTCATTCACTTGACGATACGTTAAATAACCAAAGTTGTGTTGATTAAGGGGGTGGTCATTTATTTGCAAGGGCGTTTCGCGAAACGCCCCTACGGAAGAATTGCCTACACCGGCAACAGCAATCCGATCCCCTCCCTTTTCAACCTGTTCTTCGAACAATTCATGAATGGTTTTAGTGTTGGGCCAGGAACAATCCGTGTCATTAAACGCAAATATTAATTGTTCCTTCTCCTCTTCCGGCATGATATCGATATCCATGATTTTGGAATCCGGGTATCGAATGATGAAAGCCACCGCTTGCTTAAAATAACAAGCAAACCGCTCAATGGTTTCTTTCTTAAAAATCCGAGTCGAATACTGAAACGTAAAATGCAACTGGTCCTGTTCAACCATCTCAAGACAATGAAGCGCCAAATCAAACTTTGTGGTTTTGATTTCAGGTGTAACCGACGGCTCGCTGATTTGTTCCCGACTCAAAGTCTGTAAAGCAAATGATACGTCGAATAACGGGTTACGGCTGGTATCCCGTTTCACATCCACGTTTTCGACCAGTTCTTCAAACGGGTATTCCTGGTTCTCGAACGCATTCAATGTGCTTTCTTTCAATTCATTTAAGAACTCAACAAATGTTTTCTCGCCTGCCGGGGCATGTCTCAATACCAGCATATTCACAAACATACCGATAATTTTTTCCAGGTCACTATGCCGCCGACCGGCAACCGGAGAACCGATAATGATATCGTCCTGGCCGCTGAGTTTGGATAAAAGCACATTAAACACCGCCAGCAATAGCATGAATAGGGTGACGTTTTGTGTTTTGGCAATGGAGCGCAACCCCTGTGAATTTTCTCGATTCAAATCGAAATCGAATGTACTCCCTTCAAAACTCTGTATCGCCGGACGTGGATAATCTGTCGGAATATTCAGTACCGGAATTTCCCCCGCCAATTCATTTAACCAATATGCTTCCCGACTTTTTAAGCGTTCGCGTTCCGTGTCACTGCGTTGCCAGGCCGCGTAATCTTTGTACTGCAACCGTAACGGAGATAATTCTTCAGTATGATTACAATCATTATTATTAAAATTATAATTATAATTATATATAACCCTAAAATCTTTCAATAATATCTCATGCGATACACCATCCGTAATAATATGGTGCATGTCCACTAAAAGATAACATCCTTCATCTGTTTTTAATAACCCGACCGAAATGAGGGGCGCTTTTGTCAAATCGAAACATTTGACAAAGTTTTCAATTTCTCTTACCTTCTTACCTTCTAAACTTCTTAACTTCTTCTTTCCCCCCCCCTCTGTGAACTCTGTGTCCTCTGTGGCTAAAAAATTAAACGTTACATCATCATGAATTCGCTGAACCGGTTCATTATTAATCATATGAAACGAGGTTCTCAAACTTTCATGGCGTCTGATTAATTCCCGAAAAACCGTTTCCAACCTCTCCACCGAAACATCTTCTTTTAAATAAATACATCCCGGGATGTTATAAGCAGTGCTGTTCACATCCATTTGCTGCAAGAAATACAACCGTTTCTGGGCAGAAGAAACCGGATAATACTCTTTCTCTTCCACCGGAGTGATCGACTCATATAAACCTTCTTGGGCCTGGTTTATCGTTCGGGCCAAACCTCGAATGGTCGGATTTTCAAATACTTCCGACAAGGGAACATTCACATGAAACACGCTGTAAATCCTGGACACCAACACCGTAGCTTTTAACGAATGCCCACCCCGTTCAAAAAAGTTATCGGTAACCCCGATTGTCCCTTCGATTCCCAAAACATCCTTCCATACGTTAACGAGTGTCTCTTCGGTTTTGTTTTCCGGTGCGTCATAAGCATTTTCGTTTGATGAAGGCGCAGGAACCGGCAATGCGTTGAAATCGATTTTTCCATGGAAATTTAAAGGAAACTGATCGAGTTGAACAAAATAAGGCGGAATCATATACGAAGGCAATGACCGGGAACACTCGTTTTTAATTTCTGTGATATTGACTGAATTCCGAAACGGAATCACATACGCACACAGATAGGACTCGCCATTATCGTCTTTTCGGGCCGCAACAACCACATCTTTTATCCCTTCGTGTTTCAATATGCAGGCCTCGATTTCTCCCAATTCGATGCGAAGGCCTCGAACTTTCACCTGACGATCGATTCGACCCAAAAATTCAATATTTCCGTCATCCAGCCACCGGACTAAATCGCCTGTTTTGTAATATTTTTTAGCCACAGAGGACACAGAGGACACAGAGAAGAATTTTTCAGCGGTGAATTCGGGTCGATTTAAGTATCCTCTGGATACGCCGATTCCGCAAATAAAAAGCTCGCCACTCACCATGACAGGAACGAGATGATCATTTCGATCGCATATGAACGTCTTCACATTCGGAATGGGTTTTCCAATCGGGATCACGTCTCGCCGTTGCAACGCTTCTCGAGACATTCGACTAAACGTCGCAATGTCCGTACATTCCGTCGGACCATAGGTATTTACAATTTCACCATGATAGTTTGATGAATTGACCCAGGACAACAGTTTATCCACCTGGATGGGTTCACCACCCAAGATAATCCAACGAAGCGATGTTAATTTGACAAAATCACTGTTCCCATTCACATCGACCAGGGGATAAAACACACCGGGTGCACAGTTGATTAACGTAATGGATTCATTCCGAATTATTTTCGATAAAACGTCGTAATTGGGAATGCCCGGAGGAGCCAATGTCAGTTTCCCGCCTGAGAGAAATGAACTAAAAAGATTCTTCTGGCAAAGATCGAAACTCACGGGCGCAATTAATAAAAGATTGTCGTTTTCTCCTAATTTGAATTCATCGATATACCAATGAAGCAAATTGATAAAACCCCTGATGGGTACTGCGACGCCTTTGGGTGTTCCGGTAGAACCGGAGGTGTAGATCACATAAGCAAGTGACGTAGGGGCAGACCCGCGTGTCTGCCCGATTCGATCATTTGAGAAATTCCCTGTAGGGGCAGACCTATGTGTCTGCCCGGGCGCACACGCGGGTGCGCCCCTACGACATTCATTCAAAATTTTATCGGTAATTAATACAGACGCCCCAGAGTCTTTTAACATATAATCGATGCGTTCCTGCGGATAGGCCGGATCAATGGGTAAATACGCTCCGCCTGCTTTCAATATACCAAAAATGCCAATGATCATCTCAACCGAACGTTCGATCTTAATTCCAACCACCGTATCCGGTCCAACGCCTTTTTCCCTTAATGACCACGATAAAGAATCGGATCGTTCATCCATTTCCCGGTATGATAATTGTAATAGTTGTGATAATTGCAAACCCGAACCCATAAGAGCCATGCGATCCGGTGTTCGTTCCACCTGCTCCTTAAATAAATCGGGAATGGTTTGATCACGCGGAACATCGCAAGCAGTGTCATTAAACTCAAATAACAATCTTTCCTTCTCTTCCGGCAATACCCGTTCCATGTCCTTGATCTTCATCTCGGGATTGAAAAGAACACACTCCAAAAGAAATCCGAAATAAGAAATCATTCGCTCCACTTGGTTCCGACGATGAGATGACGCGTCGTATTGAACCTTACCGTGAAGGCCTGATGACGTTCTTAAAAATGAGAAAATCATCCCGGGTTGTAGTGAGGAAAGGTCATCCATATCATGAATGTTTTCCAATAAAATGGCAGTATCCACGGTAATATCGAATTGCTCAAGTAATAACTCGACCGGATAATTTCGGTGCGCATCCGCGTCAATCATCGTCTGGCGTACGTGCAAGAGCAAATCTTTAAACGTCATATCGGCAGTGAATTGATGTCTTAAAATCAATGCCTTATTGATTAAGTCAGCATGGAGTTGGTTATCGGTTTTGACAATCGGAATGCCGGTGATCACATCATCATGTCCCGTATATTTATTCAGGAGAAGGATGAATACTGCCGTTAATACCATATGAAGACGGATATCGGAACCGGCAGCCAGTTTGATTATCCCTTTATTTACTTCCCCAGTAAATGCAAATTCCATCTCATCGATTGATCTGTCGATTCGGGGAGAATAGAGAGATGACAAATTGCTCCGGGGAGGGTTTCCAAATAATTTGTCCAACCAATACTCTTTTTCTTTAATTTTTTTTCCGGCGGCAATCCGCAACTTATCGAAAGTTGCAGTATTTTGGTTACTCATCGAAAAGTCTCCTTGCGAGCGGTTAGGAATGTGATAAAATATGACCCGTTATTATACTACATAATTCGTTTCTCGTGAATTCATTGGATCAATTTTTAGCGGTTCACATATCGTATTATAAATGAAAGAGACACGCTTCTCTTCATTTGAGAAGGCGTTTACCAGAAAAGTTTGAGCCGCCATGCCAAACGTTGGGCGTTCCATATCGCTCGTTGGCGGTTGCAGGTCACATGATTGAACGTTTCAAGCCGCTCGTTGGCGGTTTCCGGTCACATGATTGAGCGTTTCAAGCCGCTCGTTAGCGGTTTCCGGTCACATGATTGGTGGTTTCAAGCCGCTCGTTAGCGGTTTCCGGTCACATGATTGAGCGTTTCAAGCCGCTCGTTGGCGGTTCAAGGTCACATGATTGGTGGTTTCAAGCCGCTCGTTAGCGGTTCAAGGTCACATGATTGCTGGGAACCTCCTCCTTTTTTTAACTTTACAATCCAAATCGTTTATTATACAATTATATATTCAGAAATATAAAACTAATTTAAAAGCATGGAGGATTTATGTCAAAAAGAACAATCGTTTTATTGCCCGGAGATGGCATAGGAAAGACCGTTTTACCGGAAGCCGTACGCGTACTGGAAGCCGTTGATTTTGAGGCAGATTATGTTCATGCCGATATCGGATGGGAATTTTGGTGCAAAGAAGGTAACCCTCTTCCCCAACGGACACTCGACATTCTTGAAACACATAAAATCGGTCTATTCGGTGCGATTACATCCAAACCCAAAAGCGATGCCGCCAAAGAATTAGCCCCTGAATTACAAAACAAAGGTTACGAATACTATAGCCCGATTGTCGGGATGCGTCAACACTTTGACCTGGACATTTGTATCCGGCCCTGCAAAACCTTTAAAGGAAACCCCCTGAATTTCATTCGAAAAGGAAAGGGCGATACGGTCGAAGAGCCGCAAGTCGATGTGGTGATTTTCCGTCAAAATACCGAATGCCTTTATGCGGGTGTGGAATGGACCAACCCTCCGGAAAATGTCTACAATGCATTTATGACCCACCCCAAAATGAAAAATTTTGCCTGGTGCCCCAAAGAAGAACTGGCCATTTCGTCCAGAATCTTTACCAAGAAATATACGACCCGAATCGTGAAAGCCGCCTTTGAATACGCGAAGAAAAACGGTTACAAATCGGTCACCGTGTGCGAAAAGCCCAATGTTGTCCGGGAAACCTCCGGCATGATGTGGGCAATCGCCAAGGAAATCTCAAAGGAATATCCGGGAATCGCCTTATGGGATACCAATATCGATGCCCAGATGATGTGGCTCACCAAAAACCCCGAGGAATACGGAGTCCTTGTGAGCGGCAACATGTTCGGCGATATCTGTTCCGATGGTTTTGCCGGCCTGGTCGGTGGTCTGGGTTTTGCCTGCTCGGCCAATATCGGCGAACGCGTGGCGATCTTTGAACCAACCCACGGCTCTGCCCCCAAATACGCGCAGTTCAATCCCTCGATCGTCAACCCCATTGCCATGATTCTCTCCGCTTGCATGATGCTCGAACACATCGGCGAAATCGAAAAATCATTCCGAATCCGAACCGCGATTGCCAAAACCGTGGAAGAAGGCAAAGTCAAAACCTATGATATGATGAAACTCAAAGGGTCCCCGGATGCCATCAATCAAGGCGCCGCATCGACCCAACAGATCACAGACGAAATCATTAAAAACCTGAAGTAATCGGAAGTAATAAACTTTTCCGTCCATACGCAGAACGCCATCCGCTTCTGCGTATGGGCGAACCGCGACTAATACCCTAACCCCTCCACCTCGGGTTCATTCACCGTCAAACCGGACGTGAACGAATGGGCCGCCGAATCCACCTTAGCCACAAATTGCGAATTGGTGTACCTGTACCCATTGTTATAAAGATAAAGTGCTCTTTTTAAATTCCCATGCGTTAAATCATAATAGGTTTTCAATATCTTTAAACCGATATCGACATTGTAATCCACATTAAAGATACAGCGGCTGTCCAACTTCAATTCATCCTTCCATACCCCGAGGTTCACCTGCATTAAGCCGTACGCTCCCCGATAAGACACGGCGGTCGGATTGTAATCGCTCTCCACTTTCATGATCCCCAAAACCAGACCCGGTTTAAAGCCATATTTGAAACTTTTTCGGTAAACCGTATCCAGTATGTGCGAGAATTGAGGGTATCGGGAAGCAAAGGCGTTGACCTTGTATTCCATGAAACGGTACTCGGACATTTTTAAGTTGCGCACATCGATCCGCTTCTGCAAATTCGACACGCGACTCGCTAACACACCCAGCATTTTTGTCCGCATTTCATACCGCGCATTCAATTCGCCCAGGGATAAACCAAACCCCATGACACCGATTAAAAATAATACCGATAGGATATATCCAAACTTCTTCACATTTGCCTTGACCATTAAAATCTGTCCTCTCTTTACCAAATCCACTGATTTCGATTAAAAATCCATTAATTAACATATCGGCATATTTTTTAATTTTTAAAGCTATGGTAAAATTACCTGGACGGTTAAGGTAAAAATATTTGTTATTTTTTTCTATTAAGAAGGAGGAGTGATGGAGCGATTCCAGATCAAAGAATTGGTTTTATTTTTGGTTCTAAATTTCTTATTAACCGGTTTCCCCGGTTCCCTTCGATCCCAAACCCTCGAAATCCATTATATCAATGTGGGAGGGGGGCAGAGTATTTTGATCAAAGGCCCTGATGGGACCCTCATGTTGATCGATGGGGGGCGTCCGGGTCAAGGGACGTGGAAAGTCGTCCCCTATCTTCAATCCAAGGGAATTAAAACCACGGGCCGGGCCATCGATTACATCATTAACACGCATCCGCATGTCGATCATGACTCCGGTTTAATCGAAGTCATCCGATACGGTTACAACACGCGCCGGGTATATTCCAATGGGAGGGTGGTGAAAGCCTTGAGAGACGCCACCGCCCGAACTTCAGCCGGTCGTGTCGCCTCCATCCGACTGGGCCAGATCCTCCCATTGGGAAAAGGAGCGACGGCAACATGTGTGGCTGTAAATGGCTCGGTCATTGGCATTGGGGCAATCCCCGGAGGGAAAGCCAATCCAAATGACTGCTCCGTCGCTCTCCTCATTAAATACGGCCATTTTGACTACCTCATGACCGGCGACCTGGGAGGCGGGCAAGAGGACACCGCCTGTACCGGGCGAAGCACGATCCAGGCCAATATCGAAACGCCATTAGTCAATACGATGATGCCCGGAGGCGTTCATCCTTTACTCTCCGCTTACGGTGTGGAAGTCGCCCATGTCGGTCATCATGGTAATGACAGCAGTACCAATAAGGATTATATGAATAAACTTTCTCCCCGAGTGGCCTGCCTTTCAACCGGCGGTCCAATCTCCGGCCTGGACCATGTGTTGAATGTGCTGTTGAAAAAAATTCCGTGCGTGACCGCGCCGCCAGCGCTCGTGCTTCAGACCGAAGAAGCCATCACCATCCCCAATTCAAAAGCCAGCCGTGCCGGTTACTGCGTGGGCGATATGGTCATTACCACGGACGGCTGGAGCCATTATACGGTTTCGGCAAGCGGCGCCGTCACGCGAGGGCCGGATGAACGAGCCGCTGCAGGACTACCCAAAACCTATGCCCTGGACGAAGGCAAAAGTAGCGCCCCCAAAAAATTCCAGGTAAAAAAGAAAAAGATTAAAACGTAAAAGATTAAAACGTAAAATATAGAGTGTTTCTATCGGATTGTAGCGACGCGTGCAACGTCTCTACGATATCCCAATTTATAAACATTCCTGATACTCTCAACGATTGCCGTTATCTACTGGAGTAAATCGCGGACCGAATCCTTGATGACCTGAAATTCCCCCAATATCTCTTCGACCAGTGCGTCGGTATCCACATTTTTCGAATTCTTCGCAATCACATCCCAATTGGCGTCACCGGTAATCGCGAATAACTGGTGGTCCCAGGGGAAACACAGACCCGATGTTTTGGCAAACAAATTGGCGACTTGAACCACAGAGACCAATAGGTTATCCGTTTCAGCGCTGGTGGTATGATGCTCGCGGATGGCCGTGATGATTTCCGGGCTAAAATTCCATTTCTCGGCCAGGTACCCGCCAATTTCATTGTGGTTAACCCCCAATACCTCTTCTTCGGTTAAGGTGTCGAGCTGTCCGGTTTTGATTTGCTTTTTCACGATGGCTTTGAATTCATTGGGGTAAAACTGGTAGATGATCAGTTTTCCGATATCGTGAAGCAAGCCGGCCAGGTAATAATTATCATCAGGGAGAAGGCCCAATTTCTTGACGATAATATTGGCAAAGTAAGCGGTGCCCAGCGAATGTTCCCAAAAGGTCGCAATGTCAAATTCCGGGATATCGTTGTCCTTGATCTCGAATGTTTTGACCAGGGAAACCTGGAGAAGGAGGGTTTTGATTTTCTGAATGCCGAGGAAGGCAATCGCCGACGGCAGGTTGGTGATTTCCTTCCGTGTGCTGTACATGGCACTGTTGCACATTTTTAATACTTTGATCACCATGGCCTGATCCTTCATCATCAAATCGGCAATTTGTTTGTTGGACGCATTGGGATCCTTGAGCATCTGGTTGAGTTTATCGAAAATAACCGGTAAGGTGGGTAACTTCTTTTCACCTGAAAACAGTTTATCTAATATGTCTTGTTTTTCCATTGTTTATCCTTTTATTTTTGTATGTATAATTCTTGCAACACCACGCGTAACACCCGGTAAGCGGAAAAAGGTTTCATGAATACTTTCGGATTATAAGCTCGGAAGGGAGCAAAATCCGAGCGGTTTTCCAGATAGAGGCACAAGCGTTTGGTTTTAAGGGTTCGGGAGTCGATGTATTCTCTTAACGATTCGGCATCGCATACCAATAAATCGGTTTCCCTCAGTTTCTTTTCATCGATCACGATTTGAAATTCGGGGATGACCTGGAGTAACTGATCCATAATAAAGGCGCTTTTGCGTTTCTCGGTAAACGAGAGGACGATTTTCAGATCCGAACGGAAATGCTTCAGCAGATCCATTTTGGTTGAATTATCTGTCCAATCTTCCATAAGCGTCGGGCTTTGCTTTTGGGCAGTCAGGTGTTTGACAAATTTAGCGATCATGGGGTATTTCATGTAAAAAACCTCAATATCGCTCTCATCCGCGACAGCGCTGTTGAGATGGACAGCCAGGAATGCCGCGACATGATGAATTTTAAGGGCGACCGCTTTATGGTTGGTATCAAATAACTTTTCCAGCCGTTCGATTTGAATCGGAGCCGTGGAAAAGATATCGTTTAAATCCGGTTGCAGCGTTTCCAGTTCTCGGATATCCTGGAATTGTTCCCTTAACCGGGTTTTTAACCGGGAAATGGCACCGATTTCCTTGGGGTTGATGTTTTCGCCCCGAAGCTCGGCAAAGGCATGGAGCGCATCCAGGAGGAACTTATAGGATTTCAAATCCAGGAATTTGATGTTTTCCAGGGAAGTAAAAAAGCGGGTATTCAAATCAATGTTATTGGCATTGAGGATCCGGCTGAACAATCGGTTGATAAATGTCGCATCATTGAATGGAATGACAGGTTCATAAGGGGCAATGACCGCTATTTTACTCAGGTATTTGATCACTTTACTGATCGAAACCTCCTCATCCGGGATTTTGTTAAAAAACATTCGAATCGATGAAATGGGAAACAGTTCCATGATCGTATCCAGGTAATCGTTTCCCATAAACATGAATTCCCGCTGGTGATTGTCATCAAACAGGATGTCTTTGAAATCGAACAGGAAGTTGCCTCGGAGTATCCGAAGCAATTGAAATTTTAATCCATAGAGGTTGGAGGCGTAAATTTTCTTGATAAAATCCAGCAGGAAGTCTCGGGCCGAAAATTGGATATGCTTGAGGATGAATTCCTGTTTATCCAGATCAAAGGTGAAAAAGTGTTGGATAAAATAGCGGAGTCCTTCTTCGGTTTTGAGGAGCGAGACCAGGACTTTGTCTTTGAGGGCCTGTCCCTGATGGTACTTTTCGAAGAGAAAATCCACGGCTTGCTGGTTACCGGAAAGCTGTTCGATAATATCTTCGTTCAGATCTTTCTCCTGGTTGTAGACTGTTTTTAAAAATTCCAGGGCTTCGGGTTTCTGACTTTTGGCGAGAATAGCAATCAGCACCTGCTTGGCCCGTTTATCTTTAATGCCGGTAAATAATTCTTTGATTTCGTTGACCAATTCTTCGACCAGGGTGAAGTCTTTTTGGAGGTAGGCGTACAGGTGGGAGACGATGGCAACCAATTCGTTGCATTCGTCTTCCCGGAGGCCCGCGATTCGGGGAATGCGGTCTTCGAAGTAGTTAAAGATCGTTGTTTTAATGGATCGGTCACCCGCGTGGCATAGGATCTCGAACGAACCGTCTTCCAGGGTTTGGTTTCTGGATTTGAGGTAATTGAGGAATAAGGGAATGTCCTCGGGAGTCACGATTTTTTTCAGGATATCGATCGTGACATTGAAGTTTTTGGCGTTGTTGTATTCCTGGAGGAATCGGGGTAAAATCGCCAATATGGGTTTGTTCTTCTTTATCCGGGCAATTTCGCCGCGAATGGCGTTCAGCAGCATGGGGTTTTTAAATTTGGTCAATGCCTGATTCAGGACATTGAGGGCGCGCTGGTTATCGTATTTGGCAATTGCCATAATGGCTTCCTGGATCGTTTTAATATTGTCTTCCGAATTAAGGATTTTGTTGAGGACAATCATGAAATGGGGGCCCAGGATGTAGCCGGACGCGCGGATGAGATCCTGACGAATGTTGTCCGGTGTTTTATCCGAGGACATGTATTGAGCGACCAGGAGTTCGGCTTCTTCGCCGCCGCTTTTAATCAGGTCGGCGAGAATTTGCGGCACATCCGCTCCTTTGAATTGTTCGGCATTGGCAATAAAATCCGTTATCTTTTTCAGAATATGGGTCAGATCCTTGGAAGGGGCTCTCTTGGTTTTTTCACCGGATTCTTCGTTCTTTTTCGTGATGGTGGTAATGGGTTCGGCGGGTGGGGGTGTTTTTTTGACGATTTCAATCGGAGATTTTTCAATCCCCATCCGGGCCAGGACGGTTTCGAGTTTCTTTCGGTCGATGGGTTTCACCAGGCAAACCGCGCCTTTTTCTTCGAGTGTGTGTTGCCAATCGGTCGTTTCGTGTTCAGCGAGAATGACCCACATTTTGGTCGGGTTGGCGGTGGGATGGGCGGACTCCCATTCTCTGATTTTTAGGGGAATGTCCATGCCCGGGATATCCTGGATCGCCGATTCGATACTCAGAAGTTCGTAAGGGTCCGATTGCTCGTGGGATTTGATAAACATTTCCACGGCTTCCGTTCCGCTGGACACGATATCGCATTCTCCGTACTTGGATAAAACCAATTTCAGTTTACTGGAGTTGATTACATCCGGGTCTATGATTAATATTTTCATGGTCGTTTATGCCTTATATATTTCATATATATCTTTATACTTCTTATCTTTATTCTTCCTGATTCGGGTTTTCTTTTTCATTGGCTTTGGTTCCCATGGCTTTACGCAGGCGTTCGAGGCGTTTTTTCCAACTGTTCCCTTCGGGGTTTTTTCGATTTTCCTGATCGTATTTGGCCGAGTTTTCCTGGTAGTATTTCATGATATTCAGGATCATTTTTCGATCCGGGGCGATACCGGTGCGGCGTTTTAAACCGGTAAAACTGATCAATTTCCCTTCCATGAGGTAGTGCTCGTAGGCGCGTTGAATGATCTGTTCGGAGGGATTGATCCGGGTCACATCCATGAGTTTTTCAACGTTGGTGAACGCGCCGCTCTTGACGTAATCCAGGTAGGCTTCCTGGAGTTCGTCGTTCAGGTTTTTGAAAATATTGGTGCCGATTTCCAGGCGTTGGCAGATGGAATCCAGGATATGGGGGGACTTCATCTCAAAGGAGGTTTTGACAATCTCTTCGATGATGTCGTCTTCGGGTGACACTTTGGTAATCTCCTTCAATTTCATGACAAAAAACAATTTGACCCGATTGCTCCGCTGTTTTTCCATATACATGCGAAATCCCATGCGGATATGGTAATCGGCCGGGGTTTCGCCGGTAAGCGCCATCAGGTTGGCCAGTTCGAGGAAGCGTTTTTCCATGATGGCGTTTTTGAAACTCGTTTGCACATCCTCGACGTCAACTGTTTTTTTTTTGGTTATCATTGATCTGGTCTAAGGTCTCTCATCCCGATCGTCCGGTTATTTTTCTCCCAGGAGAGATGAAACCGTCAATTTGATTTGGGGCGTCGCGTCCATGAGCATCAGGGTTAATTTATCGGCGTCCACTTCGGTTTTAACGGTGTGGAGGATGGTATCCCATACGCTGAGTTTCGGAATATTCATTGCCCGTTCATCCCAGGGGAAACAGAGGTCGGCGGTTTTGGCAAACAGGTTAGCGAGGTAGATGATCAGTGTGACCGGGTTATCCGTGGATTGATTGACATTGTGGTGATTGGCGATCGCATCGATGATCACTTCGGGGAATTTCCATTTTTCCGCGAAGAAAGCGCCGATATCTGCGTGATCGATCCCCCCGAGGTATTCTTGCTCGGCCTGGTAGTCTTTGATGCCATCGTTGATTTGATTGAACACCACTTCTTCGAAGATATCGGGATGGAAATTGTACATCATTTTCTTTCCCACATCGTGCATCAAGCCGGCCAGGTAATAATTGTCATTGGGGGGGAAATCGAGGCTTCGGGCCAGCAGTTCGGCGAAGAATGCCGTGCCCAGAGAGTGTTCCCAGAACACAATCGGGTGAAAATCGGGGATCGTCGACGGGCCGAAGGTGAACATGCGGGTTAAGGAGATTTCAAGGATGACCCGTTTTAATTTGTTGGTCCCCAGGTAAGCCACGGCGCTGGTGATATCATTGATTTCCTCTCGGGTGGCGTGATACGCCACGTTACACAGTTTGATGATTTTGGTGACCATGGCCTGGTCTTTTTTGATTAAAAGGGCCAGCTTTTTCGGGGAGACCGAAGGGCTATTGATCAATGTATTGAATTCGCCGAATATGGTTGGCAGCACAGGTAAATTTTCTTTTCCTGAAAAAAGTTTATCTACCAATTCCTGTTTCTTTTGGTCCATTGGTTACTCCAAATTTAAAATTTTATCTTAATTATCAAGCTAATTCAAGTGGTGTTTATTTTTTTTTATTCTCGGATCATCCGTCTTGCTCGTCCTCGGCATCGTCCAGGTCGTTGGAATCACCCGTATCGTCGTCAGCATCGATATCATCGACATCGATATCATCAATTTCATCGATATCATCGATATCGTCGATATCGTCGATATCGAAAATATCAAAGCCAGTAAAGTCGTTTAACCGGTCGGTTTCGCGCCGTTCTTTTTTGGTGGGGCGTCCGGCCCCTTTTCCTCGGTACGCCGCCTGGTCCGTATGCATCTTTTTTAATTTTTCGAGTTCCTGGCTTGGGGTAATCTCTTCCACGCATTCAACCGCCAGTTTGGCGGAGACCCTTTTTTCAATTAATCCTTTGACTTTAAAGGTTCGGGTGATCGGTCCGCTTGATAACTGAATTTCATCGCCGGATTTAACCGCGTAGGACGGTTTGACATGGTTCCCGTTAATCGATATTTTGCTTTTTTTGCAGGCATTTGCTGCGATTGTGCGCGTTTTGAAAATTCGAACCGCCCATAACCATTTGTCTATTCGGACCTTATTGTTATTATTGAAAACCATTTTTATATTTTATCATAATTTTAATAAATTTTAAAACCGAAAGAAATCAGAGAGAGTGTAATGATTATTCTTTTAGTTTTCTTTTTTTCGTGCAATCCGGGCATAAACTCAGATTAATATCCGCTTCGCTGTGATCTCTCAAATACGCATCCACATCGTTCCAATAACCGGCATCATCGCGGATTTTTTTACAATTGGCACAAATGGGAATCAACCCCTGAAGGGCTTTGATGCGGTCGTTTTTTTCGGCCAATTCGCGGTTCATCTTCTCCAATTCGGCATTTTTCTGGACAAACGCCTCGAACGTGGAAAGGAGAATATCCAATATTTGCAGTTGACCCGATGAAATGGAATGCTGTTTACCGCCGAAATAAATCTTCAGAGTCATTTCCGGAATCTCCGCCCCCTGCACATAAAGGCTTCGTAGCCGGGAATTGGAAATCATGTAATCGATTTGCGACAGAAGATACTCTTTTTGATACGGTTTGACCATAAAATTATTCGCCCCGCTTTCCAGACCTCGAACGATATCCAGGGGCTCGGAAAGGGCGGTCAAAAGTACAACGGGAATATGGGAAAGAGTCTTATTCTTTTTAATTTTCGTGCACAATTCATACCCATCCATTCCCGGCATGATCACGTCACTAATAATAATATCGGGAACATAACGGCCAAGATAATCCAGAGCTTCCTGGCCATTGAATGTGACCCTCACATTAAAACCATGTTCCTCCAAAATATGCTCAATTTGCTCGGCCTGGGTGAGACTGTCTTCCACAATTAAAATGTTGCCTTTACCTTTTTGTTTATTGTCGATATCATTCATTACGTTCTCATTTCTCTTTCGTTTCTTTTTTCATTTTCCGTTCATAAAATTCAGGGTATAATTCTTTCATGCAATCGTTGCAAATCCCGTGGGTAAACCCGGCTTCGGTATGCGACGCCACATAGTCTTCGACTTCTTGCCAATACCCGTCATCGTTACGAACTTTTTTACAGTTGGAGCAAATGGGGATCAGGCCGCTGAGCGTTTTTATTTTTTCATTGGCTAATTTCAATTGCCGATTTGATTTTTCCAGTTCGGTATTCTTTTGAACAATCGCTTCATAGGTTGAAAATAATAAATCGATGATTTGAAGCCGTTCGGACGTAATATAATGTTTTTTTCCGGCAAAATAAATTTCGATTCCTAATTCCGGGCTGCGCTTCGGCGATACGGACCGTAATTTTGAATTCACCAGAAGATATTCAATCCGGGAAAGAAGATAAGAACGGTTATAGGGTTTGGTAATAAAGTTATCCGCGCCCGCATCCAGCCCTTTTAAAATATCACCGGGCTCAGAAAGAGTCGTTAACAAAATAATCGGAATATGTTGCCAGTGTTCATTTTGTTTGATCCGTGAACAGAATTCAAAGCCATCCATTTCCGGCATCATGATATCGCTAATGACAATCGTTGGGGTTTCTTTTTCCAGGTATTTTAATCCCAGCTCCGCACTGAGGGCCCATTCGACGGTGAATCCCTCGTCTTCCAGAATAAATTTCAGTTTTTCTCCCTGGGTTAAGCTGTCTTCGATGATTAAAATATTAACATTTTCTTTTCGTGATTTTTGGTAACCGTCCATATTTACTCCCTGTTACTTTTGTTCTTCTTCCTTTCTTATCCTCAATTATACTCTTTTATTTTAACGATTACAATCATTCGTGTACTTTTTGCTCATTGATCACGTCGATAATTTTACGTGGGATTTCGGTTGGCGAAAGCACATAGGTGGCGCCGCCGAGTTTAACGGCTTCACCGGGCATCCCATAGACCACGCAACTGGCTTCATCCTGGGCAATGGTGATCGAGCCCGTGTTTTTCATGAGTTTTAATTCGGCGGAACCGTCTTTCCCCATGCCGGTCAATAAAATACCGATGGTGCTTCCGGGGAAGTGGACGGCGGCACTGCGGAATAAATAGGAAACCGACGGCCGCTGTCCATTCTCTTCCGGTGCAACTTCCAGCTTCACCCGATACCCATGGGTCATTCCCATATGAACATGATTCGGGGCAAGGTAGACATGACCCGGCAGGCATGTATCGCCATCGTTCGGAATATGAACGGGAAACCCGGTGATAACTTCCAACCACCGGGCCAGCCCTTCGATAAAACCGGCACTGATATGTTGAACGATCAGGAGGGGGACCGGAAGATTATGGGGCAGCCCGGATAGAATGGTCAAAAGAACCGGCGGTCCACCGGTCGAAGCCCCAATTAATACGGCATTCACCCCTTTGGGCGCCATGCCCGGAGCCATCGATGGGATGATACCCGGGAATGTCTTTCTCCCCTTTTGCGAAAACCGTGTGACCACTTTCACTTCAGACATATTTTTAACCGTCCGGATCAATTCGGACGCAATACGCCGGTAATCCGGATGCGTGGGATCAACCGGTTTTTCGATAATCGCCACTGCCCCCGCTTCCATGGCTTTAAACGAATTTTCCGCTTCATTGAGTTTATAAGGGGAACTGACAATGATAATGGGAACCGGACAAATTTCCATGATGCGCTGGGTCGCGGCAAAACCATCCATCCCCGACATCAGGATATCCATGGTAATGACATCGGGTTTGGTTTTGGTGGAATGAAGAAACCGAAGCGCGTCCTCCCCGCTCTCCACCACCGCCGTTACCCGAATACCGGCATCCGATTCCAATATGTCTTTCAATACTAACCCGATCGACGCTGAATCTTCGACGATTAAGACACGAATCATGTTTACTCCGTCATCATACGATGTCAATTCTATTGGATTAAATTTTTTATTATATCCAGGAGGTTACTTTGATCGAAACTGCTTTTAACGATATACGCATCGGCTCCGGCATCGATTCCTTTTTCCCGGTTTTCGCGCGATTCCAGGGCGGTCACCAAGACGACCGGGAGATGTTTTAAGCTCCGGTCGTGTTTTATTTTCCGGGTCAATTCAAAACCGTTCAATCCGGGCATTTCAATATCCAATACCGCCAGATCAAACGACTTCTCTTTTACCCGCATCCAGCCCTCCATGCCGTCGACAGCCGTCTGAACCTTGTAACCGGCCGATTCAAAGATATTCTTCAAGAGGACGCGAGAGGTGATGGAATCTTCCACCAATAAAATATTTTTTTGGCGCGTCGGTATTCGGCGTGTTTGGGTCTTTCCCGGCGGAAGGGATTCGGAAGATCCGACGATGGCAGATTTAAATAAATCCACGACGTTGAGAACCAGCACGACCTCACCGGACCATAACACCGCCGCACCGGAAATATGTTTCACGCGAAGTAACTGTTTACCCAGTCCTTTGATCAGCACTTCTTCTTCGGTTACCACACGATCCACCCCAAACGCGATCTTTCGGTCCCCCACGCCCAATAAAACCGCATAAGCCATTTCGGTTTCATCGGACGCCTTACCCGAGGGGATCTGCAGCACGTCGGTCAGGCGGACATAGGAAAAAAGGATATTTCCGCGTTTGATGCTTTCACGGTGTTGGATGGTTTTAATCTCCCCCGGTGTTACTCTTACGACCTGGTCCACGTTCAATGTGGGAATAATAAACGTTTGCCCGCCGGCCTGAACGAGAATCCCTCGGGACGTGGCGAGTGTGGCCTGGAGAAGGATGCGGAACGTGGTCCCCTGATCCGGTATCGATTCCACGGTGATCCGACCGCCCAGTTTTTCGACCTTTTCCCTGACAATCGCAAGCCCCAATCCCCTCCCGGAAAGCTCACTAATAATCGAACTGGTCGTAAATTCGGAATTGAAGATCAGGGTCAGCAGCTCCTGTTCATTTAACTGGGCCACTTCCTCGCGGTTATACATTCCGGAACCGGCCACATTGGCCCGGATGGTGTCCAGGTTGATGCCCTGGCCGTCGTCGGATACGGTAATTTCCACTTTGTTATTTTCCATCCGAGTCACATTAATTTGGATGGTTCCTTTGGCCGGCTTTTTCTTACGCCGCCTTTCGTCGGGTAATTCGATACCGTGATCGGCCGAATTCCGAAGTAAATGAATGAGCGGAATTTTCATTTCTTCCAATATGCGCTTATCGATCTCGATGTCATTTCCCTTGATGATTAACTCGATTTCTTTTTTATAATACCGGGACAGTTCCCGGATCATGCGGGGAAATCCTTCCGTGAGTGAAAGAAAAGGCAACATCAAGGTTTTTCGGATGTCTTGCATGTGGGCATTGAGCATGTTGCCGAACACATGATGATCGGCTTGAAGAGATTTTTTCATCCGACTCACTTTGAATCGAAGAGCATTGCATTTTTGGTCGGCATCATCCATGTATTCCGAAAGATTTTTCCATTGATGTTCCTTACCCGGAATCGAGGTGCGCAAAGTTTTGAGTGCAGGTGCGGCAAAGGCGCTATTTTTTTTTAAACCATCCAAAATATCAATGATTTCTTTCATCTCTTTCAACCGATGGCCGATGGCCAATTTGATGAATAACATCTCTTCGGCTTGCAGAAGGATATGGTCGAGTTTTTTCGGGGCAATGCGAATGGTGGGACGCATATCCGGGCTCTGGATTTGCGGCGGTTGGGTTTCGGTTTTGGCTTCACTTTCCGGTTTTTCCGCATGCGATTGTCTTTCTTTTAAGGTTTCTTCATCGCGCTTCGCAAAGCGGCCCCCTTGAGCCGGTTCCGCTGTTTCGGTTTCTTTGGCGGGTTTCGGAGGCACTTCTTTAATTTCGCCAAATTTCAGCGCTTCCAATTCTTGTTGGACCTGGGTAATCGTGGCCTCCTCTCGATTGCCGGACACAATGGCTTCAACCGTATCGATGGCCCGCTGCAAAATATCGAACACTTCGGGTGACGAGGGAGTGCCATGGGATTTAAAATCTTTAAAAATCGTTTCCAGGGATTGGCAAATGGATTCGATCGCTGTAAAATCCACGGCACGGGCAGAACCCTTTAGACTATGGACTTGCCGGTAGATCACTTCCAGTATCTGGGCGCTTCGTTCCGGGCCGGGGGAGTTTTCCAATTCCAGAAGCCCGGAAGAAATGGCTTTCACATGATCCTCGGCTTCAATTTTGAAGGTAGCCAGCAACCGTTTAAAAAAATCTTTCTCACGCTCCCGTTCACTCATGTTTTCCATCGCTTATACTTTGTATTTATCGACAATGTTCTTTAATTTTCGCCCCAACTCATTGATGACCTGGGCCGAATTTTCCAATTGCCGGGCGCTTTGCGCATTTTGAGAAACCGCCGCATTGATATTTTCCATGGCGGAAAATATTTGTTCCACGCCTGCGGATTGCTGCCGGCTCGTCGCTTCGATTTGCAACGCCGAATTCGAGGCCTGTTCAATACCGGCGCCCAATGCCCGGATCGCCGAACCGGTTTGATTGGCCTGCCTCACACCGTTTTCAACCGCCTTACTTCCTTTTTCGGTAGTCATGACCGCAGCACTGGTCGCTTTTTGGATGTCCGTCAAAATACTTCGCACTTGCGCCGTAGACTCTTTGGATTGTTCCGCCAGATTTTTGATCTCATCGGCAACCACGCTGAATCCTTTTCCCTGTTCCCCGGCCTTGACCGCTTCGATCGCCGCATTGACGGCCAAAAGCCTGGATTGATCGGAAAGATCATCCACAGCGGTAATGATCTGGCTAATGGATTGACTCTGGTCGCTGAGTTCCACGACGCTGTCGGCAATCGAGATCATCTGTTCCTGGATGGAGTTGATGACCTCCATGGTCTGATGAACCGCGGCTTCGCCGCTGCGGGAAATCTCCACCGCACTTCGGGCGCGCTCCGACACTTCTCTGGCTTTTTCGTTGGATAGCGCAGCCGTTTCCTTGACTTCTTTCATGCTGATGAAAACCTCATTGATGGATGCGGCCACTTCCTGAGTCGTCGAGGCAAACTGGGCGGTAGTGGCCGATATTTCTGCAGCCGAAGAGGCCAGCACATGGACGCCTTCGGCGATATCCTGCATCTGGAACCTCAGCTTTTCCGCCATGTTTTTCATGGATTTCAGCATATTACCCATTTCATCTTTCGAATATTCCGGAAATTCAAAGGCAATGTCTCCCTCGGCCAATCGATTCGAAATGTTAACGGCCATACCGATGGGGCGGGTAATGGAAAGGGTGATCGAATAGGCAATAAGAGAGGCTAATACAACGGCGACCATATCTAAAATAATAGATATCAATAACGTATTAGATTGCCTTCGCTTTGAATCGACATAAAATTGTTCCGCTTCACGGGAATGCACTTCCCGGAACCGTTTTAAACCCTGCATCAACTTATCGGCATGGGGCCTCCCTGAGCTAAAGACGATATCGAACGCTTTTTCTTTTTCGTTTTTCCGTAATGCCTCAAATATGGAATCCGGGATGGGTTTCCATTCGAGAAATTCTTCTCTTAATTGGACAATCAACGATTTTTCGACCAGGGTGACATATTTTAGGGCTACATCAAACCCCTGAAGGGCTTTATTTTCATACTCATTGACTTCAGTTACATAATTGTTAAAATGTTGCGAGTTAAAATACCTCGTATTTTGAACCAACAGCACTTCTCTCATGATGCGTTGCATATTAACAATCGCGGTTTCGGTTTCACGAATGGCATTACATACACGAAAGGGGTGTTCAAATAATTCGGTTGTATTTTGGATAATATTTTGCATCTCTATTAAAGTAAAAATACTGAGAAAAATAAATAACCCCAGCAGAATGGCAAAACCGATGAATAATCGGGTTCGTATACGGACATTTTTAAACATGCGAGTCCTCCTATAATATTATTTTGTATGGTCAAACAACCACTTCCTGGCAAACAATCATTTTTTTATCGGAAAGCAATTTGGACGCATCCAAAACAATTAAATGGTCCTGGGTGACCCCTTTGAGATATTCGGCCCGTATCCCGGTAAGGGTTGGGAGGGGGGGGATGATATCTCGAAGCGGAAATGACAGTGAACCTGTAACTTCTTCTGCCAATATACCGAATTGCATATCGCTGCTTTGAAGAATAATTACCCGGGTCTGATCCGTCAGCCCTGTTTCCGGCATTTCAAAGAATTTTCTCAAATCGACAATGGAAACAATCTCACCTCTGACGCTGATAATTCCCGAAATAAAAGCCGGGGCGCCGGGAATAGGCGTTAAATTTGTTGATGGACACACTTCACGGATATATATGGACTCAATGGCGTAACATTCGTCCCCTAATCGGAATTCGATTAATTCCATATACGCCTTCAATTGCGGTAATTTTTCTTTCTGCGCCAACGTTTGGGCCCGTTGCACGAGGATCGCTTGCCGTTCTTCGGGTGAAAGGTCGAAACTTTTTTTGAGCCGGTCGGCGGATTCACGAATCTTGCGGTGAATGTCTTCCCATTTTTTCTCGATTTTCGTTTCGGTTATTCGATCCGTCATTTAACGATCCTTAATGTTCAAGTATTTTCTCGATAATTTCATGTAGCCGACCGGCGGTGAGTCCGTCTTCCCGGGAGACCATGTCATCATTGCCCATGGATTCCAGGAGAGACAGCGCCACATTCAGATGTTTTCGGGATTCCCGGATATTTTTCCGGTGTAAGAGGATATTCCCCCATGTAAAATGGGCCAGGAGAAAATGGGGGTCCACGTATAAACATCGTTTCAGTGCCCGGATGGCGGCCTCTTCGTTTCCCTTTTCCTGACTGATAATCGCACCCAAATAGTAAAATTCCGCATTTAGCCGGTCGGCTCCAATGGCTTTTTGGCACCAGTGCGCGGCTTCGTTCAAATGCCCCAGATTGGCATACGAACGGGCAGCCAGCGCATACATGTCACCATTGGCTTTCGATTGGGGTATAGCCTTGAGCCCATCCAGGGCTTTTTCATAATTCCCATGCAGGTAGAATTCTTTTGCTTTTTCAAACGTCTCATCGGCCGATGCATGTGATGTCTCACCCCCTTTATCGTTCGGCTTCTCAAGAGGTTTTTGTTTCTTCTCAGCAATGACCGGTGCCGGCGTCGGTGGGAAAGCCGAGCCCGGGGCGATTGGCGATGGTTTTTCTTTATCGCATTTCAGATAAACCGATGATCCTTCCGGGTCTTTTTGAAAACAATCGGTAGCCTTTATCACATGAAACGAATCGGTCGGAGACACGATCAACCATCCTCCCGGCTTCAATGCCCGGTATAATTTACGCACGACGTCTTTTGCTTTTTGCGGCAAAAAATACATCAATACATTCCGGCAAAAGATAATGTCCAATAAGATGGTATGGTTGAGCAAGGAAGGATAGACATCTTCGGCCAGGTTGAGGTAGTCGAAATGCACCATTCGTTTGATATGAGGTAGGATTTCATAAGATTTATCTTTCTTTATAAAATATTTCTGTTTAGTCCGAAGGAGGGTATTTCGAAATGACCATTCTTTGTAAATCCCGGTTTCGGCTTTTTTAAGGGCCTTTAAATTGATGTCCGTGGCCAGGATGGAAATCTCCCATTGTTTTAATCGATCTTTCATCTCGTCCAGGGTAATCGCAATGGAGTAGGCTTCTTCGCCGGTACTGCATGCCGCACACCATATGCGTAACGATTTTTTTTCCATCTCGTTCGTCTTGATTAACAGAGGAATGATGTGTTTTTCAAGGATATCGAAAGATTCTTTTTCTCTGAAAAAATAGGTCTCTCCGATGGTGAGGTAGGAACTGAGTATCTCGATTTGTTTTTTGGATAATGGGGAAGACATGAGCCATTGAATGAATGTTTTGGGGTCATCAAAACCGAATTCCCGGGATGCTTCCTTTATCCCTCGTTCCAGGTCTTCCCACCGGTCTTCTTTAAAACTAATCCCGATATCACGCGATATAAAATCATCAAACAGATTCAATAATTGGGGAGATAATTGATTTTTAATGCGTTGCATCTCGTGTCTCGTTTGGCATAACTTTTTTTAATGCCACGTCTTCGTCATGGGTCAACAATTTATCCAGATCCGGAATCAGCATTAATCCATCGGGAAGTTTGATGATCCCGGAGAGGAATTCCACACCCGCCATAATGTCGGTAGGAGAAATAATCAGATCGGGGTTTCGATCCGTTACACTATGGATATTATCTGCGAGGAGGCCGAATTTTCGAACATTGGAATGCATAATGATGAAATACTGATCCGGGTCAAGGGTCCGCTCGGGAAGGTGAAACCGACGCGATATATTGATAATCGGGATGATTTGGCCTTTGTAGTTAATCAGCCCGCAAACAATATCCGGCCCTTTGGGTAACCGCATCACCTCGACGGCATGAACCACCCGATCCACCACACTCAGGGGCAGGGCAAATTGTTTCCCTCCCAATGTAAATTCAAGATAATGAAGCCCTTGCATTTGACGAACGTTCATTATACCCTTTTAACCTCTCACGGGTACATTATAATACATTCTTCATGAAAATTAAACATTTATTCCAAACGTTTTCTTAAAAAATCAAAATAGAGCGAGGGGGCATCCTGAACCGATAGCCCCAACCTGGAGAGAGCCAGTTCATCATGGATCCATTCGACTTTTCCTCGAAGTCGGATCCATTGTCCATCCAATTGCAGGTCGAAATCGATGCATTTTTCAATGCCCAGGAACATGGTCGGATGATTGAGTTGCAGAAGGACCCCTCTTTCGGAAATGTTTAACACTTGACACGCTTCATTCTCGAACATGGCCCCGATTTGTTCATTGAGTCGTTTATTGCTTCTTCTCTCCGTTTTCATCTTCTCCTCCCGTATGGTTAGTTTATTTATACACAAGTGTCGAAAGTATTGCAATACCTTACAGTCATTTTTTGGGAATCCGAGCCGCTTTTCCTGACGGAATTTCCTTCTTCCCATCCAGAAATTGACAACGCTTCAAATATATTTTATTATTAAGCCATGACGGAAATAAAAAAATTTTTTAATACGGCTGGTCCCTGTTCCCCGGAAGACCATTATATGGTAGATCCCTTAAAACGATTAAAACGCGTGGAACGCTTAATCGATCAAAAATTATATTTTACCCTCCATGCCCCCAGACAAACGGGTAAAACAACCTACCTCTATGCCCTGGCCAAAAAGCTCAACACCGAAGGAAAATACATTGCTTTAGTTGTTTCTTTGGAACAGGCGGGATTTAAAAGCATTACTCCCGAAGAGGCCAATTTACTCCTTAATGCAAGCATTTACCAGGAAGCCCTGGAAAATTTACCGGAAGAATACCGGCCGGAAAACCCTCAAAAAATAAAATTCTTGAATGTAAACCAATACCTCAAATCGTGGTGCGCCAATCAACAAAAGCCGATCATTCTTTTCCTTGATGAAATCGATTCTTTAATGGATGATGTATTGGTTTCCATCCTCCGACAACTGCGCTCCGGTTATCCATCCAGACCGAAGCATTTTCCTTCCTCCCTTGCATTGGTGGGACTCAGGGACGTCCGGGAATATAAAATCAAAGTTCGGGATGAGTGCGAATCCGCAGGCAAAGGGTCTCCGTTTAATATCAAATCGGACTCGCTGTTAATGTCTAATTTTGAAAAAGAAGAGGTTTTTGAATTACTGGAACAACACACCCAGGATACCGGTCAAGGATTTCCCGACGACGTCAAAGAAGAAATCTTCCGACTCTCTAACGGTCAACCCTGGTTGGTCAACGCCCTGGCAAAACAAATAGTTGAAATGGCCCTTGATCACGATTACTCCAAACCCATTACCATAGACATATTAACCCAGGCAAAAAATGAATTGATCCAGCGGCGGGATACCCATCTGGACAGCCTCATCGAAAAATTAAAAGAAGAAAGGGTCAAAAAGATTGTGCAGGCAATTATTAACGGCGATAACCTTACCTTTGATACCTTAAATGACGACATTCTATACGTCCGAGACCTGGGTATTGTGAGTCAAACCGATCCCCTTAAATTCGCCAATCCGGTTTATGCCGAAATTATACCCCGGGTCATGGCCTATTCCATCCAGGTTTCGCTGCCTGTGGAAATTGAAACGCGTTTCTTCTTTAATGAAAACAATGAAATCGATATGAAGAAAGTGTTAGAGGCGTTCCAGGAATTTTACAGAGAAAACGCCGAATTCTGGCTGGATCGATACGAATTTAAAGAATCTGCCAATCACTTATTACTGATGGCTTTCTTACAGCGTATCGTCAATTCCGGGGGAGAAATTACCCGAGAAATGGCGTTAGGAAATGGACGGATCGATATTTTGGTAAACTATCATCACCAACGGGTGGCCCTCGAACTAAAGATAAAAAGAGGCAGCCAATCCATCGAAAAAGCCAAAAAACAACTCAGTGATTATTTGGATAAGCTGGGATTAAAAGAAGGCTACCTGGTGATCTTTGATCCGGCAGATATCGAATGGGAAAAGAAAATCTACATGAATGAGATCTCTTATAACGATAAAACCATCATTATGGTCGGGGTTTAAAAACATACCTCATTTTATAAGGAGAAACTGAAAAAATCCCATGCCCATGATTACATTTGAACCCTCCGGAAAGTCAATTGAGATCAAACACCATACGTATCTTTTGGATACCGCACGCCAGGCCGGAATCGAAATCGATTCCCCATGCGGCGGAAAAGGGACCTGCGGCAAATGCACGGTTCGCATCCGTTCCGGAAACGTAGAAACAGAGGATACGGGCCACTTATCGAAAACCGAAATCTCCAATGGTTTTGTTCTGGCGTGTCAGTCCAAAACCACCGACGTTTCCACCACCATTGAAATCCCTGAACAAAGCATCAAACACGGGGGACAATTCAGCGATGAAACCGACGATATCTGCCTCGTTCATCTCAACCTCTTTAAAGACGGCCAAAAACCGAATCCGTTGACCTCCAAACATCTCATCACGGTTCCCTCTCCCCAATTGCAAGACGGACTCTCGGACCTCGACCGGTTGACCCGCACGGTCCAACATACCTGCGGCAAAAAAGAGGTGATCGTTCCTTTGCCCATCATCCGAACATTGGCAGAGGTTTTGCGCGAAGATCAGGGTCAGGTGACCGTTACCCTGGCAGAAATGCCGTCGGCTAACCGTGTGATCGCAATTGAACCCGGGGATCAAACGGACCGACATCTTGGGATTGCCGTGGATATCGGAACCACGACGGTCGCCGTTCAGGTCATTGATTTGCGCACCGCCCAAATCATCGAAACCCGGACCGCTTATAACGACCAAATCGAATGCGGGCTCGACGTGATCAGCCGCATCGATTATGCCCGTAAACCAGGGCGCCTGGAAGACCTTCGGTTTCGTGTTTTAAACACCATCAATCGGTTGATCAAACAAATAAGCAAGGCTCATGATATCAGGCCCGACGAACTGACCGATGCCGTGATAGCTGGAAATACCACCATGATTCACCTGCTCCTGGGACTAAAACCCGAATACATCCGACTCGAACCTTATACCCCTACCCTATTGGGTCCCTTGTATTTAACGGCCGCGGAAATCGGGGTTGACATCCATCCCCACGCCTGGGTCTATATTTCTCCGGCAGTGGGGAGTTACGTGGGTGGGGATATCACGGCCGGGCTTTTATGTTCAACCTTAAGTATGAATACGGGTACGGATTCCGAAGCAGTTAACCTGTTTATCGATATCGGGACCAATGGTGAATTGGTGATCGGAAACCACGAATTTTTGTTGGGTTGTGCCTGCTCTGCCGGACCGGCATTCGAAGGCGGAGGCATTGAAAACGGCATGCGGGCCGCACAGGGTGCGATCGAAGCCGTGAAGATCGATCCGTTGACCGGTATGGCCACGTATCGAACCATTGGCGGAGGTAAACCCAAAGGCATTTGCGGTTCCGGGATGATTTCCCTGATCGCCGAACTTTTTCTGACCGGCCGGATCGATGCCGCAGGAAAATTAAACCGCGAAAAGCCTTGTTCTTCCATCCGTATCAATGGCCGGCAGGCCACCTATATTCTCGTACCTTTGGAAGACAGTGCAACGGGAGAACCAATTACCATTACCGAGCCGGACATCGAGAATGTCATCCGCGCCAAGGCAGCGATTTATTCGGCGTGCGCCCTGATGCTGGAACAGGTCGGCATGGATGTTGAAAACCTCGGTCATATTTTCATTGCCGGTGGATTCGGACGCTTCCTGGATATTGAGAAAGCCAAAATTATCGGATTGATTCCCGATTTACCAAAAGAGAAATTTCACTACATTGGTAATGCATCGCTCATGGGAGCGTACAGGATTTTGGTTTCTCGGGAGTTTAAGGAGCGCCAATCGGAGCTCACCCGCCGCTTAACCTATATGGAACTGAGTACGGATCCCTCTTACATGAATCAATACACGGCTGCCTTGTTTCTACCCCATACGGATATGAAAAAGTTTCCATCGGTAACAGATCTTATCAGTCAATAAAAATATCTTTGACTATTTTTTACTTTATTGATATACTAAAAACTGGCAAGATATAAAAAGGTGAAAAAATGTTTGGATTTGAAAATAAACTTGAACGAGGCGGTTTTAATAAGAAGTTAAATTCGTCATTGTCAAAATCAAGATGGCATGACCCTAATTTTGAAAAACTGAAAACGGTGATTGAATACTTCAACAATTTAAAAAATGCGGGAAAATTGACAGATAAAGAATTTTCCACTTTAACCACCATGGTCTGTGCTGCTTTTATAGAAAAAAAAGTTACCGATATGCTTGAGAAAATTTTCATCAACTTTTCCAATAGATTTTTTGAGGATAAAGATGAATAATGAGGATAAAGAAAACCAAAAAAACAGAATAGAACCCCCTAACGGAGAAAAGAAAGAAGAACCCATTGTAAAAAAAAATAATGAAAAGTCAAGCGGAGATGAAACTCAAAGAGAAGTGACTGAAATTTTAAAAAGTACCTTTTTTTCAATGGGACATATCTCCGATCCCTCTTTATCCCCTATTATTTCAAAAATGGATGGACACCATATAGATAGAATGTTGGATATAACAGAAAAATCTGAAAACATGGCTTTTAAAGATGTTCAACATTCGAGGATTTATCAATTAATTTATATTATTTTAGCAATTCTTGTATTTGTTTTTCTTACGATTTTTTTAGTTGGGAAGGATACCGAATTATTCAAAGAAATAATAAAATTGTTCATAATTTTTGTGGGCGGAGTTGGAGCCGGCTTCGGCCTGAAAACACATATAAATAAAAAATAATTTTATACCTAAACAATTACATAATTCGTATAATAAAATGTCAAAAGAATCCGGATATGAAACGGCCATTAACTTGGCCATTGAAAAATTACGCACTGTGGATGTCGTGAACCGCTGTACCCTGCTCGGACTCCCGGTTCCCCAATCCAACCGGTTAGCGTTTCGGGCATTCGGAACCGACATGACCCTTCACCTCGACGACTTCCAACTTCTCCTTGCAAATTCCAATAAACCCGCCAAAGTCAGCGACCGTATCCTGGTCCTGCATTACCTGCAATGCGAAACCCCGATTCACGTTACACATGACCTCATTTCATTCCGGCAAATGGAGGGCGGGATATTCTATTGGCAAGCCTTTCTCTCGCGAAGTATCCAACCCCTGATCCAGCGAATCGGCAATAACCTCGATACTCTCCGCGCCAATTTGAACCGCTTGGATTGGCACCCCTTACCCATGGGCGACCTGGGCGCCCACATTCATGCCATCGGAAACGTTTCCGTCACCCTGGTTTATCACCCGGGCGACGAGGAATTCGGGCCGGACGCCGAATTCCTTTTCGACGCGTCAATTAAACAGATCTATCCCACCGAAGACGCCGCTGTACTCGCCAGTCGCATGTGCTTGAGTTTACTATAACCGATGTTCGTTTTATTGACTTTATTGACTGAGAAACTTGCGGTTTACTCCGTATTGTGATATAAAATTAAATCAGTTTATTTCCAATTTTTTTATATAATTAATTATCGCTCAACATTTTTGGAATGGAGTGTAAATGAAGATCACAGATAAAAAGACCGGTGCAATATGTTTTTGGGGAAAAAACTATCAAAATTAAAAGACATGAAATTAACTGGAAAAATCCCTCTTTTCATCCTGACGATCTATATCCTTCTTTTATCCATTTTCTTCGTCTCTTACCAAATCCTTTTTTATAAACCGATCAACGAACAAAAAAGAGAATTTGCCCACAACATTATCGACGGCGTTCTTTTTATCTTCCTGGACGAAGCCAATCGAATCGTCACCCTATGCGAAAACTGGGCCAATCAGAAACCCATCTCCGACTACCTGGCCAATCACGCCGATGGTCTGGTACCCAAACCCTTCCCTGATCTTCAATTAAGGGAATTTGGTCTGAGTTTATTCATTGTGGTCGATGAAAATCGAAATATCGTCAATATGCAAGGTTATGATTTTTTAGGACAACGCCCGTTTCCTTTTCAACTGCTGAGCCAAAAACGAGGCATATCCTGGGGTTTTTTCATGAAAGTCTTTAACGTGAGAAAAACCGTATACGGGATCGTCCACTCCGAATATGGCCCCATGATCGTCGCCTCGACTCCCATCCGTCGAAACAACGGAAAAGGAAACCGAATCGGCAGACTTCTCCTCGGCCGTTTGATCGATAAACAATTTGAAGAACGGATCCAATATGCCGCGGGAAAAGAAATCCACTTACTCCTGACTCCTTTCCGAGAAATCATGCCCCCCGGCTTATTCGATGACCCCTCGTTGATCCGATTGGAAAAGAACGATAAAAAAATCATTATCACCTATCCGATCCGCGATGAAGGAAACCGCCACATCTTAACCATCAAAGCCGTTGTTCCCGCCCCGATGTTCGACCTGCTGGATGACGCCGCCGGCTCCTTTTTAATTTTACTCATCGCGGGTTTCATCCTCTCCGGAGCCACCCTGTACTTTCTGGTGAATTATCTGGTGGTGCGCCGAATCAAAGAAATTTCGATCATTACCAATAATATCGTCTCATTCGACGATCTATCCCAACGCATACCGGAGACCTATAAAGACGAAATTTCCTCCCTGGGTGGAAATATCAACCAGATGCTCAACCGACTGAAGAAAGAAAGTATCAAAAAGGACGAAGTCGAACGGATGGCCATGCTAAACGATAAACTGATATTCCTTGGCCGGGTCACCGCCAATATTACCCATGAAATCAATAACCCCTTATTCGCCATCGACAATTCGATTCAAGTGATCAAAAAATACTTACCCAAAGACGACGAGGATCTGAATGAAGTCGTGGAACTGGCCGAAAACGAAATCAAACGGGCCAAGGAAATTACCCGGGGCATGCACAAACTGGTCATGCCCAGCGTTGAATCCTATGTGGTTTCGGATATTTCAGTGATTATCGAAGCGGCCATCAACGTCGTTAAATGGAGCAAACAGGCCAAAGAGGTCACGGTCGATTATTTGAAAAGCAGTCATTATTTTCCACTCTTATGCAACCCCGGTGCCCTCCAACAAGTCTTCGTGAACCTGATCTCCAACTCCATCGAAGCCATGGAAGGAAAAGGTCGAGTGGTAATCGATGTTTTCGAGAAAGATGAGGAATACCGCATCGATTTTATCGACACCGGCCCGGGATTCAGCGACGATATCAAACCCAATTTGTTCAAACCATTCAAATCCACGAAAACCGAAGGTTCGGGATTGGGGTTAAACATCTCATACCATATCATCACCAATCACGGCGGCACCATTATCCTCAACGATACCTACCGAGACGGCGCCCATCTGATTATCAAAATTCCGGCAGACGGCGGATCCCGCTTCGACGAAAAAATCCTCCTCCCGACAAAGAAAAAAGACGAACCCGAAAAGTAACCCGTAAAGCCAACGGGGCGATTCGAAGAATCGCCCCGTGTAGAATAAACTATCAATTTTTTAAACTTTAATGCTTGATCGTTACCTGGTCGATGACCCGGTCATCGCTGATCCGTTTGGCGGTCATCGTCAATACGTTTTTATCGATTTTAAACTCACAATAATGAAATTCCAACGTATAGTTATTCACAAACCATTCGTTTTTATAGGGTAATTTATCCTCGGTCAATAAATTCACGCCAAAACCGCCAGCCACGACTTCCAAACGGCCTTGCCCTTTTTTATTTCCATACTCAACGCTCTTTACCGGTTTTTCCGTCCACAGTCCTTTATCATTAAACGTGATATCTGTCCCACCGGGCCCTGTGCCCGTTAAGCAGAGCGGAATAGAACGCATGTACGCATGCGTATGCCCGTTGATAATCACATCCACCCCGTACGCGTCAAAAAGATCCTTCCACCATATTTTCGAATAATCGTCACTGGTCTCATCACTGGGAATTCGGGCCGTCATCTCTCCCATGTGTTTGTCGATGGTAAAAAACGGTTTGTGAAAGGTCACGATGACCCATTCTTTGTAATGGGTGGCTTCGGCTCCCCGGTATTTTTTGAGTTGAGCGGTTAACCACTGAGTTTCCTGGTCAATAAAGGCTTTCCCTTTATCGGTTTTGGATGATATTTCCGTCGATAGAGAGATAAAAACCGCATTTCCGAATTCGAAGGAATAATAAAGCTCGGAAAAATTACCATTTTCCGGAACCGTGAATTGGTTCAGATAATTGAAGACATTGGGATCGGCATACCGTTCGTGGTTCCCGATCGAAAAATAAATCAGTTTTTGGGAAAGAAAACGTTGACCGTTTTCATACCAGTCCAACCATTTCTGCTTATTCCCACCCTCGATCATCAAATCGCCGCCACAGAGGTAAAAATCCGCGGTTGTCGTGCCAAGGCGCTCCGTTACCGCCTGCCATCCCGGCATCCGGGACTCACAGGATTCGCCTCGACTATCGCCACCCGCGATAAACGTAAAATGGTCCGATTGGACATCCGTGGATGTTTGGAACGTATAATCCTGAGTCCAGTCCCCGGAATACTTCTCGCATTCATAAGGTCCATTGTACTCTTTAAAAGCATAATGGATGGTTTTGGACGGCTCCGGATCGGGAAACGTGTAATCGAAAAGATAAGAGTGCTTATCCCCGAATTCGGTCCGCCCGTCAAGTTCCGCGTTCCCTTTCTCATAAGAAGAAGTATAGCCCCATTTGATACTGCATTTGTTGTAATTTCCCCTCCAGGTAACGGTCAACCCCTGGAGCGGATTTCCCTTTGAGCCGAAATGGATATGATCGATGGCGGCACTCAATTGAAACGTGAACAATAAACCGATTCCAATAAAAACACTGAGGATTAACTTTTTTCTGGCTGCTTTTGATATCATTTGAAAATATCTCCTTTAATGGGTTTAAAAAAAGAAAATAACACATGCATCATTCTTTGTCAATTATCAACAGGTATTCGGAATCATTTGAATTAAGAAAATTAAAAGTTAAAAAAAAATTATTCCCCCTATTGATTCTACCGCATGAATATGTTACCTTTTTTATATTGTATAATAAAAATATTTTATATAGGAGGTAAAGCCCATGAGCTTAAAAGTTGCAATAAATGGATTCGGGAGAATCGGAAGAAATTTCTTGCGGGCCAGTCTGGAACAAAATGATTTCGAGATTATCGCGATCAATGACGTGACCGATGCCAAAACACTCGCCCACCTATTAAAATACGACAGCGTATTCAAACAATTAAAAAAGAGCATTGAAGTAAAGGAAAATAGCATGATTGTCGATGGAAAGGAAATGAAAGTCCTTTCCGAGAAGAACCCGGAAAATCTTCCGTGGAAGAATCTGGGAATCGATGTGGTGGTGGAGTCCAGCGGCCTATTTACCAAACGTCCCGATGCCTCCAAACACCTGAGTGCCGGAGCCAAAAAAGTCATCATCACCGCACCGGCTACCGACCCCGACATTACATTGGTTTTGGGTGTCAATGACGATCAATACGATAATGAAACGCATCACATTATTTCCAACGCATCCTGTACCACCAATTGCGTGGCACCGGTCGCCAAAATACTCCATGAGAATTTCAAAATTCTCAACGGCAACATGACCACGATCCATGCGTATACCAATGATCAGCGCATCCTGGATCTACCGCATAAGGACTTGAGACGCGCCCGCGCAGGGGCCCTTAATATTATCCCCACCACGACCGGTGCGGCCAAAGCCATCGGACTGGTGATCCCCGAACTCAAGGGAAAAATTGCCGGAAGCTCCATTCGTGTTCCGGTTCCGGATGGTTCCCTGGTAGACCTGGTCGTTAATATCGAAAAAAGTACCTCCATCGATGAGATCAAAAAACTCTATCGCGAAGCAGCGTCCAATGAGCTGAAAGGTATCCTCGAATATTCCGAAGAACCGCTGGTCTCGACGGATATTGTGGGTAACGACCATTCGGCCATTATCGATGTGGATTTCCTGACGATGATCGGCGAAAACATGATCAAGGTCCTGGCCTGGTACGACAACGAATGGGGTTACTCCTGCCGGGTTCGAGACCTCTTGAGCCGGATTGCGAAAAGCTAATCCTTGGCAGTCGGTGCAACCAACATGAAAAAAAAAAGCATTACCGATGTTTCTGTCAAAAATAAACGGGTATTTTTACGCGTGGATTTCAATGTTCCCCTGGATGATCGCCAAAAAATAACCGACAATACCCGCATCCGGGAAACGCTTCCCACGATTCAATATCTTCTGGAAAACGGAGCCAAAATTATTTGCGCCTCTCACCTGGGGCGTCCCAAAAGCGAAAAAGACAAGCAATATTCATTAAAACCCGTGGCCGACCATTTATCCGGACTGTTGAATCGGGAAGTCAAGTTCAACGGAGAGCTCACCGGTCCCTCGATCGATGCGATGAAATCGCAACTCCAAGCGGGTGACCTCCTGTTGCTTGAAAACCTCAGGTTCAATCCCGGTGAAACCAAAAACGACGAGGCCTTTGCCCGGGAGTTGGCCAAGGATATCGATGTGTATGTCAATGATGCGTTCGGCGCCTCGCACCGGGCGCATGCCTCGATCCAAAAAATTACCGAATTTGCACCGGTTTCGGTAGCGGGTTTTCTCTTAAAAAAAGAAATTGAATTTCTCGGCATGGCCGTCTACGATCCGCCGAAACATTACGTTCTTGTTTTAGGCGGCGCAAAAGTTTCGGATAAAATCCCCGTGATTACCAATCTGATGGAAAAGACGCAAAAGATTCTGATTGGCGGCGCCATGGCCTATACGTTCCTCAAAGCCCAGGGAATCAACGTGGGCAATTCCCGAGTGGAAGCGGATTCCCTTCCCGTATGCCTGGATATCCTTCAAAAAGCCAAAGAGAGAAATGTGAAACTTGTCCTTCCGATCGATCATGTGGCTGCGGTCAAAATCGAGCCGGATGTCACGATTCAGATGGTCAGTAAAGGAAAAGAAATCCCGGAAGGCATGATGGGTCTGGATATCGGATTTGAAACCATCGAGCTCTTTAAACGGGAGCTCAGCGATGCCGAATTAATCGTCTGGAATGGTCCCATGGGGGTTTTCGAAATGGACATTTTTGCTTCGGGAACCATGGAAATCGCCCGGGCCATTGCCGAAAACAACGCGACCACGATTGTGGGCGGCGGGGATTCGGTAGCAGCCGTTAACCGGGCCGGCGTGGCGGATAAGATTTCCCATATCTCAACCGGCGGCGGCGCGTCCCTTGAATTTCTCTCCGGATTAAACCTCCCGGGTATCGAATCGTTATCCGAAAACGATTAAATTAGATAAATTAGATAAGATAAAATGAACACCTCATCCCAAAAACATATCATCGCCGGTAACTGGAAAATGAACAAATCCATCCCGGAGAGCATCGACTTTATGAAGGAACTCAATCGACGTTTGCTGCCGCTCTCCCCTAAAAATGACCTCAATGACATCAATCATGACGTTAATCATAATGTCGAAGTCGTTATTTTTCCCCCGTTTACCTCTCTTTTTGCCATTCAAGGGCTCTCGGACCGGATTAAAATCGGGGCCCAGAACATGCATTTCGAGGAAAAGGGTGCGTTTACCGGCGAGATTTCCCCAGTGATGCTTGAAAACATCGTTGAATATGTCCTTATCGGCCATTCGGAGCGCCGTGAAATTTTTAAAGAGACAGACACCGATATTGGTAAGAAACTAAAGTCGGCGTTGGGGCATGGGTTTACCCCAATCCTGTGTATCGGGGAAACCCTCGCGGAACGGGAAGCGGGACAGACCTTTACCAAGGTGGAAACCCAACTCACCCGGGACCTGGACGGTCTTTCCCCGTCCGAACTCTCAAGGCTCGTGATTGCCTATGAACCCATTTGGGCCATTGGTACGGGTCGAAATGCGACGCCGGAACAAGCCCAGGAGGTTCATGCGTTTATCAATAAAACCATCGATAAAATCATCAATAAAATGTTAGAAGAAAAAATTTCTTCCGGGATCACGGTGAGTCGGGAAACCCCATTAATCCTTTACGGTGGGTCGGTGACCCCCCAGAATGCGCAGCACCTGCTGGCACAAAAAAATATTAACGGATTACTTATTGGAGGTTCCAGCTTGAAAATTAACGATTTTTTTGATATAATTCTTCTTTCATGTAAACAACAACTTGCCGCCAACGGTTAGGAGGAAATTTTGGAAACTTTAGTGTTGACTGTACATGTGATTGTGTGTATCCTGCTGGTGATTATCGTTCTGCTGCAGAGTGGAAAAAGTGCGGATTTAGCCGGGGCATTTGGAATGATGGGCAGTCAGTCCACGTTTGGTCCGAGAGGCGCCGCCTCTTTTTTATCGAAGATGACGACAACGCTGGCCATCACGTTCATGATCACCTCTCTGGGTCTGTATATTATCGGAGCCAATAAGGCAAGTACGAAAGGTAAATCGATTCTTTCCGGGAGCGACATTAAGACAACCAGTCAGAAGCCGATTTCTCAACCGACCCGAAAACCCTATGTTCCCGGGTCGACGGTTCCGGTTTCTCCGGCTCCGGCAAAGCCAGCGACTAAGTAGTAATTAGGAAGTAAAAAAAATAAGTAAAATAAATACCACCTGTTTCACATCGACAGGGTACGTTTTAAGGATTAAAACGGAATATGTGAAGAAAGCCGAGGTGGTGGAATTGGTAGACACGCAAGCTTGAGGTGCTTGTGGGTGCGTCCTGTACGGGTTCGAGTCCCGTCCTCGGCATGTTTTTTTGTTTCAGTTTTGAATTTTCTGAGTGAATAGCCCGTGGAGAGGTGCGAGAGTGGCCGAATCGGGCTGCCTGCTAAGCAGTTGTCCTGGTGATCCCGGGACCGTGGGTTCGAATCCCACCCTCTCCGCCAGGGGTTTTCTTCCCCCCCCCCCCCCCCCAAACGCATCAATTCCAAGAATTCACTGATGAAATCCACAATTATCAATGATTACGAATTGTGGATCCGTTTTTTCAATTCATTGATGCGATCCCGTAAATAAATCGCGCGTTCAAAATCCAAACGATCGGCGGCGATTTTCATTTCCTTTTCGGCTTCGGCAATCATTTTGGGGATACTCTTTTTCGGTATGTGTTTGGTATCCTTCAACTCGACCCCATTTTCCTGGATGGGTTTGATGATGGTTTGGGGCTCAATCCGATGGACCCGGTTGTATTCGAGTTGAATGGCACGCCGGCGTTCGGTTTCGGAAAGGGCGCTTTGAATCGAATCGGTCATCTGATCGGCATACAGAATCACGTGGGAGTTCTGGTTTCGAGCCGCTCGCCCGATGATCTGGATCAGGCTTCGGGCATCCCGCAGGAACCCCTCTTTATCCGCATCCAGGATCCCGATAAAACTGACTTCGGGGATATCCAACCCTTCCCGCAGCAGGTTGATCCCGACCAGGACATCGAATTGACCGCGTCTCAGTTGACGGATAATCTCGGTTCGCTCGATGGTATCGATTTCGGAATGCATGTAACGGGTTTTGATATTGTGTTCGGCCAAAAATTCGGTTAATTCTTCGGCCAGGCGTTTGGTCAGGGTGGTGACGAGCACACGGTTGTTCGTTTGGACCGTTTGTTGAATTTCTCGAATCAAGTCCGGAATCTGATGTTCGGTCGGTCGGATCTCAACGATGGGGTCCACCAGACCGGTGGGGCGAATAATCTGTTCCACCACGCGGCTGGATTCTCGCCGTTCGTAATCGGAAGGGGTAGCGGACACAAAAACCACCCGATTTTTCTTTAAATATTCTTCAAATTCATCAAAGCGCAGGGGGCGGTTATCAAAGGCACTGGGGAGCCGAAATCCGTAATCCACGAGATTTTTTTTCCGGGAGTAATCCCCCCGGTACATGCCGTGCAATTGGGGAATAGTCTGGTGGCTTTCATCGATCACGATCAGGAAATCGTCGCCAAAGTAATCGAGAAGGCAATAGGGTTTTTCACCCCGTTGTCGGTTTTCCAGATAAACCGAATAATTCTCGATTCCCTTGCAAAAGCCGGTTTCCTGGATCATCTCCATATCGTAGAGGGTCCGTTGTTTGAGTCGGTGGGCTTCGACCATATCGAGCTGGGTCAGGCGCTGGTTCAATTCCTCTTTGATGCGGACAATGGCAGGGGCCAGTTTCTCGTGGGGAATCACGAAATGGCGTGCCGGATAGACATAGATATATTTCATGCGTTCTTTGGCTTCGCCCGTGGTTTTATCAATCTCCAGAATGCGGTCGATTCGGTCTCCGAACAACTCGATTCGGATGATGTTATCAAAATACCCGGGGATAAAATCGATGGTATCGCCCTTAACCCGGAACCGTCCGGGTGCCAATTCCATTTCATTGCGTTCGTATTGGATTTCGATCAGTTTTTCCAGGATGTCCTTGCGGCGAATCTCCTGGCCGACGGACAGTTCGAATCCCATCTCCATGAAGTTTTTCGGGTTACCGACACTGTAGATGCAGGAAACCGAAGCCACGACAATAACATCTTTTCGCGAGGCGAGCGAGGCCGTGGCAGCCAGTCGCATCTGTTCGATTTTGGGGTTGATCTGGGAATCCTTTTCAATGTATTGATCGGTTTGAGGGATATAGGATTCGGGTTGGTAATAATCGTAATACGAGACAAAGAACTCAACCCGGTTTTCGGGGAAGAATTCTTTGAATTCATTGTACAGTTGAGCCGCCAGGGTTTTGTTGTGGGCCAGAACCAGTGTGGGCTTCTGGAGGTATTCGATGACATGGGCGATGGTAAAGGTTTTGCCCGAACCGGTTACCCCCAGCAGGGTCTGGGTGGATTGTTCCGCGTTGACGCCTTCGCACAACTGGCGGATGGCTTCCGGCTGTGACCCTTTGGGCTTAAAATTGGAAACGAGTTTAAATTTCATTCGGGTTTTAACTTATTGTTTAGTGTTTTATTGTTTTTTACTTTTTGTTTTTTGTTTTTTAATAGTTCTTTTTTTCGGATCAACCGGTTGTAGGTGATCGCAAAACGGTGGGCTTCATCCCGGATGCGCTGGAGCAACTGCAAGGCCTTGGTTTTTCGGCTCAGCACCAGGGGAATATCTGCGCCGGGAACGTAAATTTCTTCAAATTTTTTGGCCAGTGAGATCACGGGAATCTTTAAGCCGAGTGTTTTGATTTCCGCCGTGGCGGCATTGAGTTGGCCGATTCCGCCGTCGATGACGATGAGGTGGGGCAATTCCGCGTTCTCCTGTTTCAGGCGGGTATACCGGCGCCGAACCACCTCGCCGATGGCCATAAAGTCATCGATGCCTTCGACGGTTTTGATTTTATAGCGGCGGTAATTGGCTTTGTCGGGCATGGCATTTCGGAACTGAACCATTGAGGCGACCATGGCAAATCCGGAGATATGGGAGATATCGAAACATTCGATAATTTCCGGCGTTTCTTGCATCTTTAACCGTCGTTTGAGGTCGTTGAGTTTCTCGGTATCGCCGAAGAAGGTTATTTCGATGTTTTTTAATACCAGATCCAGGAGCTGCTTTTTCTCTCCCCGTTGGGGAATCGTGATTTGCACCTGTTTGCCGGCTTTGAGTTTCAGAAACTCGACCACGGCCTCCCCCACGTCGCAGGGCACGATGAGTTCGGCGGGCACGGGATTATCCGAATAGTAGTGAATGAGAAATTCATCGAAAACGTCTTCTCCCTCATCGAATTGAAACGCGCGTTTGTTTTCCAGGGTGCCTTTGTACACATTGAATAACGCAAGGTAAACCGTGTGATTGTGGACGACGTAATGGATGATGTCCTCGTTGTAGGTTTTGCTGCGTTCCATGTTTTGTTTTTCCTGGAGCCATTTGATGGCGTCGATCTGGTTTCGCAGTTCCAGGGCATACTCAAAATTCAATTGTTCGGATGCCCGCTTCATATCGTCGGTCATCTGCTTTAGCAGTTCCGTTGTTTTTCCTTTGAGTATCATGCGGATCCGCTGGACTTTTTCCAAATAGGCCTCTTCGGTAATTTGGCCGGTACAGGGGGACTCGCACAAACCGAGAAAGTAACGTAAACAGGGTCTTTTGGGCATCTTTTTACAGGTACACATCCGGAAGGTTCGGTTGAGGGTGTCTCGAATGTAGTCGCGGGCCGTGGCAGAAACAAAGGGGCCGAAAAATTCGCCTTTTAAGTGGCGGTCCTTGAGGCGCGCGAGCACCAGTCGGGGGCATTTGTCATCGGTGAGGCGAAGGTACGCGTAACTTTTGGCATCGCGCAACTCGATGTTGTATTTGGGGTGATGCTTTTTAATCAGGGTATTTTCAAGGATCAGGGCCTCGACTTCATTGTTTGTAATAATGAATTCCACGGAGCGGATGTCTTGAACCAGCCGTTCGGTTTTCGGGTCCGGGTCTTTCTTTTGAAAGTAGCTCCGGACCCGTTTTTTGAGATTCAACGCTTTTCCGATGTAAATAATTTTCCCCGATTCATCGGAAAAAATGTAGCAACCGGGATTATCCGGTATAATGGATAAATCAATCATTGCATTCGTCGGTGTTTTTCTGTAGGATTCGATCGAGGAAGACCCCGGTTTTACTGGACGTGTTTTGCGCCAATTCCCGTGGTGTTCCCTGGGCAATGATTCGACCGCCGTCATCCCCGCCTTCGGGGCCGAGGTCGATGATGTGATCGGCGCATTTGATCACATCCAGGTTGTGTTCGATCACGACCACGGTATTCTTCTTGCTCACCAATTCGTTGAGCACGTTGATGAGTTTTTTGACATCGTGGAAATGGAGTCCGGTTGTGGGTTCATCCAACAAGTAGAGGGTTTGGCCCGTTCCCCGTTTGGCGAGTTCGCGGGTGAGTTTGATGCGCTGGGCTTCCCCACCCGAAAGGGTGGTCGAGCTCTGCCCCAATTTGATGTACTCCAGGCCGACCTGGGCCAGGACGTCGAGTTTGTCTTTGATGGTCGGAATATGGTCAAACAATTCGGCGGCTTCTTCCACGCTCATGGCGAGTACGTCGGCGATATTTTTATTTTTAAACCGGATTTGGAGGGTTTCATTGTTGTAGCGCTGGCCTTTGCATTCCTCACATTCGACGTAGACATCGGGGAGAAAGTTCATTTCGATTTTAATGACGCCGTCCCCCTGACACGCTTCGCACCGCCCGCCCTTGATATTAAACGAGAAACGGCCCGGTTGGTATCCCCGGATCCGTGCTTCGGCGGTGCTGGCAAAGATTTTGCGGATCTCATCAAAGACCTTGGTGTAGGTGGCCGGGTTACTGCGGGGGGTTTTACCGATGGGGCTCTGGTCGATCACAATGACCTTATCGATCGGGGAATCCAGCACGATTTCATCGTGAAGACCCGGCTTATCTTTCGAATTGTGGAGTTTTTGCATCATGCCCTTATAGAGAATCTCGTTGATCAGCGTGGATTTTCCGCTTCCGGAAACCCCGGTAATCAGGGTGAGAAGACCGATCGGGATGTTCACATTGACATTTTTCAAGTTGTTTTCCTTGCACCCTTTGAGGCGGATAAATTTTTTTGTTTTTCGTAACTGAGTGGGTTCGGGGATGCAGCGTTTTCCGGAAAGGTATTGACCGGTTAAGGATTGGGCGCAGCGTTCGAGTTGCTTGGGGGTGCCTTTGGCTACGATTTCGCCGCCGTGGAGGCCGGCACCGGGTCCCATATCCACCACGTAATCGGCTTTGCGAATCGTATCCTCATCGTGTTCGACCACAATCAGCGTGTTCCCGATATCGCGGAGACGCTGGAGGGTATCGATCAACCGTTGGTTATCGCTCTGATGCAGGCCGATGGAGGGTTCATCCAGGATATAGAGCACGCCCATCAGATTGGAACCGATTTGGGTGGCCAGGCGGATGCGCTGGGCTTCACCGCCCGAAAGGGTTCCGGCACTCCGAGACAGGGTCAGGTAATTCAAACCGACTTTATCCAGAAACTGCAGCCGCGCGTTAATCTCTTTCAATACCTGTTTGGCGATTTGGTGTTCTCTGTCGGTAAAGGGATGGGAGGCAAAAAAATCGATGGCTTTTTTAATCGATAAATCGGTTATGTCCACAATGGATTGATCCCCGATTTTGATCGCAAGCACCTTGGGTTTCAGTCGCTTGCCGTTGCAGGCCGGGCAGGGAGAAACGCGCATGAATTTTTCCATTTCCCGGCGACGGTAGTCGGATTGGGTTTGTTTGTACAGCCGTTCGGACTGGGGAATCAGGCCTTCCCAAACGCCCATGTGGCTCCAACTGGCTTCGCCGCTCTTCATGCTCATGTTAAACCGCATTTTTTCCTTGGAGCCGTACATCAGCACATCGTACTGTTTCGGGGTCAACGCCTTAATCGGGGTGAAGACATCGAAGCCATGGTGTTTGGCCACAGCGCCCACGTATTGGCCGCGCCAACCGTCGACGGCGTTTCGGTAGATGGCCAGGGCGCCGTCTGCGATGCAGAGGTCCTTATCCGGGATAATCAAATCCGGGTCAAAGTCCATTCGAATCCCCAGGCCCGAACAGGTTTCACAGGCGCCAAAGGGGCTGTTAAACGAGAACATCCGCGGCTGGAGTTCTTCGAATACGATCCCGCATATGGGGCAACTCATCTCGGATGAAAAAAGGTGTTCATGGTTATCGTTATCCAGAACAAACATCAGGCCTTTGGATTTGGCCAAGGCATTTTCGCAGGCTTCGTTCAGGCGGGAGGTGTCCGTGGGATCGACGCGGTCGATCACGACATCAATATCGTGTTTTTTATACCGTTCCAGCGGGATCTTTTCATCGGTCCGGTAAATGGTTTTATTCACCCGGACCCGCGCGTACCCCTCTTTGTTCAGGTCGGCAATCAATTTCTCGTACGTTCCCTTTTTCTGCCGGATGATCGGGGCCAGGATCGTGACGGACGCTTTCATTTCAGCGGCAATCTGTTCGGCGATGCGCTGCGGGGATTGGGCCTCGATCTTGATGTTATGCTCGGGGCAATACGGCGTGCCGATCCGGGCAAAGAGCAACCGCAGGTAATCGTAGATTTCGGTGACGGTGCCCACGGTGCTTCGGGGGTTTTTGCTCGTGGTCTTTTGCTCGATGGAAATGGCCGGAGACAGGCCTTCGATGCTATCGACATCCGGTTTGCTCATCAGCCCGAGAAATTGTCGGGCGTAAGCCGATAAAGATTCGACGTACCGGCGCTGGCCTTCGGCGTACAGCGTATCGAACGCAAGCGTGGATTTTCCGCTGCCGGACAAACCCGTGATAACGATAAATTTATCGCGCGGCAGCGAGATGTTGATATTCTTCAAATTATGTTCTCTGGCACCTTTTATGGTTATATTTTTCATGTTTTTCATGTGTTCTTTTTTTCTTTTTTTTCTTTTTTTCTTTTCCGGGTGGGTTAATTTTTGTAACAATACATTAGTTTATCAAAATTTTTACATAATGTAAATGCACTTTTTTTAAAACTTAAAAAAAAAAAGAGACGTTAAATCCGGTATATGCATTTAACGGTTTCGATTCCTCAGATTACTGTCGATGCTGTCTTCCAGGGTTGACAGTTCATCGGTGATTTTAATTTTTTTGGCCTGGATGAGTGCCATTTTGGCCCGTTGGAAATCTTTTTTCTTAATCGATGCGTAGATTTGATCCATGTACTGTTTAAATTCAAGGTTCAGCAGCCGGATTTTTTCTTCCAGTTCGTTGACCTCCTGGGTTACCTTTATCTTCTTCAGGTCCTTGAGGAGGCGTTCGGCGTTTTCGAGTCTTTTATTTTCGATAAAATGGAGGATAAGATTATATTTTTGTTGAAATTCCTGTTGAAATTCGATATCCTGCGGATCCCCGGATTGCGTGCCCGACGGTTGGGTTTGATCCGAACGGGGAGAGGCCATGGCGGATTTGCCATTGGAGTTTTTCTTGGCCGGCTTGGTGCCTTTTCCAAGCAGGAACACGAGGAGCAAGCCAATGATCGCCACTGCGGCGATCACCCCCACCCATTTTAAGATCGTCACTCGTTTCCTGGCCTTCGCATTGATTTTGGCCGTATAATTCTTTAAGAGCAATTCGGGTTCCGTATCGTTGATATTATCGATTGGATCCATTTTATCAAGGTTGTCGATTTTCCCGATGTTGTCGAATTTATCATGATGTTCACCGATGGGAGGAGAAGGAGGAGATGGAGGAGAAGGAAGGTGAATTTTCGACGTATTCGACGAATTCGCAGGGTGAATGATGCGATCGAGTATTTCTTTGAATTGAGCCCCGTTTGAGATGCGGTTGTCTCTATTTTTGGCCATCATCTTATTGATCAGAGGCTGGTAGAGGATCAATTCGGAAGGGAGTAACGGAACGGGATCTTTCACATGCTTTAACGCAATCGTCACCACCGATTCGCCGTTATACGGTTTTTTGCCTGTTAGCATTTCATAAAGGACCACCCCCAGGGAGTAGATATCGGCTCGCCCGTCGATATCTTTTTGGGTCATGCACTGTTCGGGGCTCATGTAATAGACGGTCCCCAGCCCCATGCCGGTCCGGGTGAGATGATCCGACGAATCGAATACCCGGGCGATTCCAAAATCGACCAACACCGGTTTATTGTCCTGCTTAAACATGATATTTTCGGGTTTGATGTCCCGATGATAGACGCCCCGAAAATGGGCATAATCCAACGCATTTAAAATTTCTTTGACGATTTCCAGGGCAATTTCCGGATCCAGTTTCCGGTCCGGCGAGCGCTTCATGCGTTCACTCAGCGATTCCTCCAGGTACTCCATCACAATGTAGTGGTAATCCTCCACGATCCCCTTATCAAAGATTTGAACGATATTGGAATGGGAAAGGCCAGCCGCTGTTTCGGACTCTTTATCAAAACGCACGGCAGCCGATTCCACTTTCAACGAAGAGGGATCGAGGATCTTGATGGCCACGTTTCGTTTAAGGTTTTCCTGAACGCCCAGATAAACGGCGGCCATTCCGCCTTCAGCCAATTTACTGAGAATTTTATACCCTGGAATTTGGGGAAAAGCCATATTCAGTCCTCTAATATTTTAAAATATTTAAAAAATATTCTTTACCCACGGGAATGATTATCCCATGTTTCAAGCGCGAATGCAAGAGTGAAAAACCGTCAACGTCTATTTTGTCTATTTTTTATCATCCTTTTTAGAACCCGTTCCTCTAATCCCGTTCAAATTTAAAAAAATTTTAGTTTGATTTTTAACGGTAATTTGATTATAATATAAAGAGCGTTTATCGCCTATAAAGATAAACGAAAAACTACTGAAAATTACTTTTATAGCGAGGTTCAAATGGAGTTCAATAAAAAATTGGACAATTTGTTGAAGAAACATCCCCATGTGTTACAAGATTTGGAGAGAAAAGAATTAATTCAGCATACGGTGAACAACAAAGAAGTATTTGTCAGCCCCAACGGTGCTCTGGCTTCCTTAACCCCCCCGGATGTCACCGGGCGAAGCCCTCAGGATACCTATATGGTGAAATGGGATTCCATTGCCAAGGATATCGATTGGGATTCTCCCAATTGCATTGCCATGAGCCCGGAAACGTTTGATCTGATTTTAGAAGATGCCTTAACCGTCTTTGATCAAAAATCAAAAATTTATGTGACCCACCGCGTGGTCGGCGCTGATGTCAATTATGCGCTTCCGGTTCAGTTGGTCACCGATCGTGCGCTGACGGCTTTGTTTGCCGATAACATGTTTCGCCCGGTCCCGGAAGGATTAAATAAAAGTATTTTTGCTCAAAAACCGTTTACCCTGATTGCCCTTCCGTATGACCGGCTGGATAAAACCAAATATGCCGGCCGTTTACGTTCCAATATTGCCGTTGTTATGGATTTTGTCAATGGAATCGGTGTGGTATTCGGTTCGGCTTATCTGGGTAGCTGCAAGAAACTGATTTTTACGGTCATGAACTACCTGCTTCCCGGTGTGGGAATTCTCCCGGTTCATGCGGCCGCCAACGAAGGAAAAACCGGAGATATCGCCTTATTTTCCGGGCTTTCCGGCACTGGAAAAACCACGCTCTCGGCAGACCCGAATCGGTTGCTCCTGGGCGACGATGAGCACGGGTGGAGCGATGCCGGTATCGCCAACTTCGAATACGGATGCTACGCCAAACTCATCAACCTGAACCCGGAAAAAGAACCGGAAATTCATCATGCCGTTACTCATCAGGCTCCGATAGAAGAACACGGCGCCATTGTTGAAAACGCCATGATTTTCCCGGATCGGGGATTTGATTTTTACGATGCCCGTTTAACGGAAAATTCCCGGGGTTCGTTTCCGCTCAGCTACCTGGGGAGTATCAAAGACTCGGCAGTCGGCGGACACCCCAAACGCATCCTGTTTTTAACTGCAGACGCCAACGGCGTGTTACCTCCGGTTGCAAAGTTGACCGAACCGCAGGCCATGTTATGGTTTATCATGGGGTATACGAGCAAATTGGCCGGAACCGAAGCCGGAGTGAAAGAACCGACGTCCACGTTCTCTCGCTTTTTCGGTGCGCCCTTTATGCCGAGAAACCCGGATGTTTACGCATCCATGCTTGGCGAACGCATGAAAAAATACGGTTCTCAGGTATTCTTAATCAATACCGGATGGAGCGGCGGTCCCTACGGAGTTGGAAAACGGATGGATATTACCGTGACCCGAACCATTGTAACCGCTGTGCTGGATACCGAACTCGAAGGCGTCGAATACCGAGAAGATCCCCGGTTCCATATTATGGTACCCGTCCGCTTTCCGGGCGTGGATGCCGAACTTCTTGACCCCCGAAATACCTGGACGGATAAGAAAGCATTCGATGAAAAAGCCGATAAACTCGCGAAAGAATTCAGCAATTATTTCGATAAGGTTTACGGAAATAAAAACATCGACCCCCTGATCGTTGCTTGCTGCCCCGGTAAATAACCGATAACGCCATTGTTAATGATCGTCAATTAGCGTTAGATATGATCAACGATCGTCACTGCATTACCGGTTTGGGTGAACAGCGCCCAAACCGGTAATGTGGGCTGGGAGGGATTTTCATGATGCTTAATTTCTCTCGGTGATTTTAACCGGGCGGGTTTCCTCCGAGCTGAGAACATGTTTTAACGCATCCCGGAGGGAATGCGCCCATTTTCTTAATTCCTCTTCGGGTTCATTATTTTTAAACGACCGATCCAGGGCCGTCGCAGCGGTTTCAAGCTGGGTTAGTCCCAAAAAACCCGCATTCCCTTTATAATTATGGGCAATAGTTTTTAAAAAATTCTTTTTCGATTCAAAGGCAGTGCCATTGAGGGCATCGTCGATGATTCTCAGATTTTTATCGCCCTCGTTAAAAAAGATGCGTCGAACCCGCTCTGAAATCGAGGGTTTCAATCGATTCGCCACGGGTGCATGTTCATTGGGTTTCTTTTCTTTTAAAAACGAATTAATCTCTGAAAAGAAATAGTCGAAATCAATGGGCTTGGTAATGTATGCATTGGCGCCAATGCTTAAACTTTTATCGATATACTCCTTCATGGCAAAAGCGGAAAAAGCAATAATCGGTCCCGTGTATTCGCTCTCCCTGAGTTCGATAATCGCTTCGTTGCCATCGATTTCGGGCATCTGGATATCCATCAAAATGAGGTCGGGACGGCGATCCAGGGCCAATCGGATCGCTTCTTTGGCGTTATTGGCGCAGAGTAGCGAATAAAAACCCGCATGTTTCAATTGTTCCAGAATCAATTCCTGGTTCACCGGATTATCGTCCACGATCAGCAGGGTATTATCCAATTTACGTTCGATATCCAAACATGTCTGAGGTTCCCTGTTTTCTCTTTCGTTATTTTTTTGAATCCATTGGCTTGCTGCCTGCAAATTGGCCGGGATTTCAAAGAGGAATTCCGAACCGATATTCACGCGCGATTTAACGGTGATATCCCCTCCCATCAGGTGAGCCAGGGTTTTGCAAATCGCCAGGCCGATACCGGTCCCTCCTTTTTCCAGGGACCTGGGGTATTGCAGGCGAATAAACGGTTGAAAAATCCCCATAAAATCCGTCTCCGGTATTCCCAGGCCGGTATCGTTCACCCGAAATCGAATACAGTCCATCGAAGGCGTATAATCCATATCCAATGAAACGCCGCCATGTTCGGTGAATTTGAAGGCATTGGAAATTAAATTGGTGAGGACTTGATGAATACGCCATTTATCCCCATAAATGATCTGGGGAACGGTCGGACTTTTTGTGATCTCAAAAGAAATTCCTTTTTGTTTGAACTGAAAGCCAAATATGGACCGGATACTTTCAATCAATTCATCCAGATCAAAGGTCTGGGGAAAGATGTTCAATTGTCCGGCTTCAATTTTGGAGAAATCCAGGATGTCGTTTAAAAGGGTTAAGAGCACATCGCCGGAATTGATGATTTTTCTGGTATAATCCCTTGTTTTTTCGTCGATATTCCCCTTAAAGATAAGATTGGCAAACCCCAGAATGGCATTGAGGGGCGTCCGAATATCGTGGGACATATTCGCCAGGAATTGAGATTTCAGGCGATTTGCGGACTCGGCGGCCTCTCGGGCGACATGGAGTTCCTTTTCTACGTTGAGGTATTCGTCTTCCACTTTCCGCCGTTCGACGATCTCGTCCTGGAGGGCTCGATTAATGGTCTCCAATTCGATGGTCCGCTCATCCACCAGGGCTTGCAGATGTTCCCGATGGTTTTTTATTTCTTCCTCGGCGAGTTTGCGCTCGGTAATATTCCTGATAATACAAAGAAAGTGGGATTGAAACGAGGTAAGACGGGCCTCATAATAATGGAGATTATCCCCGACAGGAATGCCATATTCAAAAATATGAAGCCTTTTTGTTTCTTTCACGTCGCCTATGGCATTCATCAATTTTCGATCGATCTCTTCGGGAAAAATTTCTCGAATCGTTTTTCCCAGGAAATCCTCAGGCTTCATGTACAACTTATCCGGGGTACTGACCTTGAAATCCAGGATGGTCCCATCCGAATCGAGGCGAAAATAAATATCGGGAAGGGCATTGAAAATCGCATCCAACTCACTTAAAGAGGTAATTTGAATCAGTTTCTCCCGCATGTCCTCCAGTTCCGCGATTAATTGGTCTCTTGTTTTTTCCGAATCGGACAGGTTCATTCCGGTTATCTCCAGTAATAAAAAATATAATTCTAAATCTTTTAGTAATTATTTTCAACTGTTTCCGAAGCGAAAGGCTTCGATTCCGGTAATATGTGCGCCCAGGATCAAGGTATGAATGTCGTGGGTTCCCTCATAGGTTTTAACGGATTCGAGGTTACACATATGGCGGATGACCGGGTATTCGAGGGATATGCCGTTGGCCCCGAGAATATCGCGGGCATTACGGGCAATATCAAGGGCCATGGCCACGTTATTTTGTTTGAGCATGGAGATATGGACATGGGACGCTTGTCCTTTCTCCTTGAGTCTGCCGATTTGCAGGGCCAGGAACTGCGCCTTGGTGATTTCCGTCAGCATGGTTGCGAGTTTCTGTTGAATCAATTGAAACGATGCAATCGGGACATCGAATTGAATCCGGGTTTTGGCGTATTCTAGCGCGGTAAGATAGCAGTCCATGGCTGCCCCGATCGCGCCCCATCCGATGCCGTAACGCGCCTGGGTCAGACATTTTAAGGCGCACTTCAGCCCATTGGCCCGGGGCAATCGTTGGCTTTCCGGGAGTTCGACCTCATCCAGCACCAGTTCGGAGGTATTGGCTGCTCGCAAGCTGGCTTTGTGTTTGGTCTCCGAAGCCGAGAAACCGTTGGTTCCTTTTTCCACCAAAAATCCCTGCACCCCGGTTTCGGTCTGAGCCCAGACGACCGCGATGTCGGCGATCGATCCGTTGGTAATCCACATTTTGCTTCCGTTGACGATCCAGCGGTTGTTTTTCCAAATGGCCCGGGTTCTCATACCGCCCGGATTGGAACCGAAATCGGCTTCGGTTAAACCGAAGCAACCGATTTTTTTCCCCCGGATGAGGTCCGGTATCAGGTGTTGCTTTTGTTCATCCGAACCAAAGGTATAGATGGGGTAGATGACCAGAGCGCTCTGAACGGAGGCAAAACTCCGAAGGGCACTGTCTCCCCGTTCGAGTTCCTGCATGATCAAACCATAGGCGACTTCCGAGATATTCGCCCCGCCGTATTCGCGAAGCGTGGGGCCGAATAACCCCATGTCCGCCATTTCATGAATCAAGGGTTCGGGAAATTCTCCGTTTTCATAATAGGCGGCAATACAGGGTTTGACTTTTTTCATGATAAAGTCATTGGTGGTTTCGTAAATCATCTTCTCTTCATCGGTCAACAGGTATTCCATGTGAGCAAAATCCACAAAGTTTTTCATGGCAATTCCTCCATTAGAAAATGAATTTTATGACCTTTTTTATTGATTGTCAATATCAAAAGCTTTGGGAGGTCCAGGAACCCTTTCTCGAAAGGGTTCCTGGCCGTCGAAGACAATATCTCTTTTACCTCTTTACCTCTTTCCCTCTTTACCTTTCCGCGTATCTGTCGTATAATGCTTATTAATAATTTAAATTTGTGATAGAGGTTAATTCAGATGATACGATTACGTTTTGCTCCCTCCCCCACCGGTTTTGTCCATGTCGGCAATGCCCGAACGGCGCTTTTTAATTTTCTTCATGCCCGAAAAAAAGAAGGGAAATTGATCCTGCGGATCGAAGATACCGATGTGGCGCGTTCCAAAAAAGAATATGAAGAAAACCTGATCCGCGACATCAATTGGCTCGGCATCGAATGGGACGAAGGACCGGATGTTGGCGGTGAATTCGGTCCCTATCGGCAATCGGAACGCAATGATCTTTACCAAAAATACGCCCGCCAACTCATCGATTCGGGCCACGCGTACTATTGTTTCTGTTCACCGGAGGATCTTCAAAGAGAAAAAGACACGGCTTCGGATAAAGAGAGTGCCGCCGGATACAGTGGAAAATGTCGTCATCTGGATATCGAAGAATCGAAAAAACGGGTGCAAGCCGGAGAAGAAGCCGCCATTCGCTTGAAGATTCCTAAAGATTCCTCCATTACGTTCTTTGACCTTGTTCGAGAAAAAGTGGTGTTCGATTCCAATCTGTTGAGTGACCCGGTGATCCTGCGCTCCACCGGACTTCCGGCTTACAATTTTTCCGTGGTCATCGACGATCATTTGATGCAGGTATCAACGGTCATTCGAGGTGAAGATCATATTTCCAATACTGCCCGCCAACTGGTATTGTACGATGCCCTGGGTTTTGAAAAACCGCAGTTTGCCCATTTATCCATGGTCATGGGTGAAGACAACACGAAGCTTTCCAAACGCCACGGTTCCACGTCCATTCTCCAATTCCGGGAAGAGGGATACCTGCCGCAGGCCTTATTCAATTACCTGGCGCTTCTGGGATGGTCACCGGGAGGCAATGCCGATGTGGTTCTGACCAAAGACCAATTGATTCAGAGTTTTAACCTCAAAAAAGTGTCCAAATCCGCGGCCATTTTCGATTATCAAAAATTGAAATGGTTGAACCGGGAACACATCCGCCGGATCAGCGACGACGAACTGGGAAACCGGATGGTTCCCTTTATGCGTCAAGCCGGATTCGAATTCGAGGAAAAAGCCGAGATCGTCAACTGGATCGGGAAAACCGCAAAGGTTCTTTCCAATTACAATTATTTGCTGTCGGAAATCGCCGAAGATTTTAAGACGTTCACTCAAACCGATATTCCCGAAGCGATCGTCAATACCCTCAAACAATCCGAACCATCGATGCAGGTTCTCTCCATGCTCGATGCGGAAATCGGTCGGATGGATTCCCCGGTCGCGTTTGCCACGGTTTCCGAGATTTGCAAAAAAATCCAGGAAGCCAAAGGTATCAAGGGGAAAGAATTGTTTCACCCGATCCGCCTGGCCTTAACGGGAAAGGAATCGGGAATCGAGTTAAAGGATTTTATCCCCATTATTGAAAACGGATCGGTATTACCTGTCTATCCCCGAATCGCGAATATGCACTCGCGGATCCAACCGCTTATTAACGACTAATTATTAAATTTTATTTAATAATTTATATTAATAATTTATTCCTCTCTATTGCTCTTCCCCGCAATAAAGGCATCGGTGGAGTTTGCTGGGCATAGATTTACGGCAATTCCAGCATATATGATCGGTGCGCTGGGTCCAGGCATCCAGCCGCTTTTTGATTTCTTTTATTTCTACTGTATTGTCGCGCTTGCGATCTTCCATGTAATCCAGATCATCGAATATCTCTTTCACGTTTTTGTATCTGAGATTTAAATCCGGTTCCAATGTTTTGTTGATAATTCCATTCAATTCCGGGGGTAAGGTGGGAACTTTCTTGATCAGAGGCGTAAAACTCTTGGACTTTGCTTTTTTATAAATTTCCATGGGGTTTGCCATCACGATTGGCGGCAAACCGGAAACCATTTCATAGAATAAACATCCGGCGGAATAAATATCGGACGCATAGACGGCCCGACCTTCAAATTGCTCGGGCGCCATGTACGGCGGCGACCCAATCCGTGTGGTGGCATAGGGGCGCTCATTTAACAGGATCGATGTTCCGAAATCGGTAATCTTGATGTTGTCCTCGTCGTTGATCAATATATTGGAGGGCCGGATATCCCGGTGAATGACTCGTTGACTGTGCGCAAACTCCAACGCCGATAACAATTGTTTAAAATACCTCAAGGCAACGCGGGCATCGAGTTTGTCTTTGTCATCCAATGTTTTTTCGAGATCGGTTCCCTGAACATATTCCATCACCATTAACACATTGCTCTCGACAATATCGACCGTGAGCAATTTGACGATATGGGGATGATCCAGCAGTTTGGTCTGAACAATACATTCCTGGAACGTTTTCTCCATTTGCGTTCCATGGCGGTGCGGCACTTTGATGGCCCGCAGTGTTTTTAAAATGGTATCTTCGGCCAGGTAAACCGTACCAAAGCCGCCGCTTCCGATCTTTCGGATTATTTTATATTTACCGATAATATCTTTGATTTCAACCATGGTTACGCTGCGTTGGATACCGACGCGTCCAGAGACAATTTGAGTACAGCGGCAATGCAAAGGGAAGCGGTTTCGGTTTTTAAGATGCAGTCATTGATGTTATAGGGCGCAAATCCCTCCCGAATCAATTGCTCTCGCTCTTCCTCCAGGATTCCACCCGGAGGACCGATCACGCACATCGCCGGAAAATCCATGGCTAAAGCCGCGGCCGGATTTCGTTTTCCGGAGATATCCAGGAGTATCGTGGACTTTACCTCGCCCGCGTGCGGCTTGAGTTCCGCTAAGGGGACCGGCGGGTGAATGTCGGTCGCCCACAACCGCTTATTGACTTTTAGCGTTTGAAACGCAATGCGTTTCCATTTCTCCAACCGGGCGGACTGAAACGTGTCGTCCGTGCGCTGAAACAGGACGGGCCGGATTTCATCAACCCCAATTTCGGCCAACTTCTCGATCATTAAATTCATGGGCTGTTGTTTTAATAAGGACGGGGCCATGATGATGGAACGCGACGGTTTGGGCATGCGTTCTTCCCGGAGGATATCGACGGCGGCTTCACCGGATTTGATCATCCGGATTTTCCCGTAAACCCATGTTCCCGCCCCATCGACGATTTCGATGGGGTCGCCGCATTTGGCACGGTTCACATGGATCAAATGATGGAGTTCATCTCCGGTGATCGAAACGGTCGAGCCGGAGATGGGAGACGAAGATAAGAAACGGCGAGTCGTGGCCATGAGTTGCATCGCGAAGGCATTAACCGAAAAATCGGTCCCCTTCTTTTACTGTCTCCTTTATTTTATGGGTTTCGATTTCTCTCAATTCTTTAAATATTTCTTTTTCTCGTTTGGTCAAATGGGTGGGGGTCACCACATTCAAAACCACAATGAAATCGCCGCGTCCCCATCCGTTCACGTTTTTAAAGCCTTTTCCTTTTATCCGTATAATTTTGCCATTCTGGGATTCCGGATGGATTTTGATTTTTTCCGATCCGAAAAAGGCATCGATTTTGATCTCATCGCCCAATGCGGCCTGAGCAAAGGTGATATCCAATGCGTAGATGAGATCGTTTTCTTCCCGTCTGAATTTGTTGTCTTCTTCGATATTGATATCCACATAGAGGTCACCGGAGCGTCCGCCGTGGTATCCGCCTTCGCCTTCCCCGGTGACGCGGAGCCGGTTGCCTTTGTCGACGCCTGCCGGGATGGAGAGCTTGATATGGCGCGTTTCGTACTGCCGTCCCTTTCCGCTACAGGCTTTACACGGATGGCGGACCACTTTTCCGGCACCGTTACATACCGGACAGGTCGAGGCCACGGAAAAGAAGCCCTGGCTTATCCGCGTTTGCCCGCTGCCGCCGCACTGCTTACACGTCTCAATGGGTTTACCCGGCTCGCTGCCGCTGCCGTCGCAAATTTCACAACTGCGTTCCCGTTTGACTTCAATTTCTTTTTCAACGCCATTGTACGCATGTTCAAGGGTGATTGCCACTTCGATCCGCATATCGCGACCGCGTCTCTCCCCATGGGCACCTCGCCTCGAGCCGCCACCGAAACCAAAAAAGTTTCCCAATATGTCTTCGAAACCGGAAAATACCGATTCGGAGAAGAACGAAAAATCACCACCCGCGCGTCCGGATCCTCTCAGACCTTCAAAACCATAGCGGTCATACATCCGCCGTTTCTCTTCATCGCCAAGAACCGAATACGCTTCGGATGCTTCTTTGAATTTCTCTTCGGACTCGGGATCATTCTGGTTTCGATCGGGATGATACTTGAGCGCCAATTGCCGGTAGGCTTTTTTTATATCGCTGGTCGTGGAGTTTCGAGAAACCCCAAGTACTTCGTAATAATCTCTTTTTGCCATTTGCTACTCCTCGAATTCAGACATTAAGATTTCATTTAATTTTTCCCTCTGCATTTGAACCTTAAAAACCAGGGATTCCAATAAGTTTAAATCATTGCCGTGCAGGGCTTTTTCACATTGTTCAATGATCGATTTCAAATTTGTTTTTTCACTTTCCGATATTTTCCGGGCCTGCTGCGATAAGAACACCTGTAGCGTTTCGGTTTCTTCCTTTAATTTGATATGGGCCGCATTCAATTGCAATTGGAGCCGATCCTGTTCCTCGTACCGTCGGGCTTCCTCGATCCGCTGCTGGATTTCTTCCGGGGATAACCCGCTGGCGGGTTGAATTCTCATGCTCTGCACCAAACCGGTTTTGGCTTCCCGGGCCGATACTTTAACGATTCCATTGGCATCGATTTCAAAGGTGACATCGATCTGGGGGATCCCTCGGGGAGCCAGCGGAATGCCAATCAGGTTAAAATATCCCAGGGATTTGTTTTGGGATGCCAGTTCCCGTTCTCCCTGGAGCACATGGATGGTGACGGTCTGCTGGTTGTCAGAAATGGTGGTGAAGCGCATGGTTTTTTTGATGGGTATCGTGGAATTGGCTTCGATAATTTTGGTAAACCGATCGCCTTTGGTTTCTACTCCAAGGGAGAGGGAGGTCACATCCAGGAGTAAAATATCTTTGATTTTTCCATTGATGACTTCGGCTTGAAGGGCCGCTCCCTGGGCGACCACTTCTTCCGGGTTGAGATCGATATAAGGTTCTTTCCGGAAAAAATCCGTAATTTTTTTAAAGATAATGGGCATACGGCTTTGCCCACCGACCAGGATGATCCGTTCGATGCTTTTGGGTGTGATATTGATTTCATCCAATGATTTTTGAATCAATCCGATGGTTTTATCGATCAGCCCGGCGGTATCGTGTTCCAATTGCGTGCGGGTTAACTTCCGCTGAAAATGATAATTTCGGCCATCGTCAAAACGGTAGAGGTACGGAATGTTGACAACGGTTTCTTGGTTGAAGGACAGTTCGATTTTCGCTTTTTCCGCAACCTGAAGGATGCGCTGCACGGTGTTTTTATCGCCCAATATATCGGTGGGAATTTCTTTCTTAATTTCGGTCAGCATCCATTCGATGATTTTCTCATCAAAATCGTTTCCGCCCAGAAACGTATCCCCGGTGGTCGAGACGACCCGGTAGACATCGCCTTTGACTTCCACGATCGAGATATCGAACGTGCCGCCGCCAAGGTCATAAACCGCATACAACCCATCTTTGTTGATTTTCTTTTTATAAGCGATTAACGCGGCCGTGGGCTCGTTGATGATTCGGGACACCTTTAAACCCGCGATTTCCCCGGCCACTTTGGTCGCCTGCCGCTGGGCATCATTGAAAAAAGCCGGAACCGTAATGACCGTATCGCCGATCGTGTTCCCGAGATAATCTTCGGCAATTTGCTTGAGGTAACCCAGAAACATCGCGGAGATTTCTTCCGGAGAATAAAAACGGTCTCCCAATTTGACTTTGGTATCACCATTTTCGGCTTTACAGATGGCATACCCCACGCGTTGTTGAATGAGTTTGATTTCCGGGGTATCGTATTTTCGGCCGATGAGCCGTTTGACGGCCCAAATGGTATGCTCGTTATTGGTAATAAATTGCCGTTTGGCAATATTTCCGAAGATACGTTTATTCTCACGGGTCAAGGCGACCATGGACGGAATGACCCGGGCGCCTTCGGGATTGGGAACAATCACGGCTTCGGTTCCCTCCACATAACTGATGCAAGAGTTTGTGGTTCCCAGATCGATTCCGATATTTTTGACCATTTTAACGTTTATTCTTGTTTACTCTTCGTCGTCCAGGTCGCTGGCGCTGGGGGGTTCGGGTTCGGGATTTTTGACGGGTACAGCGACTTTGGCCAGGACGGGTTTGAGTAATTTCCCATTGTACATAAATCCTTTTTGATAGACTTCCACAACGATGGGAACGGTGATATCCTTTTGTTCTTCTTTGGATAAGGCCTGATGAAGATTGGGGTCAAACGGTTTATTTAACGCATCGATTTCAATGACATTGTATTTTTTTAAGGCATCGTTAAACTGTTTGTGAATCATTTCGACGCCTGATATAATCGATTTTGCATCCTCCGAAGCCGGTACTGTTTTAGACTTTAACGCCCGCTCGAGGTTGTCATACACATGGAGGATGTCCAATAAAAACTCACTGAGAACATACTTCTGATATTCCTCTTTCTCCTTTTTCACGCGTTTGCGGAAATTATCGATTTCAGCCATTGTTCTCAGATATTTGTCTTTGAAATCGTCTCGCTCGAGACTCATGGCTTCCAAGAGTTTTTCCTGTTCCTCTACCTTTTCTTGGAGTTTTTCTTGGAGCTTTTTGGGGGTGATCTTCTTTTTTAAGTGCGATTTTTGATGGTCATGCTCTTCGTCATTTTTTTGTTCAATTTCGTCGTTCTCTTTATCGGTTTCTTCCGGACGATAACTTATTTCTACCTTATCTTCCTGTTCTGTCATTCTTTATACCTCCATTGGCTTTTATGAAATTTTAATATAATCCGGTTTAAAAGTCAATCCTTTGGGACTGGCATAATAACTCTTGCAATCGGCCTTTTCAAAACCGACACTTATTTTGGAAAAACGAAAAAAAGTAGAGACTCATAAAGATTTAAAATAAAATCTAAAATCACATATGGTATAAAAAGTGATATAATAACGTGATGCAAATTAATGAGTCGAGGTAAGAAATCATGAACGATGAATCAAACGTCAAACCATGTTGTTGTTCTGCGCCGAAGGCCCCGTCCTGCGGATGCGCCTCACATCCGAAACCCGTGAGAAAGCGAGTGATCGATGACCGATTGGTGACCGGTTGGATCGATACGGCGGTGGGTAAAATTCCCCGCGTTTCGACGCAATTACGCCCGGCGGACAAGTTGGGAACGCTAAAGATAAGGTTGGGGATTCGGAGGATGACATACAACGTGGATCCGGGCCTTTATGCCGTGGGCCATCCGGGCGCCGATTCCTCCGTATTTGTCACATCCAACTATAAATTGAGTTTCGATTCGTTACGCAAACAATTGGGCGGGTTAAATGCCTGGATATTGGTTTTGGATACCCATGGGATCAATGTCTGGTGTGCGGCCGGCAAAAAGAAATTTTCCACCGATGAGGTGGTTCGCCGACTGGACGAATCAGGCCTGGGAGAGATCGTGACCCATCGGCAATTAATTCTCCCTCAATTGGGGGCGACCGGCGTGGCGGCGCATGAGGTTCGCAGACGCTCGGGGTTTTCCGTGATTTATGGCCCGGTTCGCGCCTCCGATATTCCGGATTTTCTTGCAGCGGGCATGAAGGCAACGCCGCAGATGCGAGAGGTCACCTTCACGATGTGGGAACGCCTGAAGGTGGTGCCCGTGGAAGTGACGCAAAGCGGCCATATTCTTCTGGCTATTTGTCTGGCATTTTTCCTGTTATCGGGTTTGAGCCGACATGGTTATGCGATCGATCTTTCTTCGGGATTAGATGCCGTCGTCAATATCCTCCTGGCTTATGTGGCCGGAACGGTGCTTTCCCCGATTTTTCTTCCATGGTTACCGGGCCCCAGTTTTTCATTGAAGGGCGCATTTGCCGGTGCCCTGGTGTTTATTATTTCGTATTTAACCGGAATCACCGAAACCGCGACCCTCCAGGGGATCGCCTGGCTCCTGTTGATGATTTCGGTATCGTCATTTCTGGCGATGAATTTTACCGGTTCTTCGACCTTTACGTCCCTTTCGGGAGTAAGAAAAGAGATGCGCGTGGCCGTCCCGTTACAAATTGCAGCCGTATCCATCGGTTTGATCTTATGGATATGGGGGTTATTTATCAAAAGTTAACGATTAAACGATGAAGGAGATGAGTCGGATGAAAAAGTTTTACTATTTAAAAGATGTGGTTTCGTTACGGATGGACAACACGAAATGCAAGGGGTGCGGAATGTGCGTCCAGGTATGTCCGCATGGGGTGATCGACATGAGCGACCGAAGGGCGACGATCGTTGATCGCGATGCCTGCATGGAATGCGGCGCGTGTGAACGCAATTGCCAATTTGGCGCCATCTCCGTGCAGTCCGGAGTCGGATGCGCCAATGCCATTATCATCGGTGCGATTCGCGGAACCGAACCCACGTGCGGCCCCGAATGCGGCTCTTCGGAGGAATCTTCCGTATCCTGCGGATGTTGTTAATTTGGGATAAAATGGGATAAAAAAAAAGTGGGCCGGAATTGCTTCCGGCCCACCATAAGGAGGTTAGGTTATTCGTATGTTTAATTAAGCTGTTGTTTCGTTTTTTTCTTCTTTATTCTTTTCTTCCATCCGTTTCATTAATTCATCGAGTTTTTCTCTCATCCGTTCCTGCTCTTTTCGCATTCGTTCAATTTCGGCTTTATATTTATCCAATTCTTTCTGTTGCGGATCAGGGCTCTTTTGGATTTTCTTCTCGGTTACCCGTCGCTTGATATTTTCGATCTTATTACTGAAACTTTCAAATATCCGGTTTATCCGTACGTCTTTATCCGGGACGACTTTGAGGCGTTCCATTTTTCCCTTCCGATAAATGTCCACATTCAACGCGGCATTGTCTTGAGTATCATTTGCGGTTTTTACCAAATCGGCATATCCATGAACGGCTTTATCGTTTATCCGGACAATGATATCGGAAACTTTGAAGCCGGCTTTTTCAGCGGGGGTATTGGCATAGACTTTGGATACCATTAACCCTGTTCCGTTTTTCACATTAAATTCTTTGGATAATTCCGGTGTTAATTCCATGGCTTCAAACCCGAAGTTCCGCGACCCGGTAATCCGAATCACATAATCTTCCATCCGGGGAAGCGAATCGGGAAAATCCATAATATCCGGAATCGACGCCATCGGGTCAACATCGCTACCTTCAAGTGCCCTGTTTCGGGCTTCTCCGACCACAACCACGGCCGATCGTTTCTGATTTCCACGGAGGAATTCCAATTTTATTTTTTGGTCCGGTTTGAGGTTGCGGGCCATTTCGATAAAATCCCCGGGTTTATGAATGTCCTTTCCATTGACCTGGAGGATTTCATCGTTTTTACGGATATCGGCTCTGTCGGCAGGCGAATGTTCCACCACATCGGTGACCGATACGCGGTTGCTGCCAAACATGACCTGAACCCCCAGCCATCCGCGCCGGACTTTCCCGTAGCGTTTTAACTCATCGGCAATCCCCACCACTTTGGTGATGGGAACCGCATAACACAACCCCGATTGTTTGCTCTTCACGCCCTGGATATGGATTTCCCCGGACGCATCCTTGAACGTATAATCCGGACTGAAGGCAAAACCGAAAGGACCGATGATGATTCCCAGCAATTGTCCTCTTTTATCGACGACCGCACCGCCGGGGGAACCGGGAACCACCGGGGCATTGAGCAGTAATTCGTCCTCCGATGCACTGCTGATCATGCCCTGAAAGATGGAGGGGAATTGATGGTAAAAGGCACCGACCAGCGCGGTCCAATCACCGACTTCGATGTGACGATTCTTCACCGTACTCGCAAACGGCGTTAACACGCTTTCGTTGATCTTTAAAAGAATGAGGCGAGAGGCTTCGTCTTTTCCCACCAGTTTGGCCGGGTAACTCTTTCCATCCACGGTCTGAACATAAATCGAATCGAACGGATAGCGGCTGATCATGATGCTGCTGACCACGTAATTCCGGTCGATCGCGATCCCGGATGAAAAGTTCCGTTTTTGGTTTTCGAAGATCACCTTTACAACCGAAGGCGAAACGGTCTTTAAAATCGCCTTGATATCCTTTTCGTCATTTTTAATTTCCTGCGCGCCCAGGCTTTGAAAATTATACGCAAGAAAAATCACAATCATCATAAAGATTATAATTTCAATCAATCGTTTCATTTGAGTCTCCTAAAATGCGACGTTGGTATTTTCTTCCGTATAGCCGACCTGTTGAATGGTGTAATTGGCTTGGGAGTCGGAAGAGGCGAAAATCACTTCGCCCAGGACCGGGACTTCTTCTTTTGACCCGCTTTCCGTCATCGCCGTGTTCTCATCGTTCCCATCCGCGGGCTGCACTTCGCCTTTGGCAAAGGTAGCGGAATTCGAGCCAATTCCCGGTTCCATGGATGGGATATCCGGTTTGTGGGCAAACCGCGGCTCGGCTTTTTTACTGGAAAAGAAAATCTGCGCCGCAAACAATAATCCGCAGATTAAAATACCCAGGCTCACGGATGCCGTGATTTTCCGCTGCACTTTTTTCTTCTTTATTTTCATGAATACGCGACGATCAAAATCGTCGCTTAATTCGCCGCCCCGATAACTCTTTTTCATGCGGCCCAATGTGTTTTCGATAGTTGTATCATTCATATCGTTTATCATCTTTATATTATCCATTGATGCCTCCTTTTAACTCAGGTAATGGATGTTGACCGGCCAGACGATCGCGTAAATGGGTGATTCCTCGGTAAAACAGGGTTTTGATCGTGCTGGTTGGTTTTTCAAGAATTTCTGCGATTTCTTCGAACGAGAGCTCATCCACTTGCCGCATGATGACAGGCCCCCGGTACTTCTCCGGAAGCAAGGTCATCATTTGTTCCAACGCCAGTTCACTATCGCTCGGCGATTGGGTCCGCAATTTGGATTCATCGATATCGGAAATTGAAAACATGCGTTTGATTTTCTTCTTGCGGAGTTCATTACGGGCGTGGTTGATGGCAATTTTATAGATCCAGGTTTTGAGGTATTCGGTGCGCATCGATGAGGCTTTGAAGTAAACCGTTACAAAGGTATCCTGGGTTAATTCCTCTGCTCGCTGTTTATTGCCCAGCATCAAGTGTAGATAATTGTAAAGCTGATCCTTATACATTGCCATTACCTCTTTGAGTGCGGTTTCATCTTTTTTCTTCAACCGTTCAATCAGTTGTAAATCCGTCATATTCATCAATCACTTCACGAATTCGTTTCTGTCATCCATATCATGTCTGACATCCTATTAGATGCATAAAACGCGAAAAAAGTTTCAAAAAAAAATTTTTTTTTTAAATTTTTTTTTCACGATTCAAATTATATCAAAAAGTCAGGTTGAAAACTAACGGTAAAACGTGTACAATTAAGCATCTGATGAGACGACGAACTGCAATTATTCATGATTGGCTGAACGGAATGCGCGGCGGTGAAAAGGTTTTGGAAGAAATCATCGACTTCTTCCCGGATGCGGATATTTTTACTCTCTTCCTCGAGGAACAACATGTATCGGAAAAAATACGAAACCATCCCATTATCGTCTCGCCGTTGAATAAATATGCGTTTGTCCGAAAACGGTACAAACATTTTCTCCCGTTTTTTCCCGCCACCGTCGAAGCGTTTAACCTCAATGCGTATGATCTCATTATCAGCAGTTCCCACTGTGTGGCCAAGGGGATTATCCCGCCTCCCGGGGCGCTTCATGTGAGTTACATTCATTCCCCGATGCGGTACGTCTGGGATCAGTACGATGCGTACTTCGGTCGGGAAAAAGGAATCAAAAAGTTCCTGATTCAACATCAAATCTCCAAACTCCGAAATTGGGACGTGATGGCCGCCGCACGCGTGGATCATTTCATCGCCAATTCGGAGTTTGTCAAACAGCGGATCTGGCGCTATTACCGACGAGACGCCGAAGTCATCCATCCGCCGGTCGACACGGATTTTTTTCAACCCACGCCCAATCCCGGCCGCGATTATTTTTTAATCGTATCGGCGCTGGTTCCCTATAAAGCCATTCAACGGGTAATCGAAGCGTTTAACCGCAGCGGCGATGCGCTAATGATTGTGGGAAAGGGGCCCGAAGAGAAGAACCTGAAAAAATTGGCTGCCCCCAATATCCGATTTCGATCCCATGTCTCGGCCGAAGAGTTGCGGTCCCTGTATCAGCATGCGGCGGCATTGGTGTTTGCCGGAATCGAAGACTTCGGGATCGCGTTTGTCGAAGCGCTGGCGTGCGGCACTCCGGTTCTGGCCTACAAGAAAGGCGGGGTACTCGATATTGTGACCGACGACACCGGAATTTTATTTGAAAGCCAGGACGTCGAAGATATCGCTCATGCCCTGCACGAATTCAAGAAGCGAACCTTCGATTCGTCGAGGATTCGACAACACAGTTTGGCATTTTCCAAAGAAACCTTCAGGGCCAAATTCCGACACTTCATCGATCGGATCCGATAATGTAATGATAAAGAAAAGACGAAAACAACTGGTTCATTTTTATATACTCAGCGATTTTGCAGCCATTGTATTGGCGTTCATCCTGACATTTTGGGTGAGATTTCATTCCGGATTGCTGACGGTTCCCAAAGGCGTTCCGTCGTTCCGTCAATACCTGGCCATTATTCCGATTTTAATTTTTGTTCACGTGGTCCATTTCTCGTATCAGGGTTATTATAAAATCCGGCTCAGACGCAACCGGTTGGACGATCTTTTTCTTGTCTTACTAAATACCGTGGTTTCGGTGTTTCTTATCCTTTTAATCGTGGGGTATTTGAAAAGTTACCGGTTTATCAATTTCGAGGTCTCCCGAATTTATCTGGCCCTGTATATTCCTTTTGGGATCTTTTTTATCTTCAGTCAGCGGCTCGCGGTTTTCAAATTGTTTAGTATGGCCAATTCGAAACGCAACGGCGTGTCGAATGTCCTCATCGTCGGGACCAACCATCTGGCTGTAATGACTGCCGAAAGTTTAAAAAAATACGCTCACTTCGGAATCGCAATCTCCGGTTTTTTAAGCAGCGGGAACGCGGAACAAACCGATGCTCAGGATATCAGGATTCTGGGGACGACCGATGATTTGGAAGCGGTCGCCAAACAGTATGCCGTTACCGACCTGGTGATTGCCCTTCCCTCCAAGGAATACGATACGGCATTGCGGCTGGTTGAAATCGCGCATAACCTGTTGATTGAAATCCGACTGGTGCCCGATATCTTGCAGATTGCCTCGCTGAGAGCAGGAATGGAGCATGTCGAAGGAATCCCCATGATCAACCTGGGCGATATTCCGCTTCAGGGTTGGCAGGTCCTGTTCAAGCGCGCCGTTGATATTGCCGTGAGTTCGGTTGGCCTGGTGTTCATGGCACCGTTTTTCCTATTGATTGCGGTATTGATCAAGTTGACCTCCAGAGGACCGGTGTTTTATGCCCAGACCCGCGTGGGAATGGATGGAAAAAATTTCAAGATGATTAAATTCCGAACCATGGTGACCAATGCGGAGAAAGAAACCGGGGCCATCTGGTCACCCCCCAATGACAACCGAGTCACCGGAATCGGGAAAATACTCCGGCGGTTATCGATCGATGAACTGCCGCAACTGGTCAATGTGCTGCTGGGGCACATGAGTCTGGTGGGACCGCGCCCGGAACGACCGGAGCTGGTGGAGAAATTCAAACAGCATATTCCCAATTACATGCTGCGCCACAGCGTGAAAACCGGAATGACCGGCTGGGCTCAGGTTCATGGACTTCGCGGAAATACGCCGCTGGATAAACGCATTGAATTCGATATTTATTATATTCAAAACTGGTCCTTCCGCCTGGATCTGGAAATATTGTGGCGGACATTGCTGAAATTCCAATTCATCGATGTGAATAACTGATTTTTTAACTTTTGAAGCGTTTGGCGCTAAAATGGGCGCTCGGAGTTAAAAGAAGTTAAAAAAGGAGAGAGCATGAGTGAAAGGAAAATGATAATCGGTCCCATCATCGGGATGGTGGACGATAAAAAAGCCAAAATCGGTTTTTTTGGAAACTTCGGCACCGAAGGGGATGACAAACCCAGGGTGTATGTGTTCAAAAAAACCAATACTTCAGGAACGGCCGATGCCCAATTCGACTTTTTCCCGGTATCGACAATCGACCAAAACGTGAACGGTTTACCCTGTAACAGTTATCTGGCCGAGATCCAATTCCCGCCCGGAGACGATGACTTCTACTTTCGAATCAATACCCAATTCCACAGTGAGAGAATGTATCCGCTCAAACGCGTTCCCAACGATGCGGATCTCGATTTCTCATTCGGGCTGTCATCCTGCCACAAGGCCCTGATGGTTTTTCCGAAGGATGAACCGGTCACCACCCGGATGTGGACCCAACTCTATGATCAATTAACGGCCCATGGTTCGCGTTTTCATCTTCAAGTGGGCGATCAAACCTACTGTGATTATCTCGGATACAGTGCCTGGGACAAATGCCAATCGGTTTCCAATTTTGATGAGCGCCTGGCGATTTATCGGGATGTTTATGTTCAAAGCTGGGGGTTTCCGGCGGTTCAAAAGGTCCTGCAGACCTTCCCCCAATACATGATCTGGGATGATCACGATATCACCGACGGTTGGGGATCTCTTCCCATCCATCGTCAGAAATTTGAAGATATCTTCGAAGTGGCCCGTCAGGCATATATTGAATTTCAACATTGCCATAACCCGAATGCCCTGGTTGGCGGAGAATTGTTTTATTCTTTTTTCTATGGCCACGCGGCATTCCTGGTCATGGACTTGAGAGGACACCGGGATATCGATCGCCGTGTGAGCCATTTTCCCCTGGCCGGCAAAATGCAATGGGAGGCGATCGATGCCTGGTTTCAACAAGACCGGGTGAAAAACAGCAAGATCCTTTTTGTCATCACGTCCGTACCCCCTTGCCATCTCAGCCGCAGTTTCGGAAGTCTGGGGTTTCTGAAAATGGATATTGCCGATCAATGGTCGGTGGGAAAAAACAAAGCGGAACGGCGAATGCTCTTCAATCGCCTCTTCCAATGGCAGGGCGAGGAGAATAAACCCGCGTTTATCCTGGCCGGCGATGCCCATGTCGGAACCGAGGCCACCATTAACCTGACGCGAAACGGTCAAACTCGGACCATTTACCAGATTACCTCATCCCCGATTACAAATAAACCGGAGGTTTTCCTGGACTTTTTCACGGCTCTGATTTCAAGCCGATTCTCATTTCACCTGGATGAAGCCAAAACCCAAAGGGCTCATGTCACGTTCACTCGCAGACACCGGAAACGGAACTTTGCGATTATCGAGGTCCGGTATACCGATGGCAAACCCAGGGTGAAACTGTCGATGTACAGGGATAAGGAAAAACTTCCCAGGGAACACGATTACCCGATTCCATCTTAAGGGGGTTTTAATCTTTCAATGCCTGTTTTTTAAGCATTAAGCGATAAACCGGCAAATTTTGTTTGAGAAAGAGCGATTCGAAAATGGTTCGGTATTCCCGCGACGCTAATTTTACCGATAATTGCTCCCCTACCCCGGGCTCCCGCTCCACGTCGCAACGATGCTTCAACCCAAATTCCAGTACCGCGTCGTAGTACTCCGGATGATCGGTCTTTAACCAGATAAATCCGTCATCCGTTAATTTGGGAAGCGCAGCCTCGAAGAAATCCTCGATTAAATACCGGAACTTCTGATGTCTGGACTTGATCCAGGGATCCGGGAAAAAGATACAAATGCCGTAAATCGACCTTTCCGGCGCAAGATCGATCACATCCCGGACGTCACACAGTGCAATTTTCGCATTGGGCAATTGGCCCCGCCTGATTTTATGGCAGCTTTTCACGACCCGCTTGAACTTTATATCCAGTCCGAGGACATTGATTCCCGGATTGTGCGTTGCGAGCTCCACCACATTGTGCCCCCAATAACACCCCACGTCCAGAACAATGGGTTGAGTCGGGTTTTCAAAAATATTGGGGAAGGTTTCTTTCAATTCGGGAAACGTGTACAACACGTGCTTCATGTCAACGGCTTCAAACACGTAGTTGTTTCCCCGATCGATATCGGGCATTTCTCCCCGCCGCAACTGAATCAACCACCGGCCGTACTGATAACTGCCAAAATCGTCCGTATTACCCGTTTCGCTCATCGTTGTTCAGCGTTTCCAATTCGCCGGACGTTTGACCGAATTGTTTGATAATATCTTCGACCAGGGGTTTGATGTTCAGGAAATAGGTCTTGTAGATGTCGATGCCTTCGCGGATGGTCGACGCGTTCAATTCATGGTCGCGGATGCGTTTGGACGATTTGATGAAATAAAAAATAGGGGCCGAAGACCACATTTCGAGAATGTCTCCGTGTTGAGCGTTCCCATAGATTTCCTGCTGGATCGATTCGAGCCGTTGAATGAGGGGAAACGTCTGCTCCATGGGCGAATCGGCATGCGTTTGAATCGTAGCCAACGCCTCATCGATCGTTTGAAGGTAAGCGGTGAATGCGGCCGCCGTCTCCTTTAAAAAAGACCGCAAACGGTCCACATTGTGTTTCTTGTTTAACGTCGGAAGATGGTAAAGGGCGTTGAAATCCAGGGGCTGACGTCCGTAGACAAAGGTTTGAATGGCTTCAACCAGCGGGATGTAAGGAATTTCGGAAAAGATGCCGCCCTGCGAGGCATTCCAAAAACGGATGGGCGTGTGTTGGGCATAGCGGTTGACGAGCCGGGCCAGAAAATTCTTGTACAGGACCAGCCGCTCCGAAGTATGGATGGTATTTCCGAAGATATCCACGGTTTCCATGACCTTTTTATCACCGCCAATGGAGGTGCGTTCAAAACGCTGGATGTCATCCAGACTTTGGGCCGATGCCATGCGGTCGTCTTCCCACGTTGTGCCGCGGCAATGGTTGCGCGAATCGGTAAACGAGAAATCCTGACCGATAAAGATAATGGGGTTTAAGCCCATATACACGGCCGCATTAAGGGCAATGCTGATGACCGATCCCCACCCTTCGATATCGCCCAGGGGTTCGCTGTGGCGTTCCAAAAGACCGACGATGGGTTTTCCGATCGATAAGGTAAAGATGCGATCGTGAAAATCCCGAAAAACCCGATGCGCGATTCCGGTTTCCACCAGGAGAAAATGGCGGAGCCGATCCTCGGTTCCCTGAAGGTGAAGGTAATTCTTGTAAGACGGATCGCCCGCAACGGTAAAATGAGGGTGAATGGACCGTTTCAGTAAGGGTTTGAGCGCCGTATCCACGGCAATCAGGATCGCGCGATCCTTGATTTTTTCCAGGTATAAGACATTTTTATCCAGAGACGGGCCGGCCGAGACAATGAAACCCGGTACGCCGGGGAAAGCATTTTGTAATTGGGCCACCGGACGGGTCTTTAGAATCCACGGAAGGTTTTGCAGGATATTTCGAGGAACCATGACACTTTCGGCCAGCCGGGTTTTAAAGTCGTAGATGCCGGTTTTAATCTCGGTTTGGATGGTTTCCTGAGCCCTGGAAAAAAAGGGTTGCATGAGCCGGGTTTCCGAGGGAAGTTCGATCGATTCGAGGGTTTCGAAATTGGCAATACTGATAAAGCGGTGAATGGTTTCGGCCAGTAAATCGAGGTCCGGTCCCAGGACATAAAAAAAGTCACGGCACGTGAGCAGTTTGCGCCATCGGAGGGTATGCAAGGAATATCCGACAATTGTGAGTTCCGGTTCGATGAGGAGCACTCTGGACAACCGGTCCTTTTGGGCCATGATGGTTTCCAGATGATACCCCAACCCCAATCCCAAAACGACAAGGTGATCGGCGGAGAGATTCTTTTTCTGAAGAATTTTGGTGCTTTCGCCCTCGGGGTCGAACCGGGAATGGAGGTAATAGGAGGTTCCATCCTTGATGTAGACCAGTGTCGGGGAGCCGTTTTTGGCCGGTTCGATGCGGCATGAATCGGTGGAAGCGGATCGAATGAGGGTCAATAATTGGGGAAAGCGTTCGGTGAGAAACGAAATATTCTCCTCATATATTCCCATAACCGATACTCATCCGATGAATTGGAATAATTCTTGCGCCAGGGTCTGGGGAAATTGGGGCGGAAGGTTTTGCATCAATTTCTGCGCGTCCTCTTTTCGCTGAAGGATGATCAAGGCCTTGAATTTTTCAAACCAGTTCATGGGGTGAAGCGGATCCTTTTGAAGAAGGTGATCCAGAATCTCCAGGGCTTCGGCCGGTCTTCCGATTTCATTGAGGCATTTGGCTTTTATGGCCAGTAAGGGGATGTGTTCGGGATGATGCCCGAGGCCTTTGTCGGCATACGATAGCGCGCGATCCCATTGTTCCAACCCTGCGGCGCTACGGGCAATGACTTCCCAAAACTGTTTGATTTCCGGGTACTCCTTGACCAGGCGGAATCCCAGACGGATCTTTTCTTCCGGGTTTTCCAGGGTGGACAGGTAATAAAAGGCCATTTTCGGAGAGGGTACTTTTTCCCATTCCCGTTTGATCAATTCCACATACCCTTGTTTTTTGCGTTGTTTCTCTTCGTCGGTGCGTTCGGAGGTAATCCAGCCGTAATGATAGATCGGGATATCCGTGACGGCACTCGTGAGATTGAGCTGGTGGATGGAATCCCCCACCAGTTCGTGGATGGCGCCGTTGAAACGGATACCTTTGTGATTCCGAAACACGCGAATCAGGGGAGATTCGATGTAGCCGCGACCGTACGAATGAAACATCTCGGGCAGTGTGGCAATGCTTTTCCAATGAATATCTTCGAAATTATCGGTAAAATTGATTTGTCTCAGCGAATACGCATCTTTTTGGGTTTCGGTGATGATCGCTTTGAGACGGAGAAAGTCTTCTTCTCGGATTTGTTCATCGATATCCAGGGACACGATCCAGGGTTTGGTCGGAAGCGTGAGGGAAAAATTCCGGGCTTCCGAAAAATTGTCGGTCCATTGAAAAAAATGATACGGCAGACCATGCGAATGCACGATGTCGTTGCTTCGGTCGGTCGAGCCGGTATCCACGAGGATCATTTCTTCGACCAGGTCGATATGGTTGGCAATAAATCGTTCGAGGTTTTTTTCCTCGTTTTTATAAATGGTGCAAATGGAACATTCAAATTCAGTCATTTAATACCTTTTCAATTAGTTCGGACATGGGGTAATATGTTTTAAATTCGAAATGGGTAGTCCGCCGATGCATGTCCAACTCTTCCGGGTACTTCAGCAAAATCCGGCAGGTGTCGGTCAGGTGCTCATAGGAAACAATGGGAATACTGACAAAAGGGTAGCAGTACTCCTCCGGTGCCTCGGAAACTACCAGGCAGCGGTTATTGAGGAGATAGGAGACGCGGACGGCTTCAAAGATATGCTGCGAATAATGGTTGATATTGAGAATGATTTTGGAACGACGGATCCATTCATCGCGTTTTTCACCGTATACCCCAAAGAGGACTTTGACGTTACAGATATTGGCGAGCTCGTCCAAAATCTTTTTACGACGCTCACCGATGCTGCCGTAAAACAATATATCGATGGGTCGGTCGGAATCCGGGATATCGGGAATGGTTTCCAGGTTTTCGTGATAACCGGGAACCAGAAGTTTGGCCTGGATCCCCAATGAGTTGAGAAAATCGATGTTTTTTTCCGAGTAATCCCAGACCATGGTCGCGTGTCGCAGGATGGCTTCCATATTCGAAGAGAAGGGGAATTCTTTCGAGTTCAGTTGTTCCAATTGGTAAGGGATGTAGCGGAAGTTTTTCAACCCTTCCTCGAAGGTCAGAAGATGGTAGCCGAGGAGAATGTTGGTTCGGTCCGGGGCGAGCGCGTTGGTTGAAAAATCGCAGTGCAATCCGTGGGATTTGAGGGCGCTGATCAGGAGAAGGGCAATTTCTCGGAAGCAAGCGGCATGGGGATTTTGATCGGGCAACATCAAACACACCCGGTAATTGAGATCTATCATTCCTTTAAAACGTCCGGTTTCACGATCATTCATATTGCTTATTTACACCATTTCATATTCTGCATTTACATTCATCATGTATAATTATACATGGATAGAAGGATGTGGTCAATTAAAAAGAGAAAGACCGATTGTTTTCTAAAGCCGTGGAATTCCACGGGATTAAACGATTGAACTCGCCCTGGTTCCAATCTGCTTTATTTTGGTGTCATCGGTCAGAATCCTTAATTGCTGGATGGCGATTTTATTCAGTTTCACAATCCGATCCATCTGGGACATGCCCTCGTTGATGAAAAGGGCATTCAGGTTTTCCAAATTGGAAAGGCAGATGAGCTGGGCGACATTGGCATGGTCTCGAATATTTCCAGTCTCATTGGGATGCGTATTGCGCCATTCTCGGGCGGTCATACCGAATAAGGCAATGTTCAAGACATCGGCTTCCGAAGCATAAACGAAGTCAATCTCAAGCGGAGTAAATTCGGGCGGGATCAGGTTCTCTTTAATCGCCGCAGAATGAATCCGGTAATTAATCTTTGTCAAATTCCGCCGGATGTCCCATCCCAGTTTTTCCCGCTCCTCATCTTTTAGCCTCTGAAATTCTTTGATGAGGTATAATTTGAATTCAACCGATATCCAGGACGCGAACTCAAACGCGATGTCCTTATGAGCATAGCTTCCCCCATAGCGGCCCGGCTTGGAAATAATTCCGATGGCATTTGTCTTTTCGATCCATTGGCTGGGGGTTAAGGTAAAACTGTTGAGGCCGGCTTGCTTTCTAAAGCCGTCGAATTCCACGGGATTAAAATTGGGGTTATTTAACTGTTCCCAAATACCCAAAAACTCAATCGTATTCCTGTTCCTTATCCAGTTTCGAATCAAATCATCTGTTCTATCCGAGTCTTTATATTTTGCAATATCGGTAATACAGATGTAATCTTCCTCTTTGTTCGCAACAATGGTTATATCCCTACCCTTAACATTTAATTTTGTCATTGTACACCTCAACTTCTGCATTAGAATCCTTCATTTTTCTATTACTCCGGCATTATTATATGTTATTGCAAGATGATTTTCAATATTTCAAACAATTTTTACATCAAATTTCGATTGTTATCATTCGGGGAATGGACCTCAGTGAGTCATCCGGTGAGTTTTTTAAATCCGTGGAATTCCACGGGATTAAATGATTCATTAAAAAAGAATCATTCACAGATCTCGGCGCAAGATGATTCCATCTAAAAGGTTCATCTCCGGAGCATTTTGATCCGTCATCGCAGTTCTGAGTATCATCACCGGATTAAAATGACCCGTGATCGGAGCTCTGAGTATCATCATCGAAGCAAAAAGCTCCGGCGTTGATACTTTTTACTTCACGCATGACTCGTTTGACTCCGACGATCATGTCAATCCTATCGTCGATCACTCTTTTTACTCCAATGATCATGCAATTGATATCGCCGATGATTCGTTTAACTCCGATGATCATGTCAATCCTATCGCCGATGACTCGTTTTACTGCGTTCATCACTGTTTTAAATATTCAACCAATTCACCAATGCTCATATGCTTGAATTCTTCCTGCTTTCGAATTATTTTTTCCTGACAATCGACATCATCGATCTTTAATAAATCACCGGCCATGCATTTCCCCAGAGAATAATACGCTTCCCATTGCCCCTCATCAAAGAATTGATCGACGGTAGACTCATGCGGAAAATCCGGATGACATGTCTTATAATGATAACTTTGACTCTCCAATTTCAATTGCTCTTTATTTACCTGCGGAGCCTTAAGACATGATTTCAGATAGACAAGCACCCCGATTTTTTTTCCTTCCCGATTGCCTTCGGTCGGTATTTCTTCCACATCGGCAATAACAAAATATCCATCCGAAAATCCGGTCGAGGATTTCGGCTGAATCACCGCTTCCGGGGTCTGGTCCTTCCTAAAATTAATCGCGATTCCCAACTCGTTTCTGGCATAGATCATCAGTTTTCTCAAATCTTTAAAATCGAATGCCGAATCTTCCCCCGCATCAACCGCCATAATCAACGTGCATCGTCTCCTTAAAAGCTCGTAAACTGCGAGATTTTCAATGTGGCCGCCATCGGAAAGATTGATCTTCCAGGAACGGGTGCTGGTTTTGCACAATAACTCTTTTAAAAGATAATAGGGCCAGATGGTTAAGAAAAAATGGCGGGATGCCTTCTTCGGATTTAACGCCCAATAATTCAATTTGAAATTAAAAATAGACATAATGAAAGCAACCAAACGGTTTCTGCTGGCCCCCATGTTGGGGTTAAATGTCGCACCGGAGATCGCCATGGCTGTGGCCAGTGTCATATGCCGGTAACCCGGATGATCCGTACGAATATAACCGGTTCGAGACGATCCGCAATACAAGGGAGATAAAAGAAAGTAATCCTTGACCTTTTGTTCTTTGAATTCAGAGCCCTTTTTGCCTTTCTTTTCCCGTCCGGTCCATCGTTCACCCAGAAGGTTTAAGCAGGTATTGATCAACGGATAGGGCCCGTTCCATTCCCTTTCCCCGTTCTCAAACCGGCGATTGGCGTTTAATTCCGCCAACTTAAGGTATTTGTTTTTTTTCCCGCTGCGACTGGTCTCCAAATACGCTCCGGATAACATGTCTCGGTAAAAGCGGTGCATGGAAAGGATATTGGGATTATAAAACAAAGCGGACATCAAAAATATGAGAAAGCAGAAGAGAAAATGCGACAACATGGGAATCGCATGGGTGAATCGGGAAATAGAGAGTACACCGATTGGCGCAATGCTCTCTTGGATGATCGTGAGACCACGTTTGATGAAAGCGTCAATGGGCCCCGAAGGTGCAACGGTACTGATTACGTAGAGTAAAATCAGGAGGACCAGACTTCCTTCGATGATACTTAACACATTGGAGGACCAGAGAAAATGATTTCCAATTTTGATTTTCCGTAAACCGTGGAAAAAAAAGTGATAAATAAAAACCAATCCGGATGCAACGCCTAAAAACCAGGCAATGCCATGGATGTTAAAAATAAGTCCGCCGATGATTTGAAGGAAAAAGTAAAGAGTGAACAGTAACGAAACGAACCAAAGAAGATTCAGGGGGAGACCAAAAAGAATAACCCCGATGGATCTTAAATACGATAGAATTTTGGTTGTCTTTTTTCCGGGGACCAGGTAGTCGCCGTTGTGTTGGAAATAGTGAATGTCGGCCGGGTCAAAAAGCGTTCCGTAAGGATTGCTTTTTTCCTGTTCTCGCCACAGCCTGGCATGCATGTACCCGCCGATAAAACTTCCCCCGGATACGGTGGACAGATAATCGGCTTTGGCCAGGACGCCGGCTTGATTCAATATATCCAGTATCCCGGTAGCGATGGTTGCCGAGCGAATACCGCCACCGGAAAGCGCAATTCCAAAGAGATCCTGCGGTTCACTCGAAATGCTTTCCTTTCCGCGCTTTTTTTTGATAATCTCACGTTCGGCGTTCAGAACGTCGTTTATTTCGATTGCTTCCCTTTCCCTTTTTTCCATACCATATAATCAATCGCCCTTATACACAAAAGGAATGATGCATGTCCAGACCAATACTGCCAAAGATGCAATGCTCAGGTCCGCGAGACGAAACTCAAGAAATCGTCCCCCCATTGCATAGACCCAGATCACAAACGAGATTGCAGAAACAACAACCGTCAGCCATTGGACTGGTTTTCCTTTCTCCATCGTTCCCCATATCCGAAAAACGATTACCAATCCCAGACAAATCAACGGCCATATGCCTTTTATCGCTGTGGTAGTTTTGATAAAACCGTTTCCGGTCAAATACACGGCCAGGGCTTCAGCCGGTATTAATTTGATTAACCGTTCCATGTAAAACTGAAAGGTCTCCATTGCCGTGAGGGCTGGTGCCGAAGGTACCGGTGTCTCACCTCCAACTGCCGTTGGAGTAGTCTGAACCGGTAACGGAACTTCTTTACTACATTGGATACGAAATGGCGCTCCCATTTTTCCTCCCTTTAATTTTTTTCCAAAAAATTTTTCCCTTTTCCCAACACGTTAATCGTAATCTATTTGAAAAATAAAATCAATCCCCCATCATCTAACTTTCGCCAATTCTTACATAATCCGCCAATTCCGTACCGGAATCCATGGACCGGCTAAGCTTCAACTGCCAGTTCTGTGCACCCCTGGGAACTTCCAATAACGTTCGATTTCCGGCGTGAACAACATTGAAATTCCCCTGGGAAAAAAATTTGAAATTCATCCAGGAAGGCATATCGATCAAGCAATCTTTCTCCAAATTTCCGGGGCCGCAGACAATGGAGATATACAAGTAGTCTCCTCTATCCACGATTTCTAATGGAAGACTGATGGAACTGCCATAACCGATCATATAGGCACTGCGTTTGGAATGATGGTAGACATTCAAGTCCCGTTTTTCGGAGGTCAATTTATTAATCACGTTAATTTCAATTTCTTCCATAACATATACTCCTTATTAAAAGTTTTCCCGGGAAAAACTTCCAAACCCTCCATGCCCCCCCCATTAATATACTCAATCGCAGTTCCTTTCCTGGAGCGATCTGGTAGTATTATGCCACAAAGCTTTTCCAGGACGTGAGTAAATTGGTTGCAACCGATAGATAAAATGGTTGCACGGAGGTCAAAAAGAAGGTAAGAAGTTAAGAAGATGAGAGGGTGAGAAAAACGATTGAGAACACCTGGGTTTTCCTTCAAAAACGATTACTTAAAATCACTCGCCTTGCGATACCTGGTATATCGACGGTAAACAATCAAACTTCTGTTTGAAACACCGGGTAAAATAATTGGCACTGGAAAACCCGACTGCCAGCGCTACATCTAAAATGGTTCCATAATTCCCAGTCTTCAATACATCCGCCGCCCGCTTCAGCCGGCATGTCTTGATCAGCTCAGTCGGCACTTCACCGGTTAATGCCAATACCTTCCGATACACGGTGGAACGGTCCATGGAAAGCTTTTTGGCTAATCCCTCAACGTTAAATTCCGGATCCGATAAATTGTTGTTGATGACGTCTTTCAATTCCTTTAAAAATGTTTTATCGATTCCGGATACGGATATATCCACCGGGTTCAGGGCCATTTCTCGATGAATCGTTAACTGCATCCGACGCCTCGATTCGATCAGATTTCGAACCCGCGCCATCAATATTTTGATACTAAACGGCTTGGTCACATAATCATCAGCCCCAATATCCAACCCCTGCACCACATTTTCCTCCGATGCTTTGGCAGTCAACAGGATGATGGGGATATGACTGGTCTTGATATCTTTCTTCAATGTCCGACATAACTCATACCCATCACATCCGGGCATCATGATATCGCTAATAATTAAATCGGGAATGACCGCCAGCGCCTGGCGAATACCGTCCCGCCCTTCCGTGGCTTCGATCACCCGATAATCCCCCGCTAATGCGCCCCGAATATAGCCCCGAACCGCTTCACTGTCTTCGACCAACAGGATAATCTCCCGATTGGGGGTTAAGGGCTCGTTTTCTGTTTCATCTGTTTCATCAACGCCAATACCGCCCTCATCAACGACTTCATGAAAATCATCGGTGTCGACCTCAATCATTTCATCGATTTCCTCGGGTTGAAAATGTCCTTTCCCCAACGGTAAGGAAACAATAAATTTCGTGCCCTCGCCTTCACGACTATGAACATCGATCGTCCCATGATGCAGATGCACCAGCTCTTTAACCAACGCCAGCCCGATCCCGCTTCCTTTCTCCCGGTTTTCATAAACATGCTCGGCTTGATAAAAACGGTCAAAGATATGAACCAATTGTTCTCTGGAAATACCCGGACCTGTATCGCTTACCGAGAGTTGCACCATCTCGCCGGACGATAGTTCGCCGTTCCCGAAAACCCGGCGGGCGGTGACTGTAATTTTCCCTCCTTTCGGGGTAAATTTTACCGCATTCATTAACAAGTTGGAAATAATCTCTTCCAGTTTCTCTGCGTCCATGTATACGATGATCTCGCTCTCTTCGGAGACAAAAGCCAACTCCAATTCCCGACTTTCAGCCAGGGATCCAAAATTCTCCGTCATGACTTTTAAAAAAGGAATGACATTTTGCGGGCAAGCCTTGAGTTTCATTTTACCGCTTTCCAATTTGGAGAGACTCAGCAATTGATTAATCAGTCCCAATAAACGCTGGGAATTATGCAGCATCAAACTCAGGTTTTTTCTTTCTTTCGGATCCCGATCGCCGATGGCGAGCATTTGTTCCAGTGGCCCCATGATCAACGTCAAAGGAGTCCGAAATTCATGGGAAATATTAGCAAAAAACCGGGATTTGATTCGGTCCATTTCCTTGAGTTTTTCGGATTGTGTCGTCAACTGAAGGGTCTGGGATTCCAATTGCAGGTTTTTGACTTCGATCAGTTCTTTGGATTTTTCAATATTTTGGCGTGCTCCTTCCAATTGGAGATTGCGTTCCTGCAAATCCGCGGTACGCAAGGCCACCAATCGCGCCAGTTCCTCTTGCCTCGCATGAAGACGCCTGAATTTTAATTTATAGAAGACATGGATCCCCAGGAGAACCAAAAGGACCATGAGGGTACGAAACCAGGTGGTTTGGTAGAAGTACGGTCGAATAGAAAAAGAAAGAACGGCACCTTTGTGGTTCCATACCCCATCCGCATTGGCAGCCATGACCCTCAATGTATAAGCCCCCGGCGATAAATGGGTATACGTGATATAACGCGTATGCCCCATATCGATCCAATGGTTGTCATACCCTGATAATCGCACCTTATACCTGACGTCCTGGGAATCGATCAGACTGGTACCGGTATAATGAAACTCCAATCGCTCGATTCCCGGTCCCAGAGCCAGCGGTTTCTTTAATCTTCTCAAACCGTGAAGATCGATGGGTTTATCGTCAGCGACGAATGTTTCAATGATAACAGGAGGAATCATGGGATTGGCATTGATTTGCCCAGGATCAACGATGACAACGCCAGCCGTGGTTGGCATCCAAAACCTTGCCTCCCTTGTTTTAATTGCAGAGCCGGAACACCACCGGGATTTCATGCCGTCTTTCTCATTATACCGGATGGGGTGAAGCCGAGAAATCGTTCCAGCAGACAATTCTTCCAACTCTTGTTTGCGCACCCGTGATACACCATTTCGTCCCCCCAACCAAAGATTTCCATTGTCATCCGAAAGTATCGAATGGACATAATTTTCAAAGAGTCCATTCTGAGTCGTATAAATATCAACCCTTTTTTCGTTTTCTTTCAGCCGAACAAGGCCCGATTCGGTGCCAAACCACAGAACACCGTCTCTGTCTTCATGAGCGCAATGGAACATTTTTTTTCCTATTCGGACGGACCGGGGAAGGTTCGGTGCGATGATTCCCCCGATCAGGCAATCGAGCCCGCTATCCGTCCCGATCCACAATCTTCCCTTGCTATCTATATAAATACATTCAACGGCATCATGACTGAGTCCGTTGGATTTGGTGTAGGTTGCAAAAACACCCCGATCGGGGTTATACCCGGTCAGACCCTTTGGGGTACCGATCCATAGATTTCCCTGTTTATCCATCCGAATACATCCGATTCGATTATCGGATAATCCGTTTTTATCAGTTAAAGCGGTGATTCTACCGTTCTGGTATCGATGTAAACCGGCCCAGGTCCCAATCCATAAACTCCCGTCCGGCCCTTCGAGAAGACCGGTTACCGAAGGATCCAAAAGTCCTTCCCGTTTGGTTATTAACGCATCGACCTTCCCGTTTTTGAAGCGGTTCAAGCCCCCCTTGGTTCCGATCCAGATATTTCCCTCACGATCTTCGCAAGCGCATTGAATGTAATCATGAACCAGGCCTTCCCGAGTCGTTACTGTCGTAAATTTACTGTCCCTGAATCGATACAAGCCTTCATCCAGGGTTCCCACCCAAAGGCTTCCTTCACGGTCTTCATAGATCGAATAAATGGAACCGGGAATAGAGGGAGCGCTTCCCGGCTTCATACTCGAAACGCCGCTTTTATTGACACGGACTAAACTTCCCCCGTCGGTACCCACCCAAAGATTCTTGTCTCTGTCTTCATACAAGCAGCTAATTGTGGGATGCATTAATCCCTGTACCGGTCCATAAATCTGGTATTTGTCATTCTTCAACCGGTTTAAATAATGGTCTCCGGTTCCGATCCAAAGTTCATTCGAATCGACGTTATAGAGACACCTTGTCAAGTAATAAGAAAAATCGGTTTGTCTGACTTTGACTTGAAATACTCCGGGTTTGGACATTTGAACAATACCGGTTTTGGTGGTTATCCATAGATTACCTTTGTCATCTTTAGAAATGGACCTGACCTCGCCGATGGAGGAATATGTGTTAAATTGACCGGCCTTACTGACGCAGGTAAGGCCTGAGGTAAAGCTTCCGATCCAGAGGTTTCCATAAGCGTCTTCTTCAATGGCACTTATCTTCAGGAGGCTTTTATGTGTCGCAACAGGGTAAGTCCTAAACTCTCCGTCTTTATACCGGATAAGTCCATCAAAAGACGTACCGATCCATAAGGTGCCGTTTCGGTCCACGTGAAGTGCCCTGATTTCGCCGATTTTGACTTGCGGAAATTTTTCCCTGGAATACCACAGTAAAGTCACCCCGTCAAAACGAACCAGTCCATCCGATGTTCCAAGCCATAAATAGCCGTCCGGTGTTTGCCGAATAGCAAAAACCGCGTTTCCGGGCAGGCCGGAGTCCATGTTCCATACCTGCATATTGTATTGGGAGATTTGTTTGTGAGGATCCAGCGCCACTAATGTAGCGGTTGCCCATAAAAGGAAAAAGAGAAAACGAACAACGGAGACTTTTACCATCGCATATATTAATCGATATAAGAATTAAAATCAATCCCCCTAATATTTTAACTATTGGAGAGTGTCAGAAATTTTGTGTAGATCGTACAGACGTAGCGCGCTACGTCTCTACAATATGGCTATCTACACAAGATCCCTGACACTCTCAACTATCTATTGAATATAGTGTAATTTTATTTCCATTATGGTGAAAATTATTTAACGGCTGCTTAAACTATAAAACGATTGGGGAAATTTAACAAAACTTCCCCAATCGTAAAATGAATTAGAAGATTTCTTTAGGGGTAATTTCTTGGGCCGATTTCCACATTCATAGTGGCTGAGCCGCCCCTTACGGTTTGAAGATTCAAATTTTCTTCCCTGTTACCCAATTCATTTGGGATTGTGTTGGTACACGTTTGAGAACTTTCCGGAAATAGTTTTTTTATTAAGGACATTTTAAAACCTCCGTCATTTGATTGGAAATCTATTATAAGAAAAGAAAAAAATATTTTCAATACCTGGTAAATCAGGAACCAAAATTTTTTGGTTACTTTTTGGTTATATGATCCTGTTAAATGTTTCCGCTAAGTTTTCAACGTGCGGGGATCGAAATATGGAATAATGATCCCCTTCAATGGTGAAATATTTCAAGGGTTGAATGAAATAATTTTCCCAAAATTTTATGTCAAAGCGCGATGCGCTAGCCTGGAAATAGATTGCCGAGCTCTTAAGCTTGACGTCAGGCCGATAATGCGCCCGCGCATGACTCAATAACTGACCGATATTTAAAAACTTATTCAACGACCGTGCTTGCTTCCATAAACCTTCAAAGGGCGGTACGGAATCAATCAGCACTAAACATGCAATTTCCCGGTTGACCGCTTCCAATTGCGCAGCCATCTCAAACGCAATAGTTCCACCCAATGACCATCCCACGATATAATACGGTCCTTGATCCTGAACCTTTTGCATGGATGCGATATATTCACGGGCTAGCTCCGGTATGGTGATAGTCGAAGATGTCAAGCTCTCAAATGCGGCTGCTTTTATTCCCCAAATATTAAATTCAATGATTAGATGCTTACAAAATTCGATATACCCGTCAACTTCTCCGGTTCCATCATGAATCAAGAAGAGATTCTTTTCTCTTTCAGTTCCCCTCTTTAATAAAACGAGTTTTTCATCATCGATATTTATTCGATCTTCCATTGAATGGATATCGATATATGACGCTAAACGTTGGATGGTGGAATTTTTAAAGACCTCAATCAATGGGATGTTGATATTCCATTCCTTTTGTATTTTCGAAATTAATGCGGCAGCTTTTAACGAATGCCCTCCCAATTGAAAGAAACTTTGATCCGCGTTGATTCGGCTGCTCTCCATCCCCAATACCGAAGCCCAAACCGTAACTAATTTCGTTTCGGTTTCTGTTTGCGGTGAGACATACTCCTCCCCTACTTTCAAACCGGGCATGGGTAAAGCGCTTCGATCGATTTTTCCATTACGGGTTAATGGAATTTTTTCCATTGAAATGAAATAAGAGGGAATCATGTAGTCCGGTAACACGTTTGATAAATCATTTTTCAATTCTTTCCCGGTCTCTGAAACAAAATCCTCTGATTGCCAAACCACATAGGCGCAGAGAAACGCATCGCCATTGGTATCTTCTTTACTCAGTACAACGGCTTCCTTTACCCCTCGATAATGACATATTCGGTTCTCTATTTCCGCCAGTTCGATGCGATACCCTCGAATTTTAACTTGATGGTCAACGCGCCCGAAAAACGCAATGTTACCATCCGGTAACCATTGGGCCAAATCCCCGGTCCTGTATAACCTCTCAAACCAAAAGTTTTTGCCCCGCTTTTTACAAAAAGCGGGCCGCCGGAGGCAAAATCGTTCCGATGTTAATTCCGGGCGATTCAAATATCCTCGAGCGACGCCGTCGCCTCCGACATACAGTTCCCCTATCACACCGATGGGTAAGAGATTCCGGTATATATCCAATATATAAACCCTGACATTGTAAACCGGTTTTCCCAGACTGACTTGGGTCAAACGTGAGCATTCGTGAGCCAGAGCATCGACGGTGGTTTCCGTGGGACCGTATTGATTCACCAACCGGTAACCGTTTCGCAGAATCCTTTCTTTTGTGGTTTCGTCCAATGTTTCCGCGCCCGAAAGTACTGTATGAATACTTTTTAATTTATTCCCATCACCAAGTAATTCTTTTAAATAGGAAGGAACAAAATTAATGACATGAATTTGATGACGGTTGACGTAATTCCGCATTTTTTCGATATCCGAACGGGTTTCTTTGGATACGATATAAAGTGAAGCGCCGGAAATCAATGTTCCGAAAACCTGGTTGACGCTGGCATCAAAGGTGAAATCGGAAACCTGGAGAACATGCTTACCTCCGATTTGATGTACATCGGCAAACCAGTGCACGATGTTGACGGCGTTGCGATGGTCGACCAGGACGCCTTTGGGTTTTCCGGTGGTTCCGGATGTATAAATAACGTAAGCTATGCTTGAATTATTTCTCACGGAGCTCACAGAGGGCACAGAGGAAAGGGAAACAGGGCGTTCGTATTCATCGATTAATTTTATAACTATTTTCTCAGTGTTTATAACTATCTTCTCCGTGTTCTCCGTGCGCTCCGTGAGAAACACCAATTTAGCTCCGCTGTCTTTTAATATATAATTGATCCGTTCCTGCGGATAGGAAGGATCAATCGGAAGGTATGCGCCGCCTGCTTTTAATATTCCCAATATGCAAGCAATCATTTTAACCGAACGCTCAACCATTATTGCAATAATGAGATCTGACCTTATGCCTTTCTCTTTTAATAAAAACGCAAAGGAATCAGCCTCTTCATTTAACCGGTTATACGTCATCCGTATGGAAGAATCAACAACAGCGACCTGATCCGGCGTTCGCTCGACTTGCTGCTCAAAACAACGGTGGAGTGTACTGGTTTTCGGATAATCCTTTTCCGTACGATTAAAATGATCCAATATATTCTTTCTCTCTTCAAGAGATAATAAATCATCTTTCAAAGCCACGGCTTCAGGATCATGAACATATTGTTGAAGTACCTTTTCAAAAAAACGGAACCATTTGGAAACAGTTTCAAAGCCATTTTGATTTCCGAATAATGCGCCGGAACAGGTAAATGAAACCAAAAACCTTCCCCGCGTGGTACTGACGGTACAATTTAATAAAGTATTGGTGCTTACTTTACCGGATAACGAAAGATTATTCTCGCCGCTGTTATTTTCGGTTGCCGCATCATCGTAAACATGAAAGTCGACATAATTGAATAAGGTATCGAAAATGGGATTCCGGTCATTCCCATTTTCTCCGATTAATGCAGCGATCTCAAACAACGGTAACCGGTCGTAATGAAAGAGTTCTTTCATTTTCCGGTCCACTTTTCCTATGTATTCGGACCAGGTCATCTGTTCCGCGAATTGAAATCTCACAGGTACGGTATTCAAAAAACATCCGAGGATTTTTTCACCATCCTCGCATAAGGGGCGATTATGAGTTACAAGCCCGGCGGTAATATCGTTTTCATATGACAACATATTCAACATGTACATGTATGCACCAAAACACAGATGTTTTAGCTGAGTTTGATTTTCTTTTGCAACGCGGTTCAATTCGTTCATTAATTCGATCCCCAAATCGAATGGGTAAGAATTGGATACAGACGGTTCATTCTTACTTACGGCTCCCAATCGGAGCCGTTTGTAATCCGCTAATTCCTGAATCCAGTAATCATTCACCTCCGGTTTTTTCTTGTATATCAGTTGTTCAATAATAAAGTCCCGGTAACTGCTTTTTAATCCTTCCGGCTGATATCCGGGTTCCGATGCTAACGCTATATATATATTATTTAATTCGGTTTTGAACGAGGCATCACTCCATCCGTCGATGATGGCATGGTGACATACCCATAAAACAACAATATGATCCTTGCTTAAGGCAAATGTTCTCAATCGCCATAACGGCGGTTCGGTAAAACGAAACGGTTCCTTCCGGTCCTGTTCGATATAATTCAAAATATATGTCTCCTGATCTGACCTATCCATAACCGAAAGATCGATATGCAAAACATCCAATGCACAGGATCGATAAACGATCTGAACCGGTTCGTCAAAATCGCCGATATGAAAACCGGTTCGCAATATGGGGTGCTTTTGAACCATTAGTGAAACCGCTTTCTTAAACCGCTCAGGATCGAAATTCTCATAGACCATTTGATGGACCATCTGATCATGATACACCGCATGGAACGGGTCCCGCAGCGAATGATAAACCATGCCTTTTTCAATATCGCTCATGGGATAAATATCATCAATATCGTCGATTTGCGCTTCGGGGAAATCGCATTGCGCCAATACGCGCGCTTTCAAACTTTCAATTTCCCGAATGACTTGCTCCCTTTCGGTATCCGAAACAAACGGATCCTCGCCCGTTAAACATTCAGCCAATTTCTCGATGGTTTCATTGGTAAATAAATCGACAATTTTCAAATCGGAGCTCAGTTCTTTATTGATCATATTTAATAAATGAATGGCCTTCATCGAATCGCCGCCCAAGTGAAAATAACTATCCCGGATTCCGACTTTTTCAAGTTTTAGCGCTTTTTTCCATATGTCGACCAGAGTTTTTTCAATCCGGTTTCGCGGTGCGGCAAAGTCGCTTTCAGTCATGACATTCTCTTGCACAGGCCCAGGCAACGCTTTTCGATCGATCTTTCCGTTCGACGTCAACGGCATTCTGTCCAGAATAACGATATAAGAAGGAACCATATATCCGGGTAATTCAGCGGATAAATAATCACGAATTTCCGTTAATGTTAAGGTTTGATTCAATACAATATACGCACATAAGTATTTGTTTCCCGGTTCATCCTCCCGCGCCAGGACAATCGCGTCTTTTATTTCTTTTTTCTTTAATAACCGAGACTCGATTTCTCCCAGCTCGATTCGAAATCCCCTGACTTTGACCTGATGATCCATTCGCCCTAAATATTCGATATCGCCATCGGTTAAATAACGCCCCAGATCTCCGGATTTATAGAGCATGCCTCCGGCGGCCCGCTTTTTGTAAAAAGCGGGGCAAAAACGTTTGGTAAGGGGAAGTTTAAAATGGGATTTTAAAGGGTTAATGATAAATTTATCGTGTGTTAATTCGGGACGGTTTAAATAACCTCGTGCGGGCCCGTCTCCGCCAACCACCAATTCACCACTGACTCCGGTGGGAACAAGTTTCCCCCTTCGGTCCAGGATATAGAGTTGCAATGTGGGAATGGGTTTTCCTATATTACTGACACCGATTCGGATTTCATTTTCACCGATCTCTTTGATGGTGACATGTACGGTGGTTTCAGTGATACCGAACATATTGATTAACCTGGTTTGCGGGTACTTGTTATTCCATTCGGCTAGCTTCGCCGGGTTCAATGCTTCTCCTCCAAAGATCACGTATCGGATAGGTAATTCGCTGGAAGGGCACGCCATTTCTTTCTGCGATAACTGATAAAACGCCGCAGGCGTTTGATTCAATACCGTGACACATTCCCGCTTCAAGACTTCCAGATATTGCCCGGGATCCTTTGCGGTTAGCAACGGAATGATGATTAATTTTCCGCCATATAATAAAGCGCCATACATTTCCCATACGGAAAAATCAAAACAGTAGGAATGAAACAGGGTCCATACGTCTCGATTATTAAATTCGAAAGGGAATTGATCATTAATCATCAAACGCACCACATTCCGGTGGGTGATCAACGAACCTTTGGGCTTTCCGGTTGTGCCGGAGGTGTAGATCACATAAGCTAAGCAGGAATGTAGGGGCGCACCCGCGTGTGCGCCCCATTTTTTTTCGTTAAATAAACAGGGGCAGACACATGGGTCTGCCCCTACAAAACTCTCATCAATCACCGATTGGCCCCCACTATCCATTAACATATAATCGATTCGATCCTGCGGGTAATCGGGATCGATCGGAAGATAAGCACCTCCCGCTTTCAGTATTCCCAAAATCGCAATGATCATCTCAACTGAACGCTTCATCATCATGGCCACGATTGTATCCGGTTGAACACCTTTTTCCATTAACGCAACCGCTAACCGGTTCGACCGTTCATTTAATTCACCGTAGGTTAATTGTAGAGATGTTGAACCGATAATTGCAAGATGATCTTTCCCTTTAATGACGTGATCCTCAAACAAATTATGAATCGTCCGATTCTTCGGATAATCGGCATCCGTATCATTAAACGCAACCAGCAGCCGATATTTTTCGTCTTCGGTTAATAGATCGATATCCGAAATGCGAACACCGGGAAAGCGACTCACATGCGAAATGGCTTGTTTCAAATACCCGGCAAACCGCTCGATGGTTTCCCTTCTGAATAACCGGGTACAATATTCAAATGAAAAATAAAGTCTGTTCCCCATTTCCATGCCATGCAATACCATGTCGAATTTTGAGGTTTTATTCTCATAACGTTCTTCCGGCTCAACCACGGTATTATTATTATTCGTTTCACCATTGGCGACATTTTGCATGGAAAACATAACATCCAATAAAGGATTGCGACCGGCATCACGATTGACACCAATTTTTTCAACAAGATTTTCAAACGGATAATCCTGATTTTCAAAGGCATCCAGGGTTCGTTTTTTCAACTCATTTAGAAATTGTGGGAATGTTTTATCTCCCGAAGGAAAATTTCTCAATGCCAAAGTATTGATAAATACACCGATTATCTTATCCAAATCCGCATGGTTGCGACCGGCAACCGGTGTTCCGATCACAATATCTTCCTGTCCGGTAAGCGCCGATAACACGATATTAAACAATGCAATCAATACCATAAATAGCGTGCATTCATCGTCCAATGCCATCCGTTTCAACGCTGAGGTCTCGTTTTCATTGATATGAAAAGAAAAACGACTGCCTTCGAAACGCTGAACCGCGGGCCGCGGATAATCGGTAGGGATATCCAATACAGGTATTTCGCCTTCAAATTCCGTTAACCAATAACGCTCCTGCCGCCTGAGTTTTTCCGATCCCTTTTCACTGGTTTGCCAGGCTGAAAAATCTTTATACTGGACACGCAAAGGCAACAATTTTTCCCCTTGATAATCCGCCATAAAATCGTTAAAATCATTTTTCAATATCTCATGAGAAACCCCGTCACTGACAATGTGATGCATGTCCACCATTAGGATAAGCCGATTGTCTTCCTTGAGACAACCGGCCCGTATTAGCGGCGCATCAGACAAATCAAAGGGACGGATAAACGATTCCATTGAAACATGGGTTAACTCAAATCGAAACGAAACATTGGGATGAATACGCTGAACAGGTTCTTCACAAATCATATGAAAGGATGTTCTCAAACTCTCATGGCGTTGAATTATCTGTTGGAACGCGTGCTCCAATTTAACCTCATCCCATGACATTCCTCCATCCGTAACCAGCGGAATCATCTGGGGCATATTGTAAACCGTGCTTCCGGGATTGATGTGCTGCAATAAATACAATCGTTTCTGAGCGGAAGATAAAGGATAATATTCTCTTTCTTCAACCGGTTCCAATTCATGAAAGGTTTCACGTCCGGCACCGCTATGTCGAATATGATGCGCCAAGCCATCCACTGTCGGCGTTTTAAAAAAATCAGCCAATGAAACAAGGACATTAAATTCTTTATGAATCCGGGCAATCAATACCGTTGTTTTGAGAGAATTTCCCCCCAATTCAAAAAAACTGCGATCGATACTTATTCTCCCCTGATCGGTTCCCAGCACGCCGGCAAATAGAAGAGTCAAACGCGCTTCGATTTCATCACGCGGTGCGATGTAATCCGGCTCCAATGCCATACCCGGTTCAGGCAACGCACGGGTATCGATCTTACCATTGGGGGTCAACGGTATCTTTTCCATTTCAATGAAATAAGATGGAACCATGTATCCCGGTAAATCATTCAATAAATATTGACGAATTTCCTGAATACTTAAATTCCCATCAGTCACCACATACGAACATAGATAGGAATCCCCGTTGGAATCTTTCTTCACAATAACAATCGCATCTTTTATTGTTTCATGGGCGGTTAAGCGTGATTGAATTTCTCCCAATTCGATCCGAAATCCCCGTACCTTAACCTGCTGATCGATCCGCCCCAAAAACTCAATGTTGCCGTTGGAAAGATACCTCGCGAGATCTCCGGTTTTGTAAAAACTGCCTCCCTGAACCCTGCAAAAACTTTTTCTTGGGGTGATTTGGGGATGGATAGTGACAAATTTATCGTTGGTTAATTCGGGGTTGTTTAAATAACCCCGAGCAAGACCTTTTCCTGAAATCGCCAATTCTCCCGGAATACCAATGGGTTTTAAATGTCCTTTATTGTCGATAATATAGATCATGACATTGGCAATTGGTTTTCCAATCGGGATAACCGCCGAAGGTTTGTCAATCGGATAATAAGAAGATACGACCGTCCCTTCCGTGGGGCCGTATTCATTAATGATTCTGATTTGACCGCTTTTTTCCACAAGGTCACGCTGAACGGCCTCGCCGGCAAGCGTAATGCATGTGATCGACGCGAATTCCTCGGGTGTACATATCTCCAATAACGAACGATAAAGCGAAGGAACACAAATAAAATGCGTGACGTGCATGGAAACAATCGTTTTTCTCAGATACGTAATATCCTTTGTTTGTTCCGTGTCCGGTTGAATGACCACAGCGCCCGACACAATCGGTGTAAAAAACGAAGTCACAAATCCATCGAATGCAAATGAAAATAATTGCAAGGATCGATCGCCCGGTTTCATTTGATATGCCAACATGCGCCAATAGATCGTATTAAAGACGCTGTCATGATTGACCAGCACGCCTTTGGGTTTACCGGTCGTGCCGGAGGTGTAGATCACATAAGTAAGACTTGAAATGTTTCTCACAGAGCACACGGAGGCCACGGGGGGAGTGGAGGAGAAGTTAAGAGGGTGAGGAGGTAAGAAGGTGAGAGGTTGAGAAGATGAGAGATTAAGATGGTCTAAAAAGAGCACATTCTGAACTTCCCAACTTCTTATCGTCTCACCTTCTTTATTGGTGGAAACAAACACACTAAATCCTATAATTCTCCCCTCTGTGTCCTCTGTGACCTCTGTGGCTAACAAAAATTTAGTTCCACTATCTTTTAACATATAATCGATTCGGTCCTGCGGATAATCCGGATCAATGGGAAGATATGCGCCACCCGCTTTCAATATCCCCAAAATGCCAATGATCATTTCAATGGATCGTTCCATCTTAACGGCGACAATCGTATCCGGCTGAACCCCCTTTTCCTTTAATGAAACTGCCAATCGATTCGATCGTTCATTCAATTCGTTATAGGTTAATTGCAAAGATGTTTGTAAAGACGCTGAACCGATAAATGCAAGATGATCTTCCCCCTTCGTCACCTGATTCTCAAATAATTCGTGAACGGTGAGATGCGTCGGGTAATCGGCTGCCGTATTATTAAAGCAATATAAAATCTCTTCTTTTTCCCCGTCTGCGATCATCTCGATATCATCCAATTTTACAGTCGGATTTGAAACCACCGCTTCGATAATTTTCATCAAATGTTGCCCAAATCGTGCGATGGTTTCCGGCTTAAATATTTCCGTATAATACTCCAACACAATATTTATCCCTTCACCGTCTTCATCCACCGAAAATGACATATCAAATTTGGATGTCCGATGCTTTCTCTCAGGTACAGTGTCATCCTTCTCTTTATTACGACCTTCCCATCCGAAATTTTGCACGATCAACATGATATCAAACAACGGATTCCGCGAGGGGTCTCGTTCCAGATTCAGCGTTTCGACCAATGTTTCAAATTGAACATCCTGATTTTCAAATGCGTGAATGCTGTTTTTTCTTACCTCTTCGAATAACGATTCATACGATTTTTCGCCTTCGGGATAATTCCGCATCGCCAACGCATTGATAAACATTCCGATAATTCCCTGAAGATCTGCATGAGGTCTTCCGGCAATTCCACTGCCGATGACAATATCCGTTTGCCCCGTATATTTATAAAAAACCATATTCAGTACGGTAAGAATCCCCATGAAAAGGGTCCCTCCCAAACGCTTGATATCGGCTCGAAATGTTTTCGCGGTTTCCCCTTCCAATTTAAAATGATCGCTATCTCCCCGAAAGTTAAATATCCCGGGACGTGGGTAATCCAAAGGCATATTCAGCCGCGGGATCTCACCCTGAAAGATTCCAAACCAATATTCCTCCTGGTTCTTAATTCCACCCGATTCAATCAAATGATTTTGCCAAACCGAAAAATCTTTATATTGAATCCGCAGCGGATTCAATGATTGTCCTTCATACAGCGCCAAAAACTCGTCGTTGAGGATACGGACGGATGTGCCATCCGATACAATATGATGAATATCAAACATCCAGATATGATTCCCATTCTCTACTTTTGCCACCATGAGATGAAACAACGGGACTTTGGACAGATCAAACGGCCGGATAAACCATTGGTGAATGTCTTCAGGCATGGGCTCTTTGGTAAAATCGTCATATTCGATTGAAAAATCCACCCGCTCATGAACCCGCTGAACCGGTACCTCATGCACCATCTCAAATGACGTCCGTAAACTCTCATGCCGCTCGACCAATCGCTTGAATACCCATTCCAATCGATTGATATCCACCTCTTTTCCCAGCGATAACACCCATGGAATATTGTAGGCAATGGTTCGGGAATCCATTTGCTGGAGAAAATACAACCGCTTCTGCGCCGACGATAAGGGATAATACGCTTTCGCTTCAACCGGCTCGATTTCTGCATACCGTTTAATTTCTGCTTTTCCGGTTTGAATTTGAGAGAAGAAACGGACAATCTCTTCTTTTCTGGTTCTTATTTCATTTAAAATTTCCGGAGATGGTTTCAAATTCAACGATTTGATCCTTAAATTGCCATTATCCAATTGAATGACAATTCCCATTTTTTTGAGTTTTGATAAAAAGTGTACGATATTCATGGGCATTCCACTATTGAGACGTTTAGTATTGAAAAAAAAGTTGAAAAATTAAATTAAAAAATTATTTGATGAATATGGTCTTGATATTGACAAATTCTTTGATACCGAAATGGGACAATTCACGTCCGTAACCGCTTTGTTTAATGCCACCAAACGGTAAACGGGGATCGGAGCGCACAAATGTATTCACAAAACAGCATCCGGCTTGAATTTCAAGTTCGGCAAGGCGTTCGCCTTTGGCGATATCGCCGGTAAAAATCGCAGCACCGAGTCCAAAAACCGAATCGTTGGCGGTCCGGATCGCTTCGTCTTCATCCTTTACCGGTATAATCGCAGCAACAGGGCCGAATAATTCGTCATCATACGCGGGCATACCTTTCCTGACTTCGGTCAATACGGTCGGCGGATAAAAGGCGCCCGGCCCGGCAGGAATTTCTCCTCCCTCCAAGCATACGGCTCCTTTTTCAATGCTTTCTTTTACCTGACGGTGAAGGTCATCCCGAAGATCCAGGCGGGCCTGGGGACCGATTACAACCAGCTCATTCAACGGATCCCCCATTTTGACTTCTTTCATTTTTTGGACGAAGCGCTCTTCAAACGCCTGGCGAATCGCTTTCACCACAATGAATCGTTTGGCAGCAATGCAACTTTGACCGGAGTTAATCAGACGGCTGGCGACGCATGTTTTAACGGTTTCTTCGATATTGGCATCTTCCAGTACCACATAGGCATCGCTGCCGCCCAATTCCAACACGGTTTTCTTAAGCATTTCTCCGGCTTTCCGGGCCACGGCTTTTCCGGCAGGAGTACTGCCGGTCAAGGTCACGGCCCGCACCGATGGATTCTCAATCACCGCATCCACGTCTTTGCTTCCAATCAATAAGGTCCGAAAAATATCCTGGGGAAACCCGGCTTTTTGGAATATCGTTTCAATTGCCAGGGCGCATCCGGGAACATTGGATGCGTGTTTTAACAGAGCGGCATTTCCTGCCATGAGTGCCGGAGCGGCAAACCGGAACACTTGCCAAAACGGGAAATTCCAGGGCATGACGGCCAACACAATCCCCAAAGGCTGGAAGGAGACAAAGCTCTTCGACGCGTCGGTTAAAATCGTTTCCGGTTTTAAAAAGGTTTCAGCATTTTCCGCGTAATACTCGCACGCGTGGACACATTTGGTGATTTCAGCGCATCCTTCTTTGATCGGTTTTCCCATTTCCGATGCCATCAGGGCAGCATACTCTTCAAGGTTATCCAATAATACTTGAGCGGCCCGTTTCATCAGGGCCGCCCGTTGTTTAAATGAAACCGCTCGCCAACGTTCAAATGCGCCCTGGGTCCGCTGAATAATCGTTTGTACCTCTTCAGCGGTCATGGTCGAATAAGACTTTATTACGTTTCCCGTTGCCGGATTTATCGATTGGATCATGTCATCTCCTTTGGATCCTATTTTTTCTGTTTCACGTTTAAACGAATGCCTCCGAATACATAAGCAATGAGGTTATAGATGGAACCAAGTACGAGGGCCAGGATCGAAGACACAAGGAATCCGCCGATTCCTCCGATTGCCGCAAATATCATCCCACCGGAGATTCCGCCCCGGGTCTCACTCAACGTTAACGGTAAAAATTCCCTGGCAATATCAGGTAAAAAGGTTTTAATGATCCCAAATGTCGCCCCGATCAGGACCCCGCAGATTAACCCGAGACCGCCGCAAAAAAACATAAACGACATATAGGTCACCGACTTGATGATAAGCAAGCTTTCACCGTCTTGTTCAACATTTTCTTTGGGAGCCGAATATTCCTGCGGCTCTTTTTGGGGAGCACCACAAAAATGACAATAAGAGGCCACGTTGGGAATTCGGGATTTGCACATCCGGCAATCCGTATAATTGGCCTCATCGTATTCTCGATGGATAATATCTTTATCTTTTTCTTTTACTTTTTCGTTTATTTCCTTATCCGGTTCGGTTTCCACTTTCGATTTAAACTCAAATAGATCGACTGCCGGCGCCGGCGTATAACGAACGCTTGCCGGAACCGAAGGGAACGGCTGATCCGGTACCTGAGGTTTTAATACTTCTTTTTCGGCATATGCTTCATAGGGATCAGCGGCTTTCCATTGGTTCCCGGTCCGCACATACCAGTTCCCTGTTTTTGCACCTAACATCCAGTATCTGCCATTCTCATCCTGGACCATTAAGCGCATCAACTCGTCTTTCATTTGCTCTTTGGTTAATTCGCCCCGGCCGATTTTTTCTCTTAATTCATTGTATCGGGCCTCGGTTTGTTTAAATTTTATCATCTGTTCATTCATCATTTATTTATCCTCTATGTTAACGGTGAAACGCGCCCGCCGGTCTGCATGATGTGCATGATGACCTTTCGTGCGGCTCCAACCAGGTAAAAAGACCCGGTAATTAAAATATCTGCGTTCAATAACCGGGCTTGCTCACAGGCATCGTCGATATTGTCTTTTATGATTACAGGCTTGCTGTTCCGTTCAAATAGTGAACGAAGTCCGGATGAAGGCAATGCTCGTCCGGATAGCGGCTGGGTCAGTATGACCCGACCGGTATACGGCAGAAGCAAGTCAACCATTTTCCTGTAATTTTTATCCGCCAATACCCCAAATATCAATGTGAGATCCATTAAATTCTTTTCTTTTAAAAAATGTGCCAGCGCCGCAATGCTTTCCATGTTATGCCCGCCATCCAGAATCACATTCGGGTTGGTGTTCATCACTTCGATTCGCGCCGGAATAAAGGTATGCTGAATCCCTTCGGCAATCGATTCTTTGGCCATGGGCCGGATACGCCACATATGACTCAGGCATTGGATCGCTCGGATAGCGGCTGCGGCATTAAATGCCTGATGGGTTCCGCGAAGGTGAACCTCAAAGGAGTAGGTATCTGCTTCGGTTCGATACACACACCGATAATAATCGCCTTTGTTCTCGATTTCCAGACGATTCCGGCTGTCAACGACTCGAAAGAACGGTGCCCCGTTCTCCGATGCCATCTTTTGGATGACCCGGTGCGCGGCCGTGCCGGTCTTGCATCCACAGACAATCGGCACGCCTTTCTTGATAATACCGGCCTTTTCAGCAGCAATTTCACTCACGCGTTTTCCCAGAATATGGGTGTGTTCTTTGGAGATACCGGTAATAACCGATACTGCCGGTGTGAGAGCGGATGTTGCGTCCAGCCGCCCACCCAATCCGACTTCGAAAACCGCAGCATCCACGTTTTCCAGACAGAAGTAGTGCACGGCCATTAAAAACGTATACTCGAAAAACGTGGGCATCGAATAGAGAAGTTCTTGCTTCAAAAGAGTTTCGGATAAATCGTGAATCGCGGTAAAACTTCGGACAAAGTCTTGTTCCGAGATCAGGCGATTATCGATGCGGATGCGTTCCCGAATATCCTCGAGATGGGGAGAGGTAAACAATCCGACTTTTTTACCCGAAGCTTGCAAGATGGAAGCCGCGAAATGGGAGGTGGAGCCTTTTCCATTACTTCCTGCGACCTGGATGCATGGAACCCGTGTGATATCCGTTCCCATATGGTTCAGGATGATCCGGGTATTTTCAAGCCCCAATCGCATGGCCTTGAATTCATTTGCCCCGTTCAGGTAATCCAAAATTTCCCGGTAATTCATGCTCATGGACAATCTATCCTTATTCGCCTGTTAACTCCAATGCGCGAACCGCTTGCTCATGAATGTCCAGGACTATCTTTCGTTTCTCTCGGAGTTCCCGAATATTTTCAATGGCCCGGACGAGCGCTTCCTGAATACCGGCGTCAATGATCTCCAGTTGATCTTGCGATTCATTCAATACCGTGCTTAAAACGCCCCGGTTTTCCTTATCCGATTCAATCACGCCACACTCCTCGCGACGAATGAACTAGCTCTTCGTCTTTTCAATGCGGATCCATTGGTTTTTCCAGACCTTAACCTTTACGTTATCCTTGGTGGCCGGTTTAAATTTCCATTGCATGATTGTTTTTTCAATTTCTTTATTTATGATTTCAATGTCTGATTTCTTGATAATATTGACTTCGGCTACATTTCCGGTGCCATCGACCACATAACTCACCAGGATTTGTTCGTCATTGAATAAAAATCGCTCGATACCGTGGGGAAGGGTTATCGGCGTTTTTGAAACCGGAACCGGCGGGGTATCCACTTCGGTGAGAGAAAATATTTCCTCCTCTTTGGCGGTCGGTTTTCGATCTCCCTTTGCACTGTCCCGAGAAGTGAGCAATTTGAGGTCCTCCTTTGGGGCGTTTTTGTTTATCTTTTTTTCATCCTCCGGCGTGTTGTTTCGTTGGAAACCGGGGCTTCCGTACAATGAGATGGAAAAGGCAATAATTATAGCCAATAGACTGAGTAATATCAGGAGGATTAATAAATAAATGGATTTCTTTTTGCGTTTGGGAGCCTGAACGTTAGGAAGAGATGGTTGCGATACCGTTTTCGTCGGTTCCGGCATAGGTGTGGTCTTTTCAAAACGAAGGTCAAGGTGCGGGCGAAACTGAATGGTTTTACTCGGGTTTTCAATGAGTTCGGGAGAAGGCATGAAGGATTTTACCGTTTCTTTTTGAACTTTTCGGATGGGATGAAGAGCCGGTCTTATGGGTATATCGATGCCTTCCTGGGCAATTTCTTCTGCAAAAAGAACGCAAATATAGTCCGCAATATGTCCGGGTTCCGGGTAGCCCACATAATTCTTCACCAGATAGGTATCGAGTGCTTCAATAATATCAGAAGCTCTTTGGTAGCGCTTTTCAATATCCTTTTCCAGAGCCTTGAGAAGGATGGCTTCCAGTTCGGGGTCAATATCCTGTTTGACGTGGGTGGGTTTAACGATTTCCCCTTCTTTGATTTTTTGTAAGATGATGGGGTCGGAGTCACCGTGAAATAATTTTCTCCCGATCACCAGTTCATAAAAAATGATACCTGCGGAATACAAATCCGAACGGGCATCGATCGTGTTTTCCTTTCGGGCCTGCTCGGGGGACATGTAAGCCAGTTTTCCTTTCAATTCGGAGGATGGTGCGGTTTGGGTTTGATTCATGGTGCGGGAGGTCATGGAAATACCAAAATCCGTGAGTTTGATATTTCCGTCGAAGGAGACCAGAATATTGGATGGCGATACGTCCCGATGAACGATCTGTAACCGCTCGCCATTGCTGCTTCGGGCGCAATGGGCATAGTTCAGGGCTTCCAAAATTTTAAGCATCAAGTATATGGACAGTACTTCAGGCATACAGGTGCCTTTTTGAGAGAGTTTCTGAAGCACAAACCCCAGATTTTTCCCATGGACATACTCCATCGCGATAAAGTAATAATCATCCTTCTTATCGAAGTCGTAGATCTGGACAATATTGGGATGCGACAATTGGGCTGCGATCCGGGCTTCATCGACGAACATCTCGATTAAATTGGGATCGTTGCCAAAACCCGTCAGAATTTTCTTTAATGCAATAATTTTTTCAAAGCCTTTGACGCCCTTACGTTTGGCTTTGTATATTTCCGCCATTCCCCCGCGGCCAATAAGCTCCAGTAGTTCATAGCCCCCGAATTCCGAGGCGTCCTCTTCGCTTCGGCTGACGGTTCTCTCAGTTTTTTCTTTTTCTTCCGCTCGGATTACTTTCAATAAATTCGGATCGATTCGATGGGTCACATCGGGAACCGGTTTTTCGGTAGCGGTTTTATTTTTCAAAATCTGAGTCATCGGGGAAACGATAATTTGAGTATCCGATGAAGGAATCATCCGCGTGGCCGAAGCTTCCCCGGAGGACATGGGGGGCATCGGAGACATAATGGAAGGAAGAATACAGGTTTCGGAGCTATTTTGAACATTTCTTTCGGCGTTTTCATGCATGCCCGAATCCCGCACTTTCTGGATAATATCCCCAAATAAGTCTTCGGACGTTAACGCTTGTTTCAAATCGTTATCGGTAAGATTAAGGAGTTGAATAATTCTTTCTTTTAATTGCTCGCGGTCAAAAGGTACTTCAAAAAAATCGTCGGCCTTGTAAGCGTCGATGGCCTGGCGTTTGTATTCGTTGCCCTTGTAGGTACTGCTGAGGATAAGGATTTTCATTCCCGGATAATTGGAGGCCACGTGCAGTGAGAGATTAAATCCGTGAAATTTGGGTAACATCGCGGCTGTGATGATGAGATCAAAAAAATCTTCGGCCAGACATTTTTTGGCTGCCTCCCCATCGCCGACGATTTTGATTTGGAAGATCGGAGAATTCAATGTTTCCTTAATGATTTCAATGGTAGAACGTGCATATTCAACCAATAAAATTTTCTTTTTCATTTTTCTGCTCCGCCCTTATTTTATAATAATTTCAGCACTAAATCAATGCTTTTATCAGCTTTTGCGGGAATATCTCCTAAATGTCCGGGAAATGTTCTCTTAAAATACTCAGTTTGCTTCTGACTTTGATACCCATCGGAGCCAGGAGAAACATCATGGCGATAGCGCCGATAAAAAAATGGAACGTTTTATCGAAAGGCACTCCCAGAAAGGTGAGAACCAGACCGCAAAGCGGCAGGGTTTCGGTTACCGCCAATAAGGTGATATCGATGACTCGCCACTTCTGTAAGACCTGGGGCAGCGTGAAATTTTCTTTGATTAATTTGGGTGAATAATAAAGGGTTCTCCGAACATAAAAAATCGTAATGAGAAGAAGAACCACAATAAGGCTCGCCACGTCCCTGATCTTATCCTGTAATTCCATCCTCAGCACCGGTCGGATGTGGATGACATAAGCCACCAGGGTTAAAATCACAGTCGAACATATAAAAGAAAAAGCCAGCACCATACTGATGCGGGTTTCTTTTTTTATCACTTTGCGTTCTTCAATTTGTCTTTGGTATTCTTCAATCGTACTCATAATTAGAATGTACCATTTAAATGCCTTCTTGTCAAGGTTGGGAAGGTGATGAAGGTGATGGACAAAAAATGGGGCAGACCCGCGGGTCTGCCCCTATGAAAATGGTTATTTGGTTTCGATTCGCGTCATTCGCTTGTTGAGTTCGGATAAAAGCTTCTGATGCTCCCGGAGTACATCCCGCTGTTTTTGAAGTAATCGCTGTTGGTCCTGCAACATGCGATTGTCTTCCTGAATGACTTTGGTTAAAACCGCGGCAACGTCCATCGGACTCATTCCTTTCCGGTCCGCCGTAGCAATCAATTCGGGTGCATCTTCGGCGATGAATCCCACATGCTTATCCGTTTGATCCACCTTATAGTTATATTTCACGGGCTGGAGTTGGTCGAAAGCCTCCAGGGCTTCTTGGACCGAAAGATCGCGAATATTTTCCTTCAGGCTTCGGCTGGACGCATTGGTCCATACCCCATCCACGGAGCAATAGGCGCCACTGGCCAGTTGCAGCGGATAAGTGTCCGGGTTTACGCCAATTCCCAGACTGTCGTTAATCCGCAATGCCCCGGTAGCAAAATTGCCGGACACCAGCGCAGCGTAAGCATTGGAATTGGCGATATACAGCCTATCCGATAAATAGGAAGGATTATATCCTGCCTGGTAACCCAGGTAGACATTACGGTTGCCGTCAGCCGGGGCATAATATCCTGCGCTTTCTCCGAAAAAGGTATTAAAGTAACCCGTAGTACTATTAAATCCAGCACTTTTACCGATAAACGTATTTTGGAATCCCGTGCTGGCATAGAAACTGGCCCCGTCCCCAATGTAGGTGTTTTCCGAAGCCGATGTACCGATGTAATTCCCGGTGGCCCATCCAATGCAAGTATTGTAGTTCTCTTCGCCATTGCCGTCACCCGCTCCGGGCCCGAGAAACGTATTGCCAATTCCCGTGGTATTGGATTGCCCGGCGCTCGATCCAATAAAAGTATTTAAATATCCCGATGTGTTTTGGTATCCGGCAATAATACCAATGAAGACATTATTTTGACCCGTGCTATTATCCCGTCCGGCGTGTTTTCCGACGAACGTATTTTCGTATCCGGTCGTGTTCGAAATTCCGGTAAAAGAGCCAAAAAAGGTATTGTAGTTACCGATCGTTGTCAGCCCGGCCTGTGTTCCAAAGAAGGTGTTCCCGGTCCCGGAACTGCTGGCGCCAGCACTGAACCCATAATAGGTATTGGTGGTCAATTCCATTCCCTGGAGGTCTCCGATACCGGGGGGATTGGCACTCCTATCACGGACGGGCTCTCTCTCATTGCCTTGATTGCCATGCTCAACCGCCGAAACCCCAAACGGCACGACTAAAAACATAAAAATAACCCATATGTGAAATGCGATATTTCGTTTCATTATTTTCCCCTATAATTTTCGATCTCTGCCATTTTTTCCTGGAGATCGGATATCATCTTTTGTTGAGCCTCGATCATTTCCTGTTGTTTACGGATCCGGGCCTGCTGATCGCGAATCAATCTCTTTTCTTCCCGGACAACACCGGTTAAAACCGCCGCAATGTCCATGGGACTTAGACCCTTCCTGTCGGCCGTGGCCACCAGTGCCGGTACATCTTCGGCGATAAACCCCAGATGACTATCCCGTTTATCGACCTTATAGTTATATTTGACAGGGGCGAGTTGATCCAAAGCATCCAACGCTTCCTGGGAAGCGAGAGCCTGAATATTTTCCTTCAGGCTTCGGCTGGAGGCATTGGTCCATACGCCGCCGGCTGAGCAATAGGCGAGGTTGGCCATTTGCAGGGGATGGGTATCAGGGATGACACCAATACCTAAGGAACTGTTAACTCTGAGTTTACTGGCGGCAAAATCACCGTAAATCAGGGGAGTTGAGGTGGTAGAATTGGCGATGTAGAGTTTATTGGAGCCGAACTCATAATATCCGGCCTGGTACCCCAGAAAGACGTTTCCTTCACCCACGGAGTTGGAGTAACCGGTTGCATACCCCAGAAAGGTATTCCGGGATCCCGAGGTTATGATACCCCCCGAATATTTCCCGATGAGGGTATTTTGCGATCCCGTGTTATTTTTAAAGGCAGCGTAATACCCGATAACCGTATTTTTTTCTCCTGAAGTATTGTAATACCCGCTATAAGTTCCGATAAAGATATTGAATTTTCCTGTAACGGCACTCACTCCGGTCAAGGCCCCAAAGTACGTGTTTTGGCGTTCGGCGATATCTCCGTATCCGGAGTCATAGCCGACGAAGACACTATCATGCCCCTCGGTGTTTGCCTTTCCGGCATTATACCCGATAAACGTATGGTCGTATCCTGTGGAAATCGAATATCCCGCATTACATCCGATGAAGGTATTAAAATGACCGAAGGTTCCGGTGGCCCCGTCCATGGAGCCGAAGATGCAACTGCAATCCCCCGTATTTAGTTTCCCTGCGGATTTCCCCATGAACGCATTATCGATTCCGGTGCTAAGGGTTCCCGCATCAAGTCCATAGAAATTTTTGTAGTATTGTTCGGTTCCCTGGACAACCGACGTACCCGGAGTTCCGGAGTTGGGGTTATTTTTCTGGTCAGCCGCCACCCCCCAAATGGATCCGAATAAAACGAATATCAAGACAATTGTTACTGAAAAACCGGTATTTCGCTTCATTATTTCCTCCCTACTTTCTCAATTTTGAGCATCCTTTCCCGGATATCGGCTATCATCTGTTGCTGAACCCGGATGATTTCACCCTGTTCCCGGATCATGTTTTCCTGTTCCCGGATGATTCGCTTGTCTTCCTGGGCAATTTTGGTTAAAACCGCGGTGACATCCATGGGGCTCATGCCTTTCCGGTCGGCAGTCGCCACCAGTTCGGGCACGTCTTCGGCGATGAAGCCCACGTGTCTGTCGGATTTATCCGCCTTATAATTGTATTTTACAGGGCGAAGATTGTTTAAGGCGTCCAGGGCTTCTTTGATCGAAAGAGCCCGGATATTTTCCTTCAGGGTTCTGCTGGACGCATTGGTCCAGACCCCACCCGTCGAACAATAGGCACCGCTGACCATATGCAATGGGTATCCCGGATCACGCCCGATACCTAAACTGCTGGCTACTTTAAGCTTTCCTGTGGCAAAATCGCCGTAAATGAGCGGGGAGTTGGGATGTGAGTTCCCAATATAGAGTTTATCGGAGCCGGTTTCGTAATATCCGGCTTTATGCCCCAGAAAGACATTCCGGCTACCTTCGGTATTGGTGTATCCGGCCCCATACCCGATGTACGTATTCTGGAAACCCGAGGTGTTATTGAGTCCGGCATTCTTCCCGACGAACGTATTTTTGTATCCCGTGGTATTGAACGTCCCCGCATTATAGCCGACGAAGGTATTGTCATAGCCATCGATATTATCGTACCCGCTATACCCTCCGACAAACGTATTGTAAGAGGCGTTAGCGCCGGAGTTGGAGTACCCGGAATAAGCCCCAAGAAAGGAATTGCATATCCCCGTGGTGTTAGAATATCCGGAACAAGAACCGGCGAAGGTATTCAGGCGACCGGATGTGTTCATTTTACCGGCACTCTGTCCCAGAAACGTATTGCCGAATCCTGAGTAATTGGAGTACCCGGAATTATAACCCAAAAAGGTATTGTAGTTCCCGGTATAGTTGCTGTACCCGGACTTGTATCCGGCAAAGGAATTGCAGTTTCCGAATTGGTTTTTGGGTCCGGCGTTAGCCCCAAAAAAGGTGTTATTGGGCGATTCATCTGTAGTATTGGCCCCGGCATACAATCCATAGAAAGTGTTTGTGGCACCTTCCAAGCCCTGAACCACCGCAGGGGGTTCGGGAAGAGGACGCAGTTCTTCCGTTTCGTTTCCCGGTCCATCCGCCATAGCCCAAACGGACCCCATTAAAAATAAGAGAACCATTGACACTAAAAACTTCTTTTTTCTGTTCATAAAGTTCCTCCTGATGTTATATGTTATTTGTTTTGTTATAACCGAAACGAGTTCTTAATACAAATGAATCTCAAACGATAAATTGAGCCTTTTCCTGGACAAATTTTACCATATTAACGCTGATTGTCAAATTTATCCATGCAGGTTATAAAAAGGCCCGATCCGAGAAAATGAGGCCGAAAACCCTTGCAATTGAACGGGCATTATGGTAAAGTTTTTTTTTATTTTCTCTTTTTCCCATTAATAAATTTTCGATAATATGAACATACGGAGGTACGTCAAAAACATGCACGACAACAACGAAACCAAATCGATAGGTTTGCCGGAAAACGCACATCGAAAGTTAGAACCCGGTGAAGAATATAAACCGGTTGTTCCCGAACATGTGTCCCTCCCGGAAGCCACACCTTATTCATTAGCCTGGGGTATATTCTATGCGGTACTGTTTTCCGCCGCTGCCGCCTATCTGGGATTGAAAATCGGACAGGTCTTCGAAGCCGCTATACCCATTGCGATCATGGCTGTCGGAATGTCCTACTTCACCAAACGCAAAAATGCCCTTTCCGAAAACGTGATCATTCAATCCATCGGTGCCTGTTCCGGGTTGATTGTTGCCGGTGCTATTTTTACCATCCCCGGCTTGTACATCCTGGGTATCCAGGCGTCGTTCTTTCAGGTCTTTCTGGCCTCGCTTTTCGGCGGGTTTCTGGGGATTGTGTTTCTGATTCCCTTCCGGAAATATTTTGTCAAAGACATGCACGGCGAATTCCCCTTCCCCGAAGCCACAGCCACCACCGAAGTCCTGGTCACGGGCGAATCCGGTGGCAAACAGGCAAAAATCCTGTTAAAAGCGCTGGCGGTCGGCGGCCTGTACGATTTCCTCGTTCAGGGATTCGGCCTCTGGAAAGAAGTGGCCTCCACCCGTGTTCTGGGGTTTGGCAAATGGCTCTCGGATAATATCAAATGGGAATTCAATATCAATATCGGCGCCGCAGTAACCGGTCTGGGTTATATTGTCGGTCTGCGTTATTCATTGATTATTGCCTGCGGCTCTTTCCTCTCCTGGTGGGTCTTTGTTCCTGCGGTTTATTTTATCGGACAATCCAATCCCAATATTGTCGGAAATGCCACCCATGCCATCGGTCAAATGCCACCCTCCGAAATCTTCAGCACCTATGTCCGTCATATCGGCATCGGGGGCATTGCCGCCGCCGGGATCATCGGTATCATCAAATCCCGATCCATCATCCTGGGCGCATTCAAACTGGCGGGCCGGGAAATTTTCGGAAAAAAACTCGATGGCGAATCCTCGGTCAAAGCGGAAAGACTTCAGCAAGACATTAAAATGAAATGGAACATGGTCCTTATCCTGGCCATTCTGGTCGGTATTTTCGCCTTCCTGCTGATCGGTGTCGTGAGTCACAATTGGCTCTATGCCCTGGTGGGTCTTGCCATTATCACCATCATCTCCTTTCTGTTCACGACCGTGGCCGCCCGCGCGATTGCGATTGTCGGCACCAACCCGGTGTCGGGTATGACCCTGATGACCCTGATTATCTCCTCCGCTATCCTGGTTGGCGTGGGTTTAAAAGGAAACGCCGGCATGCTCGTGGCATTGCTGATCGGCGGCGTGGTGTGTACGGCCCTTTCCATGGCCGGTGGGTTCATTACCGACCTTAAAATCGGTTACTGGCTGGGAACAACACCCCGAACCCAGGAACGGTTCAAATTTCTCGGAGTCCTCTTATCCTCTGCTTCGGTGGGTATCGTGATCATGATGCTGAATAAAACGTACGGCTTTGGTCCCAATGGACTCGAAGCGCCTCAGGCGTCTGCCATGGCCGCGGTTCTTAAACCGTTGATGACCGGGCAACCTGCGCCCTGGATGCTCTATCTGGCCGGTATCTTCCTGGCCATTATCCTTGAGTTCGTCGGTGTACCGCCCCTGGCGTTTGCATTGGGAATGTATCTTCCGATCCACCTGAATACGCCGTTATTGGCCGGCGGATTAGTGGCCCATTTTGTCAGCAAAAGCACGCAGAATAAAGAATTGGAAACTGCCCGAAGAGAACGCGGAACCCTCATTGCCTCCGGCTTCATCGCAGGCGGCGCCATTATGGGTGTGATTACCGCATTCATCATTTACTTGGGACAAAACATGTTCGGCGACGGCTGGTCCATCATGAAAGCCATCGGAACCGCCGGATGGGTCGATTCCAACCCAGCGGAAATACTAAGCTTTGGCATGTATCTCCTCTTATTAATTTATCTGTACTGGGATTCCAAAAAAGCGACCATTGAAAAAGAATAAATTAATGGTATCTTTAAAGATATACATGAAGATAGTTACCCGTTGAAGTTAAGATTAATGTTCAACACACCAATAAGGGGCAACCGCCGAGGTTGCCCCTTATCCACTACCGGAATTTTCATCCTTCTCCTTTTTCATTTTCTTCCCCTTCTACCTTCTACCAACGCCAGGGGTTCGGTGATTACTCAAATCCGCGCCGATAACGTTTCGGTTGATTTTAAACCCAATCAAATCCCCCATTTATCGGCCAAAACGAAAAAGGTTGAATTTGACTTCATTACCCCCCATAGTCAAGCCGCGAAACGAACCTATACTTATCAATTGGAAGGAACCCGCTACAGCCTGTTTGGGAAGTCCCTGCCCTTAACCATCGAGTTAAAAGCCTCCGAAGGAAATAAGGCGACATTTTTCGGCCTTCCGCCGGGCCGCTACGCCTTTCAGATTAAATCTTATCCCACGGACCGCCCATTCCAACTCTCCTCTCATGGTCGCGTGGAATTCGAGATCGATGGTAATTTTTACGAAGTATTGTGGGGCTATCTCCTGGCGCTGATTGTTTCATTGGCGGCAGTTTTCGGATTCTTTCTCCTCTTCAACCGCTGCCCCAAAATAAGGGAAAACCGCCAAAGCCTCAATGTCGACGAAAAATACAAAACCTTTAAGTTATCCGATACGGAATCCAAACACTGGCTCAGTATCCTGATCAGTTACATGGAAGAAGAAAAACCTTACCTGGATCAAAATATCACACTCCCGGGTCTGGCGGAACAATTGAGCGTCCGTAAAGAAGTGCTCTCCCAGGCCATCAACCGCGAACTCAAACTCAATTTCAACTCATTCTTAAATGGGTACCGAATCGAAGAAGCCAAACGAAAATTGAAAGACCCGAAAGAAAACCAATTCGTGATTTTGAAGATCGCTTATGAAGTCGGGTTTAATTCCAAATCATCTTTTAATGCTGTTTTCAAGAAAATGACGGGCATGAGCCCTAAAGAATACAGGGAAAAACATCAAACGGGAGACCTGTAAAATAAAAAAACAAATGGGCAGACCAAGAGGGTCTGCCCTCCAATTCAATCGATTAAATTTATCAAATCAAATCAATTTATTCTCGACCAGTCTCTTTTCCATTTGATCGATAATGGCTGCCGAAAGCGACTCGTCTTTATTCAAGAGACCCCAGATATAATTGCCTTTCCATTTGAGAGTCATGGTTCCATTGGTCTGATAATACGGATCGGTGAACCGGACCCGTTTGTCATTATCCGGGGCAATGACCTCCATGCCTTTGCTTTTCACAAAATCCCGATACTTTTTTATGATTTCGTCGGTTTTTTCCGATTCGATAATAAAGACCTGGTATGGTTGGCCTTTGGCTTCATAGTCAGCCGTAAACGCACCATTTAAGAACGAATGCCCCAGGAAATTTTGGGCGATATACTTTTCGGATCCCGGCACTTTTCCATTTTTAGGAAAACAGTTGACCACCAGGGGAAAACCCACGGCCCCTTCCAATTTATCGGCAATCGTTTTGGCGGCCCGGGTCAAGACTTCCCGATCGTTGTCTCCCAGATCATACCCGCTTATCTTCACATAATAACATCCCTTCAAAAAATTCAGGACCCCTTTCTCATAGTATCCTTCCGTACCGATAGCCATAAAGTCCCCGTTCTTTTGGGGTTTTTCCTGACTGTAAATTCCAAATCCGTTTTTCTCCGTACTGTGCCGGTAGATATCGACCGAAAACGAACCGGGTCCGTTCTCATACGTCAAGGAACTGAGACTTTGAAAATCATAACTTAAAAAAATTTCGGCGGCACCGTCAATGTATTCATACAGATTGTCCTCGGTGTAGACAGCGGGTGCCCCTTTTTTGGTCCATCCGTCGATCGTGGGAAAAACCATACCGGTATCTTTTTTTACTGCCATGGTAGTGGTCTCAGTTTTAGTGTTCTCCGTCTTTTCCACGGGAAAGAGCGAGATCGCCATCCCGAGGAGTCCGATTAACATGATGGTTTTTATGGAAACGTTGTTCAATGGAACCTCCTATATAGTTCTGTTTGAAATATAATTCTGTTATTATTCATTGCGATTCAATTTTTCCTGAGATAACGTGAAAACTTGAACGTGAATATGCCGGATGCCAAGAGACTAAATAAACCGGCCAAAAAAAGCGCCGTGGGTACGCCGATGATATTGGCAATCGACCCCGTGGCCAGGTTCCCCAAGGGCACGGTACCGAAAAAGGCCAATAAATAAAAAGCCATGACCCGCGCCCGTTTATCATCTTCAATATTGGTTTGCAAATAGGTATTGCTGGCGGTCATAATGGTGACCATTCCAAATCCGGCAAGGATCATCGCCAGAAATGAAAGTCCAAAATGGCGGGATTGCGAAAGCGCGATCAACCCCAACCCGAAAAGCGCAGAAGCCCGGGCCGTTAACTTCCACAAATCGTGATTGTCTTTCTTCACGGCCATCATAAAGGAACTCAGAAGAGCTCCGATTCCCATGGCACCCATTAAAAACCCCAAATTCCGAGCCCCGCCTTTCAAGATCTCTTTTGCCAATATGGGCAAGAGAACGATATAGGACATGCCAAATAACGAAACAAACCCAAAATGAAGAATGATATACCGAAGATCCTTGGAACCGAAGGTATAATAAAATCCGTCTTTGAGCGCCTTGAAGATTCCTCCCTGACCGGTTTCGACCCGTTGAGGCTGAGAAGGCATGTTCATGGCCAGGAGAGCAAAAATTACGGCCAGGAAACTGATGGCATTGAGAAGGAAACAAACCCCTTCGCCGGTCCAGGCAATCAATAATCCGGCCAGCGATGGACCGATCAAGCGGGCACTGTTAAACATTGCGGAATTTAAGGCGATGGCATTGGGTAAATCTTCACGCGTTTCAACCAATTCGGTAATGAACGAATGACGGGTGGGGGCATCCATGGCATTGGCTGCCCCAAAACACAACCCAATGACGATGATTTGCCACATGGTTACCCAATGCCCCAGAACCAGAACCGCGAGAATCAACGCCAATACCATCATAGCCATTTGATTGACGATCATCATCCGATACCGGTTCCACCGATCGGCCAACACGCCGGCCACGGGGGTTAAGAGCATCATGGGAAATTGGCTGATAAAACCGACCACGCCAAGCATAAACGCCGATTGGGTCAAATTATAAACCAGCCAACTCAGGGCAATGTTCTGCATCCAGGTGCCAATCAGGGAAACGCCCTGCCCCACAAAATACAACCGATAATTCCGGGAACGAAACGCCCGCCCTACAAACCGGGCCGATTTACCCCTGCCTTCTTCTTTCGAACTCAATGCGTCGGAAACTTTATTCGCGTCTGTCATGCCACAATTATAAAACCTTATTCATGGTTTACGTTAAATGCCTCGGAAAATCACGTCTTCGCGCTTAAACCACATGGTACAAAACCACAAACTAAAAGCGGCCAGGATAAACATGGAGGCGTAAACTTCGGCTAAAAGCCCCATTCGGATCGTTCCGGCAACAATCTCTTTGGCCGCCAACGAAATATTGAGGATCGGAATCAAGGCCGTGGTCGAATTCAATTTGATACCCGGAATCATTCCGATTAAGATCGGCACAAGAATGACAATGTTCAATGGGGAAATGATGCTCTGAGCTTCTTTAAAGGATTTGGCAAATATGGAAAGCGACAGAAGGGCCGCGGCCAAAAAGACACACAGCGGAATCAGAAGCGAAAACAATAACGCAATGGATTTGACTTCCACCAGGCGCAGGATCATGTCAATGGAACCTTTCGAAGCGCCCTGCAATTTTTTAATGGACATGTAAATCCCCAGGAGCGAAATAACGGCGCTGGTGATACCGGACAGGAAGACTACCAAAAATTTTCCCATCACAATTTGCAGGCGACTGACCGGCGACGTGAGAAGGGTTTCAATCGTGGAGCGTTCCTTTTCACCGGCGGCCAGGTCAATGGCCGGATACATGGCACCCAGAAAACAAAAAATCACAAAAAAGTAGGGAAGAAATCCGCCGGCAGCTTCACCGATCTGCTCTTTGATCGTGGCCTTTTCGATTTCATTGATCTTCACCGGGGTCAAAAACGACTCATCCAGCTTCAAGTCTTCGAGGCGTTTGTCCAAAAGCGTTTTTTTGTAATCTTCCAGGAGTTTTTTTACCCGTTCCTTGGTGATACTCACTTCGCTGGACGATTTAAAATAAAAATCCACCTCGCCGCTTTTTCGGTCCTGGACGTTCTGATCGAAGTTTTTATCAAAGACGACCGCAAAATCCAATTTGTTTTGGCTGATTAAATCGCCGATGCGGTCGACATCGATGTTTTCCTGAACCTTCATGTCGGTGCGTTGGCGCAGGATCGACCGAAACGCTTCGGCATTCCCGCGGGAAATCAGGCCGATCGTTAACACTTTCTCTTCGGCTTTTTTGTGCTGCCCCATCTGCAGGGAGACGATCAGCGACATGAGACCATACATCAGGACCAGGGGCATCACAATCATCATAAAAATGGTCCGGCGATCCCGGAGGGTATCCTTGAGTTCTTTTCTAAAAATAGTCCATACTTTTTTCATGCTTCACCTTCCACAATCCGGATAAACTCATCTTCAATGGTTCGGGATTTCATCTGATGGAGAAAATTTTCAAAGGTATCGTTGACCAGGAGTTTTCCCTTGTGAATGATCGCCATGTCGTCACTCAGGAGGCTGACTTCGCCCATGATATGGGTGGAGAAAATCACGGTTTTTCCATTCTTTTTGCAATCGCGGATCAATTGAATGATATGGCGCGCGGTAATCACGTCCAGTCCGACTGTGGGTTCATCGAAGATCACGACTTCCGGGTCGTGGATCATGGCCCGGACTATCGATACTTTTTGTTTCATCCCGCCGGAGAGTTTCCCGATGCGCTGATTGGCAAACTCATTGACTCCCAGGAGATCGAATAATTCCCGCTTCCGGGAGATAAATTTATCTTTATTCATTCCGTGCAAATCGGCGTAGTATTGAATAATTTCATTGGGGGTGAGACGGTCATACAGGGCCGTCGAACCGGTCAGAAAACCGATCTTGCTGCGGACGTGCTCCGGTGCTTTCACAATGTCAAACCCGGCAATGGACGCCGAACCGGCGGTCGGTTTGAGCATGGTGGCCAGAATACGAAGTATGGTGGTTTTTCCGGCACCGTTGGGACCCAGAAGGGTAAAGATGCGGCCGGGTTTGCAGGTAAACGTCACATCCGAAACCGCCATGAGGGTTTTGGCGTTTCCCCCATGTTCCTGCCGCTGCTTTCGCGACATCTTAAATTCTTTGGTCAATTGTTCGACACGAATCATCGGTATCTCCTGTCTATCAAAATGTTTTCTTTATTCGTAACGCAAGGCATCGATCGGGTTGAGTTTGGCGGCTTTCATGGCCGGATAAAAACCGAAAAAGATTCCCACGGCACCGGAGAAACCCACGGCCGTCACGACAATGAGGGGGTCCACAATGATACTCAAATCGATCAGTTTGGCAACCATTCTGCCCAACCCGATGCCGGAAAGGATGCCGATGAGCCCGCCAATCATGCTGAGGGTAACGGCTTCAATCAGAAATTGAGTGAGAATATCACTGCTTCGGGCACCGATAGCCAGGCGAATCCCGATTTCCCGGGTTCGCTCGGTAACAGATACCAGCATAATGTTCATAATCCCGATGCCACCCACGAGGAGCGAAACCCCGGCAATTGCTCCCAGGACCATGGTCATGGTTCCCATTACGGTGGTGGCGGTTTCGACGATATCGGTTTGGGATCGCACATTAAAATCGTCATCGTCTCCGGGTTTGAGCCGGTGGGAGGCCCGCATGATCTTGGTCAGCTCTTCGGAAGCTGCGTCCATTTTTTCCGTCGATACCGCGCTCACCATGATCGCATTAATGTTTTTTCCGTCACTCATGCGGTAAAGGACCGTAGAATAAGGGGCGAGAATGACGTCATCCTGATCTTGCCCTCCCATACTTTGACCGCGCTCTTTGAGCGTTCCGATCACGAGGAAGGGGATATTCCGAATCCGGATCCGCTGCCCGACCGGGTCCTGATCGCCAAAGAGGTTGGTAACCACGGTTTTTCCCAGGACGGCGACTTTTCGTTTACCGGCCACATCTCGGTCGGTAAAAAATTCCCCACGATCGAGCTCCCATTCCCGAATTTCCAAATAGTTCGGGGACACACCGTTCACGCTGGTCGCCCAGTTTTTATCCCCGGCAATGACTTGGCCTCCGGCCCGAACCATCGCGGATACGGCCTTGAATAAGGTGGAGTCTTGTTGAACCCGTTTAAAATCATCCAGGGTAATGCTGACGTGGCTTTCGGCACCGTAACTGACCCCGCCGACTCGACTGTGACCGGGAAAGACCATCAACAGATTGGAGCCGAGGCCGGCGATTTGTTTTTGAATCGACGCCGAAGCGCCCTGCCCCAAAGAGACCAGGGCAATCACGGCTGCGACTCCAATAATGATGCCCAGCACGGTCAGCAGGCTGCGCATTCTATTTTTCATAATACTTTTTAAAGCAACTTTGATCAAATTTCGCCATTTCATTGACTCGTTTCCTCCTCTTTTTCACCGAGGCCCCGAACATTGCGAACATTCCGAATCGCGGCCAGGTCATCTGCCGCCGACCGCATGTGTTGAACCGGCTCATCTTTTAAGATCACCCCATCGCGCAGCATGACGATCCGCTTCGCGTAATCCGCAATGTCGTGTTCATGGGTCACCAGAATAATGGTAATGCCCTCTTTATTGAGTTCCTGAAACATCGCCATCACTTCGATGGATGTGGTACTATCGAGGTTTCCTGTGGGTTCGTCGGCCAGGATCAGAGCGGGTTGATTGACCAGGGCTCGGGCAATGGCGACGCGTTGCTGTTGCCCACCGGACAACCGGTTGGGTTCGTGGTCCATCCGGTTTCCCAATCCCACGCGTTCCAGGGCTTCCACGGCCTTTTTTTTCGGATCCTTCACCCGGTTTCCCCGGTCATACAACAAGGGAAGCTCGACGTTTTCCAACGCTGTGGTGCGCGACAAGAGGTTAAATCCTTGAAAGACAAACCCGATTTTCTTGTTTCGGATATCCGCGAGTTCCCGTTTATCCAGGGCATTGACCCGGACGCCGTCCAGGTAATAATCCCCGGCTGAAACCGCGTCCAGGCACCCGATGATATTCATCAGCGTGGATTTACCGGAACCGGAGGCGCCCATGATGGCGACGAATTCGCCTTCGTTTACGCTCAGGCTGACGCCTCTGAGCGCGTGAACTTCGACGTCTCCACCCATTTGATAAATCTTTTTTATATTTTTTAATTCAATGGTATTCATTTTTTATCCTGTACCGAAGGCGCACTTATCTCCTTCCGCCGCCCATCGGGAACATCATTGGGGGGCGACCGTCATTCGCTTTTTTTTCTTTTTTTTCTCCGGATACATACGCCGTGATCACGTTGATACCTTCTTTTAAAATTTTACTCCGTTTGATTTCGGTCATCTTGCCATCGGTGGCGCCTTTTTCAAACAGGGCAATGGAGGGAACCCCATTGGGATCGAGATAGTATACCCGGGCCAAATGTTTGCCGTTCGGCTTCAGGGGATTACCCGGTTGAAAGCCTCCGAAATTTCCGCCCCGAGCTCCGCCGCTGTTTTCGCCGTCTTGTCTCATGTGAAAACCGCCGCCGGGCATTCCGCCTCCGGATCCGCCATTTTGTCGATTTTTAAACTTGGCCATCATTTGGTCACGGTATTTTGCCATCATTTCCGGTGAAGGTGTAAACGTGAGCGCGGAATTGGGAAGCAGGAGTACGTCTTTCCTCTCTGCGACCATGAAATCCACGGTAGCGGTCATACCCGGGAGGAGCTGTTTCTTTTCATTGGCAGCGTCGACAACAACCGTGTAATTGACCACGTTTTGAATGGTGGTGGGATTGAGGCGGACTTGACGGACGTTGCCATGGAAGGTGTCATCCGGGTACGATTGAACCGTAAAGCGCACGTCCTGGCCTTCTTTGATTTGTCCGATGTCGCTTTCATCCACGGTGGCTTCGATTTGCATTTTGGTTAAATCTTCGGCGATGATAAAGAGTTTCGGCGCCTGGAAGCTGGCGGCAATGGTTTGGCCGGCATCCACGCTGCGTTCGATGACTGTGCCATCGATCGGCGATCGGATCTCGGTATATTTCAATTGCGTTTTGGCTCGGGTTAAGGTGGCTTGTGCCGAACGAAGGGCCGCTAACGCACTTTCGGCATTGGTTTTGATGGTCAGAAATTCCATTTCCGATAAATGCCCTTTTTGAAATAGCGGCTGGTTGCGTTTCAATTCCGCCTGGGCTTGATCGTATTGCGCTTTGGCTCGAAGCACACCGGCTTCGGCGTCCGTGACTGCGGCATAAAAGAGCGTTTTATCCAGAACAGCGAGAAGTTGACCTTTTTTGACATTGTAATTGTAATCCACAAATACCTTTTCCAAAATGCCCGACACTTGCGATCCCACGTTGACTGTACTCACGGCATTGAGGGTTCCGGTTGAGGACACGACGTCTTCCAGGTTTCCCCGCTTGATGACTTCCGTCTCAAATTTATCCTTACTTTTGGGTTTGGATAACGATTTTATAATAAAAAATCCTGCAATTAAAAGGATTATGGCTCCAATAAAAATAATTCTTTTCTTTTTCACGTTTCCTCCTATTTGGTATTCAACCAATTGACCATGGCGTTGGCGTCGCCCTTGTAGTAGGCCACGGCAATTCCACGGACCAGCACGTTGTATTTCGCCTGAATCCGGTTGTACACGGCTTGCACATATTGCGCCCGGGTTTGGGTGAGTTCCACCAATGTCGCGGCATTGACGTTGTAGCGTTCCTGCATGCTATCCAATGCATCTTTGGAATATTTTAATTGGGTATCGGTCACATCCATTTGTTTGATACCGGTTTGGTAATCCGAAATGGCTTGTTGAACTTCCAGGCTGACCTGCTGCTGAAGACCTGCCAAGTCCAATTCCTGGCTTTTTCGGTTCACCTGGGCTGATGCGACGTTGTATCGGGTGCGATACCGATCGAATATCGGAACCGCCAGGGACAGACCGAAAAAACCGGAAGGATTATTTTTAAAGAATTGGTTTGAGAAATCGGAATAACTGACCAGGCTCGAATAATCGGTATCCACGCCTGCGGAGAAGGACAAGGTTGGCCAATACCCCGATTTGGCGGCTTTGATTTGTTGCCATGCCGCATCGATCAATAATCTCTGAGCATTGACATCCAGACGCTTGGTCAAGGCTTCCTTAACGATTTCTCCCTCATGAAATACCATCACGTGGGCGATATACGCATCCATTCCCGGATCCACAACTTCGACATCGGTATTGGGTTCAAGGCCAAGGGTTTGGGTTAACCGCAGCTTACTGATATCATAAGCGCTTCTGGCATTCACCAATTGGAATTCGGCATTGGACACCTGGGCTTTCTGCTGGTAAAAGTCGGTCACCGGGCGTTTCCCCGATTTATAATATTCTTCGATTTGACTCATTAGCAACTGTTGGGCTTCGAGGTTTTCCTGGGCGACCTTGATGACCTCTCGGGCGGTGATCACCTGGATAAAATTCTGGATTGTCTGAAACACAAGGGTTTGACGTGTTCGCTCCAGGTTCTCGGTCATGGATTTCAACTCGATTTTAGCCTGCTGAAGGGATGCCGTATCATAAAAGCCATTGAAGATGTTATAGGAAGCTGAAAGCCCCAGACTTAACGATCCGGTGTTTCGACCTTCGTAACTGTCGGTAAGCACGTTGTATTGTTTACCGTAGCGTTTGGATGATTGGCTCGATAAACTGACGTCCGGTAAAAAGTTTCCCCGGGTTCGATTCACGGCAATGGCTCCCAGGTTGATCTGGTTGGAAGCTTGCTTCAAATTAATATTGGATTGTTTGGCTATTTCGATTGCTTGTTGTAAGGTTAACGTTTTGGTTTCTGCGTCAGCAGTGC
>JBLMYT010000127.1:0-32348 GCA_050258455.1 Candidatus Omnitrophota bacterium | reverse complement strand
AACTTTTGATCGGAACCCCCCAACAAGGCGCAGGGATAAAATAATAATACAAGAATCGCAGCAAAAAATCCAGCGAAAATATGTAAATCTGATGAAAAAATTCAAAAGAAGAATTGCTGGGATTTAAGACCGGTAATTCGCATTTTATCCCCAGTGCGAAACCACATCGAACGCACGGGCAGACACGCGGGTTTCGATTCGGACGATTTAAAAATCGTTCATTAAAAGTTGACAAAAGATCAAGTAGAATTTATACTTTTATTATAGGAGAAACTATGCCGACGGTTGTTCGTTTGCCGATTGAGTCGAAATGCGCCAGGTTGCTCGAGGAAGTCGAATTCGAGTTGAAGGGACTTTTGGGAGAAAGGTTAAAAAAGTTGGTTTTATTCGGTTCTTATTCGCGGGGGGATTACGATAATGAATCGGATATTGATGTGATGGCGTTGGTGGACGAGTCGGAGCCGGAGAAAAAATTTGAAGATCAGATATTGAACATGATGGTTGACTTGTCGATCCGGTTCGATTTGGTTTTATCCTTATTTATGGAAGATGTGAAAGAGTATGAGAGAGAGAAAGGATTTGTTCCTCTGTTGAGGGATATTGAGAAAGAAGGGATAGAAATATATGCAGCCTAAAGTAAGAGACCTGTGTAAATACAGGTTAGAAAAGGCAAGAGAGGATTTAAAGGCTGCCCAGGTTTTATTAAAAGAAAATTTATATTCCCAGACGTTGAATCGTTCCTACTATGCAATTTTTCATGCAGTACGAGCATTGTTTGCATTGGAAGAATTTGAAGCGCGTAAGCACGCCGGGCTTATATCTTATTTCAATAAGAATTATGTTGCCAAGGGAATTTTTGATAAGGAATATTCCAAAATATTAACTCAAGCGGAATGGGTAAGGACCAAAAGCGATTATCGTGATTTTTATATTGTTTCGCAAGACAGCGCTTTAAAACAGGTCGAAAATGCCGAAAAGTTTATTCAGGGAATTGAAGTGTACATAAATAATATTCTTAAAAATCAACAATAACAAAAGCCCTGTTGTCTAATAATTCCTGATTTCTTTAAATTGCTCACCAATTTTAATCCTACCGCTTAAGTTCAAACATAAACCAGAATCGCTAAAGCGATTAAAAATGCAATGAAACCGATTCCCCATTTGATGTATATGATGTGTCTCATCTTTTTTCTCCCTGTTCTTCCTTTTTTAAAACTTTTCAATTTTATACGTTACGAGACATATTATAATGAACAATTTTTTTTAAAGCAACAGCGAAATGAATTTTATTTAATGATCTCGGAATAATTGTCGAATCCATCCGATTTGAGAAGCCTGGATAGAAATGCGATGTCATGACTGCCTTCGCATAATACAATTCCAATTTTCTTCATTCCTCACCCCTTAAATCAACATCCATCAATTCGATGAGCCGGGCCAGTTTATCGCCGCTGATATAATCGCTTTTTACCCCGTCGCCTTCTTTTTTCAAGCGGTATGCGGAGATCGCTTCGGTTGGAATACCACTGTTAAAAAATGAATCGATGCATTCCTTACTGTGGGAGGTAATAAAAAGCTGGGTGTTAAATTCCTCGGATAATTGCCACAAAAACCAGGTGAAATCTTTTAGCAACTGATAATGGATGGCATTTTCCAATTCATCGATCACGATTACCCCATTTTGGGCTGCCGCAAATTGAAGGTGATATGGAATATGCGCTGCATTCCTTCTCCGAACTGGGTTAAATCCAGGGCATTGGGGAAATTCTTGTGCCGAACCAGGAATCGTTTAAAATCTCCCGCCAATTCAATGTCCTCGATACCTGTATCGACAAATTGCTTTAAGAAATCGATAATACGATCGATCGACTTGGTTTCAACGCTCTTTTCATGAAACCTGACAAGATCTTTCGTGTTATGGATTGCAAACGGATTTGAGAAAACAATATTGCAAATCCATTTGATGTTTTTAAAAAAATACTGGTTTTCTTTGTTTTGAAATACCCTGGCTCTGCTGCTTAAATTCTCGTCCCTGTAACGGGAATCGATTTTTATCGTACTGAGATACCCGCTTTTATCAAAGTCTTCATCCTCTTCCTGTTGCCGGGAAATATGAACCGAGGCCTCTTGATTATCGAAAATTCCCTCAATTTCAATATCTTCCTTGAATTGACTATCGAGCCATGTATTATTCATGCTGGTGCAAAATTTACCCCTCCGTTTTATGGTTTCAAAAAGCGCATAAATATCATTCTGGGTAGCCAATAAGTAAATCGCCTCGAACAAGGACGATTTCCCCGTGTTATTAATCCCTGCAAAAAGATTGATCCTCTTCAGGCTCGTAATATCGATGTTTTTAAACAGTTTGTATTTTTTAATCGATACGCGGGAGAAACAGGAATTTTTACCCTGGACCATGAGGTCTCGTTTGATGTGGAAATTATCCATATTATCACCATTATGACTATATTCTACAATGAAACCGAGAAAAATGCAATGTTCCGGTTTTCCGTGGTGTTTTTCCTTGTAAAATCATTTAAAATAATGATTTTAAAACTTTCTCTAAATGAACGAGGAGAATCCATGGATATTTTCAAAAAGTCAGACGCTCGAAATATCGAAGACATTACCGCATTAACGCCACTTCAAGAAGGAATACTATTCCATTATTTAAAAGAACCCCAAAGCGATAGTTACTTTGAACAATTAAGCCTAACCATTTCAGGGACAATCGATGCCCGGACATTTGAACAAGCCTGGAATTCTGTGATCGCTGCCAATGAAATGCTCCGAACCGTTTTTCGCTGGGAAAAACTGGAAAAACCGACTCAACTCGTTTTGAAACAACACAAACTCCAATTCCTTTTTCATGATCTCTCCGAAATCGAACAAAACGCCAAACATTCACTCCTATCTCAACTCAAGAACAACGACCGGGAAACACGGTTCGATTTGAAAGAGGTCCCATTCCGGGTGACCTTATGTAAAATCGAAACCGAAAAATATGAGATGATCATCAGTAATCATCATATCATCTATGACGGCTGGAGCAATGGGATCATTTTAAGCGAATTTTTTAACGCTTACAACCGGTTAATACATAACGAGCCCTTAAAACCGGTATTAAAACCTCCGTTTAAGGAATTTCTCAAATGGACCCAAAACCTTGATAAAAAAAAACAGGAACATTTTTGGAGCAAATACCTGGCTGAGTTTGAGAACCCGACGGAATTGGTGATTAAGAAAAGGAAAACCGGGAAAACATCCGGGACAAAAACATGTTCATTTATTTTGGAAGAAGATGTCAAACATCAACTGGATGCGTTTACCGTGAGAAACCGAGTCACATGGGCTGCGGTTTTTTATACAGCCTGGGGACTGCTGCTTCAACGCTATTGCAACAGCGATGACGTGGTCTTCGGTACAACGGTGTCCGGCAGGTCTGCCGGTATCAAAGGAATAAATGATATGGTGGGGTTATTTATCAATACGATTCCTTTAAGAGTAAATACGCATCCGGACGAAAAACGAATCGATGCGGTTTTCCGAATCGATGACGCACTGCGTGCTCGGGAAGATTTCGAACATACACCATTGGTCGATATCCGAGGTTACACCGAATTAAACAGCGAAGTACCGCTGTTTGATACCCTTATGGTTATCGAAAATTACCCCCTGGATCATCATTTACTTCCTTCAGACAGTTCATTATCCATCGATTCCTTTGCGATGGTTGAAGCCACACATTACGGTCTAACCCTCAGCGTGATGCTGTGGGATCAAATCGATGTCCGTTTTACGGCCAAAGATTCATTGGCCGATGAGGAAGCCATCAAATATTTATCCGGACACTTTAAGTCCATGATTCATGAAATTATCGAGAATGCAGAACAGAGAATCAGCGATATCGACATGTTATCGACGGAAGAAAAACAGCGATTATTATTTGATTTTAATAACACGGTAACTGATTACCGAAAAGATCAAACCATTCATGAATTGTTTGAAGAACAGGTTGAGCGATCGCCGGATCGGATTGCTCTTATTGGCGCGACTTCTGTAGGGGCGCTTCGAGAAGCGCCCTTAAAAATGCCAAATTGGGCGATTCGCGAATCGCCCCTACAAATTTCTTATCGAGAATTGAACCGACAATCCGATCAATTGGCCCATGAATTGATTAAAAAAGGTGTTCAAACCGATACCATTGTCGGTATAAAAATGGAACGATCGATCGAAATGATCATCGCAATCCTGGGTATCTTAAAATCCGGTGGCGCGTATTTACCCATCGATCCTTCCTATCCACCGGAACGTATTGACTACATGCTTAAAGACTGTGGCTTGTTATTAGCCACAGAGGACACAGAGGTCACAGAGTTGATAGGTAAAAATTTCAGGTTTTTTCTTCCTATAGGGTTTTTGTTACCCAAGGAGAATGAAAATAAATTTAAAGCAGGAATAAAATCAGTTAATAACAATCTAAAATCAGTCAACAATCAATACACAAACAAACAATACTCAGTTAATGACAATCTAAAATTGGTTAACAATAAATACTCAACCAATCAATACTCAGTTAATGACAATCAATATTTCCCTTCCTTACCCTCTGTGTCCTCTGTGACCTCTGTGGCTAAAATCCCAAATCTCGCTTATGTGATTTACACATCCGGTTCCACGGGGCGTCCCAAAGGCGTGATGATCGCGCATCAAGCGGTTCATAATTTTATGGAAGGCATCTCGCAATTAATCGCGTTTAAACCGGGTAAGGTGATGCTGGCGCTTACCACGATTACGTTTGATATTTTCGGTCTTGAAACTTTACTGCCCCTTTGTCGGGGTCTTAAGGTTGTAATGGCGAATGAAGCCGCTCAACAGGACATGCACCGACTGGAAGGATTAATGATCAGGCATTGCATCGATATGATGCAAGCCACCCCAACCCGAATACAATTGTTCGTTGAGGACCGACGCAAAAATCCCTGCCTGGAGAATCTAAAAGAGATCATGATCGGCGGCGAAACCTTCCCTGCACTCTTACTGACGCGTCTAAAAGCATTGACAAGAGCGAAAATTTACAACATGTACGGCCCGACCGAAACCACGATCTGGTCCACAGTCAAAGATCTGACCGAAACCGATGAGATGACGAAGATAACAATCGGTTCCCCGATTGCCAATACGCAAATATATATATTGAATAAGTATTTCCACATTCAACCATTGGGCGTGGCAGGCGAATTGACTATCGCCGGCGACGGGATCGCACGGGGATATTTAAATAACCCGGAATTAACGTTTGAAAAATTTTGCCTCCGGCGGCCCACCTTTTTGAAAAAAGGTGGGACCAAAAACTTTTGGTATGGGTTTGGGGTTTGGTGTGGGGATGGGGTAGGATATCGGACTGGGGATTTGGCACGATGGCTGGGTGATGGAAATATCGAATTTTTGGGGCGCATCGATCACCAGGTGAAGGTCAGGGGAATCCGAATCGAATTGGGTGAAATTGAGAATCATTTGTTAAGTCATCCGGACGTTAAAGAAACGGTTGTGGTTTTAAGAGAAAATCTCATTGCTTATGTTGTTTCAAATAAAAAAATCAGCGCGTCGGGGTTACGTCACTTTTTATCCGGGAAATTACCGGATGCCATGATCCCGGCATCCGTTATTCAAATCGAAAAAATCCCGTTAACATCAAGTGGAAAGATAAATCGGAACGCACTTCCTGATCCCGGAATGAATATAAAGAATATCATCAACAATATCGGTGAAAGTTACATCGCACCGGAGAGCAAAACAGAGAAAAAATTAGCGAAAATATGGTCGGAAGTTCTTGGCATGAATCCGGAAAATGTGAGTGTTCATTCCAATTTCTTTCATTTGGGCGGGCATTCGTTAAAAGCCATGATGCTGGTATCGAGAATAAATCGGGATTTGAATGCGAATGTCACACTGAGAGATGTTTTCAAATATCCCACCATTCGTCAATTGGGACAATCGATCAATGGTTCGAATGTTTCTCAATTCGCATCTATTAATAAAGCTGAAGAAAAAGAATATTATGTATTGTCTTCCTCCCAAAAACGGATGTATTACCTGCACCGGATGGATGAACAAGGTGTGGGCTACAATATGTCTTTTTTTGCTATACTCGACGGAGCGATCGATAAGGAAAAATTTGAAGATACATTTCGGAGAGTGATTCGCAGACATGAGAGTTTGCGAACATCGTTTCATCTGATAAACAATGAACCGGTTCAACGTATTCAGCACACGGTTGAATTCGAAATTGATTACGTTCTCTCGAAACCCAAAACAAAAGTTTTTGGACCCACCTTTTTTCAAAAAGGTGGGCCGCCGGAGGCAATGATCAAATCTTTCATCCGTTCTTTTGAGCTATCTCATGCACCGTTAATTCGGGTGGCGTTATTGAAAGAAACGGATAAGACGCATCTCTTCATGGTAGATATGCATCATATTATTTCGGACGGGACGTCCGTCAATATCTTAATCAACGATTTCATTGCGTTGTATAAAGGGGATGAATTAACTGAGCCTGCTATCCGATACAATGATTTTGCCGAATGGCAAAACACCGACGCGTACCGAAAATGGCTAAAGCCGCAGGAAGACTTTTGGTTAAATGAATTCGAGGGAGACATTCCGGTATTGGAGCTTCCGATCGATGATGTCAGACCTTCGATTCAACGTTTTGAAGGGAATCGAATCGATTTTGAAGTCAGCGCGGAAGTGACGGAAAAAGTAAAGAAGCTCGCTTTGGAAACAGACACCACGTTATACATGGTTTTGTTGGCGCTGTATCATATCTTTTTATCCAATTTGAGTGGTCGGGAAGATATGGTGATCGGAACGCCGGCAGCAGGTCGCCGTCATACGGACCTGGAAAAAATAATCGGCATGTTTGTGAATACGTTGCCATTGAGAATGGATTCGGCGGGAGAGTTATCATTTGTCGGTTTTCTTCATGAGGTAAAAGAAAAAACATTGCAAGCGTTTGAAAATCAGGATTACCCGTATGACGAATTGATCGAGCATTTAAACCTGAACCGGGATGCCGGCCGAAATCCGTTATTTGATACGATGTTTGCTTTGCAGAACATGGATATGGCAGCGATAGAAATACCGGGTTTAAAACTTTCACCCTGTCAGTACGAGAACAACGTCGCAAAGTTCGATTTAACGTTATCCGGGATGGAACGTGAAAACAATTTGTTATTGACGTTTGAGTACTCGACAGCATTATTTAAACGGGAAACCATCGAACGGTTTACCGTTTATTTCAAGAATATCATCGATGAAGTCATTGAGAATAAAAACAAAAATAAACGGATTTCTGAATTTGAAATCCTGACCGAAGATGAGACGCACAGACTTCTCGTTGAATTTAATAATACAAAAGCCGATTATCCCACAGACAAAACTATTCATGAATGGTTTGAAGGGCAGGTGGAACGAACGCCCGATCGGATTGCTCTTATTGGTTCGGCTTCTGTAGGGGCGCTTCGCGAAGCGCCCCCCTTACAAATATCTTACCGGGAATTAAATCAACGATCCAATGTTCTGGCCCATGAATTGATTGAAAAAGGCGTTCAACCCGATACCATTGTGGGTATAAAAATGGAACGATCGATCGAGATGATCATCGCAATCCTGGGTATCTTAAAAGCCGGTGGCGCGTATTTACCGATCGATCCTTCCTGTCCGCAGGAACGCATCGATTATATGCTTAAAGACTGTGGCTTGTTATTAGCCACAGAGGACACAGAGTTCACAGAGTTGATAGGTAAAAATTTCAGATTTTTTCTTTCTATAGGGTTTTTGTTACCCATGAAGGAGAATGAAAATAAATTTAAAACAGGAATAAAATCAGTTAATAACAATCTAAAATCAGTATACACAAACGAACAATACTCAGTTAATGACAATCAATATTTCCCTTTCTTCCCCTCTGTGTCCTCTGTGACCTCTGTGGCTAAAATTTCAAATCTCGCTTACGTGATTTACACATCCGGCTCCACCGGAAAGCCCAAAGGCGTATTGGCGATGCATTCCAATGTCATGAACTTTGTTCGAAGTCTCGATTTTATTGGAATAACACCCGGAGACCGCATTCTTCAATTATCCAATTATGCATTTGACGGATCGATTTTTGACATTTACGCGGCGCTGCTTAATGGGGCAGCTTTGGTAATGATCCGGAAAGAAGAAATCCTGGATGTCGACCGGCTGGCAGAAACGATCAAACGGGAACAGGTCACCGTGTTTCTGGCAACTACGGCGTTATTTAATACCTTGGTGGATCTACGAATCGATTGTTTTAAATACATACGCAAGGTCGTATTCGGAGGCGAGCGCGTCTCGGTTGGTCATTGCCGCCATGCATTGGAATATTTAGGTAACAACAGGATCATTCACATGTATGGACCAACGGAAACAACGGTATATGCTTCTTATTATGCGATCAACACGGTCGCAAACCAAGCGGTCACCGTACCGATCGGGAAACCGCCATGCAATGTGGTTATTTATCTATTGAACCGGTATTTAAAACCCGTACCGGTCGGCGTATCGGGAGAAATGTATATCGGCGGTGCAGGAACCACGCGGGGTTATTTAAATAATCCCGAATTGACGTTTGAAAAATTTTTAAATCTTTTCAATACGAAAAGTTTTGGGAAGTCCAGAAACCCTTTTTCAAAAGGGTTTCTGGCCGCCGGAGGCATTCCTTATACGCTTTACAAAACCGGAGATTGTGCCCGATGGTTAGTGGATGGTAATATCGAATTTCTGGGCCGCATCGATAATCAGGTAAAAATCAGGGGTTTCCGTATCGAGCTGGGAGAAATCGAATTCAAGTTATCCCGACACCCGGAGATTTCCAATGCCGTTGTCATTGTCAACGAAGATGATTTCGGAAATAAAAACATTTGCGCTTACATCGTAACCCGACGGGCTTGCACTGCGTCCGAACTTCGGGAGTATCTGTCCGGAGAATTACCGGATTATATGATTCCCGCGTACATTATAAATGTAGAGAAATTTCCGGTCACTGCCAACGGAAAAATCGATGTCAAGATGCTACCCAAGCCTCAGGAAATCGATGCCGGGAATCAGTCACATGGAGTGCCTCCGAGAAATCCGGTAGAGAAAACACTCGTGGAAACCTGGGAAAACGTGTTGGGGCGAAACCCCATCGGCATCCGTGAAAATTTTTTCCATCTCGGTGGAGATTCCATCAAAGCAATCCGAATCCTCTCCCAGATAAACAGCGCCGGGTATAAACTTGAAATGAAACACCTGTTTCAGTATCCGGTCATAGCAGATTTAGCTCCCCATGTCACACGGGCTAAACGCGTCCCGGATCAATCCCCTATCACGGGGATAATTCCATTAACGCCCATCCAGACCATGTTCTTTCATTCATTCCTGAATCGTCATCATGATCATCATGATCATCATTACAATCATTTCAATCAGGCGGTTATGTTTTATTCGAAGAACAGGCTCGATAAATCCATACTCGAAAAGATATTTACGACAATTCAGGCGCATCATGACGCCCTTCGCATGACGTATCAGGTTCACAGAGAGACCGGTAAAGTCATTCAATGCGGACATGGTACGGATTATCCTTTTTCATTTGAAGAAACGGATATTCAGGATATGGACCATTTGCAAACGGAAATAAACCGGATTCAGTCAAGCATCAATCTGGAAACTGGTCCGCTGATGAAATTGGGACTCTTTCACCTGAACGATGGCGACCGTTTATTAATCGTCATCCATCATTTGGCGATCGATGGGGTTTCTTGGCGCATTCTTTTTGAAGATATCGAAACGTTATATGGCCAGTATCAACGTGGTAATCCACCCATTTTACCGCCCAAAACCGATTCGTTCAAACGCTGGTCCGAACAATTATCGGTACACGCCAATACGCGGACATTCTTAAAGGAAAAAACCTATTGGGCGGAGCTGGAATCCCAACCCATTTCCGGTACGGGAATAAAGAAAGACGTTGAAAACTCGGAGAATCTCATCCGAGATACCCGGGACGTATCGTTTGACCTGACCGAAGAAGAAACCGAGCGTTTGTTAACGAAAGTCAATGAAGCGTTCAACACCGAGATGAATGATATTTTATTAACGGCTTTGGGAATGGGGATCCGGAAGACCTTCGGTGAAAAACATAAAAAACATATACTCATTGCCCTTGAAGGTCATGGACGGGAAGACATGGGAGGCGATTTGGATATCAGCCGGACCGTAGGATGGTTTACCGGTATTTACCCGGTTCGGTTCGATATGTCTTATGCGGATGATACGGATGATCCGAGTCGCCAGATTAAGGAAATCAAAGAAACCTGTCGACGCATTCCGCGTAAAGGGATCGGTTACGGGATATTGCGGTATCTGACCGATGACGAGAATAAAAAAGAGATCGATTTTCGATTAAAGCCGCCGATCAGTTTTAATTATCTGGGGCAATTCGACGCGGATATCAGGCAATTATCATTCGTTGAAATCGCGAAAGAATCGGTGGGGCATACTCGGAACTTAGACGGGCATCGGGAATATCTAATCGATGTGTTAGGAATGATTGTTAATCATCGGTTAACCGTAACCATTTCGTACAATGAGACGCATTTCAAATCGGAAACCGCGGCTGCTCTTGCCGACACCTTTCAAGCCGACCTCAAGAAATTAATCGCGTTTTGTGGTGCGAAACAAAACACCGAACCGACACCCAGCGATTTTATCTCCGCCGGGTCATCGATGTTATTGATCGAAAGCCTGGATCGGTTGATAAAATGGTATCCGGGGTTGAAAGACATGTATCCGTTAACGACGATGCAGGAGGGAATGCTGTTTCATGCCGCAATGGATGAAACAGCCCGTTCGAATATTTCGTACGTCTCGTACGTCTCGTACATTCAGCAAGTGTCGTATCGCGTGAAACATATCCAAAAACAGCCATTGGATATAGGGATGATGGAAAAAAGTTTGAATGCTTTGTTTGCCCGTCACGATATCCTGCGTACGGTATTTGTTTATAAACATATTGAGCGGCCGATGCAATTGGTTTTAAATGAGAAAACCATTGATTTTACTTACCGGGATATCCGTCAACGAAATAATCAAGAAAGCATCGCGAACATCACGAAATTTATCAGCGAAATAAAAGAAACCGACAGGAATCGTCCGTTTGATTTGGGCAGCGATGCCTTGTTACGGTTATCGATTATTCGGGTGAATGATACGGAATATGAATTCATATGGAGTTTTCATCACATTATTATGGATGGCTGGTGTTTGGGGATATTAAATAACGAATTTTTCGAAATATATCAGGGGTATATCGAGAACAGACCCTGCCGGTTAGGGGAAACGAAACCCTATCGGATGTATATGCAATGGCTTAACGCGCAGGATAATGAAGAGGCAGTCCGGTATTGGGAGAATTATCTGGATGCGTTTGAGGAGCAAACAGGGATTCCGAAGCCGACGATAATTCACGAAAATAAAACATACAAAAATGAGACGCTTTTGGTTAGATTGGAGAAAGAGAAGACGGCACGATTGAACCGGTTGGCGTCCGGTTGTCAGGTTACCGTGAACATCGTCCTGCTGGTGATATGGGGGATGTTATTGGGAAAGTATCACAACAAACAAGATGTTTTATTTGGTACGGTGGTATCCGGTCGTCCGCATGAATTGGAAGGAGTGGAAACCATGGTGGGATTATTTATCAACACCATTCCGGTTCGGATCCGGTTAACCAGGGGAATGACATTAAACACCCTGTTGCGACACACTCAGGAAGAAGCCGTTGCCGGTGAGCCGTATCATTACCATCCGTTGAGTGAACTTCAGGGTTTAAGTTCATTAAAACAGAATTTAATCGATCATCTATTTGTATTTGAGAATTATCCCTTGGCGGAGGCATTACCGTTCACGGATGTGGACGTGTTTGAGCAAACCCATTATGATTTTAACCTTATTTTTACCTTATCGGACCGGTTAACGGTAAAATTTCAGTATAACGGAAATGAGTATAACCGGGAATATGTAGAGCGAATTGCCGGGCATTTTGTACTGGCAATCGATTGGGTATTGGATAATGAGGACCGAGACATCGATGCACTCTGTCTCTTATCAACAGAAGAGAAGAATAAGATATTACATGAATTTAATAACACCAAAGCCGATTACCCGAAGGACAAGACCATTCATCAGTTGTTTGAAGATCAGGTAAAGAGAGGCGGTGATAGAATTGCAATAATCGGGCTTTCTTGCCGTGTAGGGGCAGACCCGTGTGTCTGCCCTCAATTATCTTATAAAGAGTTGAATGTATGGTCCGATGTTCTGGCCCATGAATTGACTGAAAAAGGTGTTCAACCCGATACCATTGTGGCAATAAAAATGGAACGATCCATTGAAATGATTATCGCAATTCTGGGCATATTAAAAGCCGGGGGGGCGTATTTACCGATCGATCCCGATTACCCGCAAGAGCGTATCGATTTCATGTTAAAAGATTCAGGTGCGACCATTTGCATTTCGTCATCCATGTTCCCCTTTCCCCAAACCAAACGTTTTTGCCCCGCTTTTTTCAAAAAGCGGGCCGCCGGAGGCACAAACCTTCTTTATATCATTTACACGTCCGGATCCACCGGAAAACCCAAAGGTGTCATGTTGGAGCATCGCAACCTGGTGAACCTGATGTTATTCGAGTTCCGATACACCAACATTGATTGCAGTCGAATATTGCAATTCACGTCGTTAAGTTTTGATGTTTCGTTTCAGGAGATATTTTCGGCGTTATTATCCGGCGGGCAGATTGTTGTCATTGACAAAGAAACCCGCGCCGATATTCCCCGGTTATTTCGGTTTATTGAACGAAATGATATCAAGTGGGCGTGTTTTCCCATCTCGCTTTTAAAAGTCATCTTTAACGAAGAGGAATACATGCGTCGAATGCCGGCATGTCTGACCCATATTCAGGCAGCAGGCGAGCGGCTGGTTATCGGCGATCATTTCAGAAATTATATACGGGAAAAGAAACTCTTTTTACACAACCATTACGGACCATCGGAAACGCATGCCGTAACCACATTGACGATCGATCCTGAAAGCGATATTCCCGAATTCCCGTCCATTGGGAAACCGGTGATGAATACCATCATTCATATTCTGGATTCCGGGGGGCAGCTATTACCTATCGGAATAGCAGGGGAATTGTGTATCGGAGGAGACCAGGTTGGCCGCGGATATTTAAATAACCCGGAGTTGACGTTTGAAAAATTCTGCCTCCGGCGGCCCACCTTTTTGAAAAAAGGTGGGGCCAAAAACTTTTGGTTTGAAAGATTTTATAAGACAGGGGATTTGAGTCGATGGTTGGTGGATGGGAATATTGAATTCCTGGGGCGCATCGATCACCAGGTTAAGATCCGGGGTTTCCGGGTCGAAACCGAAGAAGTCGAGAAGCGGTTGGTGAGTTATCCGGGGGTAAAACAATGCGTGGTGACCGCGCGCACGGATGATAACGGCGATAAATATTTATGCGCGTATCTGGTTTCGGATGACGAATGGGGAATCTCCGACTATCGCAGGAAGTTGTCCGGCGAATTGCCCGGTTATATGATTCCGTCTTACTTTGTATTGTTAGACCGACTTCCCTTAACGTCCGGCGGTAAAATCGACCGGCGAGCGCTGCCTGAACCTGGGAGAACAGATCAGGGAGAAACCGATGCATTTCACAAGTTGCATGGGGAAATAGAAGAAAGACTGGCGTCAATCTGGTCCGGTGTATTGGAGATCGAAATGTCGCGAATCGATGCGAATTCGGATTTTTTCATGCTGGGCGGGCATTCATTAAAAGCCATGATCATGATTGCACGCATTCACAACGCATTTGATATCGAATTACCCGTGGCAGAAATTTTTAAAACCCCGACGCTCCGGGGATTGGCAACACGAATTAAAGAATTAAAAAGAGAAACGAAAGCGAATGAGTCGGGGGTCCCGGTCTATGAACCGGTATTTCCGGCGGAGGAGAAAGACTATTACCGGTTATCGTACGCGCAGAAACGGATGTATATCTTGCAGCAGATGGATGAACAGGGAACGGGGTATAACATCCCGTTTGCTTTTATATTGGACGGTGAACTCGATAAGGAAAGAATGGAAGAAACCTTTAAAAAGCTGATCCACCGGCATGAAAGTTTACGGACGTCGTTTCAGATGATAAACGGGGACCCGGTACAACGCATTCATGAAAGGGTCGAATTTAAAATCGAATTCATCAAAAAAGAATTAATCAAACATCCCAGACCCCAACACCCCGAACCAAAAGTTTTTGGTCCCACCTTTTTTCAAAAAGGTGGGCCGCCGGAGGCAATGATCAAAACTTTCATCCGTTCTTTCGAGTTAACGCAAGCGCCGTTGATTCGGGTGGGAGTATTGAAAGAAAGCGATTCGAAGCATCTATTAATCGTAGACATGCATCACATTATTTCGGATGGGGTATCCATGAATATTCTCATCACGGATTTCATGGCATTGTATAAAGGGCAGGAATTGGATGAGCCCGGGATTCGGTATAAAGATTTTTCGGAGTGGCAGAACCGCGACCGGCAGCAGCGATCGATCAAACAGCAGGAGGCATTCTGGTTAAATGAATTCGCCGACGAAATACCGGTATTGGCGCTTCCGATTGATCATGAAAGACCTTTGGTTCAATGTTTTGAAGGCCGCAGCATCGATGTTGAGATCGATGGGGAAATGACCGCAGCATTGAAAATACTCGCGTTAGAGGCGGGTGCGACATTGTACATGGTGTTGCTGGCAATCTATCATGTCTTCTTATCGAAATTAAGTTTCAACGGAGAAAAGGAAGATATTATCGTCGGAACACCGGTGGCCGGCCGTCGTCATTCGGATCTGGAAAAGATCATCGGCATGTTTGTAAACACGCTGGCATTAAGAAATCAGCCGATGGGAGAGAAAACATTTAGCGGTTTTCTTCTCGAGGTAAAAGAAAATACTCTACATGCGTTTGAAAATCAGGATTACCCGTATGAAGCATTGGTCGAGCGTTTAAACCTGAACCGGGATGCCGGTCGAAACCCGTTATTTGATACCATGTTTGCATTGCAAAACATGCCGGTAACTGAAATCGTCATTCCGGGTTTAAAACTTTCGCCTTATCAATATGAAAACAACATCTCGAAATTTGATCTATCGTTCACCGGAATGGAACGCGAAGATAAATTAACGTTCACCTGTGAGTATTCGACCACATTATTTAACGAAGAAACCATTAAGCGATTGATCGCTTATTTTCAGAATATCCTGAATCAGGTTATCGAGGACAAGAATAAACGAATTCGCGATATGGAGATCATCACTCAGGAAGAAAAGAACACGCTGGTATTTGATTTTAACAATACAGCAGCCGATTATCCGAAAAATAAAGCCATTCATGAATTTTTTGAAGAACAGGCGGAAAAAATTCCGGATTGTATTGCCTCCGGCGGCCAGGGGGCTTTTTTAAAAAATCGCCCCCTGGACCCCCAAAAAACTTTTTGTTATTTAACCTATCGCGAATTGAATGATCGCGCCAATGCTCTGGCCCATGAACTGATTGAAACAGGCGTTCAATCCGATACCATTGTGGCAATAAAAATGGAACGATCCCTTGAGATGCTTATCGGCATTCTGGGTATATTAAAAGCCGGAGGCGCGTATTTACCGATCGACCCTTCATATCCATCGGAACGCATCGATTATATGCTAAAAGACTGTGGCTTGTTATTAGCCACAGAGGACACAGAGGTCACAGAGTGGATAGGTAAAAATTTCAGGTTTTTTCTTCCTATAGGGTTTGTGCTACCCATGAAAGAGAAAGAAGAAAAATTTAAAACAAGAATAAAATCAGTTAATAACAATCTAAAATCAGTCAACAATCAATACACAAACAAACAATACTCAGTTAATGACAATCTAAAATCAATTAACAATCAATATTCAATTAATGACAATCAATCTTTCCCTTTTTTACCCTCTGTGTCCTCTGTGACCTCTGTGGCTAAAACTTCAAATCTCGCTTATGTTATTTACACATCCGGTACCACAGGAAAACCCAAAGGTGTCATGGTCACGCATCGCGCATTGGTCAACCGGATGCATTGGGTCATGCAAAAATACCGTTTGAACTTCGAAGATGTCGTGTTACAGAAGACATCGTGTACCTTCGATGTATCCGTATGCGAGTTGTTCCGGTGGATCATGCCCGGCGCCAGATTGTGCATGCTTCCGGCCGATGCGGAGAAAGACCCGTTGGCGATATTATCGTTCATCGAAACCCATGGCATTACCAACCTCGATTTTGTGCCGTCCATGTTTCGGGTGTTTCTGGATTGTGTCGATGAAAAAACAGCAACCCGGGTATTTCGGCGGTTACGGTGGGTATTCATCGGAGCCGAGGCGGTGAGCAGGGCAATCGTGGATGCCTTTCATCAGAAAATCGGGAGATGGTGCGGCGCACGATTGATGAACCTGTATGGCCCCACGGAAGCAACAATCGATGTGACGTACTTTGACTGTTCAGCCGAAAAATCAACCGGTATGGTTCCCATTGGAAAGCCAATGGCAAATATTCGAATATGGATCCTGGATAAAGCTGGCTATTTGCAGCCGATCAGGGTCACCGGCGAATTGTGTATCAGCGGGGACGCTTTGGCAAGAGGTTATTTAAATCATCCCGAATTGACCTTTAAAACATTCTGCCTCCGGCGGCCCACCTTTTTGAAAAAAGGTGGGACCAAAAACTTTTGGTTTGAAAGATTTTATAAGACGGGGGATTTGAGTCGGTGGTTAGTGGACGGTAATATTGAATTTCTGGGACGCATCGATCATCAAGTCAAAGTCAGGGGGTTCCGAATCGAATTGGGAGAAATCGAAAACCGGTTACTTCTTTATCCGGGAATCAAACACGCAGCAGTCGCATGTAAATCCGATCCATATGCGGATAATATGTTATGTGCGTATATCGTCGGCGATCATCCCATACCCGTTTCGGAATTAAAAGAATTTCTGCTCAAGTATTTACCCGATTATATGATTCCGCCGTATATGACTCAAATCGATAACCTACCCTTAACCCCCAATGGAAAACTGGACCGAAACGCGCTGCCGGATCCGGAAATAAAACCCGGACACATTTATGCCGCTCCGCAGGATGCGATCGAAGACACACTGGTGGACATATGGTCCGACGTGTTGAGTGTCGAAAAAAAACAGATCGGCATCGATACCAACTTCTTTGACCTGGGCGGGCATTCGTTAAAAGCCATCGCCCTCACCTCCCGAGTTCACCACACGTTTAATGTCCGGCTCCCGCTAACGGAAGTATTCAACCATCCGGTGATTCGACGATTGGCTGCGTATATCCGAGAATTTTCACACGCGGGTTTTGATGAATATGATGAATATGATGAATATAATAATTATAATATTTATATGGAAATCGAACTCGCAGAACAAAAAGAGTATTATAACCTGTCATCCGCCCAAAGCCGGCTGTTTGTCCTTCAACAAATGGATACCGAGAGCACGGCTTACAACATGCCGCTATTCCTGGAACTTGAGGAAGAACCGGATAAAGAAAAATTGGAGAACGCCTTCAACCGATTAATCGAAAGACATGAAACCTTACGCACCTCATTTTCGAATATAAACGGGAAAACCGTACAAGTGATTCATGAACCCATGAAACTGAATATAGCCTATGATGAATGGGACCAGAACGAAAACAGCGAAAACGATGAAATTGACCTCACGGAACGATTCGTTAAACCCTTTGACCTTGGTAAGAGTCCCCTGATCCGCGTTGGCGTCGCAGTCTCGAAGAGTATCCCATGCAAACGCCGGATCCTGATGGTTGATATGCATCACATTATCTCGGATGGATTATCTCATGACATATTGGAAGAAGAGTTTTTTAACCTTTATGAAGGAAAACCCTTACCCGCGTTAACCCGTCAATACAAGGATTACACCGAATGGCAAGAGAGCCCGCGCTATCGCGCGGCCTTGGAGAAACAGGAACAATACTGGCTCTCGCAATTGAACGATGGCGGTCCTGTTTTGAACATGCCATATGATTTTGCGCGACCCGATGTTCTGCGTTTCGAAGGACGTTCCCTTTCATTTGAAATCGCCCCCGATCAAACCGCTCGCATCAAGACACTCGTTGAACAAAATCAAGTGACCTTAAATATCTATCTCCTGGCTGTTTACAATGTGTTGCTATCCGTATACACCGGCCAGGACGACATCCTGGTCGGTATCGTCATTTCCGGGCGCCGACATATGGATTTACAAAACATCGTCGGTTTTTTTGTGAATATGCTTCCCATTCGAAATCATCCGTCCGGAAACAAACCGTTTGTGGAATTTTTAAATGATGTCAAAGAAACAGTCGTGGCAGGATATGAAAATCAGGATTATCCCTTTGAACGCATGGTGCATCGTCTCGGCATCACGCGTGAACCCGGCAGGCATCCCTTAATCGATATCGTGTTTGCCTTTCAGGAAAAAAAGGACACGCCGCCCAAAATGCGATTATTCCATCAGGACCATTCCGCCCGGCATCCGTATCGTCCCTATCATGTTTCGCATTTCGATTTGATGGTTCATGCAACGGATAGGGGAGAACGGATCAACCTAACCATTGAATATTCGAACCTGTTATTTAAACAAAGAACAATTGAAATGTTTGCCGAATGCTATATCCATATCCTGGAACAACTGGCGGCAAATAACGAAATGAAATTGGCACAAATCGAATTCAATCATCAGTTTAGGACATCGGAATTTGACGCCGATCATCTGGAAAACACAGATTTTGATTTCTAATTTCCCGGTCTTTGTTTTCAAAAGAAGGTTGAAAAATTCCGGTGATTATGAAATAATAAACCCTTAAATTATCCAGGGATACGATTGCATGAGACACCACACGAACAATGACGTGCTTCGAAAAGCCGGTATCGGATTGATCATTTGCCTTGCCACACTCCTGACTTATAAATTCATCGCCTGGAACGCATGGAAAGTCAAACAAAGTGTTCTCCTGCATAAAAAAATTCTGAGAGCACCGTCCGCAGTCAACCTGGCCATATGGAATAACCGTACGCCGGTATTGAAAAAAGGGTTTATCCATAACCCAAAAGGTGACTATTATATGATTCACCGCTTCGACCTGAAACCTTATATAACCGGTTCGGATACCGGTCGCATCACTTTATCACCAACCGTACAGGTCGCCGTCAATCATCAACTTGTCCGACATGTCGAACCCCTTTCTCAGATGACCTACCGGGACCGTTATGCCCTTTACCTGATGACCTGCGACCACCGACATTTTGTTTTTACTCCGGTTGATTTTCCATACGAACATCTCGCTCGATTGGAAGCATCCCTTCCGGAAATCTTCAGTCTCCATCAAACCAAAAAAACGGAAAACGAAAAATTATGAAGTTAATTATCCAAATCGCATGTTTCAATGAAGAAGAAACCCTGCCCGTGACGCTCAACGCGTTACCCAAACAATTGGACGGGATCGATGAAATCGAAGTACTCATCATCAATGACGGCAGTACGGACCGGACCGCAGCCATCGCCGAAGAACACGGCGTAGATTACATTATTAGTTTTAAGAAAAATCAGGGATTGGCCCGTTCGTTTATGGCCGGATTAAACGCGTGTCTGAAATTCGGTGCCGATATCATCGTTCATACCGACGCGGATAATCAATACAATGCCGACGATATCCCCAAATTGATCAAACCCATCCTGGAAGAACGGGCCGATATGGTTATTGGCGCTCGACCGATCTCACGGATCGACCACTTTTCCTTTATCAAAAAAGTCATGCAAAAATTGGGAAGCTGGCTGGTTCGAAAGGTCAGCCGCACAACCATCGAAGACGCGCCCAGCGGCTTTCGGGCCATCAGCCAAAACGGTGCCCTCAAACTCAATGTATTCAATAACTTTACGTATACGCATGAAACCATCCTTCAATTCGGACTGAAAAACATGGCCGTGATTTCGGTTCCCATTCGCGTCAATGAAACCCTCAGACCCTCGCGCCTGTTCAAGAGTATCCCGTCGTATATCGCGCGATCCTTATTGGCGATATTACGCATGATGGTCGTTTACCGGCCTTTTCGTTTCTTCTTAAGCATCGGACTGATGTTTTTAACGCTCGGCATTATTTTTATCTTGCGGTACCTGTATTTCCTCCTCTTTGCGAGCGGTGCCGGTCATATCCAATCAGTGGTTCTCGCCGGTGTGTCCATCGGTATCGGGTTTCAAATGATTCTGGTCGCTTTTATGGCCGACCTCCTGGGCGTCAACCGGCGATTGCTCGAAGAAATCCAATACCGGCTGCGCAAACAGGAATTAAATAAAGACGGATGGAAGAAAAAACCGGGGTGTGAATCCATGATTCACTCGGATTTCTAATGGAAAAACCAATCATAGGGTGAGACATAAGAGATGAAAATTTTAATCGACTTGCAACATCCGGCACACCTGCATTTTTTTCGAAACGCCATCCATCGACTGAGACGCGACGGGCACACGGTCATCCTTACCGGACGCGACAAGGATATTCTGGTCGCTCTCGCCCGCACCCTGAACATGGAGATCGAGGTGTTCGGCGTCGCTAAAAAAGGCGTCTTTAACCTCGGAAAGGAACTGCTTTATCGCCAGTACCGCTTGATGAATATCATCCGGAAATTCAAACCGGACGTGATGATGGCCATTGCCGGAACCTACATCAGCGCACTGGGAAAGCTGTTTCGCATTCCCGTGTATATCTTTTATGATACCGAACATGCCACGCTTTCCAATTGGTTGGCTTACCCGTTTGCCACCTGCATTTATGTTCCCCGCTGTTACCGAAAATCGATTCGATGGAATCATGTCCGTTATAACGGGTATCATGAAATCGCTTATCTTCATCCGCAGTATTTTCAGCCCGACCCTACGGTGCTTGAAGAAGTGGGCGTTAAACCCGGTGAAACTTTCACGCTTATCCGGTTGGTGGGTTGGGGTGCTTCGCACGATATCGGTCGCTCCGGTTTGAGCAGGGAAAACAAAATTCGCGCCGTTCATGCGTTTTCCGATTTTGGAAAAGTCTTTATCTCCAGTGAAGGGGAACTGCCATCGGAACTGGAACCGTATCGACTGAAATTGGATATTCATAAGATTCATCATTTGATGGCTTACGCCGCCTTGATATTTGGAGAAAGTGCCACCATGGCTTCCGAAGGGGCGGTATTGGGCGTTCCCGGCGTTTATATCGATCCGGTGGGGCGCGGGTATACCGATGAAGAAGAGCGGGAATACGGCATTGTGTTTAATTTTTCGGATCGTCAGCAGGACGAGGCACTCCGAAAGGGATGTTCCATTTTAGCCGGTTATCCCGAAGACAGGGAAAAGTGGAAGGCGGTCGGTCGGCAAATTACCGGTGAAAAAATCGATGTCACCGATTTGATTTATCGCGTTGCAACAAAGACGTATGAATAGTAATAATCATAAAACCGATGATATTTTAGAGCGAATGGTATTTGTGGGTGGACCGCCGCGCAGTGGCACCACGTTTGCGGCCCGGGGCCTTAATTTGCATCCCGGGATCATGACCGCCATCGATGATCATGTGTATGAAAGTTGGGCGTTGTATTATTACCGCGACCGGGTCGGACTGGTGAACGATCTACGCACGAACACGCATTCGCCCTTAGACACCGAAGAGGTGCGCAACGCATTAAAGAACCGATTGTTTGATGAGGATCGGTATTTGATTGGGGCAGCGCCTTCATCCAAGACGCAAGGCAGCTCCGAAATTTCAAAGATCGAGTTGCTGTATACCGGCTCGATTCAATCCGAGCGGGACACCCGTCTCACGCGCCAAGCATTTCCGTTGGCGGATTTTTCCGAGGAATGGAAACTATGCCTTAAATCGCCGGAGGTTTCGTTTGTCATGCCTCAATTGGCGACTCATTTTCCCGGTTCCATGTTTGTGATGGTATACCGACCGTTGATTGAAAGTGCGGAATCCATGTATCGAATTGGAAACAAGGTCAAGCAATTTCCCGTGTTTCACGAGCGCTGGAAACGGGAAACGTACGACGATGGCACCCCGATTCTTCCGCCCGGTGTTCCGGGCAGTTGGTATAAATTATGGGAGCAGGCCACGGACTTTCAACGTTGTGTCATGTATGCGGCCAGTTATCTTCGGGGAATTCTCGACGGTGTGGACGCGCTGTCGCCGGATCGGTATTTTATCTACAACCATGCGGAACTGCGAAATCGTCCGGAGGAGATTTTTCAAGGAATGGCAGATTTTCTGGACGTCGACGCGTCGGGGTTTAATGCGTCGATTCGTGATTTGGAAACCGGTCACCCCGGTATTGCGTCTCATTTGATGGCTGAATTTGAAGCAATCGAACAGGCTCTCGATTTGGATGTTTTGTTTAAAAAGATAGAGTCGGTAACCTCAATCTGATATAATATAATTGATTAATTTTAAGGAGTACAAACCATGTGGATGTGGATTATTTTCGGAATCACTGTCATCGTGATGTTGGCGCTTGATCTGGGGGTGTTAAACCGTAGAGCGCATACGGTCAAACTTCGGGAGGCCCTGTTATGGACCGTGATGTGGATTGCTGTTGCCTTGATCTTTAACCTGGGTGTTTATTTGATGAAAGGCCCGGAGGCAGGAACCAACTTTTTCACCGCTTACCTGTTGGAAAAATCCCTCAGCATGGACAATATTTTTGTGTTTTTACTGCTCTTCACTTATTTTAAAGTAGAAGAGATATACCAGCATAAAGTGTTATTTTGGGGAATTATCGGTGCCGTGGTATTTCGGGGGATTTTCATTCTGATGGGGGTGGTATTAATTCAAAAATTCCACTGGATTATTTATGTTTTCGGTGCTTTCCTTGTGATTACGGGAATCCGGATGTTTTTCAAATCCGAAGAAGACATTCACCCGGAGAAGAACCCGATGCTCAGGCTGGCCAGTAAACTTTTTCCAACCAAAAAAGAGTTTGTAAACGGCAAATTCTTTGTCCGGGAGAATGGAATCCGAATGGCTACGCCCTTATTTATTGTTTTGTTGGTGATTGAGAGCATGGATATCGTGTTTGCTGTGGATTCCATACCGGCTGTGTTTGGTGTTACTTATGATCCGTTCATTGTGTTTAGTTCCAATATTTTTGCTATTTTGGGACTTCGGGCGCTTTACTTTGTTTTGGCCGGAGTCATTCGACTTTTCGAAGATTTGCATTACGGACTGGCATTGATTCTCTTTCTGATCGGAGTTAAGATGTTGGTATCCAGTTATTATAAAGTTCCTACCGCATTGATGTTGATTGTCATTGCTTTAATTTTGGTGGGTTCGATTCTGGTTTCATTGATGCGTCGGCTTCCCAAGCGATGGGGAACCAAACCGAGAAACACGAAGAAAAAATAATATTTCCGAAATCATTCACCTCGATATCATACCAATATTGGATTTATTTCCGTAGGGCAGACCCATGTATGCGCTCGAGAATATGGGGCAAGTCTGGAGAATTCAAAATATATACACAATAATATTGTATAATTGTTATTATTTTTGATATAATACTTCATGAAGAAAATAAAAAAGGCTTCAGACCAGCAATTAAGTTTATTTAACCAGGAAGAAAGGTTTTCCTTTTCACGATGAATCGGATGAAGCCAAAAATAGGTGAAATATGAAAAAAGAAATGATTATTGATCTATTTAAAAAATTCGAAACAGCGTGTTATGTGTTTAATGCCCTGGAATGCTGGAGTGCACGCGAACTTCAAGAGATTTTAGGATATTCCAAGTGGGATAATTTTAAAAACGCGATCGAGAAAGCCAAGATATCCTGCGATAAAGCCGGTTTTTTAGTGTCCGATCATTTTGCCGACGTCGGGAAAATGATCGAATTAGGAAAAGGCGGTCAACGTGAGATTGATGATATCGCTTTAACGCGATATGCCTGTTATTTAATCGCTCAAAACGGCGATTCTTCAAAGAATGAGATTGCCTTTGCCCAAACTTATTTTGCGGTTCAAACACGAAAACAGGAAATTATCGAACAACGATTTCTTGATGTTAATCGGTTAATTGCTCGTGATAAACTTTCAAAATCCGAAAAAAAATTATCCGGTATTATTTATGAGCGCGGAATTGATGATAAAGGTTTTGCTATTATTCGGTCAAAAGGCGATCAAGCATTGTTCGGCGGGTTTTCTACCCATGAAATGAAACGAAAACTAAGGGTTCCGGATGGAAGGCCTCTGGCTGACTTTTTACCCACTCTCACTATCAAGGCCAAAGATTTTGCCACTGAGCTGACCAGTCATAATGTCATTGAAAGAGATTTGTCGGGAACAAACCAGATTTCCAAAGAACATGTAGATAACAATATCGCAGTTCGTAAGATGTTGATTAAAAGGGGAGTCAAACCGGAATCCCTTCCCCCTGCAGAAGATGTAAAAAAGGTTCAAAAAAAATTGGAGTTGGATGAAAAAAAAATGCTAAAAAATGTTAAAAGGAAAAAGGAGTGATTTTTTTTAAATACACCATGAAAGGAACTAAACATGCCAACGTAGAAGACACGCGAACTTCAAGAGATTTTAGGATATTCCAGGTGGGATAATTTTCAAAAATGCAATCGCGAAAGCCGGGATATCCTCTGATAAAGCCGGTTTTTAGTGTCCGATCATTTTCCCGATGTCGGGAAAATGATCGAATGAGGAAAGGTACTTCAACAACGCGTTTGAAACTCTTGAACGCACCGAGCACGATTTCCCCGATTTCCCTATATTCCTCATACGATTTAAATTGGTTTTTGATATTTACAAAACTTCGCTTTAGCCTTACAAGGAAGATATCCTGTGATAAAGGCGGTTTTTAGTGTCCGATCATTTTGCCGATGTCGGGAAAATGATCGAATGAGGAAAAGGTACTTCAACAACGCGTTTGAACACTTGAGCGCACCGAGCACGGTTTCCTGGTGACCGTTAACCCCGATCACTTCTCCCGTTTGGAGGGCCTTAAAAAATGGCATAAATAAAGGGAGCAATGGCAGAGCTTTCGGTGAGAACCAATAAAATACCGAGCAACAGCAACACAAGAATCACCGGTATCAGCCAGTATTTCTTCCGAACCCTTAAGAACTTCCACAACTCTTTGATAACAGATAATTTCGACATATGACTCCTTAAAAAAACAAACCCAAAACAAAACGTTTTGGCCCCACCTTTTTCAAAAGGTGGGAATTAATATTGGTCTTCATAGTTTTTTTCTTTTTTCTCCGGATCCGATTCCTCAGTATCAATCCAATAACTTAACTTCTTGGAATGAAATTTTAAATCCAGGAATTTTTTACCAAAGATTCGCCCCAATAAACCAATGGGCGTTAACACGAGGTAATAAAAAACAGCCAGGATGATTCGGGTCATCACCCAACTCATGCCGTATCCGATATAAGAAAAAAAGATATAAAAGGGTTTGATGAAAACCGGCCATTTGGCCGTTGAAAAAATAGCGGCAACCCCGGCTCCGTAAAAATAAAAATAAAAGGGCCGGTTTTTCATATATAACATCGTACCCAAAATGAAAAACATCACGGTTAAGGCGATACCAAACTTTCGCCATTCATTTATATTGTTAAATCGCGATTTATCCATTTGTTTCTCTCCTAATCCAATTCAAATGTATCCCGCCAATCGATATCATCATGAAAAGCGGGCTGCTTTTTCTTATCGAGTAAATAATTACCCAATACCAAATAATCCATTTCCGTGCGCATAAAACATTTATACGCATCCAACGGACTACAGACAATGGGTTCCCCCCTGACATTAAACGACGTATTCACAATCACCGGACAACCGGTTAACCGCCGGAACCGGTCGATCATGTTCCAATATTGCGCGTTGGTATCGGCATGGACGGTCTGCAACCGGGCCGAATAATCGATATGGGTCACGGCTGTAATTGAAGAACGGACCGTATTGAGCTTATCGATCCCCCAAAGCGCGCGCTCATCGCTTGTCATCTCCCGCTGAAGTTCCTTTTTCACGTCTGCAACCAACAACATATACGGGCTCGGCCGATCGATGTCAAAATAATTGGAAACTTCTTCGGTCAGAACCGAAGGCGCAAACGGTCGAAACGATTCCCGGTATTTAATTTTAAGGTTCATTTTCTTCTGCATGGTCGCTGAACGAGCATCGCCGATAATGCTTCGGGCGCCGAGCGCCCGCGGCCCGAATTCCATGCGCCCGCTAAACCACCCGATCACCTGCTCATCGTTTATCAGAGACGCGGTCCGATCCCATAACGCGTCATCGGATAATCGCTGATAAGGGAGTTGATGAGTTTCGAGAAAATGGAGAATGTCGGCATCGGTAAACTCCGGACCGAGAAAAGACCCCCGCTGAAAATCCTGCGCACCGGCCCGGCGTGGGTTTCCCAAATAATCATACCAGGCAATCAGGGCTGCCCCGAGTGCACCGCCGGCATCACCGGCTGCGGGTTGAATCCAGATGTCGTTAAAAATCTGCTCCCGGAGAATCTTGCCATTGGCCACACAATTCAGTGCCACGCCTCCGGCGAGACACAGGGAACCGGCACCGGTTAATTGCTTCGCGTACCGGGCCATGCGCAGCATGACCATTTCGGTAACATCCTGAACCGAACGGGCCAGGTCCATCTCCTTTTGGGTAAGAGGACTTTCGGGTTGACGCGGCGGTCCACCGAATAACCGATGAAACCGGGAATGGGTCATGGTTAACCCGGCCGCGTAATCGAAATACGCCATGTTCAATCGAAACGAACCGTCTTCTTTCAGATCGATCAGATGATCCAAAATCGTTTGCACGTACTTCGGTTCCCCATACGGCGCCAATCCCATGACTTTGTATTCGCCGGAATTGACCTTAAAACCCGTGTAATACGTAAACGCCGAATAAAGCATTCCCAGAGAATGAGGGAAATGTAGTTCTTTAAGCAGGGAAAGGGAATTTCCCTTTCCAAAGCCAATGCTCGTGGTCGCCCATTCGCCGACACCATCTGCCGTGATAATCACGGCTTCCTCAAACGGGGAGGGATAAAACGCCGACGCTGCATGGGACTCATGATGGCGGGGAAAAAGAATTTTACCGCCAAACCCCTTGAGTTCATCCTGAATCAGGGTTTTGATCCAGAGTTTCTTTTTTAACCAGAGGGGAACGGCTTTGAGAAAGGAGCGAATGCCCGCAGGCGCGTATTGAAGATAGGTTTCCAGGATGCGTTCGAATTTAATAAAGGGTTTATCGTAAAACACAACGATATCGAGTTTTTCCGGCGTGATACCGGCTTCGCGCAGGCAGTAATCCACGGCATGGCGGGGAAAATCGGGATCGTGTTTTTTGCGGGTAAACCGTTCTTCCTGGGCGGCTGCCAGAATATCGCCGTCTCGTACAAGCGCTGCTGCACTGTCATGATAAAAAGCCGAAATTCCTAAAATATTCACCCTTTAATCTCCATGTGTTTGATCCAAATCCTCTCATTCTGTAAGGGCAGACCCGCGTGTCTGCCCGAATATTAATCCGTTATTATCTTATCGTTGTGTTTAACCGGTCGCGAAAATAATTTCTCTCAACCGAATTGCCGTACAGCTCTGCGATCATTTGATAAATCGATCGGGCTTCGGCACTGCGGTTGAGTTTTTCGAGAATCTCGGCTTTGACCCACAATGCAGGAATATAATTGGCATTAAATTGAAGGCAAGCGTTGATCTCGGTTAGGGCAGGCTCAACCCTTTTGGCGCGGGTTAAAAAGGCCGCATACTGAGTATGGAAAAACGGGTAATGAAAACAGGTAATCCAGTACGAAAGCCTGCTTTTCAGGGCCATGAGGCGTTTATAATTTTGCTCGGCGCGTTCCGGTTGGTTTTCCTTTTCGGCAATCAATGCCTCGAGGTGAAGATGATACTTCAAGGCCGCATTAAAATTTTCCCCGGTGAGTTGGTATTTGGTTTTAAACCTTTCCAGCCACGAACACTCGGCTTTGCTTTCCGGGATTTTATTCATGGCCACCAGAATCATTCCCTTGATCCAGTGAACCTCGTAACCACTGTCATTGATATCATCGGAGTCATACGCACTCAACGATTGATTGATTTTGTTCAGGGCTTGCGGGTATTGCTGTTCCAGGTAATCGATATAGGCCTCTCTTTCAAGAACATAGGCGTCGCCTTTTTTGTTTTTTTCGAGGTTGCCATATTCTTGCAGCGCATTTTTCGCTTTGTCGTATTCGGCTTTTAGCGTGTAAATATCGGCCAGGGTTTGATAGGGATAGGAAATGGGCTCACCATCCTCGGGAACAATGGCGCGTTGTTTCATCCGTTCGGAATTCGACAAATCTCCGGAAAAGAAATACCCATCCCCAAGGGAATCGAATGAGTTGGTCGATTCATTGAGCGACCGAAACGTTTCAAAGAGCTCGATAGCTTTTTCATGGTTACCCGTGTACGAATAACAATACCCCAGGTGGTTCAGGGCCTGGGAATACGTGCTGTCCAGGACCAGGGCTTGCTCGTAATATTTCATGGCTTCTTCGGGAGCAGCCAGGTGGAAGTACACTTCTCCCAGTTCATAGAGAACCTCTTTGGAAAACGGCAGTTCTTCTTTTAAATTTTTTAGATAGGTAATTTGGTCCGATGATTTGAATTTTAAATGGGCATCCAGGGCATTGACCCGAAGCTGCAACGCACGGGGCAATTTGTCCATGACGGGTAAAATCTCGTGAACGAGTGTTTCAGCGTCTTTTCGTTTACCGTTAAAGAAGCAAACCTCGGCCAGGTAAAACTTGGCAGCCGGGATATTGCGGGCCCTGGTTAAAAACCTTTCGGCTCGCGACGTATCGGCTTTTTGATAATAATTAAAGCCCGAATAAAAATCAGCGAATGATTGCCAATGGGTTCCGAAAGCATCTTCCATGGATTTGATCGGCGGTCTATTGGTTTTCTCCCGGACCAGTCTGGCATAGATGCGCCGGCTGAGATCGTTCACCTGGTTCATCAACAAAGAGTCTTTCAACTGGCCGGTAGTGGTGAAGTGGGACGGGGCGGAATTTGCCGTGACCGGTTTCAAATAAGCATCGATATCGTAAAAGTTACGATCTTTGGAAATTTTTCCCGTTAATTCATAGGCAATATTAAACTTCTCTTTAAGCCTTGCGAGTCGTTGGCTTTCATCGCCTTTTCCGGCAATCGAATCCGCGGTGTTCGTATCGATGGTTTCGAATTCCGAAAATTGGTTCAGGGATTCGGTCAGCAGGTAGGAGAGCATTTCCGGTAATTCTTTTTCGTCCGTGTTGTTTTCGAAGTGGTGGATGTAGACATAAAACTTATGGTGTTCCGGTGTCGGAGGGACCGGGTTCGGCGTATGGTCTCTAACAACAAAATAAGTGGCGGCGAGGAGGCTGATGATCAGAAGCGTCAGAATCGGAATCCAATACGTCTTTTTTTTCATCAATTTTGAGATGCGGGTAGCGGATACGCGTGCGGTGGACGCATCGATTTTTTTGATTCGGTACACGATATCCCCGAGGTTTTCCATATCGGATTTGGAAGATATATTTAATAGTTGCGTTTTTTCATCGGCTGGCAAGCATTCGGTTGCTGAATCGGAGGATTCTTTTTTGAGGCGGGCGTAAGCGATTTTGAACGCGTCGAGGTCCTCTTTTAATTCGGCGAAATCGTGGTAGCGTTTTTCCCGGTCTTTTTCCAGGGTTTTGGAAACAATGGCTTTTAATTCGTCCGGGATCGGGCGATCGAAAGTGATCTCGCGATTCAGAACATTGTAGAGGGTTTCGATTTGTCCTTCGACCTTGAATGGGTTGGTGCCCTGGAGCATTTCAAAGAGGGCGGCGCCGAACGAGAAGATATCGGAGCGGGGATCCAGTATTTTTCCGCGGGCTTGTTCGGGGGAGATATAGGCGACCGTACCCATGACGAACCCTTGTTGGGTCACCGTGGTTTCCAGGGGAGGGGCATCGGAGCCGGTTGCATCTTGGGGGCCAGAGAATTTTGCCAGGCCGAAGTCCAGGATTTTGACCGTTCCTTTTTTATCGACCATGATGTTTCCGGGTTTGATATCGCGGTGGATGATCCCGTTGGCGTGGGCTTCCATCATCCCGCTGCACACCTGGGTGCTGATATCGAGAATTTTGTCGATATTGAGTTTTTTGGTTTCGATGATTTTTTCAAGTGTCACACCATCGATGTATTGCATGATGATGTAATCTCTCTCGTTTTCTTCGCAGATTTCATAGATCGTGCAGATGTTGGGATGGTCCAGGCGCGAGGCGGTTTGGGCTTCGCGGAGGAATCGGGTTTTGGAAGCATTGTCGGCGATATTTTCTTTAAGAAGGATGCTTTTGATCGCGACATTTCGTTTGAGTTTGACGTCTTCGGCCAGGAGGACCTCGCCCATGCCGCCCTGGCCCAATTTTTTGATAGGGCGAAACCGATTGCCGAGGATATGGGTATTTTCCGAGTCAGCCGGTAGTCGGGGGACCACTTCGGTGGCCTGGGAAGGGGCTGAGAGATCGTTGGTCACGCTTTTGCCGCACGTTTTGCAAAACCGTGCGTCCAGTACATTGTCTGTTCCGCAATTCGAGCATATCATATATGTATCTTATCAAAATATGAAAATTTTATCAACAGGAATTTTAGGAGCCGGTAACCCTGGGGATAACCCTTGGAATTTTGTATTTTTGAGGCGGGGGGCTTGACAAAAAAAACGGAACGTTTTAAGATGAGGGAATGCAATGTGAAGAAGGATGTAAAAAAGACGCATATGCATATTAAAAATTTAAAGGAGCAATTATGAAAAAGTTAATTTTGATTTTAGCACTGACGTTGGTTTCATTTGCGTATTTGAGCGCAGATGTTTATATTAAGCAGGAAACCAAGATCGACCCTGCTACTGCGATGGGGCAAAAAGTGAAAAACACGGTATCGGAATTGTGGTTTGGTAAGAATAAGATGGCGACCAAAACCGGTGAGATGAACATGATAATGAATATGGATGCGAAGAAGGCATATATTATTTCTCCCAAGACCAAGACTTATGTGGAATCCGGTTTACCGATGGATATGACCAAATTAATGCCCGAAGCTATGGCTCCGATGTTGAAGACCATGCTCAATGGGATGACGGTTGCGATTAAGCCCAATGGGCAGACCAAGAAGGTTGGCAATTGGGATACCAAAGGGTATGATGTCAATATGAAGATGATGGGCATGGATATGAAAATGGTTTACTGGGTTGCGTCGAATGTGGGATTTGATTGGAAAGCGTATTCGACTTTATATTCGGAAATGTACAAGGTTCAATTTCAGGGAAATGAAAAGTTTGTGGAAGAATTCAAGAAATTGGACGGTTATCCGGTAGCCATTGAAACGACCATGATGGGAATGAAAACGAGCACTCTGGTTACGGAGATTAACCCCAATAAAGCGCCGACTCCGGATGTTTATGCGGTCCCTGCCGGTTACAGGAAAACAGAAAGAGTGGAAATGGGAATGGGGAGTAAATAAGTTAGTATTACTGAATTATTAATTTTCAGCTTTACGTCCATAAAAAAAGGCCAGCCGCGCAAGCGGCTGGCCTTTTTGTTTTATTGGCAAAACAAGCGATTGGTTTTAATCTGGGAAAAATTTCATTTATAATCTGTTTTCCATATTGAACTTTTTTAAAAATTATCTATTTAAGAATTATTGGTTTGCGACAGGTTCTCCGACCTTTCTTGTAAACTGTTTGAAGATCCTTTTGTCTTCTATCCCTTATAATATTCAAATCGAAAACCGGGAAGCGTATTATCATTCGCTTATTTATATTGCGTTGCGGTTATCCATGCTTGACGTTCAATGTGAAATTCAAACCGCCATTGGTCGAAGTGATATTGTGGTGATGGCGGATCGTTATATTTATGTGATTGAGTTAAAGATGGGAGTGCAGAGACGGCGCTGGATCAGATTGAGGAAAAGAAATATTATTATCCATACCTGGATAATAACAAGAAAGTAATATTAATGGGTATTGGATTGAGTGAAACCGGCAGCAATTCTTCTTTTGAATTTTTTCATCAGATTTACATATTTTCGCTGGATTTTTTGCTGCGATTCTTGTATTATTATTTTATCCCTGCGCCTTGTTGGGGGGTTCCGATCAAAAGTT
>JBLMYT010000126.1:0-47414 GCA_050258455.1 Candidatus Omnitrophota bacterium | reverse complement strand
GCAAACCGTCGATAACCTGTGTTGGGATGGTTACCGATAAAGTAGCCATGACACCTAAAATTAAAAACGCAATGGTTAAAAGCCATTTATTGTTCTTCATCTCTCCCTCCGTATTCCCCTTGTAAAAATCTTTTCTCTTTTTTCGGAAAAGAATTCCTCAAAAAAGATAATATAGATATAGAATAGTTCCTGTCCTCTGTCAATAAAATAAAAAAGTTTTGCAGCAATTCTCCAACTTTTGGTTCGTACCCTCCAATTTTTAGTCCGTACCCTTCAACTTTTGGTCCGTACCCTCTGATTTTTGATGCGAACCCTCCAACTTTTGATGCGTACCCTTCAACTTTTGGTCCGTACCCTCCAACTTTTGGTCCGCACCCTTCAACTTTTGGTTCGTACCCTCCAACTTTTGACCGGAACCCTCCAACAATGCGCAGGGAATTACCAACGATAAAAACACAAAAGAGATTCCATCCAGCGAAAATATGTAAATCCGATTCTTCTTGACTTTTTTTTAATAATCCATATAATTCTTATACGCAACAAATTTGTTGCGCAACAATTTTGTTGCGTTTGGACAATCGACGACGGAGGGAATGATGCCGGAACTGGTGATTGGCAACGTGCCGCGCGGTGAGGATTATTTCGGACAGGAAGACTTTATCGAATCGATTTGGGCCCGCTTGAAGAAAGATAATGTCCTTCTTGTGGCCCCAAGGCGCTTTGGAAAAACCGGGGCAATGTATCAATTATTCGACTCCCCGCGCGGGGACTTTATCCCCATATACCTCGATGTTGAGTATATCACATCGGTTTCCGATTTTATGGTTGAACTGATCGCAAAGCTCATCAAGAAACACCCCCTTTTGCAATTTAATAAAACACTCGGTAAAGGATTTAAAAAGCTCGAAAAATTAACAAAAATCTTACCCGGAAACATCGATTTGGGTGCCATTAAAGTCGAAATCAGGGAAAAGACAGATATTCAAAAAAAGTGGCACGATTACGCCGAACAAATTCAGTCCCTTCTGACGAAAAAAAATAGCCCTATACTTTTAATTATCGATGAATTCCCGATTATGATGAATCATATTCTTAAAACCAATCCGGAAGAAGCCAAACAATTGTTGTATTGGTTCCGCGCGGTTCGGATTGCACCCGAATCCATGACCCGGTTTGTTATCGGCGGGTCCATCAATCTGGTATCTACGCTTGATCATAATGGACTGGTCGATACCATTAATGATATTTCGCCCTTGAAACTTTCTGCGTTTACATCCGACACGGCGAAACGTTTTATAAAAGAAATCTTTTTTTCCAAAGGAATCTCTTATACTGAGGAGGTTGGAAACGTCATACTTGAAATGATAGGTGAGCCGATTCCTTATCTGCTATCGGTTTTTTTAACTGCCATTATAGATAAAGCCAGAATATCGAAGCATGATATCACGATCCAATCGGTGAAAGAAGCATTTGAAGATGATCTGTTGGGCGGTTCGACATCTGCCGTGTTCCTGCATTATCATTCGCGTCTCGAAAAATATCCGTACTATTCCGACACGGAAACCCGTGCCGCTAAAGCGATATTGGGCACATTGTCCCGTTCCGACAAACCGGTAAAAAAGGACACGCTTTATCAGGTTTTTCTTAAGGCCGCAACGTTGGATCCCGGGTCGCAATCCCATGAAGACTTTGGGCGGTTGATGATTAAACTGGATAATGATTTCTATTTAACGTCCAAAGACGAGAAATACGCTTTTTATAGCAAGGTTCTCCGGCTCTGGTGGAAGGCACGTTACGGATGGGGGAATTATTGATGTCACATTTATTGAGAATTTTTCGACCTCACCGGACGCCTCCGGAAGATCTTGAGAAAATATTCGTTGCCAGGGAACCCATTTTGCAAGAGATTCTTGAGCGGTTGGAACGATGGGAGACCGGTAAATCCCGGCAGCATTATCTCTTCATTGGCCCTCGGGGCATTGGCAAAACCAATCTTTTGCAACTTATCGCGCATCGGATTGACACGAACCCCAAACTCAACCCAAAGTGGCATACGATTTCTTTTTCCGAGGATGCTTACGGCATTACGCGGGTCACCGATTTACTCATCGAAGGTTTGCGGGTGATTTCGGAGAAAACGAATGATAAGGATATCACGTCAACTTATGATAGAGTCAAATATTGCGATGATGATAAAAAGGTGGCCGATCTTTCGCTGGATGCGTTTCGGCGGTTTCATTCACAGAACAATTGCGGTCTTTTGTTTATGCTGGAGAATGTAAAAAAGATTTTTGATGATCAGTATCGGCATAAAGAGGAAATGCATTTGTTGAGAAAAATCCTGATTGAAGAAGACTGGATTGTGTTTGTTATCACGTCTCCGACGCATTTGAATGCGGTCACGCAACCGGAAGAACCTTTGTTTGAGTTTTTCCAGGTGAAGTTCCTGGAAGAACTAACTCCGGAAGAGCAGCAGGAGATGCTCCGAAAAATTGCGTTACTTGAAAATAATACGGATTTTATCGAGAATTATCTTGATAAATTAAAACCGAAATTAAGGGCGCTGTATCATTTTACCGGTGGGAATCCGCGGTTAACGGTGATGCTTTATGACCTGATTGCCAATAAGCACATTGTGGATGTTAAGTCGGAGTTGGACAATCTTCTCGATAAACTGACGCCTTTCTACCAGGACCGGATGAAGGAGATCGGTGAGCAGGAAGCCCGGTTGTTGGAAAAAATGGCGTTGTTGGAGGAAGGGTGTACGCCGACGGAATTGGCCAAGGAATTACGGAATGAGCAACGAAATGTCAGCGCGTTATTAAGCCGGTTGGAAAGGGACGGGTATGTGAAGCGTGAGGAGCGGCGGAATAAGCGCACCATTTACATTATTCCTGAACGATTTTTTCGGATATGGCATCAAATGAATCATTCCCGTTCTGCCCGGGGGCGGATTCAATATCTGTTGGAATTCTTTATTTCATGGTATGCCACACCGGAAGAGCGAGACAAGGTTTGGAATGAATTGGCAGATGCGTTTGAGATCGTTCTTCGGGACAATGAGGAAGATCGGATCGATGAACTCAGCGAGTACATGCAATATATTGAGGATATCTCCGAAGGAAATGAAAAATATGAACGTCTTTTCGACCGCCTTCTTAAAATCGAGAATCAAAAGGGTTTTGATGCCATTAAAGATGAACTTAAGAATTTAGATACGCAATATCAAGATGACGGTTATTATTTTTTATGTAAAAGTTTTTTTCAGATAAAAAGAAATTATTCCGATGAAGCCTTAATTGCATTTTATGAAGCCAAGAGATTAATACCTGGCAATACGTTAGCGCTTAATAACCTTGCCAGAGGTTTATTGTTCCATCTCAAAAAGAACAATTATAAAAAAGAGATTAACGGTTTGATAGAGTATTTGGAATTTAGACATGAAGGGGCTACATCTGAAAAGACTGCTATGAATCTAATCCGTTTATTAACAGATCCGAATAGATATAAGCGGGCGAATGCCGCTACGGATCTTGGCCATATTGGTTCCGAATTGGCTGTGGGACCATTAATCGCTTGTTTAACGGATGAAGCGCCAAATGTTCGAGGCAGTGCGGCGACTGCTCTTGGTCGAATCGGCTCCGAATTGGCTGTGGAACCATTAATCACTTGTTTAACAGATGAAGCGCCAAATGTCCGAGGCAGTGCGGCCACAGCACTTGGGCGTATTGGCTCCAAATTGGCTGTGAAACCATTAATTGATTGTTTGAAGGATGAAGATTTTTGTAATCGAGGGAGTGCAGCGACTGCTCTTGGTCGAATCGGCTCCGAATTGGCTGTGGAACCATTAATCGCTTGTTTAACTGATGAAGCGCCAAATGTCCGAGGCAGTGCGGCCACAGCACTTGGGCGTATTGGCTCCAAATTGGCTGTGAAACCATTAATTGATTGTTTGAAGGATGAAGATAATTATGTTCGAGCTAGTGCGGCGACTGCTCTTGGGCATATTGGTTCCGGATTGGCTGTTAATCCATTAATCACTTGTTTAACAGATGAAGAACCAAATGTCCGAGGCAGTGCGGCCACCGCTCTCGGCCGTATCGGTTCCGAATTGGCTGTAGAACCATTAATCGATTGTTTGAATGATGAAGATAATTATAATCGAAGCAGTGCGGCCACAGCACTTGGACGTATTGGTTCCGAATTGGCTGTAGAACCATTAATCGATTGTTTGACCGATAGGATGATAGATGTTCGAATCAGTGCGATTATCGCATTAGGTAAAATCGCAGAAAAAAAGCCATTCAAAAATTTGGAATTGGTCATCCAATCGTTGATCGAAATCAAAACTAAAAAAACTTCTGGCCTTATTAAAAAGACATTAGAAATTCTTTTAGAATCAACGTTTCGCTCTGGGGATATCGAAACAGTTACCGCATCTATTGAAGGCATAAAGGATATTGAAAATGGCTATTATATATTTAAGCCCTATTATATTGCCCTTGAGTTCATTCAATCCAAACGGGATCCGTCCGTACTCGAACGCCAGCAACCGGAAATGCGCGATGCGGTTCAACTCCTTGTGGATGCGTTTGATAATGGATTTTCTTCTTCTGAAATAGATAATTCCTAAAAGGAATTATTCTGTGAGGCCACTGTAATATTCAGCCATACTCGCGTGGCTGATGACGTTATTCCCTCTTTCCCCATAACTTAAGCCAACGCGGGCAAGTTTCCACGGATCTTCCATATGGGTAAGATCAGATAGCCATTGCGAAGGTTTATCCCCATAATAATTTAATACGCTATCGATCGTTTCCCTCTGAATATTTGATAACGTCGAAGGGTCTCCGTTTATACTGGCAATCTTGAATTGGGTACGATGTTCATTATAGATTTCCCTGACTACCGGCCCGTTCGCCCATGCTTCGATTTGTTCTTCAAAAAGAGGCGATTCATCCCATACCAAAGACCATGCCTGACAATAATAAAGAAGCTTTTGGAGCTTCATTGTTGTCATTTCGCCTCGTTTATTAAGAATGTATGCCGCAACATCTCTTGCAGATACCATTGGATACCTCACTTATATACAAATAAGATATAATTATTTTATTTTTTTGTCAATACTCTGTGCGTAAAATTCACGGTCGGTGGCTGTTTTGAAGAGGTTAAGAGGATCAGAAGTTGAGAAGAAAGGCGCGAAGCGCCGTTTTGGTATTCCGTAGGGGCAGACCCGCGGTCTGCCCGAGGTGTTCGATACGGGGCTTTGATGGCTGCGGGCGCACACATGGGTGCGCCCCTACAGAACAAATCCTCACCCGGGCGCTTCGCGCCCGGCTCTTACCTTCTCAACGTCTTACCCTCTTACCTTCTATCTTTTTTACCGTCAACCGGTAACCGGCAACCTATAAGTTCTTGCCTATTCAATAAAGATACGTTACAATGGGGAGAAATCTGATTATGGAGGATTCAATTATGGCATTTGAATGCAAGGCAATGGATGAAAATAAAAAGCCCACGAAACTGCCGGTTAGCGTTTCCTCTTTTCCCATCATGGTCGAAGAGAACTACATCTATGTCGATAAGACAACGTATGTGTACGATCTGATCAACAAGGGAAGAATTTATTTCCTATCCCGTCCCCGACGTTTTGGGAAAACCCTCCTTCTCTCGGTATTGGAAGAAATCTTTAACGGAAACAAAGAGTTATTCAAGGGTTATTGGATTTACGATCAACTCAGTGAATGGAAAAAATATCCGGTCATTCACATTGACTTTCTGGGTATCGACTTTGAAAATCTCGGTCTTGAAAAAGCCCTGATGAAAGAGCTTGATTCTATAGCCAAAGAATATGGCATTAACGCAGAAGGCGATTCTTCCAAAGAAAAATTCGGGAATTTAATCCAAAATTTGTCCTCAAGGCAAAATAAACGCATTGCCGTATTTATCGACGAATATGATAAGCCGATTAACGAGTACATAGAGAATAACAAAAAAAATATAGCCACTGAAAACAGGGCGATCCTAAAAAATTTTTACTCCGAATTGAAAAGCCAGGACAGTAACATAAAGTTTCTTTTTATTACAGGAATTTCCAGGTTTACAAAAATGTCCATATTCAGTGATGTCAATAACCTCGATGATATTACCTTTAACCGGGATTATTCGGCCATGCTGGGTTATACCCGGAATGAAATCGAAACCTATTTTTCGCCTTACCTTGAAAAATGGACCCAAGAAAAAGGGGAATCAGTTGATGCATTAATGGATCGACTCAAAGAGCAATACAATGGTTATTCCTGGGATGGAAGACATTTTGTTTATAACCCTGATTCGATTCATAAAGCATTGAACGAATCCGTTTTTGGCAACTATTGGTTTGCCACGGGGACACCGACGTTTCTGATTCGAAAACTAATGGAACAAGGCATCGATATCTCCGACTTTGAAAACCTGAGGGTCAACAAGGAATTCTTCAATGAATACGATATCACGGATATCAATCTCCTGCTCTTTCAAACCGGTTACCTGACCATCAAAGAAGCCGATGAAACCGGTTATAAACTTTATTATCCCAATAAAGAGGTTCAATCTTCGTTTTTTCATTTATTGTTAAAGAAATACAGTCGTCAAAACCAATTGCACCTGGAAGAAATCACCCTGAAAATCAAAACCGCTTTATCCGACGGAAACATCGATGCGTTCATTCATGTCATCCGACCTTTATTGGCCGGGATCCCGTACCATATCTCGATTCCCAGATATGAAGCGTTTTACCATTCGATCCTTTTTATTGCGTTAAAACTTTCCCATATCGATGTGACCGTCGAAAGGGAGACCAATCTTGGCCGCATCGATATGCTGGTGCAAACCGAACGGTATATTTATATTATCGAATTCAAAATGGGTGACGCCGAAGACGCGTTAAAACAAATCATTGAGAAGAAATATGTCGAGCCCTTTCTTTTCGAGGCGAAAGAAATCATGCTGGTGGGAATCGGGTTAAGCCTGGAGGACCGAAATATTTCACAGGTCCAATATGCGTCTTTTCCGTCCGGAGAAGGACGTCATATTCCTCTTTCCATTGAAAACATAAGCATAAAAACTCAAAATTATTCGTTGGAATAGTTCCCGGTGGGCGGTGCGTTACGATGTTGCTTTGTGTCGATGGGGATAAATAGAACACACACCCTTTTTAAAAAATTAAAAGTCCCGGGAGTTCTTCCAACGAATCGATCCTAAAATCTGCTTTCTCAACGTTTTCATCGCGTTCCGGGGCCTTCCACCCTCGCCCGCGCAGCCATACGGTCCGACATCCGATGGACTTGGCAGGAACAATATCCCGATCATACGAGTCCCCAACCACCACACAATTTTCGGGCGATATTCGCATTGCCCGCAACGGGATTTGAAATATTTCCGGATCCGGTTTGGATACACCGACAACCTTCGAATCGACAATAATCGAGAAATAATGAGCGATTCCGAGACATTGGCAAACATGAGCCAGTGTCCCGTGATTATTGGACACCAACCCCAATTGGTATCCGGATCCGGTTTTGAGCTGCTCCAAAATTTGTTTGACGCCGGGAATGAAGCGGAGCACATCCGCGTAACAGGCACCCGCCATTTTTTTTGAGAGAATGTGCGGTGAATCGGACGTCTCTAATTTTTGAATTCCCTGCAAAAACGCGAGCTGATAAAAGATTTGTTTTTCCAGGAGCGATAAAAAGGAGGTGTCCCGGGGGATATCTTCGCGTGAAAGTCGGATTTCGCTATCCACAAACGCAAGTCGGACATCGGATTGACAAATCCGAATGTCGAATCGACAGTAAATATCCCAGAATTTTTCACTCCAATGGATCCCATTGGTATCAAGGGTTCCCCCAAAATCAAACAATACGGAGTCGATCATGAGCCTACCATTATTATTTAAAATTCTTATTTAAAGTATTCTTAGTGGAGATCGTTTGACCGGTTTGGGCCGATTCGTAGCATGAAAAAAGGATTCGGGCCGTATCGAGCGCCTCCTGCACCCAAGCGGAATCGTTTTTCTTGGTTTCCACCCGGCCGATAAATTCATCGAATAACGATACATACATTCCCGTGTATGTGGTTTTATCCGAGGCATCCGGAACAGGTATCGATTCGTTATCGTTGCATCGCCTGTGTTCCAGGGATTGACCATCGTAGATAAGGCTGCCGGTTCGGGAAACGATTCGCGCACTGTTGGCCCTCCGATCCGCCCCCCAGGTCAGGACAATATCGGCGACCCCTTTCTGACATTCCAGAAACACCACGGCCGTATCTTCCACATTGGGCAGCGCATGGTTCAAGCACAGGGTCGAGGCCCGGATGTGGATCGGGCCCCCCAGCATCCATAAGCACAGGGCAAGATAGTGGACCCCGGTATCGGCGAGAATGCCGCCGCCGGCAATCGAACGCTCGGTTCGCCAATTCACGTTTCCGGGAAAATACCCCTGATCGGCCCGGGGCCGAAAGATATTAAATTGAAGAAAAAAACGCGAATCATCTTCCGCGGTATCGATGAAATATTTGAACCGCTTCCAGATGGGGGAATATCGGTATTGATGACAGGGCATAAAAACGAACGGACGGTTCCGGTTTTCGCCCAATAGTTCGGTCAGTCGAACCAGATCCTGCGGCGATGTGCCCAGCGGTTTTTCACACAGCAGGTGAATGCCCCGTTGGGAACATTTTCGGATCGCTTCCGGATGAAATACCGGCGGTGAACAAATATCCACAAAATCCACGGTCTGGCGATCGAGCAGATCATCCACCGTGGGGTAACAGGTTACCCCCGGAAACACGGCCTCGGCCATGGGCCAGGATTCCGGGTTGGGGTCGACGATGGCGGTGATCGTTAACCGTTCACGGATTCGGGGATCCTGAAAGGCCGGGGCATGGCCGTTAATGGCAATTTTACCAAACCCGATAATGGCACCGTTTAACATGGTGCGCCTCACAGAAACGACATCCGATCAGCCACCTCGGTGAAAGCCTTTTCCATGATGGCGATGCCTTCTTCGGCAATTTCCCGGGTGATGACCAATGGCGGATTGATGCGAATGTCAGGATTATACCCCATGACAATCAATCCCCGCTTCAAACATTCATGAAAAATCATCCGGGTGTATCGCTTATCCAATTTCTCTTTGGTCCGGGGATGTTTCACCAATTCCATGCCAATGAGCAATCCTTTGCCGCGAACGTCGCCCACAAACGGAAATTTGGCTTTGAAGTCCATCAGGCGTTCCAGCATCAACGCGCCCACGCGCGCGGCGTTTTCAACCAGCCCCTCGTCGATAATCGTCCGGATCGTGGCATAAGCGGCTGCCGCAGCCATGGGGTTTCCGCCATAACTCGACGAACTGCCGCTGGGATTACTAAAGGGTTTGGAGGTGATAATCGCCTCGCGCGACAGGAGCCCGGTCATTGGAAATCCACCGCCAAAACCCTTACCGATGGTCATGATATCGGGCGTGATGGCCTCGTGCTCACAGGCAAACATTTTTCCGGTCCGACCAAAACCGGTAATCATCTCATCGGCAATCAGCAAGGCACCGATTTCATGGGCAAAATCGAGGAGTCGCCCTAAGTATCCGGCTGGAGGAACGACGTTTCCTGCGGTTCCCTGGATGGGTTCCACAATAATGGCCGCAATGTTGTTGGTGGTTTCGTGTCGGATTTTCTTTTTGATAAAATCCACGCACGCAAAGTCGCATTCGGGGTAGATCCGGTTAAACGAACAATGCCGGCAATTGGCGTAGGGCGTGGAGTAGATTCCGGCCGGGAGTGGTCCGAGTTGGTGCTTGAAGTCATCGCCCAGGAGGCCGAGAACGCCCATTGTTTTTCCATGGAAACCATCCCAGAACCCGAGAAATTCGGTTTTTTTGGTATAGGACTTGGCCAGGCGAAGCGCGGCTTCCACGGCTTCGGCTCCACCGCTAAAATATTGAGGTTTTTGAAGGTCTCCCACGGCAATCTGCGACAGGAGCCGGGTCAATTCCACCCGGTGGCGGGTGGTAAAGCTCCCGACGTGAATCTTGGCCACCTGTTCCTGCATCATTTTCACGTATTGCGGATGGTTGTAGCCGAGGCTGGCAACCGATACCCCGGCAAAAAAATCGATGAACCGGTTTCCGTCCACATCTTCCATAATGCAGCCGTTGCCCTGTTCCGGGACAATCTGCGACAACGTGGAAATGGTCTGAATCCCGGGCGCAATGTACTTTTGTTCGTGATCAAATAGTTTTAATGATTCCGGCCCGGGAATGTCGGTCTGAATCCGGGCATACGGGTTAGGTCTTTCTCTCATGATTGTATTCCTCCGCTTTATTATAGATGAATCGGGCAATCTCCCTTCCGGCCGCGTCTCGCACAGGCGCAAAACTCGGCCAATCATTTATATCGATGATTTTAATTGCTCCATCGGTTTGAATAACCGCGTCTCCTCCGTAAATATCCAGCCCCAGAATTTTTGCCGAGAGCGACGCCAATTCCTGGAGTGTTTCAACTGAAAAGGCAATCGGGTAAAGCTCATGGAGATAATACCAATGAAAGAACGCGGTTCCCCGTACGGCATAAAATTTCACGGTATTTCCCTCCAGATGCTCTTGAAAGACGACCTGCCGGATTCCGCGACGACGAAACGCGTTTAGTATCATTCGCCGTTCGCTCTCATTGGACGTGAGCGACACGTCTTCGTCGTGTACGGCATGAACATCGCCCCGTTTGACCCAAATTTTCGAGTATGGAAAATGCGTTTCGATCGATTCGTCGATCGCGGTCTCTTCGGTGGACCCAATCACGCTGCGGGGAAACGGTATCCCGTGCTCTTTTAATTTTTTGACCAGATGGATCCGGTAACAATTGCATACACTATCCGGCGAATTGATCACCAGGATATCCCTGGCCTGAGTGATGGTTTTTAAAATCTCGGTTCCGGTTGGGCCTTGCACCATGGAAAACACCAGGTCGCTTCGAATGGATTCGGGCGTGAGTTCGCTTTCGTCCAGGAGGTTCACGTCGGCTCCCAGGAGTTGTAAGTGATGGGCCGTGTGTTGAAGGATGAGGGAATCGCTTTCCACATGGTTGGGTGAGAATTCGGTCTTTCGACCTATACCGGTAAATTGATAATGCATCGCATTTGCTCCTTTCACATCTCGGCATTAATTTACACAATTTAAAAGAAATTGTCAATACTTCATCGTTCGTTTTAAAAGATTTATTTTTCACATCCTTGAAAAAAAATAATGAAGGTTTGATATTGGAAAGTGGAAAGGGTATAATACTCACGGTTATAAAATCATTGGTTATGAAAAAACAGACGATCGCTCAGTTTACAATTTTAATCGGCGTACTCCTCTTTTCCTATATTGTTTACCGAATCGGCCCCATTCATATCCTGGCGAATATAAAAAAATTAACGTTTGGAAATTTCTTCATTCTGATGGGATTACGTTTACTATATTGGTCGCTTCGAACGGTGAATTGGAAGGTGATCCTGGATCATTATGACAAAAATACATCACTCTGGGAGTTGTTTGTGGCCCGGATGTACAGTCAGAGCGTCAACGAACTCTTTCCGGCGGGGCAAGTTGGTGGCGAAGCGGCCCGGATTTACATGGTTCATACGATCGAGAAGCGGATCAGCGTGGCGTCGGTGATCGTCGATAAAACCGTCGAATTTTTAAGTGTCCTGATATTAACGGTTCTGGCTGTCGGTTATATCCTGTTTCGGCTTGCGATCTCCCCTGCGTTTAAAATGCTTTTGATTGCCGTTGAATTCGGTTTCGCGACATTTATGTTTTTTATTATTCTCAAGCAGCGTCATGGGTTGTTGACCTGGTTTGTGACCTGTCTTTCCCGGTTGAAGATCCATCCGAAATTTGTGGAAAGGAACAAGGACAAGATTCGGGAAACGGACCATTACATTGCCGATTTTTACCGGAGGCATCCCCTGGGGTTTGTGAAAGTGTTGATGCTTTATTTTCTCCTGGTGATGCTCTGGGTGACGGAGATCTACCTGACCATCCGGTATATCGGTGCGAAAGACATCACGTTCGGGGATAGTTTTCTGATTACGATTTTGGGCAACCTGATGTTTTTGTTTCCGTTTGTTCCCGGAATGTTGGGGGCATACGAAGCGACTTACATCGGCATCTTTGCTTTATTAAAGAAACGACTCGGTGTGGCGTTTACCCTGGTCTTAATCCGGCGCATCATCTCGCTGCTTTTGGCCTGCCTGGGGCTTTTGGTTATGATTCGCCCCTTATTCCGAAGACGAATAAAGGCATGAAAGAAACAGAAAACTTGAGTTGGAATCAGCGGAAATAATCGACGCCGGATTCAAAGAGCCGCTGATGCTTATCACCGGGAACGTTTTTCGCCACATACGAACTGATACGCTCGGTGTGAGCCATTTTTCCCAGCACCCGACCATCCGGACTCGTAATGCCTTCAACCGCATGCATCGACCCATTGGGATTAAAAGCCGCATCCATGGTGGGATCTCCGTCAATATCCACGTATTGGGTGGCAATCTGTCCCTTTAACCCCAATTGATGAATGGTCTCCTCCGAAGCCACAAACCGCCCTTCCCCGTGCGAGGAGGGAATGAGATGAATGCTCCCCGGTTCATGGTGCATCAACCACGGCGACAGCGCCGAAACCATCTGAGTGCGAACCATCCGGGAAACGTGCCGGCCAATATGGTTAAACGTTAACGTGGGGCTCTTTTCATCCATGGGCCGAATCTCACCATAAGGCACCAGACCCAGTTTGATTAACGCCTGAAACCCATTGCATATGCCGAGCATCAACCCGTCCCGCCGATTCAGAAGCTCGGTGACCGCGTCTTTAACCTGCGGATTTCGAAACACAGCGGCAATAAATTTACCGGACCCATCGGGTTCATCACCGGCACTGAATCCGCCCGGAATCAGGATGATCTGAGAATTGGAAATCCGACGGGTCAACGCTTCCAGGGATTCGTCGATCGCCTGAGGGTGAAGGTTGCGAAACACCAGGGTTTCCACGACCGCTCCGGCGTTTTCAAACGCCGTTTGCGATTCGTATTCGCAATTGGAGCCGGGAAAAACCGTAATCAGCACCCGGGGCCGCGCAATTTTTACTAGCGGCCGGTCCACATTGCGATGCCTGAAAAATGTGGCCTGAGGCCGAGGCGCAGTTTCAACCGTCCGGGTCGGAAAAACAGACTCCAGGGGTTCCTGCCATGCGGTTAACGCGCGATTCAGATCAATGGATCGCTCATTCACCTGAACCGCAAACGCCGCCTGAGTATCCCCCAATATCCGGGCATTCATTCCGGAAAACAAGGTTTCAATGTCCTGGGATTCGGCCATTTCCAATAGGAACGACCCGTATTCGGGGGTAAATAAGGTTCGGGGAACTTCGGGTGCAGCAAAGCGAAAACCGATCTTGTTACCAAATGCCATTTTGGATAACGCGGCAGCCACGCCTCCCTGACGAACAGTTTGAGCCGACAGAACCTTTCCTTCCCGGATCATGTCGGTAATCCGCGCAAACGAATCGCGGATCCCCTCAAACGAAGGGAGTTCATACCCATCGCGTTCGAGTTTGACGTAAACCACGGGACTTCCGGTTTTTTTAAATTCGGGTGTGAGCACCTGACGCACATCCGTGGTATCGACCGCAAATGCTATCAATGTGGGCGGCACATCGATGTCTTTAAACGTGCCGGACATGCTGTCTTTGCCCCCAATGGCCGCAATGCCCAACTCGGTAAGCGCGTGGTAGGCGCCCAGCAGGGCACCGAAAGGTTTGCCCCACCGTTTGGGATCACTCCCCGGCTTTTCAAAATATTCCTGAAGCGACGTGCGAATGCGTCGGTAATCGCCGCCGGAAGCCGTGATTTTGGCCACGGCTTCCACCACCGCATACACAGCCCCATGAAAGGGACTCCAGGAGGAAATCTCCGGGTTAAACCCGTAACTCATCAGGGTGGCCGTGGTGGTTTCACCGGATAAAACCGGAACTTTCGCGGCCATGGCTTCCACGGGGGTATGCTGATACATTCCGCCAAAAGGCATGGATACGGTTCCCGCCCCAATGGTGCCGTCGAAGCGTTCCCCCAAACCGCGTTGACTGCACACATTCAAATCTTTTAAATTGGCGAGCCAGGCGGCGTCAAGATCATTGGCGTCCAATGCCGTGCGGGCAGCCGGAGCCGGATGATCGAAGATGTTTTTCTCTTCCGCCGGATGGGAAACGTCCACGCGCGTGTCCTGACGAACCCCATGGGTATCGATAAACGCCCGGGACATATCCACGATCGGTTGTTTGCGCCAGTATATTTTCAAACGCTTGTCGCCGGATACCCGGGCAATCTCTGTGGCTTCAAGGTTTTCGCTGTCGGCCAGGGCGCTGAATTTCGCCACATCTCCGGGCGCCACCACCACGGCCATGCGTTCCTGGGATTCGGAAATCGCCAGTTCGGTGCCATCCAGGCCTTCGTACTTTTTCGGAACCCGATCGAGGAAGATTTCCAGACCGTCGGCGAGTTCGCCGATGGCCACGGATACGCCGCCTGCGCCAAAGTCATTGCTCTTCTTGATCAAGCGACAGGCGTCTGGGTTTCGGTACAGGCGTTGGAGCTTGCGCTCCTCCGGAGGATTTCCCTTTTGCACTTCGGCATTGGCCGTCACAATCGATTGTTCATTGTGTTCTTTGGAGGAACCGGTGGCACCGCCAATGCCGTCGCGGCCGGTTCGCCCGCCCACGAGCAGCACCACATCGCCGGGAACCGGTTCTTCGCGGAGGACGTTTCGGCGAGGCACGGCACCGATCACCGCGCCCACTTCCATGCGTTTGGCCACATACCCCTCGTGGTAGATTTCGGAAACCTGCCCCGTGGGAACGCCGATCTGGTTTCCGTACGAACTGTAGCCGTGCGCGGCTCCGGTGGTGATCTTGCGCTGAGGGAGCTTTCCGGGCAGGGTCTCTTCAATGGAACGCAGCGGGTTTCCGCTACCGGTCACGCGCATCGCATGGTACACAAATGCCCGACCGGACAACGGGTCGCGGATGGCGCCGCCCAGACACGTGGCCGCACCGCCGAACGGTTCGATTTCCGTCGGATGGTTATGGGTTTCATTTTTAAACATGATCAACCATTCTTCGGTTTTACCGTCAATTTCCACGTCCCGGATGATGCTACAGGCATTGACCTCGCCGGATTCTTCCAGGTCGTCGAGTAAACCTTTGGCTTTCATTTCCTTCATGCTCATGAGGGCAATATCCATCAGGCAAAGGTCCGTGGGGTTGGCATCCGTACCGTACGTGCCGTAGGCGGCACGGAATTTTTTCAAGGCGTTGCGAATGGGCTCGGTTAACAGACCGTTTTCAATTTCAATGTCGCGGATTCGGGTTCGAAACGTCGTATGCCGGCAATGATCGGACCAGTAGGTGTCCAGCATTTTGATTTCGGTAATCGTGGGATCGCGCTGTTCGTCCTGGTTGAAGTAATGCTGACAAAATATCAGGTCTTTGAGGCTCATGGCCAATTGGCGGGATTGGCGAAACTGTTCCAATTCCGCTTCGGAAAAATGAATAAAATTTTCCAGGCGTTCCACGTTTGGCGGAGCCGGAAACTCCATGTCCAGGGTTTCCGGTTTTTCGAGCGAGGCTTCGCGGGAGTCCACGGGGTTGATCAGGTAGGTTTTGATTTTCGACAGATCGTGTTCGGAAGCCGGGCCGTTGAATTGGAGGAGAACCAGGCGGGCAGCTACAATCAGCGGTTTTTGTTTGCGGGTGATGATCTGGATGCATTGAGCGGCGGAATCGGCCCGTTGATCGTATTGACCCGGCAGGTATTCGACGGCAATGACTGCTTCGTTCTTTTGAACCGGAAGCGCCTCGTCGTAGACCCGGTCGACCGGCGGTTCGGAGAAAATGGTGGAACGGGCAGCGGTGTATTCCGCGTCGGTGATTCCCTGAATGTCGTAGCGGTTGAGGAATCGAACGCTTTTCAGGTTTTGGATTCCCAGATCCTGGGTTAATTCCTCGTGAAGTGTTTGGGCTTCGATATCGAATGGTTTTTTCTTTTCAACGTAGATGCGTTTGATTGGTTGCGTCATGGGTCTCCCCGATTAGTCGGCGGTAACGATTGCCACACTGGCTGAAGCGCCGATGCGGTCTGCGCCGGCGTCGAGCATGTTTTGGGCATCTTCTTTGGTTCGGATGCCACCGGAGGCTTTGACTTCCATATCAAAGCCCACAATTCGGCGCATCAGCCGAATATCCTCGACCGTTGCGCCCCCGCCGCCAAAGCCGGTCGACGTTTTGACAAATGCTGCGCCCGCAGCTTTGGACAGTGCGCAGGCAATGATTTTTTCATCCTCATTGAGTTGCGCGGTTTCAATGATGACTTTCACTTTATGCGGTTTTGAGGCCTCGACCACGGATCGAATATCCTCGGTCACCATCCGGTAATCTTTGGATTTTAAGGCACCGATATTGATGACCATATCGATCTCTTCCGCTCCGGCACGAATGGCTTCGCCGGCTTCAAAGGCTTTGGCTTCACTGGTTGCGGCACCGAAGGGAAAACCGACCACAGCGATCGGTTTGACCGGGGTTCCTTTGAGCAGTTCCGCCACCAATGGAATGTAGGCGGAATTGACACAGACCGTGGCAAAACTGTATTGTTTGGCTTCTTTGCAAACGTGAATCACCTGGTCCCGGGTGGCATCGGGTTTTAGGATCGTATGATCGATTCGGGATGCCAATTGGGTATCAATGGTTTTTTCCAATTGCATGATGTACTCCGTTTTAGGTTATGGAATGATAATCATTGTTCTCATAAGGTATTATAGAGGAAATGCCGTTGCTTTTCAACTTGTTTTGAGAATTTCCGGGGGAGCGACGTTACCTGAAACGTCTCCGTAATACCATTTACGAGAGTAGTATAATTTGTATAAATGTTATGGTGTATTGGTTTGTAGAGACGTAGCGTGCTACGTCTCTACGATTCAAATAAATCCAAAACCCAAAAATTTTTGGTCCCCTTTTTTTCCATTTACACAAAATACTTGACGCTCTCACATTGACGCATTGGTATTTGGAATGACCCGTGTCAATTCGCCGGTTAAAGCGATATTGTATACTTCGGCTTGTTTCAATGCATTCCGGAGGTGCTCATCCAGGGGGAGCGCTTTATCGAATTTATCCATGTACGAGAGGCTGGGTTTGATCACCGGGTGTTTGGGGGCAAACAGGCTGCACGCGTCGTCATGGGGAATAATGGAGATGGCATGGGTTCCGATTTTTTTGGCCAGTTCGAGGATTTCGATTTTGTTGAATCCGACCAGGGGGCGAAAAATCGGCAGTCGGGTGGCCCGATCCACGGCCGGGATGTTCCAGATGGTTTGACTGGACACCTGACCCAGCGCATCGCCGGTCAGAAGCCCGTTGGCCTTGATCCGTTGCGCCAATAGGGCGGCCGCTCGAACCATTGCTTTCCGAAATAACACGGTCCGATAATCCGGGTCGCAATTCTTGGCAATCAGGTCCTGAACCTCGCCGAACGGTACGATCACCAATCGGGAATGCCGCTGATATTTGCCCAGGATTTGGATCAATCGTAAAATTTTATCCTTTACCTCTTCGCCGACAAAGGGATAGGCATAAAAGAAGATAAACGTTTGTCGGCATCCCCGTTTGGCCATGAGATAAGAGGCCACCGGGGAATCGAACCCGCCGGAAATCAGGGAAACCAAATGACCGCTGGTTCCGGCCGGAAGCCCGCCCATGGCGGATAACTTGCGCGTGGCCGCGTAAATATGGTTCTTTAGGATTCGGATCTCAACCACGAGTTCCGGAGCTTTGAGCGAGACCTTTAAATAGGGGTATGCCTCGAGGATTTTTCCGCCCAGTTCACTGGAAAACTCCATGCTGGTCATGGGGAACCGTTTGCTGCTGCGCCGGGTTTCGACCTTAAAGGTGGGAATGGTGTTTAAGTGCGTCATGCGTCCGAGTTCATCGAGTACGGCATCGGTTGCCGCTTCAAATGAAACCGGAACCTGAACGGCCGGCAGCACCGAGTGAATCCCCGGGACGCGGCACAACTCCCGAATGGTGCTCTCCGAAAATGGCGTCTCGGACCGGGCCACGATGCGCTGCTCTTCATGGGTGCAGGTAAAGGAACCGGTATGATAGGAACCCAATAGCTCGCGGATATGGTCCCGCAAGGCTTTAAAATACAGGTGCCTGTTTTTTCCTTTCAGCCATAATTCGTCGACATTGATTAATATAATATTATAATGATACGTGTTCATGATTGACCATCCGTTTTTTTATCTTTTTTTACCGTTTGGGTAAAAAATAGGTTAAATTGTTGTATATGGCAGCCAGGGTGCGGCCAAACGTTTCCACTTCCGCGGGTGTGGTAAGGGGAGAAAAGGAGACGCGAAGCACGAATTTATGGTTTTTCTCGGGCAGATGAAGGGCGGAAAATACGGGGTTTTTCCCTTTAATTTTGGACGAACACGCCGAAGAACTGGAAATCATGATTCCCTCTTTTTCCAGATGCCGAACGATGATGTCGGAGGAAATCCCCGGAAGTACAAAGGTTAAAATGTAAGGGCTTGCGGTTTCACCGAAAAAGGGAAATTGGGCCGAGGGAAACGCGTCCGTCAACTGTCGGTGCGCGAGAACGTTGATTTGGGTCACATGAGCTCGAGCCTCATCGAGCGTGGCAAAGGCTTCCCGAGCGGCTTCGCAAAATGAGACGATCAACGGGGCTGCCTGGGTGGCGGAACGCATGCCGTTCTCCTGCCCTCCACCGAGAAGCAGCGGGGAAAGCGAGACGCCGTTACGGACATACAAGCCCGCAATGCCTTTGGGGCCTCCCATTTTGTGGGCGGACACCGAGAGCGTATCGATGAGTCCCTCATGGAGCGAAAACGGTAATTTACCAAAACTCTGCGCCGCGTCCACGTGGATGTGAACCGGAAATGTGGTTTTTGATTTTCTTATTTTTCTTATTTTTTTTGCCAGGTGAAGGAAATCCGTGATGGCGCCGCTCTGGTTATTGACATGGGAGACGATCACCAGCTTGACGGTTTCGTCCAGGAGAGGCAAGAACGCGTCTTCATCGGGAGTTCCATCGGGACGAAGCGGCAGGTCCTTGACCGTGACCCCGTGTGTTTTCAATGCGTCGACCGGAGCCGTGAGGCTGGGATGTTCGGCCGATGACACCCATACCGAATCCCCGGCTTGCCATGCGATTCCATGAATCGCGGTGTTATTGGATTCGGTCGCCGATCCGGTAAAGAAAAAGTGGTCCCGGGGAGACGCACCGAGAAACTTCAAAAACGCGTGCCGGCAGGCTTCGATGCGTTTGTGGAGTTCGCTTCCCAGGGCATGAGCCGAGGAAGGATTGGCATAATCCTCGGTCATGGATCGAATTAAAACATTCAATGCGCCGGGCCGAAGGGGGCCGGATGCCGCATAATCCAGGTATATCATTTAACGCAATTCCTTATTTTGTCGCTTTTATTTTTTATGTATGTTTAGATACATTGTAAAGGAAATAGCGGTACGGCGCAATAGAATTTTTACTTTTTTTTACAAGAACCTTTTTATAGAAATGATACAAATGATACAAAAAAAGTGACATTCACGCCAAATGATGTCATCGAAAGGGGACATTCCCTCCCCAAATTACCTGGCAATCGAGTTGCTACACTAAGGTGGAGGTACATCATGAAAAGAATAACCATTTTATTCGTTTGTCTGGCTTTCCTGGCCCCTTTTCTCATGTCGAATACGCCGAACTCCGATGAGGCTCAAGCCCAATATTATGACAATGCCAAAGTACTGAGAATGAAATTCGCGGAAGGCGAAACGTACGTGAAACGCAGTTACGATGACGCCATGGAAGAAGGCACCATTAACCTTCCTATTTTTGAAAAGGATACGGCAGGCACCACAGATGGCCGAATCGAAATATACCTGGGCCGATTGAATTACTTGCGTCTGGATTATGACACGGAAGTGGTATTTGATACAGTGCCGGAATTACGAAAAACCAATTTGGCTCTCAAAGTGAACCATGGGGGAATCTATCTGGATATCGATGCCATGGACTACGAACGCGACATTGAGATTCAGACCCCGGATTGCGGGGTGTTCCTGCTGGATAAAGGCTCGTATCGGATCAATGTAACGGAAGGGGGCCGTACCGAAGTCTACGTGTATGAAGGCGTGGCTGAGGTGGCGGGTGACGGATACAGTCGCAATGTACGCGAAAACCAAAAGATTACCATGCTCGACGGCTCGGTCAGAGAAAAACCGTTCTATTTCAATGCCAACGATTCCGATGAATTCGATACCTGGAACACTGACCGCAACAAGTTGTTGAGCAGCGCTCGCTATACCACATCCCGATACCTGGAAAACGGCTATGAGGATTATGAATACGAATTGTCCCGCAATGGCCGCTGGCGATACGATTCCAACTTCCGGAGCTACGTCTGGATCCCTTACAACGTCAGCTCGGATTGGATCCCTTATTCCTATGGCCGGTGGGTCTGGAACCCGCACTATGGATACGTGTGGACCGATTACGATTCCTGGGGTTTCTTTACCCATCATTACGGGAGATGGCAATGGGATCCCATCTACCACTGGTACTGGATTCCGGGTTATCACTGGTCTCCGGCCTGGGTGTCCTGGTCCTGGGACAGCGACTATTACTGCTGGAGTCCGCTAAGCTGGTGGAACCGTCCGGTCATCGTGATTCACGGCCGCTGGTGGCACGATTACGATTACCATCACAAGGGGTTTCCCTTCAATTCCCGTTCCACGGTGATTATCAAAAAACATCAGTTGGGATCCAATGTGATCAGTAAGATCGCCATTCGCGGCGGTGAGTTTGACGCCAATTCCAAACGAACCATTACCTTTAAAGGCAATGCGCCTCATTTCCGCCCGGAATATAACAAGGTCACCGTGATTAACGATAAGGGAAAACCGGTTGTCTATAAAGACTCGGGCATCATCTCGGTCAACAAATTCAAAAATAAAATCGTGGGCCCCAATTCCAATACGCCGGTCGTCACCCCGAAAACCATTGAGAAAAAAACGGTCATCTATAAATATTCCAGCCCCGGCGGAGACAGGGGCGATAAGGGGGATCGCGGGGATCGATATGATCGATATTCCGGTCCCGGAGATGAACCGACCATCAAAAAGTACAAATATTCAAGTTCCAAACCCTATTCGGATACCCAACCCTATGGGCCGGTAATCAAGAAGGATTCGTCCCGGATCGATTCGCCCGGAACCAAGACCGATTCGACGACCGTTGATAAAGTTGATAAACGCGATACCGAAAAAGTTGATAAACGCGATACCGATCCATCCAGGTATCGATTCAAATCCCCGGATTCGACCCCGGTGATCAAGAAGGATACCGAATCCACTCAAAAACCAAAGGCCAAAGAAAGAGTCTCGACCCCCGAGCCGTCGTCCGAACCTCGATTTAAATACCATCCGCGGAACGAGGAACCCACGTCCACGCCTCGGACCGTACCCAAAACCGAGACGCCGCAACCCGGAGTCATCAAAAAGGAAAAGGAAAAAGATGACAGCTATTCCTCTTATTCCTACCGGTCTCACCAATCGGAGAATTCCCCTTACGCGTCTCACGCCTCATCCGGCGCCGCGGATTCGTCATCCTCTTATTACGCGTCCAGCTCAAATTCCAACCCAACGTCCAAGCGGTATGTTTCCCATTCCACGTCATCGGATTCGCCGGAAACGTATGGTTCCCGTTACCGTTCGGATTCGGATAACTCCGGAAACTTCCCACGGGTCACCCGATCCGAGACTCGCTCGAGCGATGATAATCGAGGCAGTCGCGATAACCGTTTTAGCTCCCCCGTTCGATCGATCCCTTCCCCGTCCGCTTCGCCATTCGGGCGATTCGGAAGCTCCTCCGGTTCGTCCCATTCGTTCGGTTCGTCGGCTTCCCCGTCCCATTCCGCCCCGGTGATTAAAAAAAAGTAAAAACAGTAAAGACGACAGTAAAGACGTAAAGTCATCGAGATTAACTCCATATAAAAAGAGCCGGCAAATGTCGGCTCTTTTTTTTGAGAATGGATAATCACTTGCATAACATATTATAGGTGATATCGGATGGTAGAGACGTAGCGCGCTACGTCTCTCCGATTCGAGCAAAACCCAAGACCCAAAAATTTTGGGTCACCTATTAAAAAAAATAGAATATTTTGCCCATTTTTTGAAAAATCAGGTATAATATTCGAATGATAGAAGTATGTAGTCTCTCCAGCGGTTCCAATGGAAACTCGTTTTTTATTCGAACCGGAACGGATTGTTTCCTCGTTGATGCCGGCATCAGTTGCAAGCAAACCTGCTTAAGGCTGAACCAAATCGGCAGACACCTCCATGATATCAAGGGAATATTCATTACCCACGAACATTCGGACCATATTCAGGGATTGAAAATTTTGCTCAGCAAACACCCCATACCGATTTACATAACGGAAAAAACCTACAACCGGTCGGCTGTCATTATCGACAAAAAGAATCTGTGTTTCATCGAACCGAAAGATACCATTACCATCGGTCATACCGTTATTCGCTCCTTCCCCAAAAGTCACGACGCGATCGACCCCACGCTGTTTTGTTTTCATTACAAAGGTAAAAAAATCAGTATCGTCACCGACGCCGGCTATCCCTGCGCCAACGTCCTTTCAGCGATCAAAGACGCCCACATCCTGTTTTTGGAAACCAACTACGATGACGAGATGCTCATGAACGGATCTTACCCGCCCTTTTTGAAACGACGAATCGCCGGACGACGCGGTCACCTCTCCAACACCATGGCGGCCCGAATGATCGCGGACCATGCCTCCCCCGACCTGACCTATGTGTTTTTGTCTCATCTTTCCGAAAACAACAACTCCCCCGATATTGCGATGCAAACCTTTCAATCCGTGGTCAAAGAACGCCAGGATTTGCAGCATCTCCAAACCCAGACCATTCTGACGAGTCGACACGCGATCTCGAGTGTTGTCAAAATGGAAATCCATGACTGCCTGTAAGACGGATATCGTGATTGTCGGTGCGGGCCCCGCCGGATCAACCGCAGCTTATATTCTGGGAAAAAAAGGATTTCATGTTATTCTAATCGATAAACAAACCTTTCCCAGACCCAAATTGTGCGGCGGCTGCCTGACCGCCAAAACCATGAGAGCCCTCGACCGAATTTTTCATGAATCCGAAGAAACCCTATGGAATCACCACGTCCTCGACTTTCAATCCAATCGCTTCGAGATTCGATTCAAGACCCAACCGCGAATCGACACCCTCTCCCCGCTCCCGTTCTATTTTGTCGACCGGACCATCTATGATCAGTTCCTCCTTCAAAAAGTAAAAAATGTCGGAGTCAACGTTATTGAAGGCGAAAAAGTCATCGCCGTCGAGGGGGAACAAACAAACAACCGACTCACCACCTCCGGCGGCCGCCGGATTGAAGCCACCTACGTGATCGGCGCCGATGGCGTCAATAGCGTCGTGCGAACCTCCCTTTTCAACCGCAACCCCCATTCGCCAAACCACCGGTTGTGGAAGCGAAACCTCGCCACCACGGTTGAAATCGCCCTCCCCAAAGCCGGAAACCTTTTCGCGGTTCCGGATGTCCCCCTCCTTGTTTTCGGGTATGTCCACTATGGCTACGGCTGGATCTTTCCCAATAAGGAAAAGATCATCCTGGGAATGGGCGGCCTCAATCGAAAGAACAGGAAGAACAAGAATATCGTTCATGCCTTTAAAGCGATGCTTTCCGATTACCGGTTTCCTTTGGATGCCGCCTCCGTTCGGGGACATGGACTTCCCAGCGGAAACTACCTTCTCCGGCCGGTCAACGGAACCACCCTACTCGTGGGGGACGCTGCCGGATGGGTGGATCCGATGCTGGGAGAAGGCATCTACCACGCCCATCGCACCGGAGAACTGGCGGCCCAAGCCATCAGCGACGCCATGCACACCCCCATGGATATCGAATCCCATTATTCGGCGTTATTGCATCGCCAGTTACTTCCCGAACTCGTCTACGCGCACCGACTCCGTCCCTTCCTGTACAATCCCCTCCACCACGCCATGGATTATTCGCTGGTCAAATTCGCGTCCCCTCGTTTTGGCACCTTGATCGATGTCGTACACGGCAATCGATCGTACAAATGGTTCCGACAAAAACGCTTATAGACAAGAATTTGCCCTAAAGGTATACACTATTTTTAAAAAATTTGATATAATGTAAAACTTTAAAACGCCAGGACAAAGAGGCTTTGAAATGTTGAACGAAATTAAAGATTGTACCGGAGTTATGGGATGTCATATCAATTAATTGTAGGAAATGAGGCATTGGCTCAACCGTCAACCGCCGGGAAGTTGAAATATGAAAATTTTTTAGAGCCTGGCTTTTTACCCTATATCAGTCGCGACGGCTATGTCCGCGAACACCCGAGCGCTGCCGGCAGTTTGGTCTGCGAATCCGATATTCTGGAACGATTTACCGAAGGGGAGAAATACGCCGGGTTAATGCTTTACGGTGACGGCGGCATCGGAAAAACACGCCTGATGCTGGAGCTCGGTCGGTTGGCGCACACCAAAGGATGGATCGTGTTCTGGGTCACCCCTCAGCTCCGGTCGCTCGAGCATTTAAAGTCTGCCCTAAAATCGGGTCACAACCATTTACTGCTTTTTGATTCGATCGAAGATCACCCCACATTCACCTGTGATATCATCGAGAAACTCGACCATATCGCCCCCGGGATTTCAATCAAAATCCTGGGCAATTGTCGCAACATCTACTCCTTTATTTCGGCATTTCCTCAATCCAAAGAATTCCTTTCGGTGGAGTTGACCTTAAAGGGTCGGGAAGAAGAACTGGCATTTAATGATCATGTCGTTGAAAAAATCATCGGGGAATGCACACACGATGCCTCGATTCATTTTGAGATCAACAGCGAATTTTCTCTCATGCGACCCGCCTTTGCCGTATTCATTCGTTACCTCTACGAGCGATTCAAAAAAGGCGAATCCCAATTCCCACCGGGTCATTTTCAATCCCTGGCGCAATGGTTGAAAGAACGCGTCATTCTGGTTTTAAATAAAAAAGACTACAACGAGCTCTTCTGGGAAAAAGAACTCCTGTATTTATTTTTCATGATGCCCGCTCCCGTTCATGTCGTTGAATTGTTATCCCAAAAATACGCCGATGCCCTTTTCCGACTCAGACAGGAAGGGTGGATCGTTGAAACCGATAGCGGCCTCCATCTGGTGCATGACGTGGTTGCGGACAAACTCCTGCTCCTTCACCTCGAGACCTTCGGGGAAGCACTGGATTCCGAAATTATCAACATGTTTAAATTTGCCGCGGAGCATCAGGCGTTCGGGGCTTGCTTGAAGGCCCTGGAGCGCATCTCGGGTCATAAAAATATCAAGAGCCGCGGGATCCTGTTTTACGATATCTTTTCCAAATATATCCGAGAGTATCCTCGTATCTGCGCAGAGCCGGATAAATTCATCAGCACCCCGCTGATGAATGAAAACTTAAAACTCAAATTAATCGCGGAAAATCTCGCGTTTTTTAAATCTCACATCGAATGGCCGGATTTTGGTTTAAATCTGGCATTCAAAATGAATTATTTTTCCAAAACCGATACGCCGGCCGAGATCAAAGAGAATATCAAAATTCTTTTTAATACCTGGATTGCGGCCAATTCGGACTTCATCTCCAATCGAAAATTATCGATGCGCGTGTTTTCTGCCGTCATCACCTTTTTCGGAACCGGGAACTGCTGGGGAAAAAAAGACGAACCGGTCGAGAAATACTTTAAAAAATGGTTGAAGAAATATGGGGAAGAACGAGAAGCGGAATTTTTAATCGTTTCCTGGCTCAAAACAGGAGGTTCATGCGAGGTCGTATCCCGGTATTTGAAAAATTGGTTGCAGCGATACCCGCAGGCCATTGAGGCCGAATTCCTCATGGTGGCCTGGCTGAAAGCCGGAGGCGCCCTTGAACTCATCGAAGCGGATTTGATCCAATGGCTCGAGCAATATCCGGAAGAAATAAAAACGGAATTTGTGATTGCCGAATGGTTGAAAGCCGGTGGCGATTGCAAAATCGTCGAATCGAATCTGAAGAAATGGTTGGCCAAACACCCCGAAGAAATGGAGACCGAATTTGCGCTGGTGGCCTGGTTGGATGCCGGCGGTGAAAAAGAGGTCGTTCAACATCACCTGCTGCGGTGGTTGGAGACGTTTCCCGAAGAACGAAAAACCCAATTTGTGATTGTGTCCTGGCTCGATTCCGGCGGCGATCGGGAACTGGTTCGCAAATACCTGGAACGGTGGCTTGAGGAATACCCGCTTGAAAAGGAAAGCGAATTCGTGATTGTGTCCTGGCTCAATGCCGGCGGTGAAAAAGAATTGGTTCAGAATTATCTCCTGCGCTGGTTAAATAAATTCTCCAATGAAATGGAAGTCAGCTTTGTGATCACCGCCTGGCTGGATGCCGGCGGATCCGGGGAACTGGTGAAATCCTTCCTCGAAAGTTGGCTGAGCCGATACCCGTTAAAGACCGAAACCCATTTTGTGCTCAAATCCTGGCTGGATTCCGGGGGGCCGATCGAAAGCGTGGAAACGTACATCCGGGAATGGTTAAAAAAATACCCCGAAGAAATCGAAGCCCATTTTGTCTTAAAATCCTGGTTGGATTCCGGGGGCCCCAAAGAAGACATCGAAGAATATTTGGTTCGTTGGTTAAAAAAATTCCCCAACCGGGTGGAAGCGGATTTTTTAATCGTTGGGTGGTTAAAGGCCGGGGGATCCAAAGATACCGTTGAAGCGTATATTAAAATATGGTTGGAACAATATCCCGAACGCATGGAAGTGAGCTTTGTGATCAAAGCCTGGCTCAGTTCCGGGGGATCGCGGGATATGGTCGAGAGTTATTTAAAGCGCTGGCTCAAACGGTATCCGGAAGAAAAAGATACGCAGTTTATGATCGTGGCCTGGTTGGATGCCGGCGGCGCCAAAGACGATGTATACCCCTATATCGTTCATTGGCTGAAGAAATACCCGGAAGAGAAAGAAACCCAATTTTTGATTGTCTCCTGGCTGGATGCGGGTGGGGATAAAGAGGTCGTCGGGGCCTATTTGGCCAATTGGTTACGGAAATACCCGGAAGAGCGGGAAGTCAGTTTTGTCATCAAATCCTGGCTGGATGCCGGCGGTTCCAAAGAAATTGTCCAGGAATACCTCATTAAATGGTTAAACAAATACCCGGAAGAAAAGGAAGTTAGCTTCGTCATTTCGGCCTGGCTGGATGCCGGCGGTGCGCAATATATCGTTGAGCCCTACATGAAACGTTGGCTCAAAAAATTCCCGGAGGAAGTGGAGACCGATTTCCTGATCGTGGCCTGGTTAAATTCCGGCGGCTCGCGCGAGACCGTGGAAGTCTACCTGGTGAAATGGTTGAGACGTTACCCCCTGGTCATGGAAGTCAGTTTTGTGATCAAGGGATGGCTGGATGCCGGCGGCACCCTGGCGGTTGTGGAACCGTACGTCAAGCAGTGGCTCCGGAAATACCCGGTGGAGATGGAAACCCACTTTGTGCTCAAATCCTGGCTGGATGCCGGCGGCGCTATCGACACCGTGGAAGATTCGGTCCGAAAGTGGATGGAAAAATTCCCATTGGAAGAGGAACGCACCAGTTTTATTATCAAGTCCTGGCTGGAAGCCAATGGGTCCAAAGAATTTATCGAACCGTATGTTGCGGAATGGTTAAAGAAATACCCCCAGGAAATGGAGACCCACTTTGTGCTCAAATCCTGGCTGGATGCCGGTGGGAACCTTGCCGCCGTTGAGAAATACGTGAAGCGGTGGCTGGAAAAGTACGCCGAACGCATCGAGGTGAGTTTCGTCATCACGGCGTGGCTGGGAGCCGGTGGGGATATGAAACTGATCCAGGAGCCGATGCTCCGGTGGTTAAACAAATACCCCGAAGAAAAAGAAGCCGAATTTGTGATTGTGGCCTGGCTGAAAGCCGGTGGTCCGCGGGATATTATCGAAGACTATTTCAAACGGTGGATCCGGCGCTATCCCGAAGAACATGAAACCGAGTTTGCCATTGTGACCTGGCTCAAAACCGGGGGCGATCGCGCCATGGTTCAGGATTCGGTGTTTCGCTGGCTGAATAAAAATTTGGAAAAAACAGAGGCCAATTTTGTGCTCATCGGGTGGCTCAAATCCGGTGGCAACCCGGAAGAAGTCAAAACGTATTTTGTTCAATGGTTGAGTAAAAATGTGGACAAAGAAGATACCCACTATGTCATCTCTGCCTGGCTCAATGCCAGCGGGAATAAAGACACCGTGGGCCCGTTTGTCATGAAATGGCTGGACCGGTTTCCGGATAAAATGGAATCCAGCTTTTTAATCAAGCGATGGTTGGCGGCCGGCGGCAACCGGGAATTGGTCAAAAAATATATCCGTCCCTGGCTCCAGAAGTTTCCCCTGGATGAAGAGAACACCAGCTTTTTGATTAAGGCCTGGCTCAATGCCGATGGCGAAATCGAACTGGTTCAGGATTTCGTCAAGCAATGGCTCGACAAATATCAGGAAAGTTTCGAAGCGAGCTACATCATCAAGTCCTGGCTTCATGCCACCAAAGACGCCGAAGCCATCAAGCAGTATGCGCACAACTGGCTGCGGATATACAAAGGGGATAAGAATGCCGATTTCGTCATCAAACGGTTTTGCCGGTTCCGGGATATCCCGGATACGGTGTTGAGCGATGCGATTTTCTGGTGTCAAAAGTATTCGGATAACAATGAAGTGCTTTATACCCTTTCCTATTTGAGCCGGAATCATGTTTTTAATAAGATATTTGTGGATAAATGGCTGACCGACATTCTCTCCAAATGGATCGATTTCCCGAATTTAAAACCGCCGGATATCATCAACCTTGAAAGCATTATTTGCAATATCTCCAAAAATAAAGAGTTTGCCCAGACCGAGGATTACCTGGAATTATTAAAGCGATGGCTACTGTCGAATTACAGTTTTCAGACGTTCACCCTGCAAGGGAAATATACCCACTTGCAACGGTGGTGGTATTTTGAAAAGTATGGAAAACTGTTCATCGATGGCCGGGTCGATTTGGTGATTCATGAAGATAAGGTGAGAAAACTCTTGAATTGGGCCAGCCAATGGGCTCCGGAAAACAAAAAAGAACTCAACATCAATCTTTATAATCTAAAAAAGAAACTCCCCCAATACAACTATATCTGGGACTCGGTCCATATCGATAAAATCGAATAATCGATAAGCACTGTAAACCGTCATAAAATACAAAAGCCGATTCTTGAATTAAGAATCGGCTTTTGTATGAGGTTTATTCGATTAAAATTCCGAATTATTTCTTACAGGACTCAGTCGGGCACACATCGGCGCATTGCGGCGAATCGGCATGCCCGTTGCATTCCACGCAAACGTTCGGATTGATCTCATAATAATCATTTCCCAGCGAAATAGCGCTTACCGGACAAACGGATTCGCAGGCCCCGCAACTGATACACGTTTCATAAATTTTTAAAGCCATATTTCCTCCTTTAAAATAGATTTCATTTTAAGATTAAAACCTTTTTTTGTCAACAATCAGTCAACAATAAAATCGTATCCCCGTTTTTTTGCGCCTGCCTTACGGATATTTGTGGTATAATTAAACAAAAAAATGAGGAATAACGATGAAATATTTACAGGATGAACTGAAACTCAAAATTTGTGGGATATTAGCCCCGGAATTCGAAATCGATCCGAACGATATCCTGTTTACCATTCCGCCCAACCGGAATTTTGGGGACCTGTCCTCCACGATTCCGTTTGTGATGGCCAAAAAACTCAAACAAAAACCATTCGTGATCGGAAAACAAATGCTTGAAAAGATGAACGGTCAACTGGATCTCTTTTCCGACATTCAACTGGCAGGCGGCGGGTTTTTGAATTTTTACTTCAAGAAAAACGTTTTGTTGAATTATTTAAAGAACCATGCCCATCGCACGGTCCGGGCCAAGGGCATCAAGATGATTGTGGAACATACCAGTATCAACCCCAACAAGTCCGCCCACATCGGGCACTTGCGAAACTCCTGCCTCGGCGATACCCTGGCCAACAGTTTACGGTTTCTCGGTTACGAGGTCGAAGTTCAAAATTATCTGGATGATACCGGAATCCAGGTTTCGGACGTCGTTTGGGGATTGATGTATTATGAACATAAAAGTCTGGATGAAATAAAAAAAATCGCGGATCTCGCTTCGTATCTGTGGTTCCTGTACCCGGCAGTCAGCCAGTTATTTGAACGCGACGAAAACGCCAAACAGGCTCGAAACGAGGTTCACAAAAAAATCGAAGAAAAAGTCAACCCCGAGTATGCGGTCAGCGTGTGGGTGGCCGAAGCCGTCTTGCAAGACCATATCCGGGTGATGGATCTCCTGGGCATTCGTTACGATCTGCTGGTCCGCGAAAGCGATATCATCGCGCTTAATTTTTTCAAGGAAGCGCGCGAGTTGATGGAGGAGAAAGGTGTCATGTACCCGTCCCAGGACCCCGAAAAGCAAGGGTGCATGGTGATCAAGTATGAAAAAGAAAATATTGAAAAAATCATCGTGCGTTCCAATGGGACAGTGACCTACATCGGTAAGGACATTGCCTATACCTTATGGAAGGTCGGGTTATTCGACCGGGATTTTTATTACCGTATTTTTTATACGTACCCAGACGATCACCAACCGATTTACATCTCCGATTACCATCCGCACCCCCCCGATGCGCCCTACCATTTCGGAGGCGGCGAAAGTGTCTACAATGTGATCGATGTCCGTCAATCGTATTTACAGAACATCATTGCCCAGATTCTCGGTCCGCTCTCTCCCGTAGACCATCAAAAAAAGTTCATCCACTTCTCCTATGAAATGGTGGCGCTGACCCCGCGTTGCGTGGAAGAAATGGGGTTTGCGATCTCCGACGAAGACAAATCCAAGGCGTATGTCGAGGTCTCCGGCCGGAAGGGCATTGGGGTTAAAGCGGACGAATTGATTGCCAAATTAAACGAAAAATCCGTGACCGAAGTCCGGTTGCGTCACCCGGAAATGGACGAGGAAACCGCCCGGCGCATTGCCGGCGAAATTGCCATTGGGGCGCTCCGCTATTTTATGATCAAATTCAGTTCCAATTCCGTGATTGCGTTCGATTTTAAAGATGCGCTGGCCTTTGAAGGGGACACCGGACCGTATCTTCAATACACGCTGGTGCGCATCAACAGTATCTTAAACAAGCTCCGGGAACGGGGCGATTCGGATGCGGTCGGAGACACCGCTCTGGATATGTCGCTTCTGGATACCAAAGAGTATGCGATTTATTATGAATTGCTTCTGGTACGTTCCATGCTGGAAATTGAAGTCGAATTGGCTCTCAATGCCCATGAACTTTCAGGAATTGCCAATTATACCTATATGTTATGTCAGAAATTCAATCAGTTTTATCATCTCTATTCCATTGCTCAGGAGAAGGACCTCAAAATTAAAGAATTAAGACTTCAATTGGTCCTTCTGATCAAAGCGGCATTGGAAAAACTGCTGGCAATCATGGGGATTCCAACCCCGGAAAAAATGTAGGAGAGGGGTTTCATGAGAGCAATTATTTTTGATATGGATGGCTTGATGATTGACAGCGAGCGGCTGTATCAGGAAACCCAGCAGGAGATGGCGCGTCAGTTCGGTAAAACCATGCCCGAAGGCATGCGACAGCGCATGATGGGCCGAAAACCGATTGAAAGTTTAAGATTATTTGTTGAGGAACTCGCCATACCCGCCGACCCCGAAACCCTGCTGGACTATCGGACCGGGATCATGAGAGAGAAATTGACGCATGAACTGGTTCCCATGCCGGGGTTGTTTCATATTATCGACACCTTTTATCGTCGGCTCAAATTAGCGATCGGAACCGGCGCTCAGGCCGAATTTCTGGATCTGGTGATCGATGGATTGGGGATTCGAGAAAAGTTCGACGTGCTCCAAAGCTCCGATGATATTAAACATGGAAAACCGGACCCGGAGATTTATTTAAATACCTGTCGCCAGTTAGGCGTGGACCCCTCGGAATGTTTCGTCCTGGAAGATGCCTTAAATGGCGTACTGGCCGGAAAACACGCCGGATGTCATGTGATTGCCGTACCGACCGTGTATACCCGAGACCAGGATTTTGGGATCGCCGACTTTTCGGCTCAGGATCTTTTTGAGGCCTCACGCTATATCGAAGGCATGTTAAGCCGGTCAAAAAAATAAAGTCACTTTGAATTCTTCGCCCAACTCTTTAAATTCGATATGCTTCGCGTTTTTCTCGACTTCCTTGCACACGGCCGGAATTCCCCGACCCAGGGTGCTCATGTACCGGAGATTCCCCATGAACTTCACGATCACGGGATTGACGGCGTAAGAAACGCCGGTCTTTAATTTCTCCACGGTCAAGGAATTGGGTAACATACCGGGACTGATAAATTCCAGGCGATCCTCAAACAAATAGACCCGGATTTGGGCCCTCGAAATGGCGTAATCCCGATGCACACAGGCATTGACCAGTAATTCCCTGAAGACATTGGGGAGGTAATTGGAATGGTCGAATGTCCGAAGCATGCTCTGCTTGATGACGGTCAGGGCGGCATCCACCTGGGAATCGATGGAGCCTTCGATCGTCTGGGCCCAGATAATCTCCGAATCGGTATCCGAACCCTTGAAATGGGTAAAGGCAATCCGGGCATTGGGAAGGTACTGCTGGGGATTGAGGCCGAATACCAGTAACCCGGCCAGGGTGACTTTCCCGTCCTCGTGGAGGATTTCGGAATTTTTTAACAGCGACCGTTTTCCGGCCTCACCCTCATGAACGAAGTCGATATCGTGGCGACTCAAATATTGGTGAATCTTGTCCAGATTCAAATCCGCGGCAGCGGTGCGTTCCACGGCCACGAAATCATATTGAAATAGGCCGCATTCCTGGAACAGCCGAACGAATTCTTCTTTGGTCACCGTCCGGTTGGAGGGCCCCACCCGAATCAGGATGCGATAGGTGGCGGTTTGATACGGTTTTTCTTTCCCCTTGGGAACTTTGACTACCCCAATGGGTTGATCATCCACGACCACCTCACTGTACGCCAGGTGAACCGGTGGAATCACGTGATTTTGCGCAATGTCGGCAATCCGGGCTTCCCATTCGGATCGATCATCCAGGCCGGAAATGCTGCCGTCGCCATTCACCCCCAGGAGAATGAATCCACCATGGGTATTGGAGAAGGCCACGATTTCTTTGGCCAGAGCATGGGGTTTGGCGTGGGAAGCCTTAAATTCCACGGAAGAATTTCTTCCGTCGTTTAGGAGTTTACGGATCTCTTCTTTCGAGTACATGATCGGTTGGTCCTCGCGGGAACCATTACATCAGATCTTTTTTGGTGAAGATGGATAAAAATTTGTAACCGGCGGCCTCGAGTTCTTCTCTGCCGCCTTCTTCCCGGTCGATCACGGACATGATCACGTCCACTTTCCCACCCTGTTTTTCAACCTGGGCAGCGCCTTTCAAAATGGATCCCCCGGAGGTGACCACATCATCAAAAATAGCGACACGGCCGCCTTCTTTTGGAAAATTCCCTTCGATCATTTTTCCCGTACCGTGGGTTTTTTCTTCCTTGCGTATGATAAAGGCCGGGATGGGATGACCGTCCATATAGCTGAGAACCGCAATCGACGTCACAATCGGATCAGCGCCAATGGAATATCCACCGACCGCATCGACGTTAAAATCGTTTAACATTTCCAGAAAAATTTTCCCACAGCAGTAGGCACCCGCAGGATCCAGTGTGGTAATCCGCGCATCAACATAAAAATTACTGATCTTCCCGGAAGAGAGTTTAAATTCTCTCCCCGTAATGACTGATTTCTTCAACAGGATGTCTTTCAATTGCTCTCTTAAGTTCATGTTATTTTTCCTCTAAAATTTTCGGGCATTATTTTTTTGATGATTGGGGCCAGGATCGTGATGGTTTTGGTCAGGAATTCGAGTTCGGGTGGAGTAAAATCGTCTCCGGCATCATCTTCCGTTGCGGAACGTCGGGAAATTTCAATCACTCCGATTTTCTCTTCTTCCACCGCAATTAATGCGCCCATCATTTTGACCAGGGGTAGGATTTTCCCTTCCGGTGTCCGGATGGCTTCAAATATTTTTAAATGTCGGGTTTGTTGGAATTTATTATCGATGGTTCCTCTCCCGGTCCGAAAAATGGTGGCAATCACCGCTTCGGTCGAGCTCACCGGGATCATGCCGGCGTTAAGGAGATACTCGGGATAGGCGAACGACAAAATCGTTTTTTCCTGGTTGGTTAAAAGAATAGCCACTTCATAGGCATTGAGAAAAAAATTCTCGGTATAAAAAGCCTCGATCTCTTTCATCACGATCGGGAAGCTTTCGTCCGGTGTATTTTTGCTGATTTCGACTTTTAATTGGGCGACCAATTCGTTTAAATCTTTCATACTTTACGATCTCCTGTAAATTTAGGGCACGGGTAGTATTTATATTAATATTTTTTTGAAAAAAAAACAAGTCATGGATGCCGAATAATCTCAAAAAGAATCCCTTCCATCCCTCCCCGGAGAAGTTTGATCCCTACCTGAAGAATTAACTTTTAAAATTAGCCGCAATGGTTACTGACGGCTTACCTTCCAATCCTTAATATTAAATAAAAAATCTCCTTCCGCGCCGACGATCCGGCATGTTTCTATAGGTATGTCGACCTTTGTTGATACGCCAATGTAATAATCAAGATTGAAAAGGGGAATAAACGGCAGATGCTTGAGCCATAATTGATGCGCCTCCCCATAAATCCGGTTTCGTTTCACCGGGTCGACGATCATGGTGAGTGTTTCCAATAACGTATCCATTTCACGGTTTTGGAACCGGGCATAATTGAAATACGACCCACTGCCGAATATTTCTCTCATATCAAAATCCAAATCCACGATGTATCCGGAAATGGCCAGATCGCAATCGCCCGTTTTCAGGGTCTGAAGAAACGTGTGGTATTCTAAAAAAATGGGTTCCAACATAATCTTGTACGGTTTCATCTCTTGTTTTAAAAATAAGACCAGTTCCCTTCTTAACTTACTTTCCGTATTGGTCAGGATTTTCAGATGAACTTCTTGGGACAGAGGGGTTGTTTTCAGCGGATGAGTGATAACACCTTCTTTTAATTGCAAAAACGGACTCCTCACCCGTTCGCCTTTATTTTTTAAGAAATGGTCGAGAAAGTCTCCGCCTTGAACGATATTATAAAACAGGTTCCGTACGTTTTGATCCATGGCGGCGCGGCGGAGGTTAAACACCAGGAACGTATACCCCAATTTCTTATACTTGCGAATATGAAAGCGTTGTTTCCATAAGGGCGTTCGCTCGTAAACACCGATATTTTCAGGCTGAAGTTCACAGATATCGATCTCGTTATTGAGCAGTTTCAGCGGGGTTAATCGGGTGTCGGCTATAACCGTGTATTCAATAAAACGGTACATCGAACGGCCGGACGAAGTGCCTTGATCGGCAAACGGATTCAATTCCAGGACCACCTGAGCCGGCTCGGCTACGGTTTTAAACCGATAAGGCCCGGTCCCGGAGAGTCTCACGGTTTTAAACGTTTCGGCTGAAATCCCTTTGATTTCGCGGCCGTTGAGGATCTTAAACCTCAGGTAGTTCTTCCAAAATCCGGGTTGAGACTGAATGGTGATTTTCAGACCATGGGGACCCTTTTTTTCGATTCCGGTCAGGTAGCGGATCGAGGAAAAATAGGGGTATTTAAACGCCGGATTTTTCAACAGTTTCACCGTTTGGATGACATCGTCGGGTTCCAGGGCATGACCATCCGAAAAACGGGCATTTTCATTCAAATCCAGGGTTAGGGTGCTGGTCTTCGGTCCGATGGCCAATCGAACATGTTTCGCCAGCCCTTCCACGATCTGGCCCCGGGCGTTGTAGGCGAACAAGGAATCAAAGACTTTGTTGATGATGGCCTGCGACGATTCGGTGGTGGCGTAAACCGGATTCAACGAGCAGGGAAAAGTCGGAATGCCGATTCTTAAAACGTCTCTGCCCAACGATGCGGTAGCCGTTACATACCCGGTCAACAGGAACGCGAAAAGAAACCAAAGAAACCAGTAACACCGCCGCCGACTTACCTGATATTTGATCATCGGTTCTCCTCATGTAAATATAAATTAAACCTAAAAACAAGAAGAAATTATTTTACATAAATACACATGAAATTGCAATATGTTTCATTTAAAATTTCAATTTTACGCGGCTCATTCGGTTCAACCATGGATGCAAATTAATCACAATGGGTTATATCTGTCCGCTCTTTCATTCAAACCGTCAATGCGCTGTTTTCAAGGCAAATGAACTATGGTAGAATGTAGGATGCAAAAGGCAGAAAAAACCCATATCAATGTGCTCGGATTTTTCCCGCTTCTGGCCGTCGTGGTCGGTTCCATTGTGGGGGCCGGCATCTTTAATTCCCCCGCCGACCTGGGGAGTAAGGCCAACCCGGGTTGGATTGGGATCGCCTGGGCCATCACGGCCCTGGGCGTTTTTTCACTGGTGAGGATCTTTCAGTATTTATCGGCCAGACGGCCCGATCTGGTGGGCGGCATTTACACCTACGCCCGTGAAGCAGCCGGGGAATTTGTCGGGTTCAATTCGGCGTACGGGTATTGGTGGAGTGCCCTGTTTACGAACCTCGCCTATTTATTCGCGGTACCCAAAATCTTGAGCACTTATTTCCCGACGCTAGCCACCAACAAGTGGGCCGCCTTTTTTCTTGCCAGCCTTCTGCTCTGGCTTTACTATATATTAATCATGTTCGGGATCAAAACAGCCGGTATTGCCAACGGGATCATTACTGCCTTTAAATTAGCCCCGCTTATTTTCGTCATATTTGTCGCCGTGGTCATGTTTAAACCGTCGCTTATGGGCGATCCGTTTTCACGCACGTTAAACGGCACGGGCGCGACCGTGGACTTCCTCCGGCAAATCGGCGGGAGTTTCGGCGTGATGGTGTTTACCTTCCTCGGTATCGAATCGGCGGTGGTCATCTCGAGCAAAGCCAAAAGACCCGGCGATGTCGGTCGCGTGACCCTCATCGGCTTTCTCATCACCCTGGTCATGTACGTCCTCATTTCCACTCTCACCATGGGTGTGGCTCCGGCCAAAGACATTGTGAATGCGTCCAGCCCGCTGGGAGCTGTGCTGGGGTATGCCATCGGCGATTTTGGGAAGCATTTCCTCAACTTCGGCTTTCTTTTTTCGGTCATGGGCGCGTTTCTGTCCTGGCTACTGATTACAGCGGAAACGCCTTTTATTTGCGCCGTTCACGATGGTGCGTTTCCGATCGCCTTCTCCAGGATCAATCGCCGGGCCACCCCGGTCTTTTCCCTGACCGTGGCCAATCTGATCACGCAGGTGATTTTGGTTCTGCTCTACGCGCTTTCCGCTTCACCCGATATCGCCGCCAAAGGGAATGCCCCCCTGCTTCAGAATCTCTACTTTGCCGCCATCAATCTCTCGGTCGTTTGCTGCCTGGTCCCGTACGTGTTCTCGGCGCTGCTCGGGGTCAAATTAGCGCTGAAAGAAAAAGAAAAATCGTTCCAACCGATCGTTTATGCGATACTCAGCTTGTCCTTTTTTCTCTGGGTGTTTGTTGCCATGGCCCAATATGCCGCCCTGGCCGTGGTGATCTATTCGTCCGGCTTCCTTTTTCGCTTCTTTGTCCATCGGGAACGCCGCGAGGCCTACCCGCGGGGTGAAATCATTTTTTATACCCTTATGGGTCTGTTAAGCCTGGTCGTCATTTTTTATTTCATCGGCAAAGGACAACGATTTATTTATTAATGAGGCTCAAGCTCAGCAAAAAATTTTTAGTTTAAGCGATACGCTTGATTTTTCAATCTAAACTTGTTATAAATTATGTTTTGAGGAAACGTGATATGAAAAATGAGCGATTGTTAGAGGTGTATCGTGGGGATATTTACAAAAAAAACTAAGGATACAATCGAGGGGCCGGATATTATCGGAACCGAAGACGAAATTCTGGGAACACTCGATGAAGTGTTTAAACAACGGATCGCGTTAACGGTCCGAACCAAGGAAAAACGTTGGATCTGTAATATTTATTCCCTGGATATCGCCAAACGGGTGATGCGGATCGAAGAAAGCCATGGGATAACGGATTGCAACAATGAACCCGTTCAATGCGGATTTGCACTGGATCGCGCCTGGTTTGTGTTCCAATCCAAAATCGTTCTCTCTTCCGATAATAAACCCCACCTCTTGATTCCCCGAGCCATTAAACAAATGGAGCGTCGAAAGAACAACCGCGGGACCTTTTCCCTGCGGGAAAAAGTAAGCGTGTCCATCCTGGAGAGCCTGGGACGGGGCGTGGGCTTAACCGGAACGGCCGTGGACATCAGCACCGATGGTCTCTGTCTGGTCATTGATCGAGCCATTCGGATGGAAAATGAGCAAAAACTCGGGATCCACTCCGGCCTCCTGGATCGGGGGACATCGCTGGCCATTATTAAAGTGAAAGGAATCCCGGGGGTTCCTTCCTTTGAAGCCGAAGGGATTGTCAATCGCATCAGCGGACCGGGGAGCTGGAAACTGGCGGTTCAATTCACCAAGCTTCCCGGGTCGATTCGAAGTGCCATTGAAAAATTCGTGTCTTCCCGTTTTATTGCCCCGACCCTGATGCGGCGCTCCTACCAGCGGAAGATGGAAATGCAGAAAAAGAGGGAAGAGCAACGGGATCCGGAACCGGAGAAACCGAAAAAAGATCTGCCTCCGGCGCAACAAGGCGGGGCACGATCTTCCATTAAATTTGTCGATGAAAATGTGTCCCTCAGTGAATTGACCCCCTCTCCCAAAGCCAAACCTCAACCGGCACCGGCTCCGCCGGCACCGCCCCTGAAACCCTGGAAAACCCCCGACTTTAAAGCACCTGCCGAATCGCCCGAGTCGATCGCATCCGACCCAACGGAAAAAACGGAAAAAACCGAAGCCGCCGATCAGCCTCAACCGCCGGCTCCGCCTGCCAAAGACGAATCCCTCAAACCCGTTCTGCTTTCCCTGGGCGACGCCCTCAAAGACGCCCTCACCTTTCTTTCCGATGTCTCCGAATACGATTGGATTCATATCGATTCGCCGATGCGGATTATTAAATGTCTGAATGAGCGGAAAACGGGGTATCTGATGCTTCCCGTGAGTTACAAAAATCAAAGCATGGTGGAATATCTGGAAAAGATCACCCATATGGGCGTATTGAAAGAGGTGAATGTTCTTCTTTTCTTATCGGAACCGATCAGCCCCCGCGACATGGTCAAATGCCGCATCCTGGGAATCCAGCATTTTATTATTCTTCCCCTGGAGGGATCGGACCAGATTTTAGATATTATTTCTCCTAATTCTCCTGCTGCTTCCGCCCCCAATTAAACACCCCCTGATTGATTTGTCCGGCTTTTGGGGAGGGAGAAATGGTCCTGAGTGCCGAGAGCCATATGTCAAGCGGAATCTGACGAAAGGGTTCAATCGTAGACAACAATCCCAACATCAAGACATTGGCCGTTCGACCCGTTTTATCCCCCAACTCCTTCACGATTCGGTAAGCCTCGGTCGTGATCACCGGGACGCCAAGCTGATCCAGCAGTTTCATGATTGCGTCGATTTCAGGATACTCTTCCTTTTTGGACGTGACGGGGATGGCTTTGAATAAATTGAGGATGAGAGTACCGCCGGGTTTGAGCAGATTGAGAAAACCGGGCCGCAACACCTCACTGACCTCCATGGTCACCAGGACATCGACCGAATGGGGAGCCAGAACCGGAGAGTACACGGTTCCACAGGCAAAGGTTGAAATGACCGGGCCTCCCAGTTGCGCCATGCCATGCGTGTCTCCTTTGATGATATTCGTCGCGGAATAAGGCGTTTGACGGGCCACTTCGGTAAGCACTTTTCCAAAAAATAGATTCCCCTGTCCACCGATACCCCGGACGGCAACCCGTAACGCCGGCGGAAGCGTTTGTTTATCGAGACTCTGGGGTTCCCCGGTTTCGGACGCTGTAAAAGAATGCTCCGGGACCGCGGTTTCCGGCTCGACTTCGGTAATCGGAACAATGGCCCCGAACGGGCATCGTTGCCGGCAAACCTGCGTTTTGGATCCGCAGTTGGTACAGAGGAGGGTAAAGGCCGGTTTTCCGCTGTCATCGCGGGAAATACCGGGGCAGATGTCGCACAATCCGCATTTTTTGCACGAATCCTCATCCACGCGGAGGGTTCGAGTCTTGTTTTTGGCGTCGGCTTCCTGGATGCATTCGCCCTGGAGGATGAGGGTGGTAAATTCCCCTTTTTCTGCCAGTTCAAGGGCTTGGGTCAGGGCATGCTCGACCTCGTTGACGTTGTATGAATCTACGGTAACGGTTCGGGCTTTTTCCGCAGCAACCGCATCTTTTAAAACGAATTTATTGGGAACGCCGTCCAGGTTGGCGGAGGAACTGGGGGCCGGTTGACCGCCGGTCATGGCGGTAATGCGGTTATCCAGGATCACTTTGACCCCCGGGGTATGGCGAAAGATCGCGTTTCGGGTGGCATCCAGACCGCTGTGGCATTCGCAGGAATCTCCGATAATGCTAATGACCTGGTGCGCCATATCCGGGCGGGATAACACGAATCCCTGCCGCACGGCGTCCGAGGCGCCCATGCACAGAACCGTATCCAGGGCATTGAGAAAATAAAGGAGGGTCGAACATCCGATATCGCCGAAAGCGGCGTATATTTTTTTCTTCTGCTTCAATTTGCCGACCGCAAGACCGAACGCGCGATACGGGCATCCGGGACAAATCGAGGGCGGACGTTTCAATGGGTGCATGTCGATGACTTTCTTCTCTAATTTATAGGGAATCCCCAAATGGGAGGAGAGAAATCGAATGACATCTTCCGGTGTCCAATCGGTCAGAGTACTGTGGGCATCCTTCCCGATGGTTTCGATTCCGAGTAACCGGATTTTTTCATCGAGAAATCGATGACCGTCTTCAATGATGAACAATTTCCCCGTGATCCGACGCGCAAATGCCAGAATCTGCTCTTTGGGGATCGGGTTTGTAATCGCTAAAGAAAGGATCGACGGATTCAACCCCATTTGCAGAAGCGCTTCCCTGACGATCATTTCCGCTTCGCCGTTGACAATCATTCCCATGTCGTCTCCTTCGAAAACGGAAACCAGGGCAGAGGTTTCGGTCCATTTCTGAAGATGGGGCATCCGGTCGGTAACGGTCTTGTTGTAATTGGCGCGGGAAATGGCGGGCATGATCATCCAGGCATGCAGATTTTCGGGTAAATGCAAGGGGGACACGGTCCGCGGCTCTTGGGTAACCACCCGCCCTTCGGAGTGGCAGAGGATTCCGGAAGCCAGAACCACGACCGGGGTTTTAAATTCCCGACTCAGGTCCGCGGCGATTCGGGGAATATCATACATTTCCTGGTGAGAGCGGGGTTCGAGTACCGGGAGATTGCAGGACGAAAAGAAATAGCGGGGATCGATGACATGCTGGGTGCTGGATGGGGCATAATCCGTGGCCACATAGATCACGAATGCCCCGGCTTTTTCGGTATAAAAAGCCGAGGTGGAAATCACATCACCGGCCTGAAACACCCCCGGGACTTTCATGGTCACGACGGCATCAAAACCCGCTACCGCGTGACCGACGGTCACGGCCACGGCTGTGGCTTCATTGACGGACCAGCCCACGATCATGCGATCCTTCACATGAACCAGGGACTTATCGATCACCTCGGTGCTGGGCGTACCCGGGTAACCGTCCGCCGCATGGTAACCGGCATGAACCACGCCGAGCGCAAAGGCTTCGTTCCCTTGAAGAATATAAGTACTTCCGGCGGGTGACGCCACCATGTCTTTAAATCTCGCCATGCTTGCTCCTGAATCGAATCTCAAAAAAATTTATTTTAAAATTTCGATGGGTTGGTAGAGACGTAGCGCGCTACGTCTCTACGATATCCTCATTCACACCAAATTCTGACACTCTCAAAAAAATTTTAAAATTAAAGCGGAGATAACTCGACGGTAAAATGCCTCATAATGAGAGCTTCGTACTTAATTTCAAATCCCCGTTTGAATTGATCTCTTCGTTCATAGATATTGGAAAGGCAGGCCGCCGTATAATTCATGTGATTGTTGGTATACACGCGGCGGGGAATGGCGAGTCTCAGGAGTTCGAGCTTCGGGTAGCGGTTTTCGCGGGTCAGGGGATCGCGGTCTGCCAGAAGGGTACCGATTTCAACGCCCCGGACGCCGCCTTCGATGTACAATTCCACGCCGAGTTTCTGAGCCGGGTATTCGCTTTGGGGGATGTGCGGGAAGAATTTCTTGGCATCCACGTAAATCGCATGGCCGCCGAAGGGTTTGACGACCGGCACGCCGTATTCGGTGAGTTTTTGCCCCAGATAACCGACCTGGTTGATGCGGGTGTCCAGGTAATCGAATTCGGTGCCTTCATCCAGACCCTGAGCCAGCGCCGCCATATCGCGTCCGCTCATCCCGCCGTAGGTGATATACCCTTCATAGATGATATTAAAGGTACATGCTTTTTTATAAATGTCTTCGCTTTTTAATGCAATGAATCCGCCGATATTAACGATTGCATCTTTTTTACTGCTCATCATGGCGCCGTCGGCTAACGCATAGATCTCTCGAACGATTTCCTTGATGGTTTTATTTTCGTAGCCTTTTTCGCGCGTTTTTATAAAATAAGCATTCTCCGCGAATCGGGCGCTGTCGACCAGCAGCAACGTGTTATATTTTTTACACATGGCCGATACTTGTTTGAGGTTTTCCAGAGAAACCGGTTGGCCGCCACCGGAATTACAAGTGATGGTTACGACCACAGCGGGAATTTTTTCGATCGGGACGCTCTTGAACACATGTTCCAATTTTTCCAAATCGATGTTTCCTTTGAAAGGATGGTTGATCGTCGGATCGAAGATTTCATCGATGGTACAATCTACGGCAGTGGCGTGTCTGAATTCGATATGTCCTTTGGTGGTGTCAAAATGGGTATTTCCCGGAATGATATCTCCGTTTTTGACCAGAACGGAAAAGAGGACGTTTTCTGCGCCCCGGCCCTGATGGGTGGGGATGACGTAATCAAAGCCCATGATCTCTTTAATTTTGTCTTTGATTTTAAAAAAGGACCGGGCACCGGCATAGCTTTCGTCGCCGGTCATCATTTCCGACCATTGTTTATCGCTCATGGCGCCGGTACCGGAATCGGTCAGCAAATCGATAAACACATAGTCGCTTTTTAATTTAAACAGATTATATTTTGCGTCTCTGATATATTCTTTCCGTTGCTCGGGGGTGGTTTTTTTCAAATTTTCAACCATTTTAATTTTAAATGGTTCGGCAAATGGTAACTTCAAGTTTCCTCCTTGTTACAGTACGAAACAACCTGTACGATTTTATAATCTTAATAATAACAATATTCCGTTCAATAGTCAAGAAACAAGTCAAGAACAAAACGTTTTGGGAGGTCCACAAATCCTTTTTGTCTAACATTTTAATGTGTGAATAATAATACGATTGCAGTATTATTTCAATCTGTTTGAGATCGCTTCTCCTCCGAGATTTCTTCCTTGAAAAAAGAAGAGGGTAATATTATAATGAAAGCATGAATCAAGGACAATCATTTTACAGACAGGACGTGGCATTTATAGACCGGGAAGTCGAGTTACGAGATCTGAATGAATTTATCAATAAAAGACCGTCAGAGATTCTTTTTATTCATGGTCCCAAATCTTCCGGTAAAACAACTCTTCTTTATAAGTTTCTGGAACAGGTTGAACACGAGCAAAACCTGGACGTAAAATTTTTGAATCTTAGGGAAAAGTTAATCGGAAATTATAAAGATTTTATTCATATTTTCTTTGGAATCGATTACAGCCGAACCAAAGAAGATGTCAAAGAAAAACGCGAATACAGTTTATTTAATTTTTTTAAGCTTTCGGTTGAAGTCTTAAAGGGCATGGAAAGCGGCGAATTAGACCCTTTTGAAATCATGAAACGGGAATTCATAAAATTAACGGAGCAAGGTATCAAACCGGTCATTATTATCGACGAACTCCAAGCGTTGGACAGTATATACATCGAAAACAATCGGGAACGCCAACTGATTATTGCTCTCTTCAATTTCTTTGTCGCCATGACAAAAGAAAGTCACCTGGCCCATATCATTATTGCCTCCTCGGACGGGTATTTTTTAAACACCGTTTATAATGATTCGCGACTGAAAAAGACATCGGTGTTTTACAAAGTCGATTATTTGGATAAACCGGCTGTGATGGAGTGGCTGTTGAACCTGGAAAGATATTCCAGGATAAAAGATTATCGATTAACAGCCGAAGAGGCAGAGAAAATATGGGATACAGTCGGCGGCAGTATGTGGGAAATTCAATACCTATTAAGCCAACTTTTCGATCATTCCCTTTCCGATGTCCTAGAAATTTACAAAAAGAAGATAAAAGGAATCATTGATTATTACATCGGTGCGGATGAGAAGAAAGAAAATATGTTGCGATTATTTTTGAATAAAGAGAAAGCAACCATCCGGGATTTTATTCATGGAGGAGCCAGGAGAGAAGAAATCGAGGAGTTACTTCGTCATATGGTGAGAAATAATATTCTGTATTTTGATCCCACCGAAGCGGTCTATTACCCGCAAGGGAGGAGTTACGTTTGGGGAATTAAGGCTTATTTTGAAGATAACGCTGGCGTCATTGAAACAAAATAAGTCATCCGTGACTTTTTTTTAGGCATCGCTTATTCGGATGATGAGCAATGGCTGAACATTTAGTGTGACATCAAAAATTATAGGACTCGATTTTGGCTATCGTTTCTTTATGCAAATAAATGCCAATGCCTCACAGGGAAAGATGAATAAGAATTGATGATTAATATCATCCGTTCTTGAAATTTTATTCTCAATGTGTTATATCAGAAGTCCATTATCTCTCATTTCATAACAAGGTCAACCGATGAAAAAACGATATACAACTTTATTCTTCACCTTCCTTCTCTTGTGGATATTCCCCGATCATGCCATATCCGGTCAAAACCACGGGATGAAATATTCCAGGAATTTCACCATAACCGATTACATGCTGCAACCCCAGAACTGGTGGATTACCCAGGATCAGCGCGGTCTGATTTACATCGCCAATCAGGGCGGTGTCTTGAAATACGACGGGGTTTCCTGGGAAACGATCCCAATTCCCCACGCGTCCGCTCGCTCGCTTGCCGTAGACAGCAAAGGCAGGATTTTTGTCGGCGGAATCGATGAACTGGGCTTTCTGAAAACCGCTTCCAACCGCAAACCGGAATACGAATCCTTAACCCCTTATATCGATAATAATCACCGAAGTTTCGGGAAGGTATTCGAAACCTATGCCATCCATGATGTGATTTATTTCCGAACATTGAAATACATTTTCCGATGGAACGCCGCTCAAAAGCAAATGAAAATCATGGTTCCTCCAACCGGTGCCGGCAATTTCAAACATTATTCCCAAATTTGCGGAAACGAACTCCTGGTCAACTGCGATAACCGGTCTCATGCAACTGAGAAACGATTCCTTTCAGGTCATTCCCGGCAGCGAACGTCTGGCTTCCGTCGCTACCGTTTTCCTGGTTACACCGTTTGATGAGAGCAATAATAAACGTCTCATCGGCACCCGGGAAGACGGTTTCTTTATTGTCGGCGGTCAAACGATTCAATCTTTTCCTACCGATATGGATAAATTTGAAACCGTCAACCGCGAAATCCGGACCATTGTCGAAGAACCCGGAGGGGATTTATGGCTGGGTGCCAGAGCGTCAGGGGTATTTCACGTCGAATTTCAAAGCAGCGACTCCATTAAAGATTGCCAGGTGACTCGATTCGGTAAATCCAGCCAACTCCCGGACACCGATGTGCAGGTTTTTTGGGCTGCGGGCCATGCCATGTTCGGTACAACGTCCGGTTTACTTCGTTTTGATCCGACAAAAAAAATATTTGTCCCGGATGATACGCTGGGTCGAGAGTTTTCCGGTAAACTCAGTTATGTGTACCGGTTGGAGGAAGATACCCAACGGTCCATCTGGCTTCATGCCGGGGGAAAGAATTTCAGAGCCCTTGACAGTATCGTTCTTCCACTAGTTGGGACAAATATCAAATTTTTTTAATAATAAGTCCCTTTTTAATAATAAGTCCCTTTTTAATAACGCCATTTTCTTTAAAGATATTGATTTTCCTCAAAGTCTTGAAATTTTATTCCCAATATGTTATATCAAAAATTCAGTAATAATCTCCAAAGAGGAAGATGAATGAATAGAATATTTATTAGTTATTCACACAGTGATAAAAAATTTGTAAAGCGTCTTACAAAAGATTTGGGTGCTGCCTTTATAAATGTATGGCTAGATGAAAAGGAAATTAAAGTTGGAGAATCAATAACACGTAAAGTAGAAGAAGGAATTACTAATTGCAATTTTTTTTGTTTGGTTATATCAATTCAATCAATTAAATCAAATTGGGTAGAAAGGGAGTATAAAACTGCTTTAAATATGCAATTATCTTCAGAAGGTACGCCACGGATTCTACCTCTTAAAATTCAAAACGTCGAATTACCTGTACTTTTACGAGACATTAGATATGCGGATTTCTCCGCAGATTATAATATTGGGTTTAAACAATTAATTGACGCAATAAAAGACAATGGCCGACATAAAATGGAACTCCTTCCTTCCGAAATTGAAATAGTATCAAGCAAGTTTCTTTTCAATTTGTATTAGCGTTAACTTTGACGCCATTTTAAGCTCGATAATTTTCGGAAATTTCTTATTCACGTTATCATAATGATAACCATTGTCAATTCCTACAACCATTAATGCAAGCGTTCACCCAGATTCTTTCAACTTCTCTCCTGATTTGAAATTTCAACGGATTTGTGTTATAAAATAACCATGAAATACGCATTACAAGAACAGATCGGTAACCCGAACTTAAATCAATTATTGCACCAAAGCCATTAATCCTTCGATTTTATTTTTATCCAAACCCGTTATCTCAATTATGGTGTCGATATCAAATCCTTTTTTGAGCATATTTTGGGCTGCTTCTTTTGCCTTGTAT
>JBLMYT010000125.1:0-62841 GCA_050258455.1 Candidatus Omnitrophota bacterium | reverse complement strand
TTAATTGTATTGTGATTATGAAAAGAACAAAAAAAGGCTTTTTTGTTCTTTTGAAAAGAGCAGAAGTGAAGTAGTGCGCCTCCGGCGGCCAGAAACCCTTTTGAAAAAGGGTTTCTGGACTTCCCAAAACTTTTTATTTTTATATGTGAATCGAAAACCCACCGATTTCGCCGAGAGCTTCCCGAATATTCTCCGCTAACGTGGGATGAATAAAAATCAAATCTTTCAGTTCATCGGCCCGCATGTGGGTCGTTACCGCATAATTGAGAAGCGGCATGAGTTCATCCGCATTCTCTCCAACAATATGAGCACCAATCAACACATTGTTTTCATCAGCAATGATTTTGACCAAACCGGCTTTCTCATCAATCGCATTGGACCTCGAACCGGCCGAATACGGAAACCGTCCGATCTTTATTTTTATCCCCTGTTTGACCGCATCGCCTTCACTGAGCCCCACGGACGCCAACTCCGGAAAGGTATACACGGCTCCCGGAATCGGATGATGGGTAATGGGTGTTCCCTGTGCGATAAAATCCACAATCGCAATGGCCTGATGCGACCCTTTATGCGCCAATAACGGATGCCCAACTACGTCCCCGCAAGCAAAGACATTCGAAAACCGGGTCTGAAGGTTTTCATTGACGGTGATAAACCCCCGTCTGTCCCGCTCAATTTCCAACGACGGATCAAAGACATAGTCGGAAAGAGGACTCCGACCCACGGAAAGCAACACTTTGTTAAACTCGTCGCTCCATTCTTTCTCGCCTTTTTTTAAATTAAAGACAATCATCCCGGTTTCAGGGTTGATGGAATAGGACGCAATCGTGGTGGCCGTATGGATTTTAATCTTCTGCTTTTTCAATTCATTTTCCAGAATATCGGCAGTCTCCGTATCACTTCCCGGTATAATGTGCTCCATGATTTCAACCACGGTCACCGCAGAACCGAGATAATGATAAATCACACCCATCTCCAGTCCAATGGCTCCGGCACCAATGATTAACATTTTCTCCGGTATATCTTCCAAATCAAGGGCTTTGTCCGAATCGATAATGAATTTGCCATCCCGCTTGATAAACGGAAGCTCCGCCGGAACCGAACCGGTACAAACCACAATATTTTTGGCCTTGATCTCATTGGTTTCATCGATAAGGACCGTATCGGGTGAGACCACTTTGGCTTTTCCCTTAATCATTTCAACGTTGTATTGTTTAAATAGCATTTCGATGCCCCGCGTTAACTTGGAAATAACCCGCTCTTTCTGTTTTCGGATCGCATCGAGATCAACGGAATAATTCTCTACTTTCACACCGGTTTTGGAAGCGTTCTTTAACTGCTTGATTAATTTGACCGTATGGAGGAATGTTTTGGAAGGAATGCATCCCCGCTGAAGACAGGTTCCACCCGCTTTATCCATTTCCACACACGCAACTTTAAGACCTTTCTTCCCGGCAGCAATCGCACCTTCGTATCCGGCAGGTCCGCCTCCGATAAAAATGATATCATAACTCATCATACCTCCTATTTCTCTGTTTTTTCAGTTTATCAAAATATTTCAATTTAGTCAATTTTTGACTGTTTTCCAAAATCCACGCCGATATCAATTTTCGCTTCACATAAAAAAAGGGGGCGATTCGCGAAGCGCCCCTACGAATGATGTACCAAAGATCCTTATTGGAGATCGGGGATCAAATAAGGCAAATTCTGTAGGGGCGGTTCGCGAACCGCCCTCAAGATTATTTTCTTGGCGGTGAATCATGGTTTATATAAAGCCTCCAAATACCGTTTGCAATTGTCGACCAGATCCGGTCCCATTTTGTGAAGCGCACCACCGATTAAAAAGATCACATCTTTGCCATAAACATCCAGCATGTCCGGGATGCGTTCGATACTCATTCCCCCGCCCGGCATGGAAAACACCGGTTCAAGGTTGCCCATCGGAGCGGTCAACCCTTCTACAATCCGGCGGCAATCGTCGCGGGAAAACGAAAACCGACCGCCGTAATTGGGGTAAACGACGGCGTCAGCGCCACAGAGTCGGGGCAGTTGACCGAAAATCGCGTGATGCGATACGCCATTTTCCGGGCTGGTCACAAAACTGCCAAAAAAAGCCGGATGCCCGACCACCGGAAGTCCGAGACTGTTATCTTCGGCAATGTGACGCATCATGTCCAATCCCACCAAACCGGGAGCCAGCATCACACCGCCCACGCCTTTGTCTTTGGCAAAGAGAATCTTTTCCCGGATGCGGTCAACCGGCGCGGAAAGATTGGGAATATAAAGACAATTTCCCCCGGTTTTGGCGTTGGCTTCCTGCACCGCCTGCGCACAGTGTTCCACCCGCTCGTTAAAGGGATGAAACGGTTGATCGGCCAGGCCATGATCATCTTTGATCATATCCACGCCGCCCAATGCAAATTGATACGCCAATTCGGCCAGGTCTTTCACCGGAAGCCCCATGGGTTTGAGGGCAGTGCAAAACAACGGACGCGAAAACACACCGATGCGTTCCCGCAGTCCCCTGATCCCGAATCGGGGACCGTTGAAGTTCGTCAACATCCTATCCGGTAAATCGAAACGCTCGAGTCGCACGCCGGGTTTCAGACTAAAATTTCCAAACAGCACATTCAATAACTGCGTCAATTCATCTCCCACAATTTCAACGGCAAAACTGATCGTGGCTTCCCAGCGGTTGGAACCAATTGAGGTAAACGATTCGATTCGACCCAATATATGGTTGCGAATATCCCCCTGTAAAACCAGATCGGCGGGGAATTCGATCGTCTGTTCCACGCAAATATCCTGAGCCTGCGCATACGCATCCTCTCTTGTTCCTTGAAGGGAATAAACAACAGAAAAACGTTCACCGGATAAATTCAGATTAACATCAAAGTTCATGGCGTTACCTTCATATTTTTGATTTTTTTATCTTATTTCAATCGTCCGAATTTGTCAAGCGACGTGAAGCCGTTGAAAAAAGCTAAAAAAATTTGATAAAATCGAATATTTTGTTATAATATATCGATTGTGTTATATGAGTATCAAATACCATAAATAAATGGATATAAGGAGAATAACATGAACGATGATCAAAAGGTAAGTGGTAAACAAAAACGTTATCCCTATACGCTTAGTGAAATTAAAATCGGTCCCGTAAAGCTCCCCAATCGCATCGTATTTCCGGCCTGGCAATTGAATTATGCCAATCCGGATGGAACCGTTTCGGACAAGCTGCTGAAGTATTACACCGACCTGGCCAAAGGTGGGTGCGGTTTGATCTTTACAGGCACGTCATCCGTCACTTCCGATGGCATCCCGTTCAATAAAATCATGCGGGTCGATTCGGATACCTACGTACCGGGATTAAAAAAATTATTCAAAGCCATCAAAGACAATGGGGCGGTTCCCGGAATTCAGCTCATTCATTACGGACGTCAGTCCTCCACGTCGTTTTCCGGCGATACTCTGATTGCGCCCAGCGCCATTCCCTGTCCCGTGATGTCTCAATACGATCCCCAATACCGGGTACGCGAAATGGATATGGCCGATATCGAACGGGTTCGGGACGGTTATATTCGCGCAGCTATACGCGCAGCAAATGCAGGCGCCGAAGTGATCGAAGTTCATGCCGCTCATGGGTATTTACTCAGTCAGTTTCTCTCTCCTTATTCCAACAAGCGCACGGATGCCTACGGCGGAAGCCCGGAAAATCGTGCCCGTTTGATCATTGAAATTCTCGAAGGTATTCATAAAGAATTAAATAACCGCATCGCCGTCAGTTTAAGAATCAATGGTGATGATTTTGTCGAAGGTGGACTAAAAGCCGACGATTACCAGGAACTCATCCCGGCATTTGAAAAAGCCGGGATCGATTTATTGAATATATCCGCAGGCGTCTACGCGTCCATGCTTCATATTTGCCCTCCCAAATCCCATGGCATTACGCCCAATCTTCCATTTACCGCCAAAATCAAACAATTCGCTTCGGTGCCTGTTTGCGCCGTGGGTTCGATTATTTCCCGCGGACTCGATCTGGCCGAATCGATCCTGGCTGAAGGCAAAGCGGATTTGTGCGCCCTGGGACGCGCTCAAATGGCCGATCCTGAAATCGTTAACAAATCCACCGACGGCAGGGAATCCGAGATTCGGGTATGCCAGCAATGCAATGCCTGTACCTACTGGACCACCGGAGACCCTGAAGCATACTGCACCACTAATCCTGAATATACAAAGCCGAAAAATTAATCAATAAGTGACATCTATGTTATCTGCCCGCTCAATCGCCGAAGAAATTTCAAAAATCGATATTCGTCTCAAACCGATCTTATATAGTCATGATGTCCTGAAAGTGGTCTGTACCAGTTTTGGGTATCATTGCGGTTCCATTATTCTCATCGATAAAAATGGAAAAGGACATATTTTTTCCTCCTATAATTTGCCGGATGATTATATTAAATCGATTTCCCAGGTAAATGCCCCGGTTCTTTCCAGTCCGTCGGGTACCGCCATTAACGAAAAACGCACCGTTGTGGTGAACGATATATATAAAGATTCCCGATTAACTCCCTGGTATGGCAGCATCCGGCAATGGGGACATCAGACCATTGTCTGGGTTCCGATATATAGTAAAGGCGAAGCTTATGGAACCTACACTCTGTATGACAAGCGCAAGCGCGAGGTTTCGCAACAGGAAATCGATGTTCTGAACCAGTTAGCGATCCTTCTTTCCATCACGATTCATAGTAATGAATACATCAGCGAAATCCGGGAACAAAGTGCACGATTGGAAGCTGAAATCATCGAACGCAAGCAAATCGAGCATGAATTGCGAGTCGCCAAAGACGAAGCCGAAGCCGCTAACCGGGCGAAAAGCGAATTCCTGGCCAACATGAGTCATGAAATCCGCACGCCGATGAATGCCATTATCGGTTTTACTCATCTTCTCCTGGATGAAGAGGACAACGCTGAAAAAATCGAAACCCTTCAAATCATTCACGACGCCGGAGAAAACCTGCTGAACATGGTCAACGATATCCTGGATCTGGCAAAAATGGAGGCCGAGAGATTGGAGTTGGACAACAATAAATTCTCATTACGGGAATTATTGGAACAAATATACAAGAAATTTTCGAAAAGAGCGGAAGAGAAAAACCTGAACTTTGTGGTATCCGTCGATCCCTCTGTCCCACCGACCGTTTTTGGGGACAGAATCCGGATCAATCAGGTCGTGACCAATATCGTCAAGAACGCGTTCAAATTCACTCAAAAGGGTCTTGTTTCCATCTTTTGTCATTACGATCATGAAAACTGCATTGTAACCATCAAGATATCGGATAGCGGCATTGGCATCGCCAAGGATAAACTGGAGATTATATTTGCTGCGTTTAGTCAGGCCGATTCCTCCTCCACTCGGATTTATGGGGGACCCGGCCTGGGATTGACCCTTGCCGGAAAATTGGCGGAAGCCATGGGGGGACGAATTACAGTGGAAAGCCAACTGGGTCAAGGTTCGACCTTTATGATTGAATTGCCCCTTCCCGAACAGGAAGATTGGGGTGAGTCTGAGAGCTATAAGTGACAATTGAATGGTTATAGTGGATATCGGCTTGTAGAGAAGTCTCGTACTACGTTTCTTTTTTATTATTATAATCTCATTAGAATTTTATATCCCAGACGTTGCACGCAACGTCTCTACAATATGGCTATGCTACACAAGATCCCTGACACTCTCGGATTACTGTTTTTTAATCGGCGGCCTGGCAAAAAACAATAATAAACTCCCCACAGCAGCAATCACGACCGTGCCGGTCAACGCCATCGCATAACTTCCGGTCCGATCTTTGATGATACCGCCCACCAGCGGAGCCGAAGCACCAAATAGCGTGACAATGGGGATGAGAAAACCCAAAAAACTTCGGATATTCACGGTGCCGAAGTAATTTCCCAGCATCGTAAAGAGGCATACGTAGACCAATCCGAATCCCAAACCGACCGTTACGGCGTACACGTAAACCAGAAAGGGTGAAACGGCGTTCATCAGGGCAATGCATCCGATGAGGGTTAACATCAATCCGGTCATGATGATGAAGCGGGGTTCAATATGGTCTCCCAATGCGCCGGAGAGCAAGCGTCCACCGATACTGGCAAATAAGAGAATGCCGGGGGAAAGCGCGGCCAGGTCATTGGAGATTCCCACATCCATCAAATGGATCATGCCGTGGTTCAAGCAGAGATAATAGCCAATAAATTGAGCGGCTGCAGCCAGGAGGGTCAACCACAAGGCCCGAGTACCGAGGGCTTCTTTGAGGCCCCACGATTCCGGAGTTTGATACACCTTTGGTTTCGTCTGCTTTTGCGCGCGATTCGAATCGTTTTGTGAATTTACCGAACCGTCCGGCACTTGTCCCAGTTCTTCGGGGGTGTTTTTAATGAAGAAGAAAGCAACCAAGGTAATCAGTCCCATAAGCGAAGCGATCATAATCCATGCCAGTTTCCAGTTCCCATTCGTGGATTTAATAATATGATTAACCATGAGGGACGAAACGATGCCTGAAAATCCACCGGCAGACAGTACCACGCCGGTTGCCAGGGCCCGTTTGCGTTCAAACCAGCGGGTAATCAGGGTTTGGATCGGAAGAACCGTGGCAAACGCCGAACCGGTTCCGATAATCAATCCAAAGCCGGCCATGTATCCCCCGGAGGTATTGCCAATGAAGGACATCAGTAAGGCACCGGTCATAATCATTAATAAACCGATCGAAATGGTGACCCGCTCCCCTACTTTTTTGGCAACGCTTGCAGCCAGAGGAGACACAAAGCCAACCAGGAGGTACGCCAGTGCAAATCCGGCCCCGAAAAGCGACCGTTTCATATCCAATTGTTTCGCCATAAACGTATTGATAATGTTTCCGCCCACCAAGGCGATGGTTGCCGAAAGATAAACGAAAAATAAAACAGCGACTAATTTCCAGCCATAAAATTTGGATCGGGACATAATCGGTTCCTCCTACATGATTTGATATTTCAGTTTATGAGATATAGAATAAAAGCGGTATAAGGAAAATCATTTTATATCATAAAATCGATTGAATTACAAATGATTGAAAATGGGGGCAACCCGTAAAATCGGGGCAGGCCCGCGGGTCTGCCCCTACGGGAATTTGAAACGATACCAATTATTTTTTCTGTTCTTCCCTGCTTTTTTGCAGGAGTTCTTCCACTTCTTTTAGTAACGGTTTGAGTGCCATGATTTTTTGAAGATTAAAAAGGGCTTCCTGTTTGCCTCCGTTTTTCAGCAATGCTTTGACCAACTTATAACACGCCATGGGAGATCGGGGGTTTAATTCCGAGTTCAATCGAAATATTTCAAGGGCTTCTTTCTCTTTTTTCAAGGTCACGAAAAGATCACCCAATTCATCGACATCGCTTTCTCTGAAGGTGACGTTTTGTTTCGCTTTATATTTTTCAATGGCCGAATCCACACCGTTGGCCAGGATGTCCTCATAAAAGTTGGCTATGGCGATCGACGGATGAATCGTTAATCCGATCGGTGTCCCTTTTTTATCCAATTCAAAGAGAATCCACCGTCCGAGATCTTCGCCAAAAAATAATTTTTTAGATACCGGAAGAAGATGGAGCAAGTCGTAATCTGAGCTTTGGAGGACGAGAAGGCCATTTAACTTCTTAATGCTTCCCTTGATATCGCCCAGGACATAGTCTTTCATGTATTTGTTTAAGACACTCGGTTGCAGGGTGATCAGCGGCGGACATTTCACCGAAGGCGTGTTTTGTAAAGGCATGAATTGGGGATTGACCTTGGGAGCGGAAATTTTCGCATTTAATATCTTTCGGATCAAGTCGAAATTATTCGGGGCCATTTTCCCGTTATAGGTATCCACGCGTTGAACCACGACCATATTGGCCCCGGGCAAAACGGCGATCACCTGGTTTCCGACGCCCAATGCCGCGACCATTCCTCCGACATCGTTAAAACTCTTATCGATCCACCAGAGGTACCCATATCCGGTGTTGGGACGAGGCGTCTCGGAATAGGGAACCATACTTTCGTTAATCCAGTCAGTCGGAATAAGTTGGTTATCGTTCCATTTACCCTTTCGCAAATAGAGTAATCCGAAACGGGCAGCGTCTCGGGCCGATACTCGGAAGCCGTACGCCGGGTGGATGGAGGCCGGGTCCCAGTAATCCCAGCTATCGATCAAACGAAAATCTTCCATTTGAATCGGATCGGCGATATTTTTCTTGAAATTTTCAACCGTCGATATACCCGTTGCCTGTTTGAGGATCGTTCCCAGTACATTGAAATCCCAATTGTTGTAATACCAGAACGTATTATGGGGATGGCTGCCGCGAGCGGGTCGCGTGTCTTTCATTTGCTGAGTTTCGGCTGCCGTTTCCAGATAAACACCGGATCTGGATTTCAGTAAATCTTTAACAATGGCCTGTTTTTCATCTTTGGTCAGAGGGGTTTTATCATCGATGTTGAGTTCCTCAAGGGTTTTATTCAAATCGATGGTTCCCTTTGCCGCATGAATGCCATACAGGGCGCTCATGAAGCTTTTTCTCATGGAGTGGCAGAAATACCGACGCGTGACATCGCCCCAGGAAGCAACGACTTTCCCATCGTAAACAATGAGGACAGCGGCAACGCCGCTATTGTCGTATAATTTTTTGATTTCTGCCAGCTTTTGGGAAGAGAACCCGGCGTCTTCCGGGGTTTTATATTGTTGCCAGTTTTTTCCGGGAACCTGGGCAGCGGCATGGGTTCCCATTCCAATCATACAGACGAACGCAAATAAGATAACGGCTGTGAGCGATTGCCGAAACGGTTTCATTCTCATGATCATCTCCTCATTTTTTTTGATTTTGGATATTGACTGAAAAATAATTATAGCATAAAGAAATGAGAAGAAAATATCTTTTAACCCATTGTAATAATTTTCGGTTTTCTATAAAATAAAAGCAAAAGAATTTTTGGGGAGGAAATAAAATGAAAACCGGAAAGGCGATCTTAATTCTTGTCTTTGTTACGCTTTTATCATTCCCTTTAACGGGAAAAAAATTTGTAAAATCGGATCTCAATATTGTCATTAATGAAAAAGGGGAATTGGTGGAAATTAATGATATCAAGATTACAACCAGTACTAAGGGCGAGGAGGTCGTGTCCCAGGCAGGAAAGGCGATCGATCCCGTGACGATCGAAAGGATGTTAAATCGGAAATTCAAAAAGGGAACAACGATTTCCGTTTCGGTAAGATATAACGGAAAATGTCCCGAATGTTGGTATGAGGTCAATAAGATCAATATCGAGACCGAATTGATTCCCCTTGGCCCCAGGCCGACGGGAAAAAACGTGAGTTTAATCGAGAAGACATATAAACGAAAACCGGAATATAAAATCACGCTTTCCGAAAGCGGGAAAATCTATAAAATCAAAATTACCATCAAAAGTACGTCCCTTGACGGCAAGACCAAAGAGGATGTAATTTTTGAAAGAGATTTTGAAACCTATGCCGTTTATTTTCTCGGCATGCATTTGGGTTTTCTGTTCCCATCCGATCGGACGGCGTCTTACGGGATCCTTTATCAGAGTCCCAATGCAACAATCCCCATTATTACAAAAGATACATTATATAATCCCAAGGTATTATTGTATGGTGCAATTTATCCCTTCGGCTATGAACCGGAGAGTCCTATTTTCAGTCATCCATTAAAACGTCTTCATTTCGATCTGGGATCCGAATTATCCGGAAATATTTTTAAAAAAATATATTTCGGAATTGGGTATGATTTGAGATATCTTTCCTTATCGGTATTCGCCTATCAAGAGAATATCGAAGTCCTACGGCAAGGGTTCGAAGTCGGAGGCGAGATTAATCCCAAGAATCCAGCGGTTCCCTTGTATCACAAATCTCATACGAGTTTGGGAATTGGCTTGGGCTTGCCGCTTAACAGCGCAGTCAATTGGTTGGGCAAAATATTGTCGATTAAAAAATAAAGAATCATAAAATTTGGGAGTGTCAGGGATCTTGGGTAGATAGCCATATTGTAGAGACGTAGCGCGCTACGTCTGTACGATCTAAACAAAATTCCTGACACTCTCTAAAATTTGGGAGGAACTAAGATGAAAACCAAAATGGTGTTGATTTTAATGGTCTTTTTTATTCTGTCGTCGTTTCACTTAACGGGAAAGGCGAATGGCAAAACCGAGCTAAAGATTACAATCAATGAAAATGGGGAATTCACAAATATTAATGGTGAACCCATTGCAACAAATGCTGAAGGAGAGGAGATCGTGTCCCTGAATGGAGCGGAAATATCGGTAGAGAAAATTTTAAATCAAAAATTTAAAAAAGGAACAATCATTTCTATCTTTTTGGAATGTGCCCTCGATTGCCCTAAATCTCGGTGTGAGGTCAACAAAAAAGATATCGAACCTGAAACGATTCCGATTTATGCCGGCCCGAAATTGATGGCCTCGCTTTCGATCAAGAAGAAAACTAAACCGACGTATAAAGTCACTCTTTCCGAGAGCGGTAAAATCTATAAAATAAAAATTCTCATGGATAAATTAATTGATGGGAAGGAAAAAGAGGATGTGGTTTTCGAAAGAGATTTTGAAACCTATGCCAGATATTATCTCGGGTTGCATGTGGGGTTCTTGTTTCCATTTGAGCGATCGACTTCTTACGGGATACTCTACAGAAATCTCGATGATACAACACCCATTATTACAAGAAGGATGACTTATGATACCCGGATGTTACTGTATGGCGCTCTCTACCCATTTGGATATGAGCCGCAAAGGCCTATCTTTAGTCAACCACTCAAACGCGTTCACATCGATTTGGGGACGGAACTATCCGGAAATATTTTTAAAAAGCTATATTTGGGAATTGGATACGATTTTAGATATTTTTCGCTGTCTTTATTCGCTTGCAGAGAAAATATCGGGGTTTTGCAGCCAGGGTTTGAAGTCGGAGGGGAAATCAATCCCCTGAATCCGGATATTCCATTAAATTATAAATCGCATACCAGCTTCGGCGTTGCCTTCGGTTTACCGTTTAATATTGCCGGTAATTGGTTGGGCAAAATATTATCGCTTTAATTGAAAGAGAGTGTCAGGAATTTTGTGTAGATCGTACAGACGTAGCGCGCTACGTCTTTACAATATGGCTATCTGCACAAGATCCCTGACACTCCCAAAAAAGGGGATTCACAAAACTCGGCGCATGATGTTTCCACCTAAACGCTTTATTTCCGAAGCATTTTGATCCATGATCGGAGCAAAAAGCTGCGAAATCGGAGCTCGGAACTCCGTGATCGGAGCAAAAAGCTTCGTGATCGGAGCTCGGAACTCCGTGATCGAAGCAAAAAGCTCCGAAATCGGAGCTCGGAACTCCGTGATCGGAGCAAAAAGCTCCGAAATCGGAGCTCGGAACTCCGTTGACGGAGCAAAATGCATCAACGCTGATATTTTTACTGTTTTTACTTACTCCGAAATTCAAGCAAAAAGAATCATCGCTGACGCTTTTTGCTCCGCGCATGACTCTTTTTACCCCGTCGATCATGCAAAACATATCGTCAATGACTCTTTGGGCTGCGTTCATCACGGTAACGAATAAATTCGAAATGAAGAAAAGCCAACCTACCCAAATTTCTTGATGCTTCCATTAGAAATATAAACGTACGCGGGTGGAATATTTCGCCAAACCAGGTTCCGGTGAACCGAACCGAAATAACGCTGAAACAATTCACCGATACGAAAACGGGACAACCTCCCCTCTTTCAACTGTAAGCCATGAAAATACTGAAAATGAGTGAAAATACCTTCTTCTTTCAAGCATCCGGCTATTCCCTCCAGAATGCAATGCCGCTCTTTCTCTGTCATATATCCCAGTCCCAGAGACGAAATGACCGCATCAACTCGCGAACATCCCAACTGTTCCAAAATCATTGGCGCTTTCTCCGCAGAGGCATTCACGATTATCATCCGAGGATCCGAAAAATGACCGGCGACGTAATCAAAAAAAACAGGGTTATCTTCAAACCCGATCAATGTCGAATCCGGTGTCAACGAACGAAGGATCTCTTTTGTCATCGCCCCGGTCCCAACCCCTAATTCAACCACCACATCGGCTCGGTTCAAACCGAGCGGTTTTACCATCGCCCGGGTCAAATAACGCGAACTGGGAACGATTGCCGCTGTCTTTCGGAAATCATTCACTGCCTCTTGAATAAAAAGTTTTAGACTCATCGGTTTTTGAACTCCTGATCATACGTAGATTCTCTCGAACCATCTCGAGCGGATGCTCCATCCATTGATTGTTACTGATATAACAGGCCATGTGACACCGATTGTCACAAGGAGGCATCGGGGAGCAGGTCTTCAAACTTTTTTTCCACGCCGTGGAAAAAGAACCTAACTCCAATACGTTAAACGGACGCCGAAGAAGTGGCTTACATGGATAAAACAAGTCGCCATTGGGATAGATTTGCGGGGCCAGCGACGGATAACATCGAAAAGGAAGTTGCTTTAAAAGAATTTCCAATCCCCTAATACTGCCATATATCTTCGCGCCGTTTCGCTTCTCGTTGAGCCATTTATCGACGATTTGTTGATACACGACGTTTTCCAAAATATGAGGCTCCACGTAACACCCTTTTATCCGGGGAACGGGCGAAAAGTAAATCCCCAGCTTTTTGCAATATTCATATACGGCCCATGCATCATGAACCCGATGGTTACAAATCACACAGTTAACGACAATCAGCGGCCCCCCCTTCAACCCGGCAAAATATTCCAAATTCTTCAGAATACGAGCGGTCTGCCCGGGAGAGCCCCGAATAATTCGGTCATAACTGTTACAATCCATGGAACCGAGACTCACAACCAATACGTCGATATCCTGAATGGCGGTTTCAATCGCCGTGCGCTGCGTCAGATTGGTATTAACAAAGATGGGTTGAAATCCAAGCTCTTTGGCGTATGTTAACAAGCGAGGAAAATCTTTTCGTACGAAGGGCTCCCCTCCGGTAAAGTAAATCGACCGCGACGCACTCCGAAGCAATTCCAATAAATTAAGGGCTTCCCTTGTATTTAATTCCCGCTGAAATACATCCGGATATTTCTCCCCATTTCCATCATCGCAAAATGCACACGAAAGATTACACCGCAACGTCGGATGCCATACGACATAAAGCGGTCGAAGCGCTTTCTTTCGTAAAAGATGATACCTGACGAAATTACCCGCCATGGTCATTACACCAGAGATAATCCCACCCATAATATTTTTTTTCACTTTACCTCCGGTGGGCAGTCGCCTTCGACTTCATTTTTTCCCCCTGGGACGCCGCGGGATTCCATCCCCGGGATGGATCCTCTTTCCGGGTGATATACCGATACCCCATATTCATGGCCAAACCGGACAACACACTCGTGCGCGATTTGCCGAGTCGGCGCAAAATCGACGACCAATTGTAACACTCGCGCCGTACCCACTTAAACCCCTGAAGCAATTCCTCGGGCGTCATACCCTTCGGCCGAAAGACCACATGCGTTTTCCCCCGATAATGAGACCAATCCTTATCGATAATCCGACCTTCCTGATCTAACCGGTCGTAAAGCGGCGTACCCGGATACGGGGTCAATAGTTTAAAATTGCAAGCATCGATTCCGGTCTTGTGAGCAAACGCCAACGTGCGTTCAAAAACCGATGGTTTATCGTTGTCAAAACCGAATACAAACCCGGCACTAATACCAATGCCATGATCATGAAGCCGCTGAATGCCTTCTTTGTATCGATTCACCATATTAAACGACTTGTTGGCTTCATTAAGACTTTCCGAAGAAAGCGATTCGATCCCCAAAAAAATGCCACGACACCCCGACCGGTAAGCCGATTGGATCAATTTCTCATCCTGACTGAAATTAAACGTCGCCTGAGATACCCACCGAATGTTAAGAGGAACCAATGCCGAAAAAAGACGATGCGCATAATTGCGGTCTCCAATAATATTATCATCCCAAAACATGACCCGTCGCGATCGACCGGCCACCACATCCCGGACGACTTCTTCCACGGGCCGCATCCGAAAACCGGACCCGACAGCCGGAAAAATCGAACAAAAGTCACAGTTATAGATGCATCCGCGGGTCGCAGTAAGACTCCGTTTAATGATATACCGGTTCTGTCGCATCAAATCCCAACGGGGAACCGGCGTGCCCCTCAATTTGGCCTGCTCCCCGCGATACAATTCTCGCAATTTCCCTTCTCGAAAATCACGGATGAGTTTCGGCCAACTCGTTTCCGCTTCCCCAACCACCACCGCATCCGCATGCAACAACCCTTCTTCCGGAAACACCGACGGATGAATCCCACCCAATACCACTTTACTGCCTTGCGCCCGAAACCGTTTGGCCAATTCATAGGAATAAGGAGCTAACGGCGTATTGACGGTGATTCCGACCAGATCGGCACGGGTATCAAACGGAATGGCTTCGACGCATTCATCGACAATTCGAATATCGATCCCCGGAGGGGTTAACGCGGCAATGTAAGGTAAATTATAATTGGCGACACGAAAGGCATAACCCCCTTTGGGATACCGCTCGGCCGGAACCGTGGGTGCAATTAATAAAAGCTTCATGGTCTATCCTCCATCGCTGTTCCAACGGGCAACGCATCCGCCAAAGCGAATGGCCGAAACCGTTGGAATAACTTCATCGATAATTTCATCATAAATAAGAAAAGGGTAAAATCCCGATTTTTCAAACATTTGATCCACAACCGAAGGTAATGGCGCGGCCTGAGATAAAATTTGCGGTATGACCAGCGGAGATACCGTTGAAGGTCGCTGTATGAAAGCGCCCCGAATAACGGGCCGGTGGGGACGATAATTTGCGTCGGAGCAATAACCCCTTCCCGTGCCTTTTCCGCCCATATCCGGGCCCCGAATTCGTAATCGAGAATATTAAACCCTACAAAATCGAGCGGAATGGACGTCATAAATTTGAGATTCTCCCGAAAATGCCGGTCTCGTTCCGATGGTGCCCCCAGAATGAAGAATCCGAACGTAAAGATGCCGAAACGGTCCGCGGCCTGAACCGCGGCCCTCCCCTGCTCCACCGTCGTTTCTTTGGTGTAATAATCCAATATCTCCTGAGTACCGCTTTCAATACCGAAAATCAAACACCATACCCCGGCCTCTTTAAACGCGGTAATGGATTCGTCGGAAATCGAGTCCACCCGTAATTGCAACATAATCCGAATACCAATCCCCCGACGTTTGATTTCCCGCATGATGTCAATTCCCCGTTGCGGATTAACCGCAAAATTATCCTCATTAAAAACAAGCAAATCATAGCCCGCATCGGCGATGTGTTCGATTTCATCCACCACGTTTCGGGTTTCTCGATACCGGTACCGAAAAATCCCGCGTCGGTTACAAAACCCACAGGCACTCCGACACCCGCGCGAGGACGCGATGGCCGTAATCCGAGAAGACAGGCGAATGCCGACCAATTCGCCATACCGCGAGGCATCGATCAAATGCCGCGCAGGAACCGAAAAGCGATTCAAGTCCTTGAGAACTTCGGGAGAACCGGTCCGGACCAACTCCCCGTGTTCATAAAACATGAGCCCACGAAACCCTCGCAAACGCTCCATGTCGGAACGAACCAAATGGCGGCAAACCTCGCCGGCGGTTTCATCGCCTTCGCCGACAAACGTGAGATCCGCACCGGGAAACGGTTTCAATGTCGAATTAATATAAGGCCCGCCGCAGATGATCTTGACCCACGGCTTGATTTCGCGCATTTCCCGGATCAATTCGCGGGCAGCCTCTCGGACATGGGTAAGAATCGATAACCCCACCACATCGGAGTTATTGACCAGGGTTTCAAATGCCTCCCACTCGATTTTTTCCACATTCAAGTCCAGGACGCGAACCTCAAACCCGGAACGCTCCAATGCGCCGGCCACATACAACAATCCCAACGGAGGCGTCACCGTCGGATTTTTCCGCCATTCGTTTCCGAATTTATTTCCCAAAAAAGACGGCAACATCAACAATGCCTTCATGCCGGGTTCCATCCTTTCTCCCGGGCCAGGAAATGGTAAAACAACCAATACCCGATATTGACAGGCAGCGAACCTTTGATCCCCTTTCCCGCATGCGCGCCCCATAACCGTCGCACCATCGACGGAATACTGTAAAATTTTTGCGTCATCCAATGAAAACCCGCTTCCAGTTCTTCGGGTTCCATCAATTGCGGCTGATAAACCACATGTTTATGAGCCAAATATTTATCCCAATCTCGGGTCAATATCCGCCCCTTTTTCGACATCTCCGTAAACATTCGCGTCCCCGGATACGGGGTCAGGATTTTAAAGTAAGCCGCATCCAGATGAACATCGTCCGCAAATTCCAGGATATCCTGAAATATCCGACAGGTATCGCTATCAAAGCCAACCACCATGCCGGCGCCCAACGAGAGCCCGTTGGCATGCATTCGGTCGATGCCTTCCCGGTACTTTCGAACATGGTTATGGTACTTCTGGACACCTTCGAGACTGGCAGGGGAAATGGTTTCCACACCAATAAAAAATCCCACACACCCGCTTTTCTCCGCGGCTTTTAAAAGCTCATCATTCAGCGTCACATTAAAATCGGTCTGGGACGTCCAGGTTTTCTTCAATGGGGCAATTTCCTGAAATAACCGCAAGGCATAATCCTGATCGACCGTCAGGTTATCGTCCCAAAAAATAAACCGTTTGGTATCGATGCGTTCGATTTCTTCTGCCACGTCGCGAACCGGACGTTTTCGAAATCCCCGCCCCTGCGCCAGATGAATCGCACAAAAACTGCAATCGTAGGGACAGCCCCGGGTCGCAAACACCGATCGGGGAATAATGTACCGATTGGTTTTGAGCAGATCCCAACGCGGGGGGGGAAGATGCTCCAGGCACGCCAACTGAGGCGCACGGTAAAACTTTTTCAGTTTTCCGGCTTTAAAATCATTAACCAATTGCCCGATCAGCGTCTCGGCTTCGCCGACGACCACGGCATCGAAATGCTGCGCCGCTTCATGGGGGAAAACCGACGGGTGAATACCACCGGCAATAACCGTGCGCCCGTCCCTGCGAAGCCGATCCGCCATTTCATAAGCGTATTTGGCAGTGGGGGTCAACACCGAAATTCCCACCAGGTCGGCATCGATATCGTAACGCATCGGTTCCACATATTCATCCAATATTTCCACCTCCACATCCGGAGGAAAAAATGCCGCCAGGTAAGTCGTCACCATATTGGCCGCCCGAAAGGCCCAGGGCGATCGTCCGCTCCGGTCGTCTTCAATTACGGGATAAATCAACAGAACTTTCATCATTCCTCGCTGTTATTATCGGTTATACTTTCGGGCACGTGTCCAGCATTTCCGGTCGGTACCGCTTCCACCGGCGCCAAGCGCGGGCGACCGCTATTGGACATCTTTCCTTCTTCGTACCGCTCGGTAATGAAACTCCCGTTGGCCATTCGTGTGAATATCGTCAATCCCATTTTAAGCGTATGGGGAATCAGCGGCAGTGAAACCCGACGGGCAATGTTCCAGAACCGCCGGTAACCGGTCCGGCTGAACGGCGAATACGACCGCTGCCACAACTCGGAAAAGCGCCGGTAAAATTCATCCAGGGGGAGCGACGTTTCGAATAACGAATGCAAATGGTCATAAAATTCGTAATTTTCAGTATTTAATTTAAAGCCTTTTTCTTCGTGAACATGCACACCCGGATGCGGGGTATAGATTAAAAAAGCCGGACACAGAATGTCCAGGCGCTGCGCATACCGGAACAACGCCTCGAATTGCTCCGGGGTAAAATCCGGGGTGACGAGAAAGCTTCCCGTAATGCTCACCCCATGCGAATGCAGGAGCCGGATGGCTTCTTCGTTCATGCAGATTCGGTTGTGTTTATTCCAATACGCCTGCCCTTCATCCGTGTGGGATTCCAGACCAAGAAACACCCGCTTCATACCGGCATCGCACAATTTTTCAATCAATTGCGGGCATTGGACCACAATATCGCTGCGGCACGTCAAATAAAATTGCTTCCGAAGATGCCGCCGTTTCACTTCCCGACAGAATGCTTCCATCCGGGACTTACTCGTTAGGGAAAAAGACAAATCATCGCAAAAGAAGACATATTTTTCCTTCAGGCCCTCGATCTCATCACACAGACGGATCACATCGCGCTCCCAGAGTTTCCCTTCTCCCAGATTCCACAATGCACAAAAACTACAACGATACGGACATCCCCAGGTATTGCGCACCATGGCACTCGGCATCCAAAACTCGCAATGATAATGGCGGCGATATTTTTGGGTAATCCCCCGGTCCGGCTGCACCATATCCGGGCCGGTTAAGGGGCGTTTGCCGGTATGGAACAATCGACCGCCGCGGGGAAGCATTAACCCGAGGATATCGTCGAAAGCCCGCTTACCGGTTTGATAGCGCTCGATCAATTCCCGAAAAGCGATTTCTCCGGGTCCTTGCACCACGACATCCGTGGTTGGATTGTTAAAATCTTCCGGCCGATACGTGGCATGATACCCGCCAACCACGGTTAATACGTTGGGGGATAATGCTTTGACCGTGCGGAAAAGCTCCTGAACCACATAAACATCGACCGTATTTGCGGTTGAGGCCACCACGTCTGGCTGGAAATTCGCCAATGTATTAACCAAAGCGTCGTTGGGCTCCAGTCGCAAATCCAGGCATAAAAGCTCATGCCCGCCAAGCGCTCCGGCCAGGTATTCGAACTCCAATGGTTCCAAAATGGAATTTTCAACTCCGCCCAGCGATGACCCCTTCGTTAAACATACTTTCACAAATAATATGCGCATGTGAAACCGCTCCTCATCTCAATCCCTGCCAAATATTCTTGACGTTTAAACGGTTTTAATATTAAAAGAAAACCAAAAAGAAGTCAATAGAAAAAATGGGTCGATTTCCCAAAAAAACTTTCCTGAAAAGCAACGCTCCCGAAACGCCGCACCTTTTAATTTCAATTTAATTTCAATCACGTTTACCCTGCTTTTTTTCGATTAACTATCCGTTTCAGCGCACCAACTGTTCGGTTTTCTCACATTGACTTTCAACAATGACTGAATTATAATCATATATGATTGAAAAAAAGGAAAATTCCGCATTCCGGAAAGACAAGACGACCCAACTTTCGTTTCTGTTTAATTCGCTGTACTACTTCCTGGACCATGCGTTCATTTTAACCGAACCCTCGGGATTCCATCTGTTTGTCCTCAGCAATCGGAACGTTCTCGCTAATCGCTCTTTTCCAACGCTGGCAGAAGCCAAGGCGTGCTTTTGGCACGACTATCAGCATCGGGCCTGTAAAACCGATTTGGTTCCCGAATGGGAAGACAATTATTTCGTCGATAACGATTGGCTGCACTTTCAGTTAAAACGGGCCGGCTCCCTCCCATCAGGATTTGGCAAGTGATAAAGGGGATTTATTTAAAAGAAGTTCCATTCTTTTCAATAATTCGAATAAAAAAGTAATGAAAAAGTAATGAAAGATATTGACATTAAATGCAAATTAAGGTAAATTATTGACCTGACTAGGAGGAAAAAAATTATGAACAAGAACGAATTAGCTGTTCAAATGGTTAAAGAGTCTGATCTCACAAAAACTGATGCGTTAAAAGTGATCGACTCTCTGGTGGAAATTGTTTCTACGGATTTAACGCAGAATGACGGAAAGTTGACCCTCGTAGGCTTTGGAACATTCAAGACCATCACTAAAAAACAAAAGAAAGGGAGAAATCCCCGGACTGGCAAGGAAATCATCATCCCCCAAAAGCGAGTCGTTAAATTTGTGGCGGGAAAGAAGTTAAAAGACTTGATAGGTTGAGAAATCAGCCAATGATAGTTCAAAAATACGGGCGCGTAACTCAGCTGGTTAGAGTGCTATCTTGACATGGTAGAAGTCGGCGGTTCGATTCCGTCCGCGCCCATTTTTCAAAAAATTAAAAAAATACAGTTGAAAAAAATAAATGGGTAAGCAAAAAAGTGACGTAGTATTATTAAAAATTAATGGTGAATTAAAGGATCTGGATACCAAATATTCGGAAGAATTAAAACCGGAGATTGAAGAGATTAATTCACAATCCAACGAAGCATTGGACGTGTTTAAGCATTCCTGTGCGCACCTTGTGGCACAGGCGGTGACCGAATTATTCCCCGGTGTTCAATATGGGGTCGGTCCGGCTGTCGAAAGCGGTTTTTATTACGACTTCCTTTCAGAGAAACCCTTTACTCCAGAGGATCTCGAAGCCATTTCCAAAAAGATGAAAGAGTTGATTCACTCGAATCTTAAAATCGAGCATTTCATCTGGGATAAACCACAGGCCATTGATTATTTTACGTCCCACAACCAACTCTTAAAGGTTGAATTAATCAACGACAAAGTTGAAGGCAATGAGGTTTCGGTTTATAAACAGGGAGACTTTGTCGATGTTTGTCGGGGCCCTCACCTTCCCAACGTATCCTATTTAAAAAACTTCAAATTATTATCCGTAGCTGCCGCTTATTGGAAAGGAGATGAGAACAATCAATCCATGCAGCGGATTTATGGGGTCGTCTTTCCGACTCGGGAAGAGCTGGACGCCCATCTTGCGTTTCTCAAAGAAGCCCAGGCTCGGGACCATCGAAAATTGGGAAAAGATCTGGAACTTTTTTCGATCGAAAATGAAACCGGTGCCGGACTGGTGTTGTGGCACCCCAAAGGAAGCGTGATCCGCCATGAAATCCAACAGTATTGGTATGACGCCCATCTGAAAAATGGGTACCAACTGGTCTTTACGCCCCACATCGCCAAATCCGATCTATGGAACACCAGTGGTCACAGCGATTATTACAACGCCAATATGTTCACCCCGATCGAATTCGATAACACCGAATACCGGTTAAAACCCATGAATTGCCCCTTCCATATCGTTATTTTCAGATCCGGCAATCGCAGTTACAAAGAAATGCCGATTCGATTGGCCGAACTCGGTACGGTTTACCGTTATGAACGCAGCGGCGTGCTGCACGGCCTGATGCGCGTGCGTGGGTTTACCCAGGATGATGCCCACATCTTCTGTACCCCGTCCCAATTGGAAGAGGAAGTGGGAAAGCTTCTCCTTTTCAGCCTGGACATGCTGAAACAATTCGGTTTCCATGAACTGGAAATATACCTCTCCACCCGTCCGGACAAATCGGTCGGTGAATTCGAGGATTGGGATATGGCAACGTCCGTTTTGAAAAAAGCATTGGAAACCAATGCGGTCCCCTACACCGAAGATCCGGGAGAAGGTGTTTTTTACGGTCCCAAAATCGATATCAAGGTCAAGGATGTGCTCAAACGTTCCTGGCAGTGCACGACCATTCAGGTCGATCTGAATCTGCCCAAACGTTTCAAATTAAAATATTCCGATGATCAAGGGAAGATGCAGCAGCCCATCATGATTCACCGGGCATTGCTAGGTTCATTGGAACGATTTTTCGGCGTATTAATCGAACATTATGGCGGCTTTTTTCCCTTATGGCTGGCTCCCATTCAGGCCATTGTGATCCCCATCACCGACCGGAACATGGAATATGCGTCGCGTATCCATACCCAGTTGTTAGCCAATTCGATCCGGGCCAAACTGGAAGAACGCAACGAGGGCATTGGAAAAAAAATCCGGGATGCCGAACATCAGAAGATTCCTTATATCATCATCGTTGGTGACGACGAAGAGAAGAATAAAAATATATCGATACGCCTTCATAAGAAAGGAGACCAGGGAAAACGTGACCTGGACGATTTCATTGAAAAAATAAAAATTATTATCCGGGAGAAGGGATTTAATTATGAAATTTAAGAAACCGCAACCAAAAAAAAATCTTCATCTGATCAATGAAGAAATTCGATCCCCCGAAGTTCGATTAATCGATGAAGACAAACAGCAGCTTGGAATCGTTCCGATTTCCCGAGCCCTGGCGATCGCTAAAGAGAAAGAACTGGACCTGGTCGCCATCTCCCCCAACGCGGAACCTCCGGTATGCCGGTTGCTGGATTACGGCAAATACTTATATTCCCTTCAAAAGAAAGAGCACGAAGCCCAAAAGTCGCAAAAGAAAGTTCATATCAAGGAAATCAAATTTACTCCTGTTATCGGTGAACATGACGTGGATGTCAAATTAAAGAAAATCAAGGAATTCCTTGAGGAAGGAGACAAAGTCAAAGTAACGATTTGGCTCAAAGGAAGGCAAAAGCGGCGCCCCGAAATGCTGGACGAAATGACCGATAAGATAATGAAAATTATAGGTGATATCGCTGAAATTGAATCTTCGCCGAAAAAGGAAAAATGGACCACTCATATACTAATAGGAAAGAAAAGAGGAGACAAAGATGCCAAAACTTAAAACCCACAGAGGAGCAAAAAAAAGATTTCGTTTGTCTGCCAATGGCAAAATTAAACGTAGTAAAGCAAACGCTTCTCATATACTGACAAAGAAAACCAGAAAAAGAAAACGGAACCTGAAAAAATCCATTCTGGTCGTAAAAAGTGAAGTTAAGCGGATCAGCCATTTGCTGCCCTATTAACCACAATGCCCAAGAACGAAAATAAACGAATGAAATACCCCATTACAATATAGGGAGGAAAAAGAAACAATGCCACGCGTAACACGAGGAAATAAAAAGTTATTAAGACGAAAAAAAATATTAACGTTAGCAAAAGGTTTCTATGGAGCCAAACATAAAAATTACCGCACTGCCAAAGAAGCAGTGGAAAAAGCGTTGGTTTATTCCTATCGAGACCGTCGGGCTAAAAAACGGGAATTCAGACAGTTGTGGAATGTCAGAATAAACGCTTCGGTGAGAGAGCATGGTCTGAGTTATTCTCATTTTATTTATGGCCTTAAAAAAGCAAACATTAAATTAAACCGTAAAGTCTTGTCTAATATTGCTGCTTCCGAGCCAGAAACTTTTGCTTTGATCGTTGAAAAAGTGAAAACGTTTATATGATCCGAATGATCGATCGCAAGAAAGAGATTGATTCAACACCAATCATCAGAAAATATAAACCAATCGAACAATCGATTATAAATTCGATCTTATCAAAAGAATGAACCGGAAAATAAGGGGAGGGATGCGCTGCATGCCTTCCTCTTACGACTGCCTATCCGGTATTTTCTTGTAAGGAAGGAATTTTCTCAGGGGTTCTTCCCCGGGAGAATAAGGAGAAGACACATGGAATTGGATGAATTGAATAAACTGGAAGAGAAAGTAAAAAATCTGGTAGAGAACCTCAAACATTTCAGAGATGAAAATGAAAAATTAAAAACCGAAATCCAGCAACTTCAGCATGAATCTTCCATCAATAACGACGAACGGACCCAAATCAAAAGCAAAGTAAACACATTAATCGAGATGATCGACTCGCTTGAAAAAGAATGATGAACACAAAAGAAATTGAAGTTCAAATCCTTGGAAAGAATTTCAATTTTAACGTGCCTGAAGCGATAGGACCGGGGCAGTTTCTGGAAATCGTTGACTTCGTCGAAAATAAATACAGTAAAATCAAACACGAAGCCGAAGATCTGGATTCCTTTAAATTGGGACTGCTCGTGTCGATTAATATCGCGGAAGAGTTTTTTTCGATAAAAAAAGAAAATGAAAAATTAAGAACCGTACTTTCTCATATTGATCGAATGATCTCCCCGGTTGAACAGGATGAAAAACGGATGACTATCCATTTTTCATCCTGAATGACCATATTTTTAGATTCTTAGGAGGAAACAATGGATATTGTTATAAATATAGCAATGGTTATCGTAGGGATAGCCGTGGGTTTTTTCATTTCTCTTTATTTAAAAAACAAAGCCATCGCCATTGAGAAAGAAAAATTCGAACAACTCAAAAAAGATGTCGCCGATAATGCCAAACACGAGCTGGAAACCAAGAAAAAACTCTTATCAGCGGAATTAAAAGAAGAATTCCTGAGCTGGAAAGATGAATTCAACCGCAAACAAAGCGCCAAAACCAGTAAATTAAATGAAATGGAGCGGCGGCTGATCCAGCGGGAAGAAAATTTGGACAAGCGGTATATTAACCTGGATAACAAAGAAAAAGAGGTCAAGCGCAAAGAAAAAGATATTCAATATCAGGAAGAGGAGCTCGGCGCCTTAAAATTGAAACTGACCGCTATCCATGATGAGCAAAAAGCCACCCTTGAACGCATTGCAGGAATGACGACTCAGGAAGCCAAAGAAACGATCATCAAACAATACGAGAGTGAAGCGCGTCTGGAATCCGCCCAAAAATTGAAAGTCATCGAGGAGGAGTTAAAAGAGAAAAGTAGCGAGATGGCCAAAGAAATTGTTTCCACTGCGGTTCAGCGAATCGCCAGTGAACATACCATTTCCTCCTCCGTGACAGTCATCGACCTGCCGGGCGACGAGATGAAGGGACGTATCATCGGAAGAGAAGGTCGTAACATCAGAGCCCTTGAAACTGCGACCGAGGTCGACTTCATTGTGGATGATACCCCCGAAGCCATCATCGTTTCTTCCTTTGATCCCATTCGACGGGAAATTGCCAAACGGGCGCTGGAAACCCTCATCACCGATGGGCGCATTCATCCGGCCCGCATCGAGGAAGTCGTCGAAAAAATAAAATTGGATTTCGACAAACACATGAAAGAAATCGGCGAAAACGTGGTCCTGGAATTGGGAATTCGGGACCTTGACCCTGCCCTGCATTTATATTTGGGAAAATTAAAATACCGGACCTCTTACGGTCAGAATGTTCTGGAACATTCCAAAGAAGTCGCCATGATCGCCGCGTTAATGGCCAAGGAATTGGGGGTCAACGTCGCGGTTGCCAAACGGGCCGGCTTACTTCACGATATCGGGAAATCCATCGATCGGGAAACCGAAGGGACCCATACGCAATTATCGGTGGAACTGGCCCGAAAACATAAGGAATCGGCAAAGGTTCAGGAAGCCATTGCTTCCCATCACATGGATGTGGAATTTACATCCATTGAGGGTGTCTTAATCCAGGCGGCCGACAGTATCTCAGCCGCCCGCCCCGGGTCCCGAAGAGAAATATTTGAAACCTACATCAAACGCCTCGAAAAATTGGAAGAAATCAGCAAATCATTCGAAGGCGTCAAAAAAGCCTATGCATTACGCGCCGGACGAGAAGTGAGAGTTATCGTCAACTCGAATGAGACGGATGACAATAAAACGTTCCTGATGTCCAAAGACCTCGCCAAAAAAGTTCAGGAAGAAATGGAATATCCGGGTCAGGTTAAAATAACGGTCATTCGCGAAGTAAGGGCCATCGAATATGCAAAATAAATTATTCCGGCTCATCTTCATTGGCGATATCAGCGGCCGCTATGGACGCCGGTTCCTGGGAAAAGCGCTCCCTCACATTCGATTGAAATTTTCTCCCAATCTGGTCATTGCCAACGGCGAGAACTCAGCGGGCGGATTGGGAATTACCCGAAAAACGGCGTATGAAATTTTTGAAAGCGGTGTCGATGTCATCACCACCGGCAACCATATCTGGGATAAAAAAGAGGCCATTGAGCTTTTAAGGGATGAACCCCGGGTGATCCGGCCCATGAATTACCCCCAGTTAAATCCCGGCAATGGCTCCTACGTCTTCAAAGCCGAAGATCATACCGAAGTCATGATCGCCAACATTCAAGGGCGCGTATTTTTAGAGCCGGTGGTCGATAACCCGTTCGTGATCATCGATGAATTTTTAAGGGAAACGAAACAAAAGATCATTTTTGTTGATTTTCACGCCGAAGCCACCGCCGAAAAACAAGCCATGGGGTTCTTTCTGGATGGGCGGGTCAGCGCCGTGATCGGAACCCATACCCATGTGCAAACCGCTGATTTGCGAATTCTGGAACGAGGGACCGCCTATCAAACCGATGTGGGAATGACCGGGTCCCTGGATTCGGTCATTGGTATGGAATATGAACCGATAATTCGAAAGTTTCTGACCGGCATCAACCAGAAATTCGAAGTCGGAAAAAATAATATTATACTGGATATGGCCATTGTCGACATCGATAAATCGTCCGGTAAAGCAGTGAATGCGATGCCTCTAAGAATTTTCGAATCCACTTATTATGATCAATTAAACTTCTAATAAAAAAATTTGCGGGCTTTAATTCGAAATCAGTTGAAATTAATATTTTTTTAATATATAATACTTTTTTAAAACAAAATATCAACGTTTGTTATTTATTTTTAATTTGGGAGGAAATCAAGGAGATGAGAAAAATAAAAATCGCCAATATTGGTAACTATGTTCCGCGCCATTGCGGTATTGCAACTTTTACACGAGACATCACGGAATCAATGTTTGATACCGCCATTAACCGAAATATTCAGGGTGCCGGTTATGTGGTGGCAATGAATGATCCCGGAATGACCTATGATTACCCTTCCATTGTCACGCATACCATCCGTCAAAATTATCAGAGCGATTATCTGGAAGCGGTCAAATTTATCAATTACAGCGATGTGGATATCTGTGCCTTGCAGCACGAATTCGGCATATATGGCGGTGAGGATGGCATTTATATTTTATCGCTCATCCGTCGGCTTCATAAACCGTTTATTGCCACCCTCCACACGGTATTAAAGCAACCCTCATACAATCAAAAGGAAATCATTCGCGAAATCGGGAAGCGGGCCGAGAGAATCGTTGTCATGAGTCGACTGGCCGTCAATTTTTTAGTCCAGATATATGGCCTTCCCGAAGAAAAAATCGAGTTAATCGAACACGGCGTTCCGGATTTCAGTCATATTAAAAGCGAATATTCCCGGAAGCACCTGAATTTGGAAGGGAAACAGTCCCTGATGACATTCGGTTTATTGAGCCGGGATAAAGGCATCGATACGGTGATTCACGCCCTTCCCCAGATCGTGGAAAACCATCCGAACCTGGTTTATATCGTCCTTGGAAAGACCCATCCGGGAGTCATCCGAACTTCGGGCGAAGAGTACCGGAACCATCTGAAATTACTCGTAGAAAAATATCACTTGCGCAATCATGTCTACTTTTACAACCAGTATCTGACCAATGAAGAATTATTTAATTATCTGACTGCGGTCGATATCTATATTACGCCCTATTTGAATAAAGCCCAGATTACCAGCGGTACCTTATCCTACGCGATCGGTGCGGGCACCGCTGTGGTGTCTACCCCGTATTGGCATGCGGAAGAACTCCTGGCCGACGGCAGAGGGGTTCTGTTTCCGTTTCATGATTCCGATGCTCTGGCGAAAGCGATCAATCGATTACTCGATAATCCGCACGAATTGGCCGAAATAAAACGAAAAGCCTACGAATTCGGGAAGAAAACATACTGGCCGGAGATCGGGATGCGATACCTTAAGGTTTTAGCCGATGTCCTGGATAACCCACTTTCCGTGGACGTAAAAAAGAGCGATGATTCGGTTATTAATATTTTGGCTCTCCCTGAATTCAATTTGACCCACATCAAACGACTAACCGATGGAACCGGGATCTTGCAACACGCCCTTTATGGGGTCCCCAATTACAAAGAAGGTTATTGCCTGGATGATAATGCCCGGGCTCTGCTGATGTGTGTCATGGCTTACCGGCAATTGAAAAACGAAACGGCCTTGAGATTGATCCCCAAATACCTTGGTTTTATGAATTATATTCAGAAGGAAGACGGAAGTTTCCGAAACTTTTTAACCTATAATCGACAGTTCATGGAAGAAAACGGCTCGGAGGATTCCTTTGGTCGGGCGATATGGGCATTGGGTTACCTGGTTCGATTTCCCCCCAATGATGGGTTTCACCAGGTGGCCAAGAGGATGTTGGGTCAGGCGTATCCGCATTTCGCCCGCCTTAATTCCGTGAGGGGCATTGCGTATACCATCATCGGGATTTCCCATTATTTGCAGCGCTTCCCCGGGGATGAAGGGATGCAGGAAGTGATTCGAATGCTGAATCGACAAATGATGTGTCGTTTTGAAGTTGAAAAAACCAAAAATTGGAGCTGGTTTGAATCGGCGCTTACGTACGACAACGCCATTTTACCCCTGGCCATGTTTCATGCGTATGAAATCCTGGGGGATCAAAAAATTCTGGAAGTCGCCATGGAATCCATGGAGCACCTGGAAAAGGCCACGTTCAAACAAGGTTTTCTTTCACTGATCGGAAATGAAAAATGGTATGAACGCGGCGGAACATCCTCGACCTTTGACCAACAACCGCTCGATGCCATGGCCATGGTGTTGATGTCTCACCAGGCCTATACCGTCACCTGCGACCGCATTTACCTTTACATGATGAACGCTTATTTTATGTGGTTTTTAGGCGAAAATGATATGGGCATTCCCTTGTACGATTTTGAGACGCATGGATGTTGTGATGGATTGGAGGCCCATGGTGTTAACCGAAATCAGGGGGCCGAAAGCACCCTCGCCTATTTGATCTCGTATTTAACGCTGCTCTCGACCCATGAATAGGGATGAGGGGTCAGGATTTCTTCAATTCGTAAAGAAGTTCATCCAGGGGAACCGTGGCAAACGAAGAGGCGTAATCCGACATCCCATAAGGAATGATCAATTCATTATTATGAATGATTGAGCCGCAGGAATACACGACATTCGGTACATACCCCTCGCGTTCCTTCTCGTTGGGCGACATCAGAGGCTCTTTTAAATGAGCGATGACGCGGGTGGGATTATCCAGATCCAGAAGTGTTGCGCCCAGGCAATATTGTCTCATGGGGCCGACGCCGTGGGTCAATAAGAGCCATCCCTCATCCTTGATTTCAAGCGGAGAACCGGAATTTCCGATCTGCACAAATTCCCAGGGATGAAGCGGTGTTTTTATTTTTCGGGCATTTTGCCAGAGATTGATCTTATCCGAAACCATAATGAAATTACTCATACCTTCGATCCGAGAGAGCATCACGTACTTTCCCTTAATCTTTCGGGGAAAAAGCGCCATTCCTTTATTTTGGGCGTATTGCCCATTGAGCGGCATGATTTTAAAATTACAGAAATCTTTGGTCATTAACAATTTGGGAAGGATCACGTACCCGTTGTAGGCCGTATAAGTGGCATAATAAACAACCGTACCGTCATCATCGACAAAGCGCACAAAGCGGGCATCTTCGATTCCGTTGCTTTCCGAGTAAGAAATCGGGAAGATAACCCGTTCCGAAATCAAGGTGTCGCGGGAGAAGGAAATTTCATAATGAGAATCGGCCAACCAGTTGATGGAATCGATAATATTTCGACCCGCCTTGGTGAGATCTTCGCGTTTTAAGGCGTTACTGATACTGGCCTGGAGTTCGCCGTAAAGGAATTGATCTTTTAAGGGATCCATCACGATCTTTTTGGTTTTTTGGAAAATATCCATCAGCGTTTTTTTCTCTTTTTCTTCCACCCGGGCATAGGGGTTCAATTGCTCGATCTTTTTTAAAAAAGCCATTTTGTCGTAACGGTGTCGTTTCACGATATTCGGATTTTCCAGCAACCGGCCGATCGGATCAAAAAACAGATCGTTGTTCTTATCGATAATGCCACTTCGAAACACAATCGATGAAATGTGCCCCTCCCCTGTGCCGCGGAAACTGACGATGATTCGCTTTTGTCCTTTTTCCGTCAGGTTGGATTGATCCGGATCTTCGATCATGGATGGGTTAAAAAAAGCCGCGCATTCAATCGAATATTCCATGGTAAAATAAGAGCCGATCAATAATTTTCGATTAAAACAGCTTTCGCCCGTATTTTCATTGATTTTGTCCAGCATCTTTTTGATTATCAGGGCCTTTCGTTTATTGACCACTTTTAAAACCGTATAAAAATACTCAATTTCTTCCTGGGCTTTTATAAAGTTTTTTTCGAATATTTTTGTAATATTACGGTGACGACTGCAAAATTTTCTGAGAACATAATTCAGGTTGATCAGAATCTCAGCGTCGGACAATCGCATGATCTTATGGAACAAACTTACGGCTCGTTCCGGAGAATTGTTCGAAAAAAAACGGGCAATCACCCGCTTGGGATCCGGGTCAAATCGAATGTCCTTTCTCTTTATCGTTACCGGCATATTTACCTCTCTCCAATTTTATGATGCCTCTATTTTATTAAAAATAAAAATCATTTTCAATATGTGCGATTAAAAATTAAAAATTACAGTTCCCATATCGATCATTGAATGTTTCCGCCTCTTTTGCAATGACGAATCGATTTTTTGAAACGGCAATATAACGAGGGTTTGCCTTAATAAATCGCCATGCCGTGGAAAAGGTGTAGGCACCCTGATAAAGAACAGCCAGAATATCGCCCTTTTGAATATCGTCGCCATAATACGAATAGCCCCACAAATCGTTCGGATCGCAGAGAGGGCCGTAAATCAGGGTTCGCCGCATCCGAGTCGATGGACGGGTCATATTGACGATCGGCGCAAATGAATACTCGGAAAACTTGTAATCCCCGAGCATATGGATGCCGCCATCCACGATGACGCAGTTCTTTTTGACGGCTGTCACCCCCAGCAACATACTCGTGGCAAAGGTTGCAATAAAGCGTCCGGGTTCAACATAGATATCGATGTCCGGATTAAGTGAACGAATATGCTCGTTTATGGCCGTTGAAATCGCGTGGGCAAAGGTTTCCAGGGGTTCGACCGGGATGACGGAAAATCCGTAAGGGTCAAAACCGCTCCGGGCATAGATATCCTTTTTATTTCCGCACCGGGCGCCGAGGGTATCCAATAGAATTCCCTTATCCTGTATTTTATTAATGATTGCCTGGGATTCCGGATAAAACCCGCCGCCAATATCAAAAAAGCGCAACTGTTTTAACTGATTTTCGGAAAAATGACGCTTCAAATATGTCGCGATATAAGCGATGTTATCGAGGTACTTTTGGGGCGTTTTATTCCAACTGCAATGAAAGTGAAGCCCGGCCCATTCCAGATAGGGGGTCTCCCCGATTTGTTCAACGGCTCTTCTGACCTCGTCCAGCTCAAAACCGAATTTACTCCATTCGCCCTGCGTCAAGGAGTCGCTATTTAGCCGCAGACCGACGTTAACCGTTACTTGTTCTTCTTCGGCAATGGCGCGCAAACGGAGAAGTTCATCGAAATTGTCGATATTGACGATTACCCGGTCTTTTTCCTTAACCGAGAGTTTCAATTCCTCGACGCTTTTTCCCGGGCCATTAAAAACGATGCGCTCAAATCCCAGGCGAAGGGCCAACTGCAATTCGAACATTCCTGCCACATCCGCATGAAAACCGGTTTCTTTTAAGGCGTTGATGAGGAAGGGAAGATCGTTGCATTTGAAGGCATAAAAAAATTCGCTTCTCGGAAGGTATCGGCGCATGGTTTCGGCAAAAAAGAGCGCTCGCGTGGTTAAGGCATCCTGATCCAGAAGATATTGGGGCGTTCCAAAACGTCGGGCACTTTCCAGGAGCGTTTCGTGATTCAAGGATTGAAGGGCGGGTTCAAACACATTTGAATCGTCGTTTGAAATCGGTTCTTGCAAAATGGTTTCCAGTTCTTTTTTAATGTGTTCCATGTTTCTCTTATTCTCTCGATGGTGGGTTTGGTGTTGGGATATATGTCACGCTTGCGTTCAATCGATCCGCGAGTTCCGGCAGTTGGGCGGCATCCGGATTTTTCAATAGAACGTATCCTCTGAGAAGCGGCGAGCGATCGCACCGTGGATCCGCGATCGGTCCGGATCCATGGGAGGATTCTTCGAAGGTATGAATGTGAAGGATCTTGTATTCCTGTTTGAAAGGTTCGAGCGCAGATACATCCATTGAAAAGGCGATTTCTGTTTCGGCGCAGTAAAGGTAGATAATGGCACCGGTTTCCTTCGGAAATCGGATATCGGTTTTCAAGCCCAGTTTTTGTCGAGCCATGACCGTCAGGGACGTGTAACCGTAAATTTCAGCCATCAGATGGTTAAAAGCACTCAAACCGGGTCGAATCGAGGCTTCAATCACGTTAAGTTTTCCCTGGTGGATTTTGAAATCAACCATGCATACGCCGGCATGAATCGAAAATGCGTCGGAAATACGCCGGCAAATTTCCGTGAGATAGGAATGATCGATGCCATTTGCCTGAAGGTCTGCTTCCGTGAGGAGAAGATATCCGTTAAAGTAACCCAGATACGGGCCTTTAAATTTTTTCACCACTCGGATGATCTGAAGGTCGGTTCCCTGTTTCATAAAATCGCAACTGAATTCCTCTCCCGGGATATACGCTTCCAGGAGGAATTGATGTTTGGGATCCAGAATCAGCGGCTCGCCTTCCCAATCGACGCGCTGGACGCGAAACCGATTATCTGCGGTAAGCGCTCGGACACGCGTTTTTAAATAATTCATATGCGCTTGGAGCTGGTCCATGGTGTCATTCTTAAAGAGGTAAGCGCTTCCGTTTCCGGACAATACCTTGAGGATATTCGGAAATCCGATGTCATGGATGGCGGTTTCATCGTATGCATCCGGGGAAAGTAGGAGAAAGCGTCCCGTGGGCACCTGTTTTCTTTCAAACATCCGTTTCATCAGAAATTTATTTGAGGCCAGGGAGCAGGTGCGGTCATTGTAAAAGTCCAGATGGAATCTCCGGGCAATTTCCCGTGAAAGCGTGAATTGTTCTTCTTCGTCGATTCCGATGATTCCTGAAATGGCGGTACCCGGTAATGCGTTCGTGATCCAGGATTCGAGTTTTGCAATCAACTCAGGGAGTGTTTCAAACGCATCGGTGATCCGGTGGATGACCCGGGATTGAAAGATGTCCGCCATATCCGGGGGAAAAATAAACAGAATCCGGTGCAGCAGGCCGCTTTGGTCCATGCTGTGAATGAAAGCGTTGAGCTCGCTGTATCCGACCCCATATGCCGGAAAAATAATCACGTTTTTATTCGGGTCAATTTTCTCTCGAACGTTATCGTTGGTTTCAGGCATATCTTACTTTACTTCCTTAGCGTCATTTGCAGATCGGATCAACTTTTTGAATTATACAGTAAATTTTACACCGATACAAGGAGGTATAAAAAAACGTAAAATATTTTTTCTTGTTGTCGAATGGATGATAAAAAATTTTTTAGATGCTATAATTGTTGGACAGCGAACAAAATGGAGGAAATAATGGCAAACCCGTTATGCCTTGTTATCATGCCGACCTCTCAAGAAAGGAAAATTTCCAGGAAAACAATTAACGCCGATAGGGTCTATGAGGAACTGATCTGCCCGGCGCTTCAGCAAACGCAACTTGAACCGTTACGCGTCGATACCGAAAACATGGGGGAAATGTATCATAAATCGATGTGCGAACAAATAGCGTTGTGTGAATACGCCATTTTCGATTTAACACACGCCGGAGGTTATAAATTGTATCAACTCGGAATTCGGCATGCGGCTCGCCCATTTAAAACAGCGGTGGTTATTTCCCAAAGCAGCCGTTTCCCGTTACACGATCCTGGAAATTGGGAACCGATTTATTATAAAATCGATAAAAGCGGCAAGCTGGTTAATAAGGAAACGTGTATCCGGTCGCTGGTCGAAAAAATCCATCGCATGAAATCTGACAATTGCATTGATAGCCCCTTGTTTCAGTTATTCGATGAATTCAAGCATACCGCCCTGGCCCATGAAAAAACCGATATCTTCCGAGATATTGTGGCCTATTCTCCGGATGTGAAAGAGCGATTGAAACAGGCCCGGAATCATGGTTTGGAAGCGGTAAAAAGAGTCGAAGCCGAATTGGGGGAAATCCAAAAGGTGGAGTCCGGTATTTTGATCGATCTCTTACTGTCCTACCGAGCCACCGAAGGGTGGCAGGAGATGATTGATCTGGTGGGCCGAATGCCTGTATTTCTGAGGGACCGCCTGATGGTTCGCGAACAATTGGCGTTTGCGCTGAATCGAAAGGGAAAGGCTAAGGAGGCCGAGGTCATACTCCTCGATATTGTCGATAAGTATGGCGCGTCAAGCGAAACTTACGGTTTACTGGGACGGGTCTATAAGGATCAGTGGGAAAAAGCCAAAGAGCAAAACAAAGAACCTGAGTCCGAACGTTTACTCGAAAAGGCAATCGATGCTTACATGAGGGGTTTTAAATCCGATTCGAGGGATTCTTTTCCAGGCATCAATGCGCTGACCTTGTTGGAACTCAAGGATCCCGATGATCCTTTAAAGATAGAATTATTCCCCGTGGTCATGTATGCCATCAAGCAAAAGATTGCCAAAGGAAACCCCGATTACTGGGATTATGCGACCTTGCTTGAGCTTGCGGTTTTAAACGGAGATCAAGCGGCGGCTAAAGCTTGGACTCAGCAGGCCATTTCAAAGGTTCGTGAAATTTGGGAAACCAAAACCACGGCCCGAAATATAAAAATAATCCGGGAGGCGCGAGAGAAACGGAGACAAGATACCGACTGGATTAAACAAATCGAGACCCAATTAAACGGAAATCCGGAGTCGAGAACATGAATCCCATCGATCAAATATTACAGGTATTTGAAGGCGAAAATGCGGAAGATATTTTAACGATTGCAATGGGCCGGGGATGGAATGACCCGAAAATTCTGATGACTGCGGCCCAAAAATTGCGAAATTTAATGTATTATTCGGGGATTATCAAATTATGTGAACGTGTTTTGGAACTAAACACCAGGCATGTGGAAGCCATGGAATTAAAAGCATTAGCCCTGGGGCGTATTTTTCCGGAAAAACGGGGTGAGATTATGGAACTTCTGGAACGAGTTGTTTTTCTCGCCCGGGAGAAGGAAGGAAACGCCGCCGCCTTACTCGGACGGATTCACAAAGAAATGTGGCGCATGTCCTGGTATCGGAAAAGCGGCCATCCGTCATTAATACAAATCGAAGAAAATATCATCCTTGCTCGCCGGGAACTCCGGTACCTTCAAAAGGCAGTAAAGAATTATCTGGATGCGTTTTTGAAATCCGATAAACAAGACTGTTATTCCGGTTTGAATGCGGTAACATTATTGCAAATTGAAATGTATTTATTATCCTGCAATAAAGAAGATCAAGCCAAACGTTATGGCGAAGATATGCTCGATATCGGTAAAAAGGTTTATCGTTTGTCGACTCAGACAATTGAAAATGCTGAAAATCCGGATGAACGCTATTGGGCGCTGGTATCGCATGCCGAACTGACGCTCATGTTGTCTTCCGAACAACCGAATGTTGCGGATGGCTTTAAAACGGTCCGGGAGAATTTGTTAGAAGCGATTTCTCTACCGGGTCAGCGATGGTTCGCGTTGGATAGCACCATCCAGCAATTCCAAATGCTTTCGGAATTGGGGATCCAAACCGAATGGTTTATTCAGGCCCTGGAGCTCCTTGAAACCGCCTGGCGAAAACGCACACCGATTTTTCGGGAGAAACATGAACTGCAATCCTATCTCAATCCCAAACGCCCGTTATGGCTTTATGAATTATTTGATCTTTTCATAAATGATAAAGATAAAAACCTTGCGGAACGCTGGAAAAGGTACAAAGAAAATCCGAATAGTGTTCGGGTGTTGAGTGAGCTTGTGCTCAAATGGGAGCCCATCGAGCAATTAACGCCCCCCACTCCGACGCGGGTCATTCTTGGATTTGAGATTCTGGGCACCGACATATGCAACTCCGGTTATGGGAATTTATTAAGAAAAGCAACGTCAGCCGATATCGACATCACCGACATGAATATCGCCTTAATGGCATTGGGATTGCGTTATGCCAGGCTTCTTCGGATCCTGATGCAGCAGCGAAAAGGACTAAGTGCGTTGAAACTGTTCTTTTCCATGAACTTTGATTATGAGATGTTGCAATCGCCGGCATTGATTCGTGTTCTCAAACACTATTTTTCGCCCGAAATTTTAAAACTTGGACAATCTTCGAATACCGACTCTTTTCTTTTCTTTGAAGTCAGCGAAAAATTTCCTTCGGAAAATTCCAAACTGCCGCCCGATCCGATTGAGAGGAAGAAATTCATCGACGAAGCCTGCGAATGTCTGAAAAAAACATTGAACACCTACAATCTCAAGCTGGTATTGGATGATGCCAATAACATGGATCCTTATGTCAGGGAGAGTCTTAAATTTTTCACCTGTAAAACGAAAGCGGATAGTTATTATACCCGTAATGTGATGAAGAATATGCCGAAGGCTGATGCGGCCGGAATTATCCTTGAAGGACTGAGTGCCTTTGCCGTTGAGGGTAAACCTTACGTTATCGAAGGAATTGAGAATGCGGACGAATACAATTTTCTGGAGGTGCAGTGGACGCATCCGGAAACCGGCATTCAAGGTTGGCATATCAAGGTCAATGAAGAGTGGGTCGAATTTTTTGATCCGATTCTGGATAATCCCGACCAACCGGGTGGCTATCGGCTGCAGGCATGGGTGGAAGATCGATTAGGATTATATTAGATGATTAAGGAATATAAGGAGGTCATGATGAACCCAGAACAAAAACCGGAAGATGATTTATTAACCAACCAATTTTGTTTGGTGTTAATTCCATTTGGTGAAAAGCTGGACGCGGGAGGAAGGAGAATCAATTACGACAGTATTTATAATGAAATCATTTCTCCGGCGATTGAACAAGCCGGCCTAACGCCGATCCGGGCCGATGAAGAAAAAACCAATGGTTTTATCCAAAAAAGAACCTACGAACGATTGCTATTATGTGACTATGCCATTGTGGACCTTACGGTCTGCGAACCGATGCTGATGTACCAGTTGGGGGTCCGGGATGCGGCGATACCTGCTCGAACCATTCTTGTTTTTGATGAACGGGTCCAATTACCGTTTGGTTTCTTTAACTTGCGAACAGTTTCCTACAGGCTGGACGACCGGGGTAAAATAATGAGCGTAACGAAAGATCGTTTAAAATTATCCATGAAGATTAAGACGGTGATGGAAGAACCTCATGCCGGCAGCCCGGTATCCCGGCTAATCGGGAAATTAAAAGATCGTCACCTGGACCCATCCATATACAATGATTTTTTTAACCAGATGCTGATCATGCAGAGCGCCAAACTGGAGCTTAAAACCATTAAAGGAAGCGATAAGTCAAATGACAAAAAACTGGAATCTTATAAAGAATTGGAGAAAGATCTTGGGAATATTGACGAAGTCGAATCCGGTTTTCTGATCGATCTGTTACTGGCGTACCGCTCCGTGGAAGGTTGGACCGAGATGTTAGAGCTCGTGGAAAAAATGCCCACCAGTTTAGGAAGCCGCATCAATATTCAGGAGCAATATGCGTTTGCCTTAAATCGGGCAGGAATGGGACTCAGGGCAGAAGAGGTTTTGAAAGGCCTGATTAATTCTAGCCCTCGAAGCGAAACCTATGGCCTTCTGGGAAGAATTTACAAGGATCGATGGCAAGAGGCCATCCAACTGGGCGATGAAAATCCGGGTGAAGACCTGAAAAAAGCGTTTGATAATTATCTAAAAGGTTTTAGAATCAACCCTCGAGATTTTTATCCCGGTGTCAATGCACTCTCACTTCTGGATGTAAACGAAGCAATGTTTCCCAGAAAAAAAGAATTGCATGAAGTGGTCAAATCTTCAGTCAAGCAGAAGCTTTTCATTGGGATTCCGGATTATTGGGGCTATGCGACATTACTGGAACTGGCGGTACTGGAGAATAACCAGGAAGAAGCCCTGCAATATTTAAATAATGTTCTTAAGGAGAAAGCCGAACCCTGGCAACTGGAGACAACAGCCCGTAACCTTCATTTTATTCGCGAAAATAGAGAGAAACGAGGAATATCTGATCGATGGATTGCTGACATCGAAGTCAGTTTACTGTCCAAATCCTGATCCGGTATTTGCTAATTGGGTTTTATGATCCTTTTCATTGGAGAGACGTAGCGTGCTACGTCTCTCTCATTCACCCCCTATCGACTAACGATTACACACACCGATTCGGTTTATCGGTATCCAAAAAAATAATCGAAATGAAGGTTTTTATCGTTATATTGTTGACATTTTTTTTTTTATCACTATAATTATGAACTGAGGAGCAAACATGGACATTAAATACATTAATCCTTTTATTGAGTCAGTACTGAATAACCTTGAACAAATGGCCGCTTTGAAAGCAGAAAAAATGAACCTGTCTGTTTCCAAAGATGCAAAAACTGCCGCAGAAATATCGGGAATCATCGGATTAAGCGGAAACGTAAAAGGATCTGCCGTGATTTCCTTCTCCAAACCGGTTGCACTCGCTGTTGCTTCTGCAATGTTTATGGAGGAACTCAAAGAACTAAACGACGACGTCAAAGACGCCATCGGTGAATTTGCCAACATCGTCGTCGGAAACGCCCGAAATAAACTCGTCGATGACGGATTGGATGTGACCATGTCTACCCCCACCATCATCGTCGGAAGAGACCACGAAATTTCTCACCCCCATAATATCCCCTTCTTAGTCATCCCCTTTAAAACCGACATCGGTGGCTTTCAAATTAATATCGGTATAAAAGAAGATAAATAGTGGAGAAATCAGATGATTAGCGCTACACAAATTCGAAAAGGAATCATTATCTTGCTGAACGACAAACTCTACCGCGTTGAAGAAATGGAACACGTCACCCCCGGCAAAGGCCAAGCCCTGGTCCAAACCAAAATCAGAGATCTAACCGATTTAACGGTGCGAAATTTCCGGTTTCGCCCCAGCGAAAAAGTTGAACGCGTGGTCCTCGATACCAAGGAAATCAACTACTCCTACAATGATGGCGAAAACTATATCTTCATGGATAACGAAACCTATGAACAAATTTCGCTGACCCAAGAATTCCTCGGAGAAAATATATTTTATTTGAAAGACGAGACGACTTATACCCTGGAATTATTCAAAGGACAACCCATGAACCTGACCCCACCGATTACCATGGAATTCGAGGTTGTCGAAACTGAAAAAACATTGAAGGGAGCCACGGTCCAGGCTTCTTACAAACCCGCCAAATTAAATAACGGAATGGAAGTCCAGGTCCCCCCATTTGTCGAAATCGGAAATATTATCAAAGTCGATACCCGAGACGGCACTTACGTCGAACGGGTAAGTAAATAATCCTTTTCAATCGCTATAAAATAACATATTTTATATAAATTGATAAAACAAGATTCTAAAAATGGTGAAATTTCGAACGCTTAATATCGTTTTATTGATTTTTTTACTGATGTTCTTTTCCATCAATCCGGTCAATGCCCAAAAGGAAAAGAATAAGCCGAAAACCCTTCACTTTGCCATCTCCTACGCATTCAATAAAGATTACGACCCCCTGGATCGAAATATCATCCAGGTCCAACCTTTCTATTCCTGCATCTACAGCACACTATTCCGGCAAGACGGAGACGCCAATCCGTATCCTTTCCTGATCGAAAAATATGAACATCGGGGAAAAACGGTGGTTTTCTATCTCAAAAATAATGCCTGCTTTTCGGATGGCTCTCCCATTACCTCCGACGAGGTGATTCATACCATTGAAGCCGGTATGATCCATCCGACCTCCCCGAATACCATCTATAAAATCATCGAGGGGGGCGACAAATTCTTCCAGAAAAAAAAAGGGCATTGCCCGGGCATAAAGAAACTGAACGCCAAAACATTTGAAATTCATTTTATTACGGAAAACGTTGATTTCGCCTCCTACTTTACCCCCCATAAAATGTGCATTCTCCCTCGAGAACGAAACAAAACCAAATTGCTCTTCTCCGGCCCCTTTCAAGTTGATGACTATAAAGAAACCGGACGCGAAACGATCATCAAATTAAAACAAAATCCCTGGTACATCGGTAAACGATGTAAGATCGATTACCTGTATTTTCATTTTTATGCCAACCCGGAGGATTACAACAAGGCCGTCGAGCTCGGAGAACCGGATCTGTTTCTGGACGTGTTGAATAGTACGATGCCCGTTTCGAAATGTAAATACAATTATTTTAAAACACCGGGCCAACGAGGATTCTACCTTCTATTAAACGCCCAGAAAGGGCCTCTTAAAGACAAAAAATTGCGCACCTTTTTGAAGTATTTCACCATGTCCCTGGACCTGGCCGAAATCAAAGGATGGGGACTCACCATTCCCACCCAACTGACTCTCCCATACGGACTCACCGGGTATACCGTCTTTAAACATATTGAAAAGAAAGATTTTAAACTGTCAATTCCGAAAAAAACAATCAAAATAAAATGCCTCAACGTGGGAAATGGCCCCAGAAAACCGTTGTTCGAGTTGCTTCAAAAGAAACTGAAAAAATTCAACCTGAATCTGGATCTGGAATGGGAAGATTCGGTCAATAACATACTGGACCGCCAAAAGAGAGGCGATGATATCGATTTAACCGCATTCCTTTACCAGGTGGACATTCCCGTTTCCTGTAATTTTTATGAAACCCTATTCACCCCAGGGCATGAACTCAACCTCTTCGGTTATGCGGTGCCCGAAGCCATCCATTTATTGGACGCCTATTACCGCGAATCCAGCGATATCAAACGATTGAAAATCCTGGCGCGTTTGGAAGAAATCGCCCAGGATGAGGCCATTTTGATTCCGCTGGTCAATCCATTGTATATTTTAGGATACAAAAACCGGGTGAAGGGCGTATGCCTCGACCGGTTTGTGGGTATATGTATTGGAGATATCGATGTTGATCAAAGGCATTAAACTCAAACTGGTACTCAGCCTTGTGGTGACCACCCTGGTGGTGATGAGTGTTTTTATCTTCATTCTCAACCGATATTTAATGGACTACTCCATCAGAGATGCGGAAAAAACCATCAACTTTCTCGGAAACAATGCATCCAATTCACTTCAAAGCCCTTTGTTCAACGGAGATTATAACCAGGTCATCCCCATTGCCAAGTCCATTAAATTGGAAGATTTCGATTATGTCATTATTTTTGACAACCTTACTAAAAATAAAGCCTTTGCCGAAGACAGCAGATATCTTACCGACGCCTTGAATTTTGACGAAATCGTCAAAGGCCAAAGAAAACAGACATTCCAGAAGTTGAAACTCAAGGAAGAAAATTATACCCAGTACCTTTTTCCTATTTCGATTAAAGATATCAAAACACCTCTGGGCTATTTAATATTCGGTGTGTCCGAGAAACGAATGCAGTCCAAACTTCAGGGAATCACGGTTCGAATCGTCCTGATCAGCCTTTTGCTTTTCCTCACACTTGCGGCTCTCATTTATTTCCTGTCCGACCGAATCGTCAACCCCATCAAAGATTTAAGCGAAAAAATAGGAAAATTTGCCTCGGGGGATTACTCGGTTCGCTCCAATATCAAAACCAATGATGAAATCCAGGATCTCTCCGAAAATTTCAATATCATGGCCGACAAAATCGCCGAACAAATTATATCCATCGAGAAATACAGTAAAAACCTGGAACAAATGGTGGAAGAACGGACCGATGAATTATTAAAGGCCATCGATGCCCTAAGAGAAAAAGATACCCAACTCCTTCAAGCGGAAAAAATAAATAGTTTGAATTCGATCGTCTCTTCCATTGCCCATGAGATCAATAACCCGCTGGCAATTATTTCCGGAAATCTTCAATTAATCGATTCGAAATCAAATGCACCTCTGGTTCAAAAGAAACTGAAAATTGCCAATGATGCGATTGAGCGCATTGCCAAACTCATCGATGAAATTAACTTCTTTTCATCCATTAAAGATATCACGATCGAGGTCGTTAACCTGGGCACCATTGTTTCGAGCGCCGCAGGAAATGTGATCCCCAAAGACGTCACCGTTCATATCAACAGCGCCGTGGAAGATGACCGGATTCAATCCAATACACATCTGCTTTCGGTAACCATCGAAAATATTCTGAAAAATTCGGCAGAAATGATTGTGCATCGTAAACTCCATGAAAGTGGCGAAATACAGATTCGTTACTTTAAAGAACCGCCTTATTTCATACTGGAATTTACCGATAATGCCGGCGGGTTCGATGATATCCAGAAAGCATTCGATCCCTTCTATAGCACATTCGAACAAAAGAAAGGACTCGGGCTGACTTTCGTTTATCACGCCATTAAAGCCCTCAACGGCGAAATCAAATTGGATAATATTGAAAACGGAGCCAAGGTATTGGTCATGTTGCCGCTCGAAATCACTGAGAGTAAAGAAAAACCGTGGCTACCGTAATCCTTCAAGCCCGGATCGGATCCACTCGACTCCCCGGCAAAGTCCTGATGCCGATTCTCGGAAAACCCATGCTGGGATATACCATCGACACGCTCAAACACTCCCCGGTTGCCTCCCGAATTGTCCTGGCTATTCCCGAAGGAACCGAAAATGATCCCCTGGTCGCTGTGGCAACGGAATACGGGATCAATTGTTTCCGGGGCTCGGAATCAAATGTCCTCGAACGGTTTTACAACGCATCCCTGATGTTTAAGGATGATTATTACTTTCGGGCAACTGGCGATAATCCCATTATCGACGCCCAAAACCTTCAACGATCCCTGGATCATTTGATCAAAGAAAACCTGGATTACGTGATGGAATCCGGATTACCTTTAGGCGCGGTGGTGGAAGCATTCACGGCTGAAGCGCTCGAACGGTCGTTCAGGGAAGGCTCAAGCCCGGAAGACCTGGAACATGTGACCTGGTACATGAAAAAAAGCGGACGGTTCCACATTCATATCATTCAGGGACCGCCGGAATTACGCTTTCCCCAACTCCGTCTTACGGTCGACTATCCGGAAGATTTTAAACGCGTATCATATATCATTGAACATTTATATAAAGATGGAATCCCTCCCTTTGAAGAGGTCATCAATTTTGTCAAAACCCGAAAGGGCTCGGGTTTGTTGCCGGATTAATCAAAGTTTTTTGTAGTGGGCCATATTTCGGCAAGAGGCCGCTTCAATCCGCGACAGATATAAATGGGCTTATTATTTTCATACGGCATACTGTAAGGACAATGGGTTCGATCCACTTCGATGACCGACCGGAAACCTTTCTCATGATTTTCCTTTCGTCCGCCGATAATAATGATGACATTCCCGGTGCGATCTTCAGGGGGCCAAAAAAAACAATTGTTGTGTCCACTAAATGCGGGCGGAAGTCCGTATTGTCTCCCCAGGAAATTGACGGCACCGGTGACGCCGTAATTGGTGGCATAAATGATACATTCTTTTCTTTCTTCCGGCGACAGGGAATAATAGGCATTGGCGACTTTTTTGACCATCTCTTGCCATCCGTGCATGTCGGCGAAATGCTGCGGCAACCTGCCCATCTCATGATGTTCCTGAGGTTTATAACGCATCCCCATCATACCGGCCCATTTTATCATGCCTTCTTCGGACAATATGGGAAGCGTGAAGGGAGACAAAACCAGAGCGGAAATAAGGATCAAACTGATTAATACCGGTTTGGGACAGTACCATTGCTTTCGATTCAACCAGATTTCCCACAATATCGCGCCACCGGCAAACAATATGGGATAAATTCCGCCGAAATAATAATCCTTGGCGTTTCGAATCGTAAACAGGATATAAATGGCAAGATACATCCATCCGAATAATCGATAGTTTTTTCCCTGTTTACTAAAAAAGAAATAAAATAAACCCGGAAGCCATACGAGAAGGGTGAACGGACTGTTGTAACGGAATTGACCGATAAGGAATTCAAGCGGAGATTGATGGACATTTTTATATTTTTCCGCATTGGACATGAATTCCAATGTCGCCCAATCATGGGTGACGTTCCAGATGACATAAGGAAGAAAGAGAAGAACGGCAATCCCCGCCCCTATCCATAAATAAATACTGCGAATGTGCTTTCGTTCCCCGGACAATAAGAGACCGGCGGCCATTCCAAAACCAAGGAAAAGCACGGAGATTTTATTTTGAAGCCCCAAACCCGAAATCAAACCGAACAGAAGCCAATATTTGGGATTTCCGGTTTTAATAATCCGAATCACGATTAATATAAGGGCACTCCAAAAGAGATAATCGATGAAGTTCATGGAATAAAAGGAGAAGAGAAAAAAATTACCCAACGGCGCAAAGGCAGCCGCCGAAGCCAGGGCAACGGCGAATTTTTTCCCCCCCAGTTCCCGGGTCATCCAACCGGTCAAAAAGACGAAAAGGCTTGCTCCCAACGCCGGGAGTATTCGAATAGCAACAAGAGAATCACCGAACAATAGACGAATGCCTTTGAGGATGATGATGGAAAGCGGAGGCTGATCCACATACCCGAAATCGAGATGATCGGAACACGAAAGATAATAAAACTCATCGCGAAAATATCCATAACCTTTGATCGCAATGAGATGCAGTATCAGCGTCAGGAGCGAGAAATACCCGATGATCATGAAATCGGATAACCAGAATTTTTTTGAAAAAAAGTTCTTATTCATGGATTGCATGGGTGGGATGCCTCCGGCGGCCAGAAACCTTTTTGAAAAAAGGTTTCCGGACTTCCAAAAACTTTTTATTTTTTAACTTAAAATTGGGGGCTTATAATATAATAACGTGTGTTATTAAATATGTCGTCGTTGTTCTTTCAGGTAGTTGAAGAAATCTTCAAATCCCTGGCCGGTCTTTTTCGAGGTTTCAAAGATTTTAACCTGCGAATGATGCGCCCGGCAGTCTTCTTTTACTTTTTCAATATCGTAATCCAATATACCTAAAAGATCGACTTTATGAATAATGACCGCTGATGCCCGAAGAAAAAGCGACGGATACTTTCTGACTTTCTCATCGCCTTCGGGAATACTCAATACAGCGATTTTCATGTTTTCACCCAGATCGAATGCCGACGGACACACGAGGTTTCCCACGTTTTCGATGAATAAATAATCGATGGCTTTCAAATCCATTTCGGCCAATTTCCGGTTAATCATATTCGCCGTCAAATGGCATCCGCCTCCGGTTTCGATCGCATAAGCGTGTTTTTGCCCCGAATGAATGATGCGATCCGCGTCCAGGGCTGTTTTGACATCGCCGACAATGACGGCAAACTTTTCATTAAAATGCCTGGAAGCATACTCCAGAATCGATGTCTTACCACACCCGGGAGAACCGATGATGTTGACTGCAAAAATTCCGTTTTCGTAAAAAATCTTACGGTTCCTGGCAGCAATCAATTGATTGCTTTCCTGGGCAGATAAATTTAATTCTTGTTTACTCATACTGTGACTCTACTCTCTTTTTTAATTTCCCGGTAAATATCCTCTACCAGGTGAGGTAAATTTTCCCGAACATCCGCACTTAATTCCTCGGAAAACACCATTTGAGCGGCCTGAATACAATAGATCACCACCTCGACATGATCGCTCAGAGACATCTGTCGGGCAAAATCGAGGAATTGGATCAAATCAAATTCATGGGGTGAATTATGGGATGTTTTGAGACTGATGACATCACCGGGGATGAACCGTTTATATTCGCCGGGCGTTAATCCGCAATTCCCGGAATCGACGAAAATGATTTTCTTACGTTCATCGAACTCATGCAAAAGGTTCATCCCCGGCGTTCCGGCATCGATCAGGTCCACGTTCGGTTCATCGTTCTCAACGCTCAGTTTGTTTCTGAGGAGCTCGATCGCACGAACGCCGGCACCTTCATCCGATAACAGGATGTTGCCCAGACCGATGACTGCCGTTTTATTCCGCATACTCTAACGTTATTTGAATTTCACATCGAGATAATGGGTGGAACAGGAGACGCACGGGTCATACGCACGGACCAACATTTCCAGATAGAACTGAAGGGTCTCTTTACCCAGATGCATGAATTCAGGAACCAATTTCTCGAAATCCAACTGGATATTGGCGTGGTTCAAATTGGTCGGAATCACGCAATTGGCTTTGACGCAGTATCCCTTGTCGTCGTATTCGTATTCATGGAACAAGACGCCTCTCGGAACTTCCACGGCGCCCACACCGCGACCGGCTTTGGGTTTGATGTCAACGGTTTCTTTGACCAGATCGTTGCTCAGGAGTTTATCGATCGTCGCAATGCATTGTTCGACAGCAAAAACCGTTTCCGCAACCTGGGCAATATTGTTCATGAACGGATTGTAACTGACGCCGTCCAAACCGAGCATGTTTCCGACTTCTCTGGCAAACGGAGAAATTTGCTTGTAGTTGTTGTTCCACCGGGCCAGCGCACCGACCATAAAGGATGGACGGTTGAATTTTCCGTATTTGGCTGTGGATTGAGGCACAACGAATTCATTGACCACGCGTTTGTATTCGCGAACCGGAATCCGTTCCTTGATGTCGTTGGTGAGACAGTGGCCATCATAGAAGGCATATTCTTTTTCATGGGAAAGAGCGAGGTACTCGGTTTCCCGGGTGAAGTTGGGAAGATTGCCGGCAAGTGATTTCACGACTTCGGCGATTTTCTTTAAATCTTCAACGCTGTCAATCAGGCGTTTCTTAAAGGTTTCCAGTTCGTTTTTGGTGGGAACCATGGTGAAATGTCCGACTTTGGCGCGAATCGGATGGGTGGTTCGTCCGCCCACGCAATCGCACAATTCATTGGACAGGCGGTGCAATTTGGTAACCAGGAGCACCACGTCTTTGTGGGTTCCGATCAGGGGAAAAACGCTGTTGACTTTGAGCAGGTCCGGAACCACGAGGTAGCAGACATGGAGGATGTGGCTCTGAAAGGTTTCGCCGTGCACGAGGAGTTCTCGCAGTTGGCGGGTGGTTTCTGAAATTTGAACGCCCAATGCGTCTTCGGTGGCCTTTAATGAGGCGAATGTATGACCGATCGAGCAGATGCCGCAAATGCGGGAGGTGATGCCGGCCACTTCGGAATAGTGTCGGCCGACGACCATGGCTTCAAAGAAGCGCGGCGCTTCGGGAACTTGCCATTGGACTTTTTCTATTTTGCCTTGATCGATATCCACAACGATATTTCCATGGCCTTCAATCCGTGTAACATGTTCGACATCGATTTTTATCGTATTGTTGCTCACTGTTTTACCTCCGGGTTAACACCGAAAATGTTAAATTTATGTTTGATTTCTTCGACGGTAAAATTATATTTCTTGAGAATTTCATGCATGCTGTCTTTGTTGGGATTATCGACGGTGCCGCGGCAGGCCGCACATGGTGAACCGTTGGTCGGGCAGATGGCGCCGCAGCCCGCGCGTGCTAAAGGTCCGAGACAGGTCATTCCGGAATCGAATAGACATTCGTTCTCGTTGAATTTGCATTCCACGCATACGGGGTAATTGGGGAGTTTGGGCGTTCGTCCGAGGAGAACTTCTTTGACGATTCGTAAGAATTCTTCACGGTTAACGGGGCATCCGGGGATATACAGATCGACCTTGACGACTTCGTCAACGCTTTTGGTTGGAAACGTATCCAGATGGGGCATGTTGTAGTTTTCGCCGTAAACTTCTTTTTTGACGTCGTCCATGCTCTTCCAGTTGTTTTTCAGGCGGGTGACTCCGCCGGATACGGCGCATTGACCGTAAGCGACCAGGACTTTGGTCCGTTCGCGGATCCCTTTGATCCGTTCTTCATCTTTTTTCCGGGTGATGGCACCTTCGATGAAGGCAATATCGTATTCGGGGGCGTGCCCGGTCATGACTTCTCGGAATTCCACGACATCGACCAGTTGGGCAAGTCCCACCACATCTTCTTCGAGGTTTGCGACTTGAAGTTGGCATCCTTCGCAGGAAGCAAAATCAAAAAAGGCGACTTTTGGTTTGGTGCTCATTAGATGGCCTCCTTTACATGTTTAATACTATCGTAATAAAAAACCGGACCGTCCTGACAGACATACACGTTTTCCATCTGGCAGTGGCCGCATTTTCCAACTCCGCATTTCATCCGGCGTTCCAAGGACACGATGATATGGTCATCGGCGAATTTCATATCGTGTAATCCCATGATGACGAATTTGTACATGACCGGGGGACCGACGATGATCGCATAGGTTTCTTCCGGGTTGATCATGGGGTTGACTTTGGGAAGCAGGGTCGTGATGACGCCGACATTCCCTGTCCAGTCGCAACCGTCCGCCTTATCGACGCATTCGTGTAAAATGACATCAGGTCGTTTCTTCCATTCTTCGATTTCATCGGTAAATAACCGTTGACTTGGGTCTTTGCAACCGAAGAGAATGATGACATCTTTATAATCCGCTCGATGTTCCAGGGCATAGAGAATGGCTGAGCGTGCCGGAACGAGACCGATTCCGCCGGTGACAAACAGAAGGCTTTTGCCTTTGAGGTTATTCATCGGAAAAGAGGTGCCGTAGGGGCCGCGGATTCCGACGCTATCGCCGGGTTCCAGGGCATGGATGGCATTGGTGACCGTTCCCACGTTTCGGATCACCATTTGAAATTTATTATCGTCTGTCGGGGGAGAAGAAACAGAAATGGGGGCTTCCCCGATCCCGGGAATTGAAACTTCAGCGAATTGGCCGGGAAGATGGCCCAGGGGATGATCCTTCATTTCAAATTCGAAGAAGCTATCCACTGAGGTCATGGTATATTTTTTTTGTAATGTGGCAAGTTTCGGGAGATATATTGAATCTTTTTTCAATGCTTCACTGCATCCGCAATTTTCGCACATGTGTCCCTCCTGGTTATTTATTCTCTTTCATGTAGTTTAATACTTTTACGGGGCCTGCGATATCCGCCGTACAGGAATCGGCGCAGCGGCCGCATCCCACGCATCCGAAATGACCAAATTTTTCAGGGAGATTTTTTCCTTTCCGGTAAATCCGGTGTCTGAATCGGGATCCCCGGCTTTTTCGGAAATTGTGTCCATCGGCAACCAGGGCGAAATCTTCGAGCATACAGCCGTCCCAAAGTCTCACGCGTTGGCCTTCGGCCAGAGAGAGTTCCACTTCTTCCTGAACATCGAAGCAGTAACAGGTCGGGCATACCAGGACGCAGGAGCCGCAGGAGAGGCATTTATCTCCGAAGTGTTCCCAGGCCGGGTTGTCATAATTTTTCGCCAGGTATTGGGGAATTTCTTCGATCGGGAGGGGAAGGTTGAGTTCGTCTTTGACGGCGTTTTTGGCGTCTTCGATTTGTTTTTCGGAATAGTCGTTATTGACCAGGTTGGCACCGTTCATGTATGTCTTGCCTTTTTCGGTCAGGATTTCAACCGCGTAATGATCTCCGATGCTGACAAGCATGATGTCGGCGACGTTACGACCTTCGTCACGGTTGACGGAACGATAAAATCTGTTCTTGGACATTTTTGTAGGATAAAGACCGATAAGGAGAGAATTTTCTCTCTTTTTCATGTAATGTTCATCTCGTTCGCCTTCTGAAAATGCTTTATCCATCAGATACAAGCCGGCAAGATCGTAAACGTGAATACCAATGATGGTGAGGGGTTCGGCGTCGTTAACTGCGACGTAAGAATCTGCTTTTTTGGGTACGAATTTTAGGAGGACTTCTTTGGGAGGTTGGAAGTACTTTTTGGGAGGAAGGATAGTGACATCGTAATCCAGTGCAAGTTCATCGGCGGAGTTTAAGTCGGTAAAGATATAGTGAGAACCTTTTTGAACAACGCCCACAGTTCGGGATTCATGCGTTTTAATCTTCTGGTCTATGAACGATTTGAAATCATCTTTTGAAATTTTTAAAATTTCCATTTATGATTCTCCTTCTTTTATATAGACAACGTTTGATTTGATTTTTTTGTCAGTCATCGTAATTTATTAATTTTGCACAATGCTTCTTGTTTTAGTTTAAATTATAACAATTAATTCTAGTTTTTTCAATACAAATGATGGGAAGAAAACGCTTTTGGAAAAATAATGGTGGGGTTGTTTACGCCGGTTTCTTTTCTAGCGGATGATTTTTTCAAAGGTTGTCAGCCAGTGATTGAAATGCGGGCATTTGGATCGGATATTATCAATACCGATAGCGAATGAAATTAATTCTCCGTAAGAAGTTTTTATGTATCTTCGATTTAAGGCCTTAAGGCGTTTTGATGGGGCGGTCTTCGGACCATCATTTATTTCTTCAGGATCATTATATCTGTTAATTATTTCTTCGATTTGTTTTTGGGATACATCAATTGCATCTGACAATACGCTTGCATTACTGAACAACAAAGCTTCAAATTCATGCATCTGAATATATGGAATAAATCTATTTTTTGGGTTATAAATGGGGAATTCCTCAATGACTTTTTCCGCCATTGCAGTTTCAAGAAATTCGGCTTTTTGTCCTGCAATTAGAGAAATTCCGCCTTTAATTTTTCCTCGCCCCGGCCAGTTCTTATCAATTTGGAAATAATCAAACATTGTTGATACAAAAGTATCTTTGCGTTGCTTGAGAAATACCCCAATGTCTTTCAATGCCCTATCAAAGCGGACATTTCCCCCTTTATGTCCTGAATTTCCTATCAGTTCCGGATAGAAGAATATTCCCTTTTCTCCCATATATGGAGCCAAAACTTTTCGGATAAACGCTTGTTCAGTTCGACCTTCCACAATGATATAAACATGAATTGCTGTATTATTCATTAGTAGGCCCAGCGGCAATCACATTTTTTTGCCAAAGATCCCCAAGTGAATATTCTTCAAGCCAGACGGAAAGCTCGTCTTGGCTCAGTCTCTGAAATGTAGATGCCCCGGCTTCACGATTCACGACCACAATATCTTCGGGATTAAAATAATCCACAAGTGCAGGGGACTGGGTACAGATAATGAGTTGGGTATCCTGGGATACAGCTTCTATTAATTCAGCCAGGATTGCAATAGCATAAGGATGCAAGCCCAATTCCGGTTCATCGATAATAAAAGTAGAAGGCGGATTGGGTTGTAACAAAGCAGTTACAAGGCATATAAAACGAAGTGTACCATCGGATAAATGATAGGTTTTCAATGGATGATCGGACCCTTTTTGCGTCCAGAAAAGCATCACCTTGTCATTGCCATTCATTTCAGTCTCGAAAAGAAAATCGTCAAAAAAGGGCGCTACAGTACGAATTGTATTCACAATTTGCCAATAGATTTTTTCTTCTCTATTCCGCAGAAACCAGAGATAAGGCGCGATATTGGCACCATCAAATCGAAGATATGAATGATCATATAGTAGTCCAGAACGGCGCATCGACGCAAAAAAACTTGTGTCATGAAAATGGTAAATTTTCCAAGAATCTATAGATTCCAAAATATGCCAAGCCACACTCCGTTTGCCTTCAACCTCATACCGATCCTTTTCTCTGAGTAATTCTGGAATTGGATTTCCACTTCCTATTCTCTTCCATTTATTCGAGCGTCCTTCATAAAATTTTTCATCACTTTTATAGTATCTTTCTTCATCATTAATCAAGAATATTTCTTCTGTAGTCGGAACAAGTTTGAACCGGTAACCATTGTCGCCGAAAAACATAGCCGCTTCAATTTGATTTGTTACTTTCGATCCGTTAAAAAGAAAAGCATCACTTCCACCATTAATTCGGATGAATGTTTTCAAATCCGATCGTTCAAGGTTGGGAAGCGGTAATTGCATCATGGCACGTAACAATCGGAAAAAGTCGATAAAATTGCTTTTTCCGGCCCCGTTTGCGCCAATAAGGACATTCAAATTGGTTAATTCAAAGTTTTCAAGTGAGCGAATCGATTTGAAACCTTTTATCGTTACTCTATCCAAGCTGGCAACCGCCATACGTTACTCCATTTAATAAATATTTCCTTTTTTATTGTATTATACCACAATAGTAACAACGATTGCAGTCAACTCATATAAAAATCATAGCAAAGGGCACTTTTCTTTGGCCTTTGCCCCTTGAAGTCAAGTATTAAATCAGATACAATATTTCCATGATAAAACGGATTAAGATTACCAATTACAAATCCTTTCGCAGTCTTGACCTTACGTTACGGCCCTTGACTGTTATTTTTGGCCCCAATGCTTCCGGCAAGAGTAACTTTCTCGATGCGATTCATCTGCTTTCCCGTGTGGTGACAGCCAAAAACCTAAATGAGGCATTCAAAAATCACCGGGGACTGCCGCTGGAAAGTTTTTATTATGCAGATGAAGAAGGCGGATATGAAAGTCTTTCAAATAGGACAAATCTTCGGTTCTCATTTGAAGTGGACGTGGAGGTTTCTCAAGCCATCATCGGAAAAGTAGAACGGATTATCATGGAAAAGAGGAAGGGGATCGATACCGCTTCGAATAAACAAATTATTACAGAAAAAATGTTACGCTATCAACTATCCATTGAGATATTGCCGGCAACCGGGCATTTGCGGGTAATGGATGAACGATTATGTGCGATAAAGAATGATGGGGAAGAGAAAAAGCGAAATGCCTTTTTGGAAAAAAAAGGCGATCGGCTTCATCTCCGCATGGAAGGCCAGGCTCATTCGACTTTCCATGAAATCGGATTGGACCACACAATCGTATCCACTTCCTTATATGAACCTCATTATCCACATGTAACAGCATTCCGGATGGAATTGGAAAACTGGTTTACCTATTACCTGGAGCCGCGAGAATTAATGAGAGATGAGTTGCCGGTGGCTGAAATCGATAGTTTAGGGTCGCGGGGAGAAAATTTGGCACCCTTTTTGAATACCCTTAAACATAAATATGAAAAGGATTTTGAGAACCTAAACCTGACATTAAAAACAATATTACCCTCTGCCTCAAATATTGAAATTAATCAGTCAAAAGAAGGTTTGGTCGGACTTCGTCTTTATGAAAATGATCGATGGTTTTCCTCTCGTTTAATTTCCGAAGGAACATTGCGGATAATCGGATTATTATGTTCAATTCATCCAAGAAACCCGGCCACAACCATTGCGTTTGAAGAACCGGAAAACGGTGTGCATCCGGTTCGGATAAAAACCATCAGCGAGTTACTTAAGAATGCCTCTCAAAACTATGGGAAGCAGATTATTATTACGACCCATTCTCCGATTTTGGCGCAATGTTTTGATAGCGCCGATCTCTTTATCTGTCAAAGAGATGATGGCCAAACGTCTATATATCCTTTCCCCCATTCCGGATCAATATTTAAACCGGAAATAATCGATGAAGAATTGGAAGACAAAATTTTGAGGGGTGATTTTGGTGGATGAAATACAAGTATTATATTTCCTTGAGGACAGGGCGCAGGAAAATTTTATAAAAAGTTTAGTGGAACGAATTGCCGGCGATGTTGGAATAACCAACCCATATTTGAAGCACGATATTCGGTCCGCCCGAGGCGGCTCGATTATCATCAAAGAATTAGAAAAATTCGTTAAGGGTTATTTGAAATATGACCCATTGGGGTTTAATATAATAATCGTGGCTATCGATGGGAATTGCAAGGGGTATCAAAAGCGCAAAAAAGAGTTGCAAAGCATTATGAAAGAAGTTTCCGGGATTGAAGAGAGGCTTGTATTTGCTGTTCCCGATCCCCATATCGAGCGCTGGTATATGTTGGACCAAAAGGCATTCAGAAAGGGCGTGGGAATCAATAAATCACCCGATTTACCTGCTTATAAATGTCAACGTGATCATTATAAAAAAATAATTTACCAAACGTTACATGATGCAAATGTGAATACATTCCTGGGTGGAACGGAGTATGCGGATCGAATTGTGGCCAATATCGAAAATTTAGAATTGCTTTGTCAGCGTGACGATAGTTTTAAATTTTTTGTTCAGGAATTAAAAAGGGCCCTGAGAAAACAATGATACCTTTTTCTATAATCATTACCGAATAATCCAGCAAATTCGTATATTTAAGAAATGTAGGGGCAGCCCCGCGTGTCTGCCCGAATGTGCTCCAGAATTATTTCAATAAAAAGGGCGCACACATGGGTGCGCCCCTACGGTAAATTTCCTCAAAAAGCAATCATCTTCAGAGAATTGAAATCCTCTATCTTGACTTTTAAAACGAGTCTATAGTAACATAAATTCTTTTAAAACCCCAAACGAGGTCATAGCATGAAAACAAAAACCTTCTGGATTTTAATTGTTGCCGTCATTCAATTCACCACGATTGCTTCGGGCGCGATCCCCGAAACCGAACGCGCCGCATTAGTCGCCTTGTATAACAGTACAAATGGCGATGATTGGTATGATCATGGCGGTTGGAAAACTCCGCCTCTACATACCGATGGCTTTGCCATGCCGGGAACCGAAGGCAATTGGTTCGGTGTTGTGATATCCGAAGATCATGTCACCAAACTGAATATGGAACGAAATCATATGAGCGGTACGATTCCGACTCAATTGGGAACGCTGAGCCATCTGGAAGAACTCATGTTATGGGGTAATGAATTGAGCGGCTCGATTCCTTCGGATTTAGGAAACCTCAGCCTATTAACCCAATTGTACCTGGACAGAAATAAATTGACTGGCGAGATTCCCGCCCAACTGGGAAATCTCAGTCATTTAACCATGCTGGTACTCAGTCTAAATAAACTCAGCGGCTCGATTCCTTCAAACCTGGGAAATCTCAGTCAACTGGAAGGGCTTTTTTTATACGGCAATGAACTCAATGGCGAAATTCCTGCGCAATTATCCAACCTTCATCAACTTAAAAATCTGTACCTCGGTGCGAATCAATTGAACGGCAGTATCCCTTCCGAACTCGGAAACCTCAGTCATCTGGAGACCCTAAACCTGGATGCCAACCAACTGAGCGGCACCATTCCTCCGGAATTGGGAAATTTGAATACGCTACAATACCTCGTGTTAAGTAATAACCACTTGAGCGGCAGTATTACGGCCGAATTGGGCAGCCTTAACCAACTAAAGGAACTCAACCTTACCAATAACCTGTTGAATGGAGAGATCCCCCTTGAGTTGGGAAACCTTGAGAATTTAAACTTTCTTTATCTCGGTTATAATCAACTGAACGGGAGCATCCCCTCGATATTGGGAAATCTTAGCCATCTGAGTTATCTTGTTCTGGCAAATAATCAATTAACGGGCATGATACCGTCTCAATTGGGAAACATCCCCATGTTACAAACACTGGACTTGAGAAATAATCAGTTAATCGGAAAAATTCCTTCAGGATTGGGTAATCTCACGAATTTAAAATATATGTATTTGCATCATAACCAATTGAGTGGGACGATCCCTTTACAGTTCGGTGACCTTCAGGCCCTGAGGGGACTGTACCTCAACAATAACCTGTTGAGCGGAGATATCCCCACGGTGTTTGGCAATCTCCAGGATCTTTATACCCTTTTTATCGATCATAACTATCTGAGCGGTACCATTCCATCAACATTGACCAATTTAACTAAAATCGATGATCTGGATGTCGGGTACAACTGTCTTTCCGCTTCGGATACCACACTCCGATCATGGCTGAGCACTCATCAACCGGATTGGGAAAGTCACCAAAATCAATGCCAGGGAAAAACAACCGTCATTCATTTAAGCGTTTCCGAATTGACGTTTGGGAATATCACAGCAGGAAGTTCGCCCTATCCGCAAACGGTATCGATCAGCAATAACGGCAGCGGGTCGTTAAACTGGAGTTCGTCTTGCAGCGCGTCATGGCTCTCGGTTACGCCCGCTTCGGGAACGGGTAATTCGATTCTTTCCGTGGCTGTGAACCCTGATGGTTTAGCAAAGGGCACTTATACCGGGGTTGTGTTGATTACTGACCCCAATGCGTTGAATTCCCCTCAACCCATCAATGTGTCCCTGACGGTTTATGACCCGGGCGAATCGCTACCGCCGTTCGGTGACTTTTCAACCCCTGTCAATGGTGCTTCGGTTTCCAGCAGTATCGCGGTGACCGGATGGGTGCTGGACGATATTGGCGTTGCCAATGTCAGGATCTATAATGGGAATACGTATGTCGGCGACGCAGTGTTTGTGGAAGGCGCGCGGCCGGATATCGAAACGTTGTATCCTCATTATCCCAATGCCAATAAAGCCGGATGGGGCTACATGCTCTTAACCAATATGTTACCCGATGGCGGAAACGGAACGTATACGTTGATTGCCAAAGCCATTGATATGGAAGGAAACGAAATCACATTGGGTTCCAAAACCATTACGATCGACAACGCCCATGCGACCAAACCCTTTGGCGCCATCGATACCCCGACCCAGGGCGGAACGATTTCGGGAAAGGGATTTGAAAGTTTCGGTTGGGCATTAACGCCTCAACCCAATTTTATTCCAACCAATGGTTCCACGATCGATGTGGTGATCGATGGGGTGATCAAAGGACATCCCGGATACAACAATTTCCGTTCCGACATTGCCCAGTTATTTCCCGATTACGAGAACGCCAATGGCGCAAGCGGCTATTTTTCGATCGATACCACAACGCTTGCCAACGGACTTCATACCCTATCCTGGAATGTGACGGATAACGCCGGAAACACGGATGGAATCGGCAGCCGGTATTTTTCAGTTCTGAATACCGGAGTCAATGCCAATTCATGGTCGTTAACTGAGACGCAAGAGAAACCGTTTGAGGCACTCATCTCCGCTGATGGTGATGGTAAATGGATTGAAATCAGGGAACTCGAACGAGTGGAAATTGACCTTTCGAAAGAGATGGGTTTGAGTGACACCCATTTTCAGGGATATTTGCGGGTTGGAAATCAATTAAGACAATTACCCATCGGTTCGACGCTGGATCAGGAAAAGGGAATCTTCTATTGGCAACCGGGTCCGGGATTTGTGGGTGAATATCGCTTCGTGTTTATTGGAAGCGATAAAATTAAATCCGTAAGGAAATACCTCAATATAAATATTAGGTAAGGATTCAAAAAAAATTAGTGAATATAGAAATATAGAAATTTTTTTTGCCTTGACATTTAAGATAAAATTATAATAAAATAGCAGGGGTTATTGATTGAGGAGGTCAGCATGAGAAAGGGGATTTTCTTTATTTTAGCCATCATTTTATTTTCATTATCAAACGTTGTTTTCGGGGCAATTCCCGCCGAAGAACGGGAGGCATTGGTTAAATTATATTTAGGCACCCATGGTGATGATTGGAATTCAAATAGCGGATGGAAAACTCCCCCACTCGATTCCGATGGATTTGCCATGCCAGGAACCGAAGAAAATTGGTTTGGAATCACGGTATCAGGGGACCATGTGACACAAATTTCTATGTCATTCAACAAACTCATCGGTATTCTGCCTCCTGAGCTGGGGAATCTGACGAATCTGACGATTCTTTCCCTTGGACACAATCATCTGAGCCGTATTCCTTCCACATTGGGGAACCTTACCAATTTGGAATATTTATTTTTGGAGGAGTGCGGGATAAAAGGAATTATCCCTCCGAGACTGGGAAACATTCTAAACTTGAAACATCTGAATCTGAGTGGGAATCAACTGAACGGTAATATCCCGTCAACATTTGGAAATTTAAGCAATTTGATTGATATTGATCTTAGTAGAAACCAATTAAGCGGCAGTATCCCTTCAACTTTAGGAAACCTTGATAATTTGGAACGTTTCTTTGTGGGGGCCAATCAATTGAGCGGCAGTATCCCTTCTTCTCTGGGAGATCTCCGCCATTTGAAACGAATTTCATTGAGCCAGAACCAATTGACAGGCAGTATTCCACCCGAAATGGGAAAACTCAGACAACTCATGTTTCTTAGTATGGACCACAACCAACTGGCCGGCGGCATTCCTCCTGAATTAGGAAAGCTGACCAACTTGTTACAATTGGAACTGAGTGACAACAAGCTGACAGGTATCCCGCCCGAACTAGGCAATATATATGTATTGCAAATGTTGGATCTGAGTTATAATCAAATCAACGGTCATATCCCGGATGCACTGGGATATTTAAATACGTTAACTTATCTTAATTTAAGCCATAATCAATTGAGCGGTGGTATTCCGTCTAATTTTAGGAATCTATCGACCATGAGGTATCTTTATCTGCATTCGAATCAATTAAGTGGACATATCCCGGATGAAATAGGATCGCTGAACCAATTGTTGGAGCTCAGGCTGGATTTGAACCAGTTCAGCGGCCACATCCCCTGGGAATTGGGGACGATTCCCAAATTAAGAGTACTTTTATTAAATTCCAATTGGCTGAGTGGCGAGATTCCCGCTAGCCTCATGAAATTACATTTTTACGATTTTGATATCAGTGATAATTGCCTTTTCACAACGGATCCGGCACTCAAAAAATTCCTCGATACTTTTGACCCGGATTGGAAGGCGACTCAAAATCATTGCGGAGGAGGAACTCCCATCATTCATTTAAATCATTCTCGATTAAATTTTGCTAGTTTATCAGGACTTCTTCCCAATTCTCAAACCGTATTAATCTCCAATGCAGGCGTGGGGACACTAAGTTGGAGCGCTTCCAGCGATGCCCCCTGGCTTACGGTTTCCCCCTCTTCAGGAACAGGCAGCTCGCTCCTCTCTGTATCCATTCGGTTTGCCCCCGAAGGAGAAAGTTCAGGAACCATAACCATCACCGATCCCTATGCCACCAATTCCCCACAGACCATCCATGTTTCGCTTCACGTTTATAGACCGGGAGAAACCTCAGCACCTTTCGGCGAATTTTCAACCCCAATTGAGGGATCTTCGGTTTCCAACAGCATTCCGGTTACCGGATGGGCGCTGGATGATACTGGGTTCCTCATCGTCAAAATATACAATGGAAATACGTATATCGGTGATGCGGAATTTGTAGAAGGCGCCCGGCCGGATATCGAGTCGCTGTATCCGACTTATCCCAATAATGACAAAGCCGGATGGGGATACCTACTTTTAACCAACCTCTTACCCAATGGCGGAAATGGAACGTACACCTTGATTGCCAAAGCAATGGATATCGAAAACAATGAAGTCACATTGGGTTCCAAAACCATTACCATCGATAATGCACATGCCGTCAAACCCTTTGGGGCTATCGATACCCCGACTCAAGGAGGAACCGCTTCGGGAAAAGAGTTTGTCAACTTTGGCTGGGCGTTAACACCTCAGCCCCATACGATTCCCAGCGATGGTTCCACCATCGATGTGGTGATCGATGGGGTTATCAAGGGACACCCGGTGTACAATACCTTTCGTTCAGACATTGCCGACTTATTTCCCGGTTACAACAATTCCAATGGTGCAGGCGGTTATTTTTATATCGATACTGCAACCCTGAAAAACGGACTTCATACCCTTTCCTGGAATGTGACGGATAACGAAGGAAACACGGATGGAATCGGCAGCCGGTATTTTTCAGTTCTGAATACCGGAGTGAATACAATTTCATGGTCGTTAACTGAGACGCACGAGGAACCGTTTGAAGGACTCATCTCCGCTGATGGTGATGGTAAATGGATTGAAATCAAGGAACTCGAACGGGTGGAAATTGACCTTTCGAAAGAAATGGGTTTGAGTGACACCCATATTCAGGGATATTTGTTGGTTGGTCATCAATTACGAAAATTACCCATCGGTTCGACGCTGGATCAGGAGAAGGGGATCTTCTATTGGCAACCGGGTCCGGGATTTGTGGGTGAATATCGCTTTGTGTTTATTGGAAAAGACGACCGGGATCAAACTATAACAAAAAATATCATTATTCATATTCAACCGGCTTATCAGCACGAATAAAACATGGTAAAATAGGAATCATTTTTAAAAAGGAGGCCACTTCATGAAGAAGCCTATTTTATTTTTATACTTTTTAATCGGAGTTATTTTACTCCTAGAATTTTCAACTGCTGCTTTTGGCGCGATCCCTGCCGAAGAACGCGCGGCATTAATCGCATTATATAATAACACGAACGGAAATAACTGGGCCGATAAAACCGGTTGGAAAACGTCCCCATTGGATACCGATGGGTTTGCGATGCCCGGTACGGAAGGGAACTGGAAAGGCGTCAGTGTTTCGGGAGATCACGTGATCGCACTGGATCTGAGACAAAACCGATTGACCGGAATCATCCCTACTGAAATCGGAAATTTAAGCAATTTGGATGCACTTTTACTGGGTAACGATTCCGGGAATCAGACGAACAGAAACCAATTGTGCGGAAATATTCCGTCTCAATTGGGAAACCTCACCCGTTTGGAAAATCTTCACCTGAGCGGCAATCACCTGAGCGGCGCCATTCCCCCGGAATTAGGAACTCCCCGTTACCTGCAATACATTGAGATCAGCGATAACCAGCTCAGCGGCGCCATTCCGTCCCAATTGGGAAACCTCACGTTTTTGAGGCAATTGGACCTGAGCAACAACCAGCTAACCGGCACCATTCCCTCCCAATTTGGAAATTTCGATGAGATGTATTACCTGTATCTGAATAATAACCAATTGACCGGCGCGATCCCATCTCAATTGGGAAACCTGACGTATTTGAGATCTTTGAAACTCCACAATAACCGGCTAAGCGGTACCATCCCGACCCAATTGGGTAACCTTTATAACTTGCAGATCCTCGAACTGCATGTCAACCAACTGAGTGGCAGCATCCCATCTCAATTGGGAAATCTCAGTCAATTGGAAACCCTTTTTCTGAGCGACAATCAATTGAGCGGAAGTATCCCGTATCAATTGGGAAATCTCAATAAACTGAATGACCTTTACCTGAATAAAAACCAACTGAGCGGCAGCATTCCGTCGCAACTGGGAAACCTCAGTGATTTGCTTTACCTTTATTTGAGCGATAACCAACTGAGTGGCAGTATCCCGTATCAACTGGGAAACCTCAGCAAATTGCTCTACCTTTCCCTGCACGATAACCAACTCAGCGGCACCATCCCGTCTCAATTGGGAAACCTCAGCAGTTTGAATCACCTGTCATTGCGTGATAACCAGCTCACCGGCAGCATTCCGTCTCAATTGGGAAACCTCATCCATTTGGATTATTTTGCGGTGCGGAATAACCAACTGAGCGGTTCGATTCCCACCGAATTGGGAAATCTTGTCAATTTAACCTATCTGAGATTGAGCAATAACCGACTGAGCGGCGTGATTCCTTCAAGTCTTTTAAATTTGAAAAAAGTGACCAATCTGGATATCGGGTATAATTGTCTGTCGACAACCGATTCCCAACTCCGGGCCTGGCTCAGCAGCCTTGAATCGGATTGGGAAGCCAACCAGAATCAATGCGCGGGAGAAAAGCCGACAATCGGTTTAAACCGCTCCCAATTGAACTTCGGAGCCGTTGTTTCCGGGAGTATTCCCGATGCGCAAAGCATCCTGATTAGTAATACCGGTAGCGGAGCATTGAACTGGACAGCGTCATCGACGGCGTCATTTCTCTGCGTGACGCCCGCTTCAGGAACCGGGAACTCGGCAATTTCGATATCAGTCAATACGACCGGATTATCGGCGGGCAATTATTCCGGCGCCATACTTATTATCGATTCCAATGCCACCAATTCGCCACAGATCATCACCGTGTCGCTTCACCTGTATGAGCAGGGAAAAACTTCCGGGCCTTTCGGTGAATTGTCAACCCCATTGAACGGCTCGACCCTATCGAATAGTATTCCGGTGACCGGATGGGTTCTGGATGATATCGGCGTTTCAAACGTCAAAATATATAATGGCGACACCTATATTGGCGACGCCGTATTCATGGAAGGTGCCCGTCCGGATGTTGAGACGGCATTTCCGACCTACCCCAATAATTACAAAGCCGGATGGGGATATATGCTTCTTACTTTTTTTCTACCCAATGGAGGAAACGGGACTTACACCCTCACCGCCAAAGCCACGGATATGGAAGGGAATGAAGTGATCGTGGGTTCAAAGACCATTACCATCGATAATGCTCATACCACCAAACCCTTTGGTGCCATCGATACCCCGATTCAGGGTGGGACCGCTTCGGGCAAGGAATTTGTCAACTTTGGTTGGGTGCTGACGCCTCAGCCCAACGTCATTCCCCCGGATGGATCCACGATCGATGTTGTCATCGATGGCGTGGTCAAAGGCCATCCCGAGTATGGCAATTTCCGTTCCGATATTGTCGATTTATTTTCAGGGTTCGCCAATACCAATGGCGCGGGCGGTTATTTCTATTTCGATACGACGCCACTGACAAACGGGTATCATACCATTTCATGGAATGTGACGGATAGTGCCGGAAACAGTGATGGAATCGGAAGCCGGTATTTTTCGGTAATGAATGTCGAAGCAAGTATGGAATCCTTGAAAGCAAGTCCGATGAATAGCGAACCTTTGGAAGCTCTTTCCGTTGGTGATGGTGATGTGGAGTCCATTGAAATGAACGAACTCGGCCGTGTGGAGATTCGTCTTTCGGATGAAGGAACGTCGAGTATGACCCATTTCCAGGGATATATGATGGTTGGCGATCAGTTCCGAGCACTCCCGGTCGGTTCGACCCTGGATCGCGAAAAGGGGATCTTCTATTGGCAACCGGGTCCGGGATTTGTGGGTGAATATCGCTTTGTGTTTATTGGAAAAAGAGACAAAGGAGAATGTTTGAAAAAGAGCTTTTTTATTCATATAAGGCCTGATTATTCAAATAAATAATTGTATATTGCCCCTTGTACAAGCAATCGTCCTGCGCGTACAAGCAAACCGCGATCGCGTACAAGCAATCGTCTCTCGCGTACAAGCAAATTTTTGTCTCGTACATGTAATTTTTTTCCTCGTACAGGGATACGTATCGCTCGTACCAACAATTCTGACATATCAAGCCGGAAAATTAAGACGGGGGAAGCCTTTTTCTTTTTAAAAGGATTACTCGCCGGATCTGTCATTTCGATATCTCTTTCCGGTTTCTTTGGGTGATCCCCTCCGATTTTTGATCGATACCCTCCAATTTTTGGTCC
>JBLMYT010000124.1:0-28793 GCA_050258455.1 Candidatus Omnitrophota bacterium | reverse complement strand
ACAAAATTGCCTTATTTGATCACCGGTCCCCAATATTGGCAATAATGATTTATCCTAATAAGGATCTTCGATACATCATTCGTAGGGGCGATTCGCGAATCGCCCCCTTTTTCATGTGAGGCGAAAATTGAAGAAGAAAGTAGGTTGACAGTGCGAGATTTTTGATTTACCATACATTCATGCTTGATGAAAAAGGAATAAAACAAATCCCGTATGGAATTGCCCATTATAATCTGTTCGGAGAAGAGCATTATTATTTTGTGGACAAAACATCTTATATTCGTAATATCGAAAGTAAGGGGCGTTATTTATTTTTCATCCGTCCGAGACGGTTTGGCAAAACCTTATTCCTTTCGGTTCTGGGAGACTATTATGATATCGTCCAGAAAGATCAATTCGATGCCTTATTCGAAGGAACCGATATTCACAAAAATCCCACAACAGAAAAGAACAAATACCTGGTTTTCAAATTGAATTTTTCGTTGATCGAACCCGAACTTTCAACGGTCCAGGGATCGTTTCTTGATTATATCAAGGGTTCCGTTTTCGACTTTATCGTGAAATATCAAAAATTCTTGGATATCGACGTTAACGAAGCAAAATCCGAGATTAACTCTAAAAAGAGCGCCTCCGAAGTGATGGTGAAATTTTTAAGTTTTTGTGAGAGAACCAAACAAAAAATTTATGTCATCATCGATGAATATGACAACTTTGCCAATACCATCTTATCCACTGAAGGGGAAGCGGAGTTTCAACGCATCACCCATGGCGGCGGTTTTTTACGGGCATTCTTTAATGTGCTCAAAGGGGGAACCACCGAAGGCAGTGCCCCGATTTCCCGTTTATTTATGACCGGCGTTTCTCCCATTACCCTGAGTGATGTGACGTCCGGTTTTAATATTGCCACGAATATTTCTCTGGATTCGGATGTTAACGAAATTCTGGGTTTTACGAAATCCGATGTCGAAACCATGATCGACTACTACCGGCAAACCGGTAAAATTCATCATTCGACACCGGAATTATTGGAAATCATGGGGAAATGGTATAACCATTACCGGTTTTCTCTCCGTTCCAACCGGGAAGTATTTAATACGGTTCATGTGCTGTATTTCCTCAGAGAGTATATGAAAGACTCCCAAATTCCATCCATTCTCATCGATGAGAATATCCGCATCGATTATCAGAAATTGCGTCATTTGATTATTATCGATCGGAAAGGAACATTCACCACCAACGGGAATTTTTCTCGATTGCGTGAAATTATTGAAAACGGTTCGGTTCATTCGAGAATTGGCCGCAGCTTTCCTATTCAGGAGCTGACCGATACCGAGAATTTTACGTCTCTCTTGTATTACTTCGGTCTTTTAACCATCGATGGGATCGATGAAGAAAATAAAGCAATTCTTAAAATTCCCAATGAATCCATCAAACATTTATACTACGACTACATTACTAAAACCTTTGGTGAAACGGGGTTAATTACGTTAAATCTTAATAAATATGAAGCGCTCATGAAAGAGATGGCGTTTAATGGGAGATGGAAACCATTACTCGAGTATCTGGCGGAACAAATGGGGACCTCCATGGGAGTCCGGGATTTAATGAAAGGTGAAAAATCCATCCAGGCTTTTTTGAATGTTTACCTGGGTTTATCGGGTCTTTATCTGGTATCTTCGGAAATGGAATTGAAAAAAGGATATGCCGATCTGGTGCTGGAACCTTTCCTGGCACAATATCCGGGATTAAAGTATGCGTATCTTTTCGAAATCAAATACATTAAACCATTGGCCAAAAAGAAAGAGATACCGAAAGAGAAACTCGATAAACTTAAAGAGGATGCCAGAGCCCAACTCGATCAATACGGGAGCGATGAGCGGTTTTTAAAGGTTATCGGCAAAACGGCGTTAAAAAAAATCATCCTCATTTTTTGCGGGCATCGCCTGGTATATCATGGGGAAGCGTCCCCTGCCGGGGGCCAAACTTTTGAAAAAGTTTGATCAAAACTTTATTATAATCAGCATTCTTTTAAAGAATTTGCCAAAACCCTTTATGGTCACAGGGAATGCACTCCCGGTAAAAAGGTATTTGTAAAGGACTTTGAATAGGAATAAACGGCGAATTGCCATGCAATCCTCGATCGCGTACAAGCAAACTTTTGTCGCGTACAACTAATCGTCGATCGCGTACAAGCAAACTTTTAACGCGTACAACCAATCCTCGATCGCGTACAAGTAAACTTTTGTCGCGTACAACTAATCGTCGATCGCGTACAAGCAAACTTTTAGCGCGTACAACCAATCGTCGATCGCGTACAAGCAAACTTTTAGCGCGTACAACCAATCGCCGATCGCGTACAAGCAAACTTTTAGCGCGTACAACCAATCGCCGACCGCGTACCAGTAAACTTTTCCCGCGTACAACAATTATCTGGCAGAAAGAGACCAACTTACGCGAAGGAAAGTGCAACCGTGTCCCATGAAAGCATCAACGGTCTCAACGAAACACAATTCTATCACACGAAAATACCAATCTCCGGGAGAGCACGCGCAACCCATGTCGGTGAATTGCTAAACTCGTGGAAAGAGAGCTTAACGTGGCAGCCAGCACCGAGTTTCAAGAACGGGAAAGCTAATTTCATAGACGGCGCTTCAAACAATTGTCAAGCATCCAACAACCACGGTCAAAAAAATGACATTTTTTTCTCATCATGCGGAAATATTTTCCCTGTTCCAAAATTGTTTCAAACTTGGTAAAATAAAGCCATGATAACTAATATCATTTTCAACTGTTTCAATTGCGTTCCATTTCCCATCGATATCCATTCTGGCATTAAACTTGCATTGATGAACCGGAGGTATACATGCTCAACGATTACGAACGCATTGTAAACAACATGGCCGGCCATCTCGACCGGATGATGATGAGAAATAAACTCGTCGCATCCAATATCGCCAATGTGGATACCCCGGGGTACAAATCCAAAGACATGAATTTCGAGAAAGTCCTCTCCGACTCCATGAATATGAGACTCAAACAAACCCACTCCAAACACATGGGCGAAATGCAAGGGATCAGCACGCTGACCGATCCGATCGTTGAAGACTCCACCCCCGGAAGACCCGACGGAAATAACGTGGATATCGATGATGAAATGATGAAATTAACCGAAATCGGTATCCAATACAATGCAACCGTTCAGTTGGTATCGAAAAAGCTCCGGCAAATCAGCGATACGATTCAACAGGCAAGATAAAGGAGTAAATCATGGGTATCGAATCCGTTTTAAAAATAAGCGCGTCGGGAATGAAAGCCCAAATGATGCGAATGGAAGTGCACAGCGCCAATATTGCCAATATCAATTCCACCCGAACACCGGAAGGCGGCCCTTACCGACGCAAAGAAGTGGTGTTTGAAACCACACCCGTGAATCAAAACTTCGGCGAAGTCCTCAAGGACGCGTCCCTGGGCGTCGAAGTCACCAAAGTCGTGGAAGACCAATCCCCTTTCCGGAAAAAATTTGACCCCAATCACCCGGACGCCGGCCCGGACGGATACGTGCTCTTCCCTAACGTGGATGTGGTATCCGAAATGATCGATATGCAGGAAGCATCCCGCTCTTATGAAGCAAATATTTCCGCTATTTTATCCCTTAAAAGCATGATTTCAAGAACATTTGAAATCGGGAGGAGGTAAAAATGTCCAGCATAAAAATCGATGATATCAGACGTCAACTCGAAGACATTTCCGTCAAATCCCCGTTAACCGCCAAAACCGAAAAACCCGGACAAAGCTTTTCCTCGATGTTGAATAACGCCATCAGCCAGGTCAACCAGGAACAGGTCCAATCGGATCAAGCAATCCAGGACTATGTGTCAGGAAAAGAAACCAACCTTCATACGACACTGATTTCTTTAGAAAAAGCAGATATCTCATTCAAACTGATGATGCAGGTAAGAGGAAAACTCCTGGATGCTTACCAACAGATCATGCGCACCAGCGTCTAATGAGATTGAGTGACAATGGCTGAAGAAAAACCAAGTCCACTTGAACTGGCAAGAAACTTTTTAAACCGTTTTACCTTATCTCAAAAAATATTTATGGGGGCAGTGATCGTCCTGACCGTTGTCGCCATTGTTTTCATTGTCAACCTATCCAGCGCCCTTACCTACGGGGTCCTTTTTTCCAATCTGTCGGCAAAAGATTCCGGGCAAATCCTGGAACAATTAAAAGCCAAAAAAGTTCCCTATAAAATCGAAGGCGGCGGAACCGTGATCAAGGTTCCCGAAGAGATGGTCTCGGAATTACGGATCGAGATGGCATCCAACGGCCTGCCCGAAGGTGGCGGCGTGGGCTTTGAAATATTCGATAAAAATTCCTTATCGGCAACGGATTTTGTCCAAAATATCAACTACCTCCGTGCCATTGAAGGCGAACTCACCCGAACCCTCAGCGAAATCAAAGAGGTACGATCGGCCAAGGTGCACATCACCATGCCGAAACGCTCCGTGTTCATCGACGAACAGGAAGAAGCCAAAGCCTCGATCGTGTTAAACCTCAGACCGGGCGCGGCCCTATCCGAAAGCCTCGTTCCAGCCATTCTTCACCTCACGGCCCAGGCCGTCGAAGGCCTCAAACCCGAAAACATCGCGATTATTGATGTCCAGGGTAAACTGCTTTCAAAACCCAAAGGATCCGGTGACGATATCTTCGCGGAAATGTCGTCCACCCAATTGTCTTACCAAAAGAAGATGGAAGACAACATGACCCGAGACATCGTTTCCGTCCTGGAACCGACGATTGGAAGCGGTAAAGTCCGAGCCAATGTCAAATTGAAACTCAATTTCGATAAAGTGGAAAGTACGGAAGAAACGTACGATCCTAACGCCACGGCCAAAGTCTCCGAAAGCTCCGAGACGTCTTCCTCCACGGGCGCGTCCCGCTCGGGCGGTGTTCCGGGCGTGAGTTCCAACGTGGGCCAGGCCGGCACGACCACCACCACCACTCCGGATCCATCCCTTTCGGGTGGAAAATCCAAATCGGAAAAATCGCTGATCAATTACGAAGTCTCTAAAAAAGTGACGCATTTAACCAAACCCGTCGGAGAAATCGAACGGCTTTCGGTTGCCGTTGTCGTGGATGATGCCACCACCCTCCAAACGCGCGATGGCGAGTTAACCCCCGAAACCCGGAAACGCACTCCCGATGAAATTGAAACCATAAAGAAAATCGTCCAGGCTGCGGTGGGGTTTAATCAAGAACGAGGCGATGTCATCGAAGTCGCCAATCTCCCCTTTGACAACACAGCCATGAAGGTCGATGAAGTCAATATCAAAAAAGAACGAAACAAAGAATTATTGACCCAACTGGGGACATACGCGGCCATTGTGATTGGCGTCCTGTTGTTGATCTTTGCGGTCATCCGACCCGTGACGCGCCGAGTACTTGAGATCCTGAAACAAGCCCGCGCCCCCAAAACCGAAGAAATTGAAATCCCACGGGTAGACAGTGAAAAATTGGCCGCCCTGCAAGAAGCAAAAGATGAAGCCGAAATCGAAAAAGAACTCATGGAAAAATATAAGGTTCCCAAGTCCACACGAAAGATGGGATTCATTCGCGAAAAGGTTAAAAAATTCGCTCAAGAAAACCTCGATGAAACAGCGTCTCTGGTTAAAAGCTTCCTGGTAGAGGAATAATCGATGGCGCTTACACTCGATAAAGATCACCTAACCGGTAGACAAAAAGCAGCGGTCCTGTTTCTCATCCTCGGCGAAGACGTGACCGCCGAAATTTTCAAACGCCTGGACGACGACGAAGTTCAGGAAATCTCTCGTGAAATCTCCCTGATCGGCGCGGTTCCCGCAGATATCACCGACCGGGTCGTCGAAGAATTTTACAACCTGACACTGGCCAAAGAATACATGACCATCGGCGGTATCGAGTATGCCAAAAAGGTCCTGGTCAAATCCCTGGGACCGGAAGAAGCCCGACGCATCATTGACCGCTTGATTAAGTTACTGGAAAAATCCACGGGTTTTTCATCATTGGAAAAGATTAACCCCCAACAATTATCCAAATTCATTCAAAACGAACACCCCCAAACCATTGCCCTCATTCTGGCCCACCTGAGCGCGTCTCAAGCCGCCGAACTGATCTCGGCACTGCCCGAAGACATGAGAACGGAAATCGTGATCCGCATGGCCAACCTGGAGGAAATCTCACCGGAAATCGTCAAAAAGATCGCGGGCGTGCTCGATTCGAAACTGGAAACCCTGGGTTCCTACAGCCTCGAAGAGTACGGCGGAGTCAAAGCCGTGTCCGAACTCTTTAACCGAATGGATCGCCGCGCGTCTCGAAACGTCCTGGAACAGATCGAGTCCCGGGATCCGGAATTGGCGGCCTCGATTCGCGACTTAATGTTTGTCTTTGAAGATATCCTCCTCATCGACGATCAGGGCGTCATGGAAATCCTCAAACGGGTGGATAAAAAATCGCTCGCCCTGGCACTCAAGGGCAGCAACGATGAATTGAAAACCAAATTCTTCCGAAACATGTCCCAGCGTGCCGTGGAAATGCTCAAGGAAGAAATGGAATACCTGGGCCCGATCCGTGTCAAAGAAGTCGAAAAAGCCCAGCACGAAATCGTCGAGATCGTCCGAAACCTGGAAGAAGAAGGCGTCATTGTCATCGGCGGAGCCGGAGGCGACGAGTATGTTGTCTAAAATTATCGATGGTAAAAGCGTTGGAAAACTCGAACTGAAAAGCTATACCTCCCCTTCCTTCAGCGAACTGGATTCCCTTATCGCCGAGAAGAAACGGGAAGACCAACGCATGCGGATCCTCGATGAACACAAGGACGATCCGGTGAAAGCCGCCCGGCAGGAAGCCAACCATATCCTGATCGAAGCCCAGAAGAAGTTAAAAGAGGCCGAAACCGAAGGCGAGCTCATCAAAACCCGAAAAGAGAAAGAACTGCGCGCGCAACTGGAGAAAGAGTATCAGGTTAAATTCGACCAAAAGGTTGCGGAAATTCAGAAAAATTATCTCAAATCGATCGAAGAACTGGCTCAACTCAAAGAAAATCTTTACAAACGCGCAGAAAAACAAATGATTGCCCTGGTATTTACCATCGCCAAAAAAGTCATTCACAGCGAAATCCAAACCTCGCCGGACATCGTCATCAACATGCTCCGCAAGGGTTTTGAAAAAATCAAAGACGCGAAAGAGTACGAAATCAAACTTCACCCCTTCGATTACGATCGCCTGGCCCAAAACAAAGACCAATTGAGCGAAATCATCAAGAATTCGAACGGGATTAAATTTATAAAAGACGAACACATCGAATGCGGCGGGTGTCGGATCACCACCGACCTGGGAGAAATTTCATTGGAGCCCGGCAAACAAATGGACATTATCATGAGAGAGCTGTCCAATGGAGATTAATTTTGCCAATATATTCAGCCGTCTGGAGCGCGTGGAACCCATTCGGGTATATGGCCGCATCAATAAAATTGTTGGTTTAACAGTTGAATCCGAAGGCCCTCCGTGCTCGGTGGGCGAAATCCTGAGACTGGAAGATTCCCGGATCAAGATCCCCCTTCAAGTGATCGGTTTTAACGGTAACAAAGTGATTTCCATGCCGTTTGGGGATATTCAAGGGATGAGCAACGGGCATTTGATTTATTCGACCGGTGAATATCCGGGATTAACTATTGACGACCGGTACCTGGGCCGCGTGATTAACGGATTGGGCGAACCGCTCGACAGCCTCGGTCCCCTGCAGGGGAAGGATTATGTGAATATTTACCGGAATCCGGTCAATGCCATGGAGCGCGAACCCATTACCGAAATTCTTTCGACCGGCGTCAAAGCCATCGACGGTCTCCTCACCATTGGCACCGGTCAGCGAATCGGTATTTTTGCCGGAAGCGGCGTGGGAAAGAGCACGTTGATGGGAATGATTGCCCGTAATACCAATGCGGATATGAACGTGATCGCCCTGATCGGGGAACGCGGACGCGAGTTGAAGGATTTCATCTACAACAGTCTGGGAGACCAGGGGTTGAAACGCTCGGTGGTCGTGGCAGCGACCTCGGATGAACCGCCGCTTCTCAAAATCATTTCGGCGTTTGCCGCCACAGCGATTGCCGAGTATTTCTCCAAAAAAGGAATGAATGTGATGCTGATGATGGACTCCATCACCCGGTTGTCCATGGCTCAGCGCGAAGTCGGCTTATCGGCCGGAGAACCCCCGTCCACCAAAGGGTATACGCCTTCGGTGTTCACCATGATGCCGAAACTCCTGGAACGGGCCGGAAACTTTTCCAATGAAGGAAGTATTACGGGAATTTACACGGTTCTGGTCGAAGGCGACGACGTGACCGAACCGATTTCGGACCATGCGCGCTCCATCCTCGATGGTCACATTGTTCTGTCCCGGCATATCGCGCATCGCAACCATTTCCCGGCCATCGATGTGTTGGGAAGCATTTCCCGGTTAATGAACGAAATCGTTCCCAAAGATCACAAGCAATTTGCCGGGCGTCTGCGCGAACTGCTGGCTGTTTATCAGGACGCGGAAGACCTGATCAATATCGGCGCATACGCCAAGGGATCCAACGCCAAAATCGACGAAGCCCTGATGCGGATCGAAAATATCAATAAATTCCTCAAGCAATCGGTTGAAGAAAAATTTATCTTCAACGAAACAGCGGATCATTTGTCCTCGATTTTTAGATAAACGACCATGAAACGGTTTAAGTTTAAATTGGAGAATGTCTTAAATTACAGGGTCACTCTCGAAGGATTGGCTAAAAATGCCTACCAGGAGGCATTACGGGTGCTCAATATCGAAAAGGAAGCCCTGCATAAACTTCAAACCGTGAAACAAGCATTGACCCAATCCTACAACATTCAGGCCGGTGCCGTGGTCAGCCCTGAAACGCTGACCCTGCTCTCCCGGTATGCCGTTCAACTCTCGCATTTAATTGAAAAACAAACCCAGGTGGTAGCCGACAAACAAGCCATCGCGACAGAAAAATTCCAGGAATGGAACCGGAAACGCATGGATGTGAAGGTTATCGAACGCCTCAAAGAAAAAAAATGGCACGAATACCTGAGTGAAATGGACAAAGAAGATCAAAAATTCCAGGACGAAATATTTATTGCCAAAACCATAAGGGAAACAAGGGAACGCCAATGAGAAACAAAGAGTCAATTGAATGGTTTGAAAATTCGAATTCGGCAATCGCCAAGAAGTCTGCTCCGAAAAAACAGAAAAAGAAAAACGTTCTGTTTATTTTATACCTGATCATTCCGGCACTGATTGCCGCAGCCGCCGTCGGTTACTTGACCGTGTTTAGCGATAAGAATGTGAAGGCCGAAGCCGGCGAAGGCGATAGTTCAAAAATCATCAGCGAAATCGGAAATGAACAGCAAATGCTCGAACAGCAGAAAAAACAACTGGACGAGTACGAACGAAACCTGAAAGCATTCGAAGCGGAACTCGACCGAAAGAATAACGATTATTTCCAGAAGTTAAGAGATTTGCAGGTCCAGGCCGATGCCTTGAAAGCCAAAGAAGAGGCCTTTAATAAAAAGCTGGAAGACAAGTCGGTCGATCGCCAAACCATTGAAACCTATGAAAACATCGATCCGGAACAAGCCGCCGTCCTGCTTAAAAATCTTTTCGATAAAGACAGTCGGATGGCTGTTTCCATCATGCGAAAAATATCAGGAAAAAAAGCAGGAAAAATTCTCGAAGCCATGATTCCGTTGGATAAAGAAGCCTCGACCCGGTTAGCCAAGGAAACGATCGATTATTATAAGACGATATAAGACGAGATAAGACAATATAAGACAATCATCCCGTGATCGGGATGAAATTAACGTCCCCAATTCAATTTCTCATTCAGCACTTTGTAGTAATTCATGGAGCTGCTTTCGACCATTTGTAAGGTTTTGTCATAGATACTCGTTTCAAACGAATCGTTTTTATGCATGGGGATGAATTTTTGACCATCGATGGTGATGAATCCTTCGATATCGGTCATCAGCGTGACGTTGACCAGAGAATTATCCGGTATGACCAGCGGTCGAAAGGTCAGCGAATGCGGGGAAATGGGAGTGATAATCATGCCATTGACTTTCGGATTGACGACCGGGCCTCCCGATGCCAGGGAATACGCCGTTGAACCGGTTGGCGTGGCAATAATCAATCCATCGGCACTCACTTCCGCCACACTGGAGTGATCGATCTCCAGATGCAACCGAATAATTCGCGCAATGTTTCCTTTACTGGCCACCACATCGTTGAGTGCCACGTGGGTCTCGCCCTGGTACTCAATCCGTAACAGTTTTCTCCGCGTGATCCGGATATGATCGAGGAAAATTTCTTCCATATCCGTTTCAAGAACGTCTTTATGAAGTTCGGTCAGAAATCCCAGGGTTCCCATGTTAAAACCCGCCACGGGTATTTCGTTTTCCACGGCGTATTTGGCCACGGAGAGAAAGGTCCCGTCCCCACCGATGACAATGATGATGTCGCAGTGCGAGGCAATGGCTTCACGTTCAATATCGCTGTGTCGGCCGATCAATTCCGCAGCGATCCGTTCGAGAACCACATCCACCGCGAGGCGTTCCAAAGCCCGAATGGCTTTTTTCAAATAGTCAACGACGCCACGATGGGGTTTGACAACGATTCCGGCTTTTTTATAATTTAATTTCATCGGTGATTTCATCGGTAATTATTCTATCATTAATCGTGGAATTTTTTCCATATTCCAATAAAAAAAAATATTCCTGGTTTCCCTTTCGCCCCTTGACTCCCGCAGGCACAAAACCCGTGATTCCGTATCGAAGATCTTCGATCCGTTTTTTAAGGTCTAAGATCACGTCCACGTGTCTGTCCAACTGACGAATGACGCCGCCCTTTCCCACTTGTTCCCGCCTGGCTTCAAATTGAGGTTTGATCAGCGCAATGATTTTGGATTTCGTAAACCAAACGAATGCAGGGAGAATTTTGGTGACCGAAATAAACGACACATCGATCGTAATCACATCCGGTTCATAACCGATTTGCTCCGGAGTCAAATGCCGGGCATTGGCTTTAATCAATCTCACCCGCGCATCTTGACGCAGCCGGTTGTCCACCTGCTGGATGTTGACGTCCACGCCTGTCACCAACCGGGCACCATGCGCCAACATGTAATCCGTGAACCCGCCATTGGATATCCCAATATCCAGCGCATCGAGTCCTTCCATGGTTATTCCGAAAACACGAAACGCATTCTCAATCTTAAGCGCCCCCCGCGACGCATAAGAAAATTTCTCCTTTCGCTCAATGCGGTTATCCTCGGTAACCGTTCGGTCCGGTTTGTACACGACCTGACCGTCAACCAAAATATCCCCGGCCATAATAAACGCACCGGCTTTTTCTTTCGAGGGAGCAATTCCTCGAAAGACCACATCATCGTCCAGCCGTCTCTTAACTTTTTTTTGGGAAACCATCATTTATTTTATCCTACCTTTTTGAAAAAAGGTAGGGCCAAAAACTTTTTATTTTGAATTCTTACTTGGATTTATATTTAATATAAAGCAAAGTCTACTTGTATTTATATTGAATATAAAGTAAAGTGCACTTGTATTTATATTTGATATAAAGTAAAGTGTACTTGTATTTATATGTAATATAAAGTAAAATGTCCTTACTGGAGATAATGATAATGGTGATCGAATCGATATTCGAAAGAAAGATTTATAAGAAAATAAAACCTTATATCGAGACGCGAGATATCGTGGTTATCCATGGTGCACGCCAAACCGGTAAAACCACGTTACTGAAACACTTGATGAAAGATATCCCCGCCCAGGATTCGTTTTATATGGACCTGGAAAACAGTAAATTTCTTGAAATGTGCGAAGAAGGCGTCGATAGCATCGTCGCTTATATCAAACAACAGGGAATTTTCAAAAATCAGGAACGATTTTATGTATTAATCGATGAAATCCAATACCTTTCCAATCCATCGTCCTTATTGAAACTTGCTCATGATCACTATCCTTATTTAAAACTGATCGTCTCCGGTTCGTCCAGTTTTGAAATTAAAAAGAAATTTAAAGATTCGCTGGTAGGCAGAACCGTTGACTTTGAAATTTATCCCCTGGATTTTGAGGAGTTTTTAACCTTTAAAAACAAACGCTTTAACCTTGAAGAAAAAATAACCTCGCCGATTCTCATCGATGAACTGGAAAAACTCTACCGGGAATACGTGCTTTACGGGGGCTACCCGAAAATCGTCCTGACCGACCCGATAGAAATGAAAGAGATGTATCTTCAACAAATCGTCGATACTTACGTCAAGAAGGATATCAGCGACCTTGCCGGAATCAAACATGTTGCCAAATTCAATAAACTGCTGCGTGTCCTGGCCAATCAAAGCGGTCAATTACTCAACGTCACCGAACTGTCAAACACCACCCAGTTGGCGAAACAAACCGTTGACGAATACTTATTCCTCCTGGAAAATACTTATATTATTAAATTACTCCACCCTTATGCCAGAAATATCCGTTCCGAGTTATTTAAAACACCCAAATTATTTTTTTACGATACCGGCTTACTCCATTTGTTGTGGTTTAAAACATTACCCCTGGAAATCCTGGGAAACGTGTTTGAAAACTCGATCTTCTGCGAATTTGTGAAAAACATGAAGCCGGATCATATTCATTATTGGCGAACCCAGGATAAAAAAGAAATTGATTTCATCATCGACGAACAACTCAAGGCCATTCCCGTCGAAGTCAAGATTAATGCCGCAGCGCTGAATTATACATCGATGAAACTGTTTTTATCTCAATATAAACCGGATAAAGCCTTTTGCATCAGTCTCGAAGGGGAACCGCCGCCGAGCAGTATCGATATCATCAGCATCAAGCCCTGGGAATACCGGCTGTACGGAAAAAATCATTAAACGTTCTTGCGGAACTTGCGGAACCGATTATTTGTGATAAGATTATTTTTATGGTAAAATAAACTTTCAAGAGGAAAAAATGTTAGATAATTTAAGCGGGAAATTTAACAAAGTTTTAAAATATTTGAAAGGCGAAGCCAAACTCACCGAAGATAATATGAAAGTCGCCTTGAGAGAGATCAGACTTTCTCTCCTGGAAGCCGATGTTAACTTCAAAGTCGTCAAACAATTTATCGATAATATAAAAGAAAAATCCATGGGCCGCGACGTCCAGGAAAGCCTTAACCCTTACCAACACATGGTGAAAATCGTTAAGGAAGAACTGGAATCCATGTTCGGTTCCAAAGAAAAAGAACTGAGAACCGCCCCCCTCAAACCCACCATCCTCATGATGGTCGGCCTCCAGGGAACAGGAAAAACCACAACCACCGGAAAACTGGCCCATTACCTCAAAGAACAGGGAAAATCAGTTCTCCTGTGCTCACTCGATTTGAAACGATTGGCCGCCGGTGAACAATTGGAAACCATTGCCAAAGAAGTCGGCACGCATTTCTTTAAACACGAGACCAATGATCTGAAACGGATCACCGCAGATTTACTTAAACACTCCCATGAACATGGCTATGATTACATTATCGCCGATACCGCCGGACGCCTCCATATCGACGACGACCTCATGGATGAACTCACCCATGTCAAAAAATTCCTCAATCCGACCGAAACGATCTTTGTCGCCGATTCGCTGACCGGACAAGACGCCGTTAACTCGGCCCAGAATTTTTCCGAACGCATCGGCATCGATTCGGTCATCCTCACCAAGCTGGATGCAGATGCCCGCGGCGGTGCCGCCCTCTCCATCGTCAGCGTGACCGGAAAACCCATTAAGTTCATCGGCGTGGGTGAAAAAAATTCCGATTTCCAAAAATTCTACCCCGAACGCCTCGCATCTCAAATCCTCGGTATGGGCGACGTCCTGACCCTCATCGAAAAAGCCGAAAAACAACTCGATGAAAAAAAAGCCGAAGAAATGACCCGCAGACTCCTCTCCAACGAATTTACCCTCGACGATTTCCTCTCTCAATTGCACCAGGTTCAAAAACTCGGCTCCATGGGCGACATCATGAACATGCTCCCCAATATGGGATTCAACCGGCAAATACCCGATTCCGCCATGAGCGATAAACGCATCAAACACATGTCCGCCATCATTCAATCCATGACCACCAAAGAACGCAATAACCCCAAAATCATCGATGGACGAAGACGCATTCGAATCGCAAAAGGCAGCGGACGCCCGGTCCAGGAAATCAACCAATTACTCAGGAATTTCACCGAGATGAAGAAGTACATGAAGAAACCCTTTTTTAAAAAGATGCTCAAAAAATTTGACTTTCTCTCTAAAATGATGTAAGAATATAGATTGCAATTTTGTTGAACTTGAAATAAAAATTTAAAGGAGTAGACAGTTATGGTTGTTATTAGATTGACCCGGATGGGAACAAAGCACAAACCCTTTTACAGGATCGTGGCAACTGATAAGAGACGCCCCAGAGAGTCTCGCTATATTGATTTAATCGGCATTTATAACCCAATGCAAGCGGCTGCTGAAATCAAAATTGATATGGACAAATACAATGATTGGATAAAGAAAGGCGCACAACCTTCAGCAACAGTAAAATCGTTAATAAAGAAAGTTAAATCTGATAACTAATAGTTAAATCTGATAACTAAAGGAGGATAACGTGAAAGAACTTGTTGAGACAGTATGTAAATCATTGGTTGACAACCCTGAAGAAGTTAGAGTAACCCAAATCGATGGGGAACAAACGACCATCCTCGAATTACGGGTACATCAATCCGATCTGGGCAAAGTGATCGGTAAACAGGGACGAACAGCAAGAGCCATCCGGACCATTCTCGCTGCTGCCGGTATGAAACAAAAAAGAAGATTTAATCTGGAAATTATCGAGCGGTTTGAAGATCGGGAAGACGGAGAGTAAACGAGTAAACGTAATTGATTTTCCTCGGGAAGATTGTAAAAACAAGAGGTAATAAGGGGGAGGTGGCGTTATTGCCCTCCCCTCATATTGACGCCTTTATCCCAGGGGAAGGGGAAGAACTGGACCTACAGTCTGAAAAGTACCATATTCGATTAAAAATCGAATATCTAAAGGAGATGCAGGGAGCATGGATCGCTAAATTCAATACCATTGACTCCATTAACGGGGCATTTAAATTAGTCGGCTATTCCGTATTTACCCCCGAAACCGATGGAAAGAAAATACCCTTTTCCATTGAGCAGAGCTATGACTTTACGGTAAAAGACATTGAGGGTTCCGTATGGGGGTTGGTCAAGGGTACGGATTCGTTTGGAATCAACCAGGTACTGGAAGTCACAGACGAGAAAGGCAACGTGATCTATGTTCCATTCGCCGAAGGCATCGTGAAAGAAATCGATGAGAACAACAGGGTCATCATCATTGATCCTCCGGACGGGCTGAAAGATCTAAACAAAATATGATATTTTCCGTTGTTTCGATTTTCCCCGGCCTCTTCGAAAATTTTATCCAATACGGACTGTTGGGCAAAGCTGTAAAAAGGGATCTCGTTACAGTTGACCTTTATGATCTAAGGAATTTTACTACCAATAAACATCTAAAGGTTGATGATCGTCCCTTTGGCGGCGGCGCAGGCATGGTGATGACGCCCCAACCCCTGTGCGATGCCGTGCAAGCCATTAAGGCCAAAAAACCGGGGAAAGTCATCCTGTTTTCCGCTTACGCCGAAATACTCACCCAAAAAAAGGTTAAGGAATTAGCCACCAACGATCACCTCATCCTGGTATGCGGTCGTTACGAAGGGGTAGATCAGCGCTTTATCGATACCCAGGTCGATGAAGAAATCTCCATCGGAGAATACGTGTTAATGGGGGGCGAAACCCCGGCGCAAGTGCTCATGGAAAGCGTATCCCGGATGCTGGAAGGCGTGATCGGGAATCCCGAATCCGTGGAAACCGACTCATTCTATCAAGACGATCAATTCGCATTTCCGCAGTATACCCAACCCAGAAATTATAATGGTTTAATGGTGCCGGAAGTTCTATTTTCCGGCAATCACAAAGATATTATCGAATGGCGAAAAACACATCAAAAAAGGAGAAGAACATGAACAAAATCGTCGAATGCGTGCCTAATTTTTCAGAAGGAAGAGACCTCAGTGTAATTGAAAAAATTACCGATGAAATCAAAAAGATACCCGGAGCCGAATTGCTCGATGTGGACCCGGGCCGCGATACCAACCGGACGGTTGTCACGATCGCGGGCGACCCCGATGCGGTATCGGAAGCCGCTTTTCAGGCAATAAAAAAAGCGTCCGAATTGATCGATATGTCCAAGCACTCAGGCGCCCACCCTCGCATGGGAGCCACCGATGTATGCCCTTTTGTCCCGGTTTCCGGCCTTACCATGGACGAATGCGTTGAAATCGCCAAAAAACTCGGTAAACGGGTGGCCGAAGAACTTCATATCCCGGTTTACCTCTATGAATATGCCGCCACGTCCGAAGAGCGTCGCAGTCTGGCCTACATTCGGGAAGGCGAATACGAAGCCCTACCTGAAAAATTAAAACAGGACGCGTACAAACCGGATTTCGGCCGACCGGAATTTAACGCCAAATCCGGCGCAACGGTGATCGGTGCCCGGGATTTCCTGATCGCCTACAATGTGAACCTCAATACCCGCTCGGTTAAAACTGCCACGGAAATCGCCAATCGCATTAGGGAAAAAGGACGGACCGCGAAGAACAAAGATACCGGGGAAAAGGAGAGTATTCCCGGAACACTCAAGGCCGTCCGCGGGGTCGGTTGGTATATTCCCGAATACAACATGGCTCAATTATCGTTTAATTTATTAAATTACAATATGACCCCCCTTTACCGGGTATTTGAAGAAGCTGAAAAATTTGCCCAGGAATTCGGTGTCCGGGTGACGGGAAGCGAATTGGTCGGCTTGATTCCGCTCAACGCCATGCTGGAATGCGGTCGGCACTTTCTTCAAAAACAGGGGAGCACCGTCGGAGTTTCCGAAGGCGAATTGATCCGCGTGGCAATTCAAACCCTCGGTTTGGAAGAAGTCTCGGAATTCAAACCGGAACACAAAATTATCGAATACCGGTTACGTAAACCGGGTCGTCTGGCATCGATGAATATCTACGAATTTGCCGATGAACTGGCCTCCGATTCTCCGGCGCCCGGCGGCGGAAGCGTGGCAGCATTGAACGGAACGCTCTCAGCCGGTTTGAGTGCCATGGTTGGAAATCTGTCCTACGCCAAAAAGGGATATCAAGAGGTGAGAGAGCAAATGATCGACGTCTCGGATAGAGGGCAACGGTTGAAAGATTTTTTCACGGATTCGATCGATCGGGATACGGACGCCTTTAATAAGATCATGAACGCATTCGCGTTACCCAAAAAGACCGACGACGAAAAAGCCATCCGCAACCGGGCGATTCAAGCCGCCACCATGGAAGCGACGCTGGTGCCGTTTTCGGTTTTGGAAAAAACCAAAGAAGCAGCGGAATTGGCTTTGATCGTGGTGGAAAAGGGAAACCGCAACTCGGTATCGGATTCGGGAGTCGCGGGGCTTACCGCTGCTGCAGCCGCCGAAGGCGCCTTTTACAATGTCATGATTAACCTTCAGGGCATCGAAGATGAAACGTTCAAAGCCGAAACGTCGAGAAAAGCCGCTGAAATAGTTAAGCAGGTTCAGGACATCACCCAAAACATTAAAAACCGGATGTACAACGAATTAAATATATCGATTTAGGATTGATTTAAAGCCAGGGGGCTTTTTTGTAAAACCGCCTCCTGGACCCCTGAAAAACTTTTTATTTTAAAATACCGGCGTTACCTTCATGTTATAAAAAACAAACGCATACATATCGGCGTAGGTATCGATTTGTTTCGACGTACCGCCGCCCGTTCCATGTCCGGCTTTGGTTTCCACGTTGAGGAGGACGGGGTTTTCGCCCTTATATTTTTCCTGCAGCGTGGCCGCATATTTAAAGGAATGGGCCGGAAATACGCGGTCGTCATGGTCGGCGGTTCTCACAAGAACCGCGGGATAATTGACTCCTTCTTTAATATTATGAAGGGGGGAATACGCAACCAAATACTTAAATTGATCCGGGTTATCGCTGGAGCCGTATTCACCCACCCAGGCCCAACCGATGGTAAATTTCTGGAAGCGCAGCATATCCATGACGCCGACTTCCGGGATAGCCACCTTGAACAGGTCCGGGCGTTGGTTAATCACAGCGCCGACCAATAATCCGCCGTTGGAACCTCCCCATGCCGCCAGTTTGGCAGAAGATGTGTAACCGGCTTGAATCAGATACTCGGCGGCGGCAATATAATCGTCAAAAACATTCTGTTTTTTATCGAGCATACCGGCCTTGTGCCATTTTTCGCCATATTCACCGCCACCGCGCAAACAGGCCCGGGCATAGACGCCGCCTGCTTCCAGAAATGGGATCAGATGCGCGCGAAATTCGGGCTGAAGAGAAATATTAAAACCACCGTACGCATAAAGCAGGGTGGGATTCTGACCATCCAATTTGATCCCCTTTTTATAAACGATAAACAAGGGGACCCGGGTTTTATCTTTACTTTCGTAAAATATCTGTTTGATTTCGAATCGATTGGGGTCGAATTTGACCGTCGGTTTTTGAAAAAGGTCGGATTTGTTTTCTTTCACCTTATAGATATAATAGGTGGACGGGGTGGTAAATGAGGAAAAGCTATAAAAGACTTCGTTATCTTGACTTTTCCCATAAAACCCGGTCGTTCTTCCGATACCCGGTAAACGGATATCATGGAGTTTATGACCGTTCACATCGAAAACGGAAACCGCCGAATTGGCATCTTTCAAATAAGAGACAATGAATTTGCCGCCCACAAACGACGCCTCGTTGAGTTTGTCGGTGGACTCGGGGATAATCACCTCCCAGTTTTCTTTTTGGGGTTTGGCCGGATCGATGCGGATCAATTTGAAATTCGGGGCATCGCAATCCGTAACAAAGAAAAATTTCCCGTTGATTTCATCGACGAAGTTGAACCGTCCCATTCCCCGTTTGATCAGGGGAGTGACCGCCGAATCGGTTTTCAAATTTTTGAATGAGACATATTCATAATCCGCGGAACCTTCCCTTCCCCTGATGATCAAAAACGTTTCATTACTGGAAACATCCGTGTTGAGCAGAATTTGGGGGTTCGTCGGATCGGTATAGATGAATGGATCCGCACTTTGCGGGGTATTGATTTTATGGTAATACAGTTTATGCCCCTGAAGCTTGGCTTTGAGTTGTTCCCCCTCCTGGGGTTTATCGTATCGACAATAGAAAAAGCCATTTTTGTACCAGTTAAGATCGGAAAACTTGGCCCATTCGACATGATCGTCCAGTTTCTTTCGGGTTTTCACATCGATGACGTTATATTCGCGCCAATCCGAACCGCCGGGAGAGACTTCATAGGCTACGTATTTTGCATCTTTGGACACGTAATATTGGGTCAGTGAGCTGGCGTTATCCGGCCATAATGTGTTGGGATCCAACAGGACGTCGGGGGTACCTTTCAAACCTTTCCGGATATAGAGGATACTTTGTTCCCGAAGGCCGTCATTTTTTAAGAAAAAATAATCATTGCCTCTCTTCTCGATGGACTGGTATTTTTCATAATTCCACAACTCGGTGAGGCGATTTTTAATCGGCGAGCGAAAACCGATTCCGCCCAGGTATTGTTCGGAAAATTTCTGCTGAGCCGATACCCATTCGGCAGTCTCGCCGGAATTTGCGTCTTCAAGCCAGCGGTAGGGATCATCGACTTTAAATCCATGATAATCATCCGCCTGGATGACTTTTTTTGTTTCCGGATATTTAAACGGGGCCGTATTGTCATTTGCGAATGCGCTTGAACCTGAGATGAAAGAGATGAAAATAAAAAGCGTCGCAAAAAGGGCAATTGTCTTCATTTCATATTTCATAGGGTTTCTCCTTGTTATACAATCATTATAGCTCAATTTCCAATCAACTTCAACAACCGAGAGTTGACAGAAACACGAAATTATATTATAACCAAATTGCCATTCGGTGTACGAAAGTACATAAACGTAAATGTAAATATAAACGTAAATAAAGGAATGGATGAATTCAATTAAGGAGAAACCGCAATGGGCATTGATATGATTTTGGGAATTGTCGTATTTATCATCGTATTAGGGATCGAATTATCTTCCGGGAAGGTTGGGAACGCATTTTTTAAATGGATCGAAAATCGGGGGCAGCAGTTTGGAGCCAAGTTGATGGTCTCTTTTTTATCCGGGTTTATTGTTTATGTATTGGTTACGACACGGATGCCCCATCCCGGTCAGAAACCGCCGGTGATATTTTTTTCCTTACTGCTGCTGGGGGCCAATTTGTTTTTGGTCGGGAGAAATGCGGAGTAGGTTTTGATAAATTGATAAATCCGGCAGGGCGCCGGAAACGCCCTGCCGGTTAGGTGGGGTTTTATTTGACTTTTTTGACGAACTCCAGTTTGTTATACACGGATCTGGATAACATGAGTGTCGTATCAAAATAATATTTGTTATCTTCGAAGGCAAGAATAATAACAAATACCGCATCGTCTGTTTTGTTTACCTTGGCGGCAATACCGTTTTTACCTCTTACCGTCGTTACTTTTCGGAGTTCGGAAATCTGTTTGGTATTTCCGGCATTCTTTTTATCCCGATTAAAGATTCGCTCAATTTCAGCGCGATTTTCCGGGGTAATCGGTAAATATTCTTTTTGCTGTTCCGGATTCATCAGGTTGATGACGGTTTCGTAATCCCCTGACCGAATCGACTGCAGAACATGGTTTGCAACTTTTACGGGGTCGGATCGGTCCGGTTCTTCCCCGTTCAATAACTGACCCGGGAACAATACCAACTGGAACATAACCATCACATACAAAACGTGTCGCAGACGCATAATTACCTCCTATAATGCAGGTTAAAATTTTAATGGTGTTTGCCTAAAAATTTTGCCAACATCGTTGCAAGGAGGTATCCTATCAATTCGGAAATAAAAAAACAAGATTTATCTTATCTTTTCTTTATTTTTATTTCCCGAATCAACGGGATCTATAAATTAACCATCCGCATCAGGGCTTCCGGATACCGCGGACCGCTTGCCGCGCCTCGGGGCATCAATCGATCGATCTCGGTCAGGTCGGTTTCGGTCAGCTCGATTTGAATCGCATCGATATTCTCTTGCAAATGATCCTGGCGGGTACTGCCGGGGATGGGAACGATATCTTTGCCCTGAGCCAACACCCAGGCGAGAGCAATTTGGCCCGGAGTGGCGTATTTTGCCTTTGCGATTTCACTGATCCGATCGATCAACTCCAGATTTTTTTTGAAATTTTCACCCTGAAACCGGGGGGAATGCCGGCGAAAGTCATCTTCGGCCAGATCATCGAAACGCCTGATTCGACCGGTTAAGAAGCCTCGGCCCAGAGGGCTGTAAGCCACAAAACCGATTCCCAGCTCACGGATGGTGGAAAAGATTTCATCTTCCGGGTCCCGGGTCCACAGCGAATATTCGGACTGCAAGGCGGTAATCGGGTAAATCTGATTCGCCCGACGAATGGTCTGGGGCCCGGCTTCCGACATTCCTAAAAAACGAACCTTGCCTTCTTTTACCAATACGGACATGGATCCGATTGTCTCCTCGATCGGGACATTCGGATCCACCCGATGTTGATAATAAAGATCAATGTGGTCCACCCCCAATCGACGCAGGGAGTCCTCGCACGCTGCTTTTATATATTCCGGCCGGCCGTTCACCCCACGAACCGAGGGGTCCTTTCCCCGAACAATCCCAAACTTCGTCGCCAGGATGGCCTTATGGCGCCGTCCCAAAATGGCTTTGCCGAGCAATTGTTCATTCACGAACGGTCCGTACATGTCCGCCGTATCCAATAAATTAATCCCCTGATCCAATGCATGATGGATGGTGGCTATGGATTGTTTCTCGTCAGTGGAACCATAAAATTCGGACATCCCCATGCATCCCAATCCTATGGCCGACACCGTTAATCCCTGTTTTCCTAATTTCCGATATTCCATCGTCTTTCCTCCTTTTGTTTTTATTCGACTCCCCTCGCGTTGGTCTCGAATCGAATGTGTGTCTTGGTATTAGGATTTAAAATATCAAAACAAAAAAAGTTTTGCAACCCTTTCCCTTCCCGTTCCGAGAAGTAATCGTTATTTTTTATAAAAAGAAAAACTCAGGTCGAAAAAACCCTCGGACGTCCAATAAACCGAGGACAGAAACCGCATATTCTTCGAATAAATCGATACCCCATCCCGGCTTTCCAGAACAATCGGTGTCGAAATTTTGTAATAAATCCCACTTTTCTCAAATTCATTTTTGGCGTTTCCGGTAATCATATTTGTCACTTCGGCCACGGCGTCCTTGACATCGGTATTGAATTCATCCGCGGGCTCATTGAGGAGGACTTCGTAGATTTTTAACGCCAATCGTTTGGAGAGGTTCAAGATCACTTTTCCTTCGCAATCTTTAAAAAAGATATCCAGTATGACCGAGACTTCAAAGCGAGGCAGGAGTTGTTCCCGAGTGGTCACCGATTTTTCGCGGATTTCCAATTTCAAATATTCGGTGAATACTCGTAACGCCGAATACGAAATCGGTTCCAACAAATCGACCTTCTCCATGGTGACAAATTCCCGGGCCCTGGCATTGGAGCAAAGTTTGAGGGAATCGGCCAGGTTGGGGGCCAGAAGCATCAGCAAAAATTCACCAACGGCACTTTCCAGCTTGATCTGGATGGAGGGACGCTGAAGGAGATCGGAAAGCATCCGTTTATTGCTTTCAATCACATGAGGATTGGTGATGGTGAATAACCGGTTTCGTTTATCGATGCTGTCGGCAAAAATCTCCAGCCTTTTCCCCAGTTCATCCAAAATGCTTTCGTAACTGACGGTCATCTTTGCCAATTTATTTTTGAACATGGGGACCGCCAATTTATAGGCAACGTCCCGATGACAGGAAAAATAACAATTGAACATGAAATCGTGGCCGAAATAGACATCGAACTCCAGGAACGCCAGATAAGGCAAGGCCGAATTTTCTTTGTATTCAACTTTTCCCTTATTCAGGATCGTTTCCGTGGCGGATTGAAAACCCAAATTGAAAAAATCAAGAAAGGGATCCAATACATTTTCTTTTTCAATGAGGGTCACAATGGACATATCCCCTGTTTTCTTCTCGATGCTCTTGCTAAAGGACTGGAGGATCTCTTCTCTTTTTCTCAGATTCTGGAGTACAATTTCACTGCGCCAATCGATTTCCCGCTTCACGATTTCGTTCAATTCGAGTTGGAATTCTTTGGATACATCCAGAAAAGCACATCCCACCATTTCCTCTCGAACCTGGACGACTTTGACGATGGCTTGAAAGATTTTTCCGGGGAGATCGATTTTGGTCACAATCATATCGCCGACTTTCGGGGCTTTTTCCGGATCCACGAGGGCAAAGCCGATGCCTCCCACGGATACGTCGTTCAAGATTCCCTGGACCCGCGTCCCCAGGTTCCGGTTGTAAATCGAAATGATTTTATTGTCCATGGATTCGAATTTTAAGCGGGCGAACCGCCGACGGTCAAACGTTTCGATCTTAATTGGAAAATCACAGAAAAAGATTCCCTGGTCCAAACCGGCCGTTAAGCGAGCTTTAAAACGAAAAATAAAGGTATAGGAAAAAAAAACCAGGTATCCTTCCAGGATGGGGGGGACGTAGGCAAGTTCCAGCATGACATTGCTGTCGGTGATTTTAAGGAACCGGGCTTTTATTTTGCTTTGAGCGGAATCGAACGGAGTAAAATAACAAAGCTTGCTAAAGGAAAGATGCGTGATCTGAAGATATTTCCGTATAGCGTCCGAGTCATTTATTTCCATGCGTTAATTATAATCCGATTCCTTTTTCTTGTAAAGCCCGGTTCCTCGTATTTTGTTCTCCGGATTGTCTTACAACACCAGGGCGTAACCGATTTTCATAAAGAAGGTGTAATTATTTTGTTTGAGCGGGATGAGGTTGTATCCATAATAGTCATCGGAATACCCCAGGAAGAGAACGGTTTGGGGATTGAGTTTGTAAGAGAAAAGCAACTGGGTAAACAGGTGATTAAACTTGGGGTTTCGGGACCGTAAATAGAGGGCACTGTTATAATCGTAATCGGCGTACTGCAAAATGGTTCGGAAGAAGGCCCGGCGATCAAACTGGTAGACGACGCTCAGGTTGGTTAAGTTGGCGACGTACAGTCGGCCACCCTGGACATTGAGTTTTTCATACACATGATCCACGCCCAAAAAGAGGTGACGGCCGGCGTTGTATTCGAATCCGGGATTTAACCGGACGCGGGTCCCTTGTCGGATGTTGGTAAAATCGACCTGATCTCCAAAAGTTCCCATAAACCCCGCCAATAAAGAAGCGGAAGGTCTCAAATGAACATTGAAGGTAAAATAATTATTGGTAAATTCTCTTCCCAGATAGGTCCGTTTTCCCAAATTATAAACGAAAATTCCGACCGATTGCAAGGGGCCGTTGTAATTGAGGTTGAATTGAAGCGATTTGAGAAGTAATCGATTGTCGTAATCATTCAAGAGTAAACCGATCATCGTCAGATTAATATTCGAGTACCAAAAACCGGGGTTTTTACGCCAAATTTTCCGGATTCCGGCATCGTACATCTTGGTTCCGGTTTGATCCGCAAATCCGACATCGGCGCGGAAGTTGGGAGTAACCCCCTGGTAATGACCGTATATAAACTCTTTCCGTGTGGCGTGGGAATAATAGAAATCAATCGCACCGCCATTGAACCGGCCTTTGGGTTGATCGTAATTTTGGGGGATCACATCCGGATAGCGCGTCTGGGAGATCAGGTATTGAAAGGCGAAACGCTCGGTCCGGATAGGTCGGATATCGCCGTCAATGCCTGCGAGGCGGCTGTAGTAATTGTTTTCACCTTCGCGGTTGGTCAAAAAGATACCCACATTGGAGGCACGGCCGACATCGTAGAGGTAACGAAGCGCGGTGCTTGTATTTTTCATATTCAGAGAAACCACGCTGGAATTTTCGCTGGTCGGTAAAATCAAGTTGGTAATCCGGTCTCTGGCCACAAAAAAACCGAGCGCGTGTTTTTTTTCTTTCCCGGTAATTTTGACTCCCCATTCGGGATCAGCCACGGTCCGGGTATAGACGGCATAGAAACGCCCCTGAAAGATATTGCTTCCTTCCAGGAAGAAGGGACGTTTTTCCGGGTAAAATAATGCAAATTGGTTATTCACATTCAACTGAGCGGCATCGGCTTCGATCTGGGAAAAGTCGGGGTTAATCGCGACATTAAGGGCCATGTTGGGAGTGAAACTCCACCGGGCCGTTAAGCCGGGCTCGATCTTTTTATCGGTGGTTTCATACTTCCCATTCGGAAAAGAAACTCTCTCCCGGCTCAATATGCCGGAAAGGGTCGGATCGAATTCCAGGTTCTTTCCCGGTTTGGCGCCGCTGAATCCTACCGCCTTATCGGCCTGGCACATATAGCAATTGTTGTTTCGATCGCGAGGGAAGAGGCCAATGGTGTGAACCAGACTCCGAGGGTAAACCCGGACGGCGTCGATTCCCCAGGTTTGCTCGCCTTTCTTGGCCTGGAATCGCATCGATGTAAACGGAATGGCCATTTCCACGCAATAGCCTTCTTTATTGATATGACCGGCTGAATCCCAGATGGAATCCCAGTTGGTCGCCCCCTGGCTCAGGGTAAACATCTGATCAAATTGAATCCCGTATGGGTTACAGAAAAAGTTAAACGCAAGACGGGAATCATTAAACGTATCAACGGCGATTCCGACGTAATCGTCGTTTCCAATATTATCTCGATCGGTCACTCGGGCCCGGATCCTGGATGGGTCCGGATCATACGCTTTAAAGCCAACGTAAAGATATTTTTCACTGTAAGCCAGAAAGACCTCTGTTTTTACCGGAGGAGCAATATTTTCGCCAGGTTCCACTTCATAATTGAGGGTCAGTTTGAGGGCTTGGTTCCATCCTTCATCGTCCAGAACTCCATCGATTTTAATCTTTGATTCTACCAGGGGAATGTTATGAAGTTTTTTTGGGGCATCAGTGGTGGCACCTACCAAAAAAGCGGATGCAAGAAAAAACAAAAAAAATGACATGAAATAGACGTTTTTACTTTTAAGCATGACTAGGTCCTCCTGAATTTATCCTTAATTTTGATTGATTTTATTTTAAAAAATTGAGGTTATATTATATATTTTTTTCTTTTTTCACGCAAGTCTACTGTTCTGATTTCCAGAGTTCTTCATTTTTGAACAAAGGTGAAGGAATCAAATAATACAAGAATCGTCGGAATCGATTAATCAATCGATATCGTATATTACCCCCATTTATATTATCGCAAAGACCTTGAAAGATAAAAGGTTTTAGTTTATACTTGTCAAATGAAAAAGATTCTTAAAATACAAAACCCATTCGTTGTATTGTTACCGTCTCTATTCATTGCATTTATATTCAATGCATGCGGAAAACCGGTGGTACATCCTCAAATCATCGCCCCGGTAGTCAGCGACACTCTCCCGACCGATAAGCAGTCGCTTCAATCGGCCGACTCGAATGAGTCGAAGGATCAGGAACTTCCCCTCATGGAACCCAAAAAGGAACCGATACTCCAGGTCGGGGAAGGGACCAACGTTCCGTCTCCGGGGATGTCTGAAATGAAAGAAAAACAGGCCCTCCCCGATATCCGTGGCATGCAGGATATCATGAAAAATATCACGTCCGGAATCCATACCGCGTTTAATGCCTTTGGTTATAAGGGAAGTGTGGAGGTACCGGAAGATTTTATTAAAAAAATTGCATATTATATCAGATATTTCTCCGAAGATCCGAAGGGCTCCGGTTTTTATAAACGGGCTATGGCCCGCGGCGTCAAACATTTTCCGATGATTCAGGATGTATTTTCCAAACTTCGTCTCCCAACCGCCTTGATTTATCTTCCGGTGGTGGAATCCGGTTTCAATCCCACGGTTCAATCCCATGCCAGTGCTGTCGGGATGTGGCAATTTATGAAAGGTACAGCCAAGATGTATGGCCTCACTGTCTCTCGCGGTACCGATGAACGAAAAGATCCTGAAAAGGCTACTTATGCTGCTGCCAAATACCTCAATGATTTACTGGCCATGTTTGGAATGGAAGATCCCTTCCTGGGGATCTGTGCCTATAACGCGGGCGAAGGGAAGATATTAAATGCGTTGCGAAACATCTCATACACCGAACGTTCGTTTTGGACACTGGTCAAAAAGGGACTTCTCCGGGAAGAAACCGATGAATATATTCCCCGCTTAATGGCGGTTGTCCTCATGAACCAGGACCCTCAAAAATACATGTCTGCCTCCAAGGCGATTGCTCTTCAGCCGTCTCTAAAGGATGAGGAAGAAGATCAGGAAGTGATCGATGCGTTAAATAGCCCCAAGGATGATCTGGAAGAGGAAAAACCCATACCGGTGATGGGAAAAGCGGTGATTGAACCTCCGGTGGTTACCGAGAAAATAAGCAAGAAGAATGTCGAAAAAGAAATTGAAAAAGAAATAGAGAAAGAAACCCCGGCTCCCAAATCCCATACGGTAAAGAAAAAGGAAACCGTTTTTGGTATCGCCAAAAAATTCGGGGTGACCGTCAACGATATTAAGGCATGGAACAATCTTCACGACAATAATATTCATCCGGGACAGATTCTGAAAGTATTCGCCGGTGGTTCGGCTCCGGAAGATGAGAAAACGGACCGAAAAGGAAAAGCGAAAGTTTATGATATCACTTATACGGTTATTCCTTCCGATACACTCGCCGGCATTGCGCTCAATTTTAAGGGAATCACCGCTCGCAATATCATGAAATGGAATAAATTAAAAAATACCCATATTCGTCCGGGTAAACAGTTGGTGATTCATTTGAAAGAAGCGCCCCAAAAGGTATTGACCCACAAGGTGAAAAAGGGGCAAACGGTTAATAGCATTGCCCGCCAGTATAAGATTGATACGGAATTTTTACTCTCGATTAATGGGCTGACGTCCAAGTCCCGTTTAAAACCGGGACAGAAATTAAAGATTTATATCTTTTAATTATATGTCTTTATTTATATGCCTCCGCGCCCCGGTCGCGGAGGCACGTTTGACAATTCACCCGTCTTTATCGAAACCCTGGATTAATAAATAAAAATAAAAAGTTTTGATCAAACTTTTTCAAAAGTTTGGCCCCCGGCAGGGGAAGCTTCACCGTGATATACCAGGCGATGCCCACAAAAAATGAGGATGATCTTTTTTAACACCGTTTGACCGATAACCTTTAAAAACCGCTCATCGCTCCCGTATTGATCGAGTTGCAATCCCGCTTCTTTTTTAATCTTATCCAATTTGTCCGGGTTTATCTCTTTCTTCTTGGCCAATGGTTTAATGTATTTGATCTCCAGCAAATAGGAGAACTTGATATTCGGGTATTGATCCAAAAGGGGTTCCATTAAAATATCTGCATAACCCTGATTCATTTCTTTTTCAGTGTGGATGATATAATACTTACTCAATCCCAGATACACATTCCAAAAAACCTGAATGGCTTTTTCACCGGTTATTAAATCCCTTAAACCCAATGAGGATTCCATATCCTTCGCAATATAGTTTACCAGCGCTTCCCAGT
>JBLMYT010000123.1:0-34761 GCA_050258455.1 Candidatus Omnitrophota bacterium | reverse complement strand
AACCCTTATTGTATTTGAATGATTCGTTTCTTCGTCCGCCGTGTATTTTGAATACAGCATTGAAGCCCGGAACCTTTACTTTTCCCATGTGTTTCAATTCATAGGAGAAGTAATCCCCATCGACCATTCCGTTGCAATCGGTCAAAAAATTATGTCTTCGAACCACTACAAATCCTTTTGATAAAGGTATCATCGATGCCGCAGCCGGATCGACCGTGTCACTGAACCGGTAGCGTTTGGTGAATTGTTGCATGCCATTTCCAATGAAACAATCCTTATCTTCGGAATGATCCGTTTTGACTTTTTCTACTATGAACTTAATATCTTTCAATTTTCTTCCCGAATTATCGAATTTTAAAATTCGATAATTTCCGCAATCCAGAACAAATATTTCTTTATCCTTGTAAAGCCAGGAGAATTCTGAAAATCCTCCCAAAATCACTTTTTTACCGTTATCCAGTTTAAATGGACCAAATGTAAAAAATGTTTTTGTTTTGAATGACGGTATGGAGCCCAACCGAAAGGAGTAGTAATCCCATTTTTCATCCCAATGAAAAACGCCTTGGACAAAAAAGGTCCCATTTTCGTATATCTGGAAAGAATCCATCATTGTTTTATGCTTCTTTATATCGATAAGATTCCAATTATTATCGAAGATACTGACTCGGCAATTGGAGTTTTCACACATTAATATATTATTTTGGGTGAAGGAGAAAACATTGAATGCGCTGGCATCGCCCGGTCCTTGACCGTGGTGGAATGTTTTCTCGTTTATCAAATCAAGGTTTTTATTATACATGCGGGCAACCAGACCGGATCCCTCTTTTTTTGTTGAGAGTCCGTAGACAATCAGTTTATCTTGATAGTCGGATACGGCGATTCTGGGGTATCCAATGGGAAGTGCTTCAAGCCTTTTGGTTAGAGTAAAATGCACATTTGCGATCTTTTGTTCATCGATCCTGACGTTCTCCGGTCTTTCGCCGTTTTCTTTATTTGGATTCTTACCGCAATAACTTAATATAATTATAGAAATCAAAAAAATCACGGTGATTATTCGTTTCATTCGTGAACCTCCCACTTTTCAATCCAATCGCTGTCTTCCTGACCCAGTACCAGGTATAAGTAACCATTATTGTATTTAAATGATTCGTTTCTTCGTCCGGTGTGCAGTCTGAATACCGAATTGAAGCACGGAACTTTTACTTTTCCCATGTATTTGAGGTCATAGGAGAAGTAATCCCCATCGACCATTCCGTTGCAATCGGTCAAATAGTTAGGTCTTCGAATCACAATAAACCCTTTGGATAAAGGTATCATCGATGCTACTGCCGGATCGACCGTGTCACTGAACCGGTAGCGTTTGGTAAATTGTTGCATCTCATTTTCAATGAAACTATCATGATCTTGGGAATGATCCGTTTTGATTTTTTTTACTATAAACTTAATATCTTTCAATTTTCTTCCCGAATTATCGAATTTTAAAATTCGATAATTTCCGCAGTCCAGAACAAATATTTCTTTGTCCTTGTAAAGCCAGGAGAATTCTGTAAGTTCTCCCAAAATCACTTTTTTACCGTCATCCAGTTTAAATGAACCAAATGTAAAAAATGTTTTTGTTTTGAATGACGGTATGGAGCCCAACTCAAAGGAGTAGTAATCCCATTTGTCATCCCAATGAAAAAAACCATGCAAAAAAAAGGTCCCATTTTCGTATATCTGGAAAGAATCCATATTTGTTTTATGCTTCTTTATATCGATAAGGTTCCAATTATTATCGAAGATACTGACTCGGCAATTGGAGTTCTCACACATTAATATATTACTTTGGGAGAAGGAGAAAACATTGAATGCGCTGGCATCCCCTGGCCCTTGACCGTGGTGGAATGTTTTCTCGTTTATCAATTCCAGGTTTTTATTATACATTCGGGCAACCAGGTCGGATCCCTCTTCTTTTTTTGTTGAGAGTCCGTAAACGATTAGTTTATCTTGATATTCGGATACGGCGATTTTTGGGTATCCAATGGGAAGCGCATCGAGTCTTTTGGTTAGAGTAAAATGCACATTTGCGATCTTTTGTTCATCGATCCTGACGTTCTCCGTTCTTTCGCCGTTTTCTTTATTTGGATTTTTACCGCAATAACTTAATATAATTATAGAAATCAAAAAAATCATGGTGATTATTCGTTTCATCTTCCACCTCACTCCCATACTCCCGAATCAACGCAATAGGAACACCCGGAAGTCCTCCCATAAAGATTTCCCGATTCTTTCATCGCCGCCACCCGACAATCCGGACATACATATCGGTATTCACAATCCTTACAGGTTTCAACTTTATCCTTTGTCATTTCCCAATAAAGATCGCATTTCCCCGATAAAATCAAATGTCGAACCGAAATCTCATTTATATTTCCCAATATAATATCCGACCACATACACGGTTTAATCGTTCCATCGCTTTCGATGGCAAGTTTGTTTCCCCAGCAGGCATTGAGCTCCTGAGTAAAAAAGAAATGTATCGGGTCGGTCGAAAAGTCCTGCTCGTCGATCACCCCGGTATGACATATGGACTCGACAACAGCAATCCCCATTTTGTCCAGCGTTTCTTTTTCGTTATCGGACGGTATGACTTCGTTGCAATGGAGCAGCATTTTATAACTTGAAGCGCGGATTTTCGATTTTACATACTCGACCCTATCCAATTGGGTTAAAGGGTTTCCTCCCATGAAAACGAGAGATTCGATGATCATGTTTCCGATCTGACCGGAAAGAGTATCGATTTCCGCTTTACTTATGGTGTGCTCGTTTTTGATGCCCTTCCCGATTTTTCCGCAATCCGGGCAATGGAATTGGCAGGTACCGCCAATTCGGAGTTGAAGTTCCTTCAGAATTAAGGATGTTTTATAGTTTTGGATATTGGGTTTATATTTAAAAGGGATGACCCCATTGGTTTGAATTACCAATTCGTTTTCCAACAATTGGGCTTCCAATTCCTGAGGGTTGCCTTCAGGGGTCATGTTATAGTACTCTTTCTTTAATGAATCAAAGAGAAAGTAATTGCGTTTCCCCTTCACTTTATGTACAAAGGGCGATAATTTCGTTTTCATTCGTGAACCTCCCATTTCTCAATCCAATCGCTGTCTTCCCGGCTCAACACCAGGTATAAAAAACCATTATCGTATTTAAACGATTCGTTTCTTCGTCCCCCGTGGATCTGGAGTGCTGACTCAAAACAGGGAATTTTTACTTTTCCGATATGTTTCAAATCTTTTGAGAAATAATCCCCAACGATCATATCGGAGCAATCGGCCAGATAGCTGTATCGTCTTACCACAACAAAGCCTTTCGATAAGGGGATGATCGATGCGGCAGGATCCACCGTATCACTGAACCTGAAACGTTTGATATATTGTTGAATGTTATTTTGGACAAAATATTCATTATCCAGGGAATGGTCTGTTTTTATTTTTTTAACGATGAATTGAACGTCTTTTAACTTTCTACCGGAACTATCAAACTTTAAAATCCGATATTTTCCACAATCCAGCACGTATATTTCCTTATTCCTGTAAAACCAGGAATATTCGGTTAATTCTCCCCATATCGTCTTTTTATTTTTATGGAGTATAAACGGCCCGGCTGTAAAAAAAGTTTTAATTTCAAAAGAAGGAATGGAGCCCAGCCGCAATGAATAATAATCCCATTTATCATCCCAATGTCTCTCCCCTATTATAAAAATAGTTCCATTTTCGGATATTTCAAAAGAATCTAAACTTAACCGATGTTTCTTGATATCGACGAGATCCCAATTGCTGTTATAGATACTTACGCGGGTATTCGAGTTTTCAGACATTAATATTTTATCTTCTGAAAAGGAAAAAACATTGAATGCAGCAGCATCCCCTGGTCCTTGTCCGAAATGGAATAATCGTTCATTTATAAATTCCAGATTTTTATTATACATTTGGGCTACCAATCGGGATTCTTCTTCTTTTTTGGTTGAAAGACCGTAAATAATAATTTTGTCCTGATAAGGCGATACGGCAATCCGGGGATAGCCAATATAGGAAATTTCAAGCCTCTTTTTTAAAGTAAACCTGACATTTGCCATTCGCCGTTCATCGATCTTCACCTGCTCGGTGGGGATACCTTTCCCTTTATGGTCGCTTTTATTGCAGTAACTCAAGGTAACGATCGATATCAGAAAAACGATCGGAATGATTCTTTTCATCTTCCACCTCCATTAAATTTAGAAATTCAAAAAATGATTGTTGCGTTGCTTTGGCCGATAACCGGCACTCGTCTTCGCTGATTCCCATGGAATCGCGGGTTGCCTGAGTAGCGAAACAGAAATTACATATCCACCACATGTCACATTCCCAGCATCTTCGTTTCAATATTTCCCGATTCCAATTATTTAAAATTTCTTGAATCATTTTATAATCAAGCCCTGTATCCACATTCCCGATAGGAAAATGCGAATTCATTTTTTCACACAAATGGAATGATCCATCGACGTCGATAAATAATTTATGAGTCGTTGGAAAGCAGGTTCCTGTAAATTTGTCTTGCATTGCAAGTAACTGAGTGGGGCTTGAATAGATGCGTTCCAGCCAGGAACAGATCATCTTCTTATAAAACCATTTTGTTTTATCGAGGCTTTCTTCTATTTGTTTACTTTGTTTCGGGCGACTTTTTAACCATTCCCTTTCTACATTTGTAACCAGATATTTAAAACCCACTAATGATAGTATCACGTTATTCTCATGAAACAGCCGGTGGTTGTTCAGGAAGAATTGTTCAATTTTTTTTATATCATGAAACGGATGAACGGTGAGTAAAAAACGAATATTCGAATGATATTTCTCCGGAAAGTTTTTTTTCAATTGCTTTACATTAGCATAAACGTCGTTGAATGTTCCTGTTTTATCGGTTTTAACCCGCATCAAATCGTGCTGATCTTTTGGACCATCCAGGCTGATATCGATTAAAAAGTTTTTATCGAGGAGTTTTTGGGCACGCTCCTGGTTCAGGAGAACGCCATTGGTGGTGATCATCAATCGTATTTTTGGGTGAACGGGATTTTTCCTGTTTAATTCGTCTGCGTATTCGCAAGCGTTCATGATTTCATCGAAGCGTAGCAGCGGTTCTCCGCCATAAAAAGAGAAAATAAGGTCTTCGCGAGTTGTTCGATAAGGGGAATTGACCTGGTCGAAAAACCAATCGAATGCTTTTTTGAAAGTGGCGGTTTTCATTGAAACCTTACTATGGGACCGGTTATATTGATAATTGCCGCCATACCCGCAATAGCGGCATCGAAGGTTGCAATTGTGGGTCACTCCAAACGTCAGGTTTCGTAAATTGGAGGTTCGTTTTTTTATTTCTTCGATATCAAAGGGCTTCTCTAACTTTTCAATTAGGTTTTTAAAGGTATCTTTACCGGGCTTAAATATCGTTGAAAATTTTTCTCCCGTTTTTCCGGGGATGATCAGAGACAGCCAAGGTAAAACATTGTATACTTCTTTCAGGGTATTGATAATCATTTTTCTCCCTCCATCTTTTCATCTTCACGATGAAATTAGAAAAAAGCAGGCACATGAACATTAAGACTTATTGCCTTTATGCTTCATGTACCTGCCCCCCATTAACTCTCAATTAGAAAACGGTCAGGATGGCTTATCGATAAGGCAAGATCTACTTTGGTTACTTTGAAAAGAATAAGTAGACTGTGTAAGAGAACCACAATTGTCGCAATGACAAGGAATGGGACACCCCTGTTGTCCGAGTACATGGATCATCTCTTTTTTTGGGATTGTTTTTACATCTTTGGGAATTATTTTTCTTAGCATGTTCTCACCTCCCTTCGTTTATAAAATTATAAAATAAACGATGATTCAACGGTAACACACCGGAAATCGATTGTCAATGATGAATTATAATAATTATAATAATGCCCTTGACTACAATGGCGGTAAATTTCTTTTATTCGTGAACCTCCCATTTCTCAATCCAATCGCTGTCTTCCTGGCTCAATGTCAGGTATAAGAAACCATTATCATATTTAAACGATTCGTTTCTTCGTCCCCCGTGAACCTGGAGTGCCGCCTCAAAACACGGAACCTTTACTTTTCCGATATGTTTCAAATCATTTGAGAAATAATCCCCAACGATCATGTTTGAGCAATCGGTCAGATAACTGTATCGTCTTACCACAATAAAACCTTTCGATAAGGGTATGATCGATGCGGCAGGATCCACCGTATCGCTGAACCTGAAACGTCTTCGATGCTGTGAAATGTTATTCTGGAGGAAATATTCATTATCCATGGAATGGTCGGTTTTGATCTTTTCAACGATGAATTGAACGTCTTTCAATTTTCTCCCCGTGATATCAAACTTTAAAATCCGATATCTCCCACAATCCAGCATGTATATTTCTTTATTCCTGTAGAACCAGGAATATTCGGTTAATTCTCCCCATATTGTCTTTTTGTTTTCAAAAAGCCTGAATGGCCCAAACCTAAAAAATGTTTTGGTTTTAAATGATGGGATAGAGCCCAATTGGAGCGAATAGTAATCCCATTTATCACCCCAATCGAACTCCCCAATTAAAAAAAGAGTTCCATTCTCAAATATCTCAAAAGAATCAGTGATTAACCGATGTTGTTTAATTTCCTCAAGACTCCAATCATTGGTGTAAATAGTAACACGGTGATTTGAATTCCCGGATACCAGTATTTTATCCTTCGAAAATGAGAACAGATTAAATGCACTTGCATCTCCCGGCCCTTGTCCAAAAAGAAATGACTTTTCATTTATAAATTCCAGGTTCTTATTATACATTTGAGCCACGATTCTGGCTTCTTCTTCTTTTTTGGTTGAGAGGCCGTAAATAATAATTTTGTCCTGATAAGGCGAGACAGCGATCCGGGGACAGGCAAGAGCGGAAACCTCAAATCTTTTTTTTAAAGTGAAATGGACATTTGAGACTTTTTGCTCATTAATCTTTACATATTGAGTGGGGATATCTTTACTGTCCTTGCCTTTTTTACTGCAATAATTGAAGATAACGATTGAAACCAAAATAATCGTCACGATTTCTTTTGAAATTATTTTTCTGACCATGTTTTCAACCTCCCTTCGTTATAATATTATAACTTCATTTTCATTCATGCACCTCCCATTTCTCAATCCAATCGCTTTCTTCCTGGCCCAGTACCAAATATAAAAAACCATTATCGTATTTGAACGATTCGCTTCTTCGTCCTCCGTGAATTCGGAAAACCGAATCGAAACACGGAACCTTTACTTTTCCCATGTGCACCATGTCATTGGTGAAATAATCCCCATCCATCATGCCATTGCATCCGGTCAGGTAACTGTGCCTCCGAACGACAATAAAACCCTTCACTAAGGGGATCATCGAGGCCGTGGGATCCACGGTATCGGCAAACTCGAAGTCTTTAGCCAAATTCCTCGCACCGTTTTCGGTAAAATAAGCTTCCTCTTGTGAGTGATCCGTTTTAATTTTATCCACGACAAACTGAATATCCTTTAGCTTCTTCCCTGAAAGATCAAATTTTAAAATTCGGTATTTATTACAATCCAGAATATATATTTCTTTATTCCTGTAAAACCAGGAATATTCCGTTACCTCGCCGAATATCCCTTTTTGCTTTTTCCGGGTGGTAAAAGGGCCGATTTCGAATAGATTTTTTATTTTAAAACCCGGAATAGAACACAATTTAAAAGAAAAATATTCCCATTTCTTATCCCAACGGAATTCTGCGGTTAGAAAAAGGCTTCCATTTTCGAATATTTCAAATGAATCGGCGTTTATCCGATGGTTCTTGATATCATAAAGATTCCAATTGTCATTATAAATGGTAATCCGGTGATTTGAATTCCCTGATATCCATATTTTATCTTTTGAAAATGAGAAAAGATTAAATGCACTTGCGTCTCCTGGCCCTTGTCCAAAAAGGAATAATTTTTCACTTATAAACTCAAAATTTTTATTATACATCCGGGCAATCAATGAGGCTTCTGCCTCTTTTTCCGTTGAGAGGCCGTAAACAAGAATTTTGTCCTGATAAGGCGATACGGCAATCCGGGGACAGGCAATAGGTGGGGCCTCAATTCTTTTTTTTAATGTAAAATGGACATTTGAGACTTTTTGCTCATTAATCTTTATATATTGAGTGGGGATATCGTTACTGTCCTTGACTTTTTTACTACAGTGATTGAAAAAAAAGATTGAAAAAACGATAATAATCGTCAACATCTGCTTCATCTTCTCCTCCTTTTTAAAAAAAGCAGGTACATTAAACATCAAGGTATCATTTCATGTATAATGTACCTGCCCCCCGAGAACTTTTAAATCATCAAGTCGGTTTATCAATCAAACACGAACGAGCTGAATTAGAATGAAAAGTGGCTCTGGATATTTCATAAGTACCGCAATTGTCGCAATGGCAAGGAATGGGACAACCCTGCTGCCCGAGTACATGAATCATCTCTTTTTTGGGGATTGTTTTTACATTTTTGGGAATTATTTTTCTTAGCATGTTCTCACCTCCCTTCGTTTATAAAATTATAAATAAACGATGCTTCAACGGTAACACACCGGAAATCGATTGTCAATGATGATTATAATAATTCAACAATTCTTCCTTTGAATTTTTTTACATATTTTCGCTGGATTTTCTGCAGCGATTCTTGTATTATTACCTTATCCCTAAGAAATACGATTGGAATCTCTTTTGTGTTCTTGTAGTTAATAATTCCCTGCGCATTGTTGGGGGGTTCCGATCAAAAATTGGAGGGTTCGAACCAAAAGTTGGAGGGTTCGCATCAAAAATCAGAGGGTACGCATCAAAAGTTGGAGGGTTCGCATCAAAAGTTGGAGGGTTCGCATCAAAAATCAGAGGGTACGCATCAAAAATCAGAGGGTACGCATCAAAAGTTGGAGGGTTCGCATCAAAAATCAGAGGGTACGCATCAAAAGTTGGAGGGTACGCATCAAAAGTTGGAGGGTTCGCATCAAAAGTTGGAGGGTTCGCATCAAAAATCAGAGGGTACGGACCAAAAGTTGGAGGGTAGCGACCAAAAATTGAAGGGTACGAACCAAAAGTTGGAGATTATCGATCAAAAGTTGGAGAGTACGAACCAAAAGTTGGAGGATTCGACTCAGAAGTTTGAGATATCGATCAAAATTTGAAGGGTACGAACCAAAAGTTGGAGGGTAGCACCCAAAAGGAACCGGAAAAAGATATCGAAATGACAGAATCCGGCAGGTAATCAAAATCTGAAAAAGGGGCAGGACATGAAACCCTGCCCTGTCAGGGGGGTCTAAAAGGAGAACCGCTGTTTGTTAATTTAACGCTTGACAAAATTTTTCATTTCTGGTATATTATTGTTTTGATGCGTTCCCCGGTGGCTCAATCGGCAGAGCGGTTGACTGTTAATCAATAGGTTGCAGGTTCAAGTCCTGCCCGGGGAGCCATTCTTCTTTACCCCCCACCCATACCCAATCCCATTGTTTCCAACTGTTTCAAATTCTTTTTATAAACTTTTCGGTCTCGGGTCTATTCGAATCGTAAAGACGTTGCGCAAAATGTCTCCGATATAAAATGCTAATGAGATGATCGTAAGAAAGAGACGCAGCAGCCGGCGTCTCTAACAGAATTGCTTAATCGAGTATGACCTGGTTTCGCCCATTTTCTTTGGCTTTATACAGTAATTCATCGGCACGGTTGATCATTTCTTCCAGCGTTTCATAAATCCGGGTATTGACACCAACGGAGACAGAGAGAGAGAGGTCGATATTTCCTGAGGCAAGCGTAATCGGGACTTTTTCTTTTTCAATTAATTGGCGTAATTCATCGAAGATACTAAACGTTGTCTCGTGTTTCATGTTGGTGGCCAGGACGCAGAACTCCTCCCCACCGAACCGGCTGACGATGTCGGCTTTCCGAAAATTTTCAGAGATGATCTTCGCCACTTTTTTCAATGCGGCATCACCTGTTTCATGCCCGTAGGTGTCGTTGATTTTTTTAAAACAATCGATGTCGATCATGGCAATGGTGATGTTCAAGTTCCCCCGTTTCACATTTTCAAAAATTTTGCGTCCCAGTTCAAAGAAATACCGACGGTTATACAAACCGGTGAGGTAATCTTTATTGGAAGCATCCTGGATGACCTCGATGTATTCGAGCATCTCGATATTCTGGTTCACCCGACAATAGAGCTCTTCTTTGGCAAATGGTTTGTTGACAAAATCATTGGCTCCTTTTTTCAGGAATTTTGCCGAAAGAATTCCCGACCCATGAGCGGATATTCCCATAATCGCCAGGCGATCGGCATCGTATTTCCTTCGGACCGCTGAGGTGAACTGAAAGCCATCCATTTCCGGCATACTGTAATCGGTAATGATCAATTTAATATCCGGATTTTGTTTGAGCACGTCCAGCCCCTCGCGTCCGCTACAGGCTTCCAGAACGGTGAATTTCTGAATGGTGAGCAAGTTCCGTAACAGAGCCCGGGTCACATTCGAATCATCCACAACCAGGATTTTAACCGCCTGGTTCTTATAAATGCGATGGATGGTTCGTACCAGATAATCCACATCCTGGGTACTTTCCTTTAAGACATAATCGACCACGTCTTTGGATAAAATCCGTTCTCGGATATCATCACCGAAATTTCCGGTAAAAACAATGGAGGGAATACCTTTGGATATGATATAATTCACGATTTCCTCATCGTGAGCATCGGGAAGATTTAAGTCCAAAACCGCGAGAAAATACCCGGTTGGGTTCTTTTCGACCAAAGTTTTGGTTTCTTCCAGCGTGGCTGTAACGATGCAATCAAAACCAAGCCTTGCCTGGATTTGATTGGTAATCACATTTGCAAACATCTTACTATCTTCAACAACAAGTATTTGGATGGGATTCATGAGACACCGCCTGATTATATTATTTTCTTGAATCGGTCTTTTGATTGTACACCATTTCATACAAAAATCAAGATTTATTTGGAATAAATATACTTTCGAGAGAATAAAGCCAAGAAAAATAAATTTTTTTGCCTAATTATTCTATTGACATTCCCTTCTTTTTTTTGGTATGATTACATGCGTAAGTGGTTGATGGTTAAATTCGGAGGCGGAAGAGATGAATTTTTCAAAAATTCATCCCGGTTTAGGATAATGAATCCGCCTCAATAAAAATAAAGAAGGAGGGAAATGATGAACAACAAGAAAAAATCAAAATCAGAATCTTCATCGGAATACGCATCCGGGACCGAACACCAAACATCTCAGGGCGTTCAGTTCGAAATGGGGAAGAAATCCCAGGAACAGATGCAATACGGTGAAAAGGAATCTTCACAAGGAACGAGGAGTTTAAACGTAAGGGTTGAACCCATGGAATTGCACGGTTCAACGCGTGGGAGTTCGGAAGCCTCCACTTTGGGCGCAATATCAGCAATATCCGAGAGTGGGTCTTTTAACGTAAGAATCGGTGTGAATAATATCGATGATTTTATGAGAAACTTCCAATACATCGAATTACGGTTGGATTCCTCTCAGGGAACGCTTGCGAGCGGTATTTCCGGAAGCAGCACGTCCGGGCGTTCGCACGAAAGGGCAGGTGGAACTCGTTCTTACGGAGAAATCGGCGGTACAACGGGTGAAACCACCCCAACCGGGCTTTCTTCGTATCGCATGGCGAGCCCATTCGATTCCCAGGGAGAAAAAGGCCAAACGACAATCAATCCCTCACGAGGGGAACTATCGATGAGCAGCATGAACCCCCAGGACGAAATGGGGCACCGAATGTCTCAACGGTCTTCCCAGGGAGATACCGGTCAATCGCTTGTCGGAATCTCCGGATTCGGGGACCAGGGAAACATTGGCCAAAGACAGGGACAACAGTCGTCAGGAGAGCAGGCCTCGCATGGCTATACCGGCGAGATCACGACCGGCTTGCTCCGGGAACAGGGCGCTGTTAGCGGTGGAGAGCAGGGGAAAACTTCCAGGGAAACGAGCAGCTCGGAATCGGGTCAAGCCTTTGGGCTAAGAGCTTCGTCCCAGAAAAATGTCGGCCAAAACTGGGGACAAACCGGCGAGATCACGCAATCGGAACAGGTTTCTGAAAAAGAACACTAATCATTTCAGCCTTTCCATGATACCAGGACCCGGCCCCATTCAGGGACCGGGTCCGCATCGTACCGGCTTATCGGTTGGAGCCACGTCGCACGCTACGTCTGTACGATCTACACAAAATTCCTGACACTCTCGTTATAGCGAAGACGTTGCGCGCAACGTCTCTACAAACCGATCGCCCCCCCTATAATAATTACACAAGATTGCTGACACTCTCTTGTTCAATTTACACAAAATACATGACACTCTTTCAACAATCCTTATAGTTGGAGAGGGAAATAGCATTACGTTTATAATAAACTTTTAAATATTTAATAAATTAGTTGAAAATTTATTTTTTATATATTATATATAGCGGTATGTCAATGCGTTCGAAAATACCGAATGAACACCGTGATAGACTCCTGGCATTAAGCCAGGCAGCCATCGAAATGCAAGGCGTGCATAGCGACGCAGAAATTTATGCGGCCGCCGGAAAGGCGATATTGGAGATCGGTTTTTATTCCATTGTTTTGGGGCTTAAGGAAGACCGTCAACATTTGGGGCTTTTGTATTCGAATATCGAAGCGGATAAGATTCGAAACGCAGAACAATTACTCGGTATTCCCAAAGAAAAATTATCCTTATCCGTGTTTCCCGGTAGCCGGTATTTCCAAACCCTTTCCGAAAATAAGACCCTATTCTTTGACAAGGATCCCGAATTTACCGATGGACTGGTTCCGGGGGTACCCGGTCCGGTCTGGAAAAAACTGTATGGTCTTTTCGCCATTTATCAATCCATTTATGCGCCGCTTTCGATTGCGGGTAAGGCGAAAGGTCTTTTGATTGTCACGGGCAGGGATTTGTCGCCCGAGGATGTTCCTTTTGTCACCGTTTTTGCCACGCAGATTGCCATTGCCCTGGAAAATGCCCAATTGTATGATACGCTTCGAACTCATGCCGATGCGTTGGAGCAGCGCTTCCGGGAACGGACGGCCGCATTGCGCGAAAGCGAGGCCAATGCCCGCGCGATTTTAAGCGCGGCCCCCGAATCGATCCTGATGATCGATCCCGCGAGTATGATTCTGACTGTGAATGAAACCGGGGCGAAACGGATGAATCAGCGGGTCGAGGGTATGATCGGGCATAATCTCTTCGAGTTTATCCCGCCGGAATTGGCCCCGAATCGCAGAGCCCGCATCAACGAAGTCATCCGGACGGGTCAACCGGTCCAATTTGAAGATATCCGCTGGGGAAGAAATATCGAAAATTATCTCCACCCTGTTCTCGATAATGAAAAACGGGTCGTGCGAATCGTGATTTTCGGCCGCGATGTCACCGAGCGCAAGAAAGCGGAGGAAGAAATCCGCAGTCTTAATTCCTCGCTGGAAAAACGGGTGGCCGAACGCACGGAAGAATTGGCTACCGCCAATCGCAACCTCAACCTGGAAATCAGTGAACGGAAAAAGGCCGAGCATCGTCTCGAGGAAGCCCTGGAATTGAACCGGAAAATTATTGAGGCCTCCAATGTCGGGGCCATCGCTTACAATTCTTCGGGCGAATGCATTCTGGTCAATGACGCCATGGCCCGTATTACCAATGTGACCGCTGAGGCCCTCAGAAAACAAAATTTCCGACATATCTTATCCTGGCAACAATCGGGAATGCTAAACCTGGCCGAACAAGCACTGTCGGAAAATACCGGAAAACGAGGCGAGTTTTTTATGGTCGCCTCATCGGGTAAAGAGACCGGTTTGGATTGTTATTTCGCGCCGTTCCTCATTGGGGGTGACCAACATTTGCTGTTGTTGGCCAGCGATATTTCCGAGCGCATGCGCGCGGAACGGGAATTGAACGTCTATGCGACTCAGCTCGAGCGAAGCAATCGCGAGCTCCAAGATTTCGCGTTTATTGCGTCCCACGATTTGCAAGAGCCCTTGCGAAAAATCCAAGCGTTCGGGGAGTTACTGAAAACCAAATACGGTCAATCCTTATCCCAGGAAGGAGCGGATTACATCGACCGGATGTACAATGCAGCCACCCGGATGCGAACCCTGATCGATGACCTCCTGGCTTACTCGCGGGTGACAACCAAAAGTCAGCCGTTTGTCAAAACCAATTTAAATATAATTTTGGAGGATGTGCTTTCCGACCTGGAAATCCGGATCAAGGAGTGCGGCGGCCGGGTGGAAACCGGGGAACTCCCCCCGATTCATGCCGACCCCATGCAAATGCAACAATTGCTCCAAAACTTGGTTTCCAATGCCCTGAAATTCAGGAAGCCGGACGTACCGCCGGTGGTCAAGATTTACGCGCGGATTGCCGATGACCAGATCCATCCGACACACTTTCAATTATGTGTGGAAGACAATGGGATCGGTTTTGATGAGCGATATCTGGACCGCATCTTTATGCCGTTTCAGCGACTGCACAGCCGGACGGCGTATGAGGGCAGCGGCATGGGGCTTGCCATTTGCCGCAAAATTGCGGAACGCCATCATGGAAGCATTACCGCCAAGAGTTCCCCCAGCCAGGGAACCACGTTTATTGTTACTTTACCATTATACGCAGATATACCTTGACATTGATTAAAGTAAATCATTTCAGAATCTCTCATAGAGGTTATGATCATGGCCATAAAAACATGTGTTCACCAAAAATTATTGATGGTGCTGAGTAAAGCAGCCATTAGCGTTCAGGAATCCCATACCGATGCCGACGTGTATGGGGCCGTGGGAAATGCGATCGCGGAATTGGGTTTTTCTTGCTTTATTTTCTCTTATGAAGAAAATTCCATGCGTCTGGTTCTTTTGTATTCCAATCTGGAACGGGAGAAACTCGAAATGGCGGAAGGTCTGACCGGTGTGGCCAGCCAAGATTTTTCATTGGATTTGACCCGCGAGAGTATTTATTCCCAATCCCTTTTCGAACATCGAGCCCTATTCTTCGATCAGCGGATCAACCCCGTTTATGACTTCCTTCCGGGCCTCCCCTCTCCTATCGCCCAGAAGGTCTACGGATTGCTTGGCATCGAGCAGATGATCCACGTCCCGTTTTCGGTTGCCAACACGAACAGGGGCCTTTTGATCGTTACCGGTAAGGGCTTGTCCAAAGAGGATATCCCGGTGATGACGATTTTTGCCACCCAAACCGCCATTGCCCTGGAGATCAACGAACGCCGACTGATCGATCAACGCCTGGCCGAAGCGCTGGAATTGAACCAAAAGATCATCGAGGCATCCAATGTCGGCATTTCGGTCTTTAAGGCCTCCGGTCCCAGTATCTTTGTCAACGAATCGATTGCCCGGATTCTGGGAACGTCCGTGGAGGAAGTTTTGAAGAAAAACTTCCGTCAAATCGTGCCCTGGCAAAAAACCGGGATGCTGAAACTGGCAGAAGAGGCGTTAACCGAAAGGGTCGGTAAACGGGGCGAGTTTTTTCTAAAAACGGAATTTAATACCGAAGTGGGATTGGATTGTTATTTTACCCCGCTGACCATCGGCGGGGAATCGCATCTGCTCTTACTGGCCAGTGACATCACCGAACGCAAATACGCAGAAAGGGAATTGAACCTCTACGCCACTCAACTCGAGCGAAGCAACCGTGAACTCCAGGATTTTGCGTTTATCGCGTCTCACGACTTGCAGGAGCCATTGCGCAAAATTCAATCGTTCGGCGAACTCTTAAAAACCAAGTTCAGTCAATTTCTGCCCGGTGACGGATCCGATTATATCGACCGGATGTCCAATGCGGCCACCCGGATGCGCAGCTTAATCGACGACCTCCTGGCCTACTCGCGGGTGACGACCAAAAACCACCCGTTCGTCAACGTGAACTTGAATCTTATCCTGGCCGATGTGATCTCCGATCTCGAAGTCCGCCTCAAGGATTGTGGAGGGAAGGTCGAATCCGGTAAACTCTCCGTCGTTTACGCGGATCCCACGCAAATGCACCAATTGCTGCAAAATCTGATTTCCAATGCGCTGAAATTCAAAAAGCCCGATGTCCCGCCGGTGGTTGCCATTTATGCGCGGTTTGTCGAAGGCCGGGACTCGGAAAAATGCACCCAGTTATGTGTGCAAGACAATGGCATCGGTTTTGATGAAAAATACCTGGACCGGATCTTTATGCCGTTTCAGCGTCTTCATGCCCGTACGACATATGAAGGCAGCGGCATGGGCCTTGCCATTTGCCGTAAAATTGCGGAACGTCACCATGGAACCATTACGGCGAAAAGCACACCCGGGCAGGGTGCGACGTTTATCGTCACCTTGCCCCTGGAACAAAAAAAGTTTTAGAGTCAAATATATAAAATAGGAGGATAAAACTAATGAAACGGCTGAATAAATCGATTACGATTTTATTGGCGGATGACGATCCGGAAGATCGCCAAATGATTCTCGAGGCGTTCAATGAGAATCGATTGGCCAACAATTTTCACAGCGTGGAAGATGGCGAAGAATTAATGGACTATCTCTATTACCGTGACAAATACGTGGACCCAATGAACGCCCCCCGTCCCGGTTTGATTCTGCTGGATTTGAATATGCCCCGAAAAAGCGGCCAGGAAGCGCTGGCCGAAATTAAAAAAGACCCGGAGTTGAAACGGATTCCGGTCGTTGTTCTCACGACCTCCAAGATGGAAGAAGACGTGATTCGGTCCTACGATCTGGGGGTCAGCGGTTTTATCATCAAACCGGTGACGTTCAGCGGATTGGTTGAGGCGATCAAGAGTTTGGGACAATACTGGTTCGAGATCGTGGAATTACCGCATTTGTAATTGTAAATGCCCGAAGGGTTTTCCATGACCAAAAAAGAGTTAAATGTTTTATTAATCGAGGATGATCCGGATGATGTGCTATTGATCAAAACCATGGTTTCGGAATTGCGAAACCGACATTCGGCAAACAGTGTTATCCGGGTTATCCCTTTCGAAACGATTCAGCAAGGGATCGATTATCTCAAAAGTAACCGGGTCGATACGCTCTTGCTGGATTTATCGCTTCCCGATAGCCAGGGATTCGATACCATTCAACGCATTTTCGAACACGAAAAAGATACGCCGATTATTATTCTCACCGGAATAAGCGACGATCAAATCGCCGAGAGAGCATTGCAATATGGTGTTCAGGATTATCTCGTAAAGGGACAAATTAACAGCTTCTTATTGGAGCGCTCGATTAAATATGCGATTGAACGCTTCAATAATCTCAGAGAAAAGGAAAAACTCATTACCGAATTAAAAGAAGCGCTGACAAAGATTAACACACTGAGCGGACTCTTACCCATGTGTTCCAATTGCAAAAAGATCCGAAACGACAATGGGTATTGGGAACAGGTGGAAGCGTATATTGAGAAGCATTCGCACGCGGAATTCAGTCATGGCATTTGTCCGGAATGCATCAAAATATTGTATCCGGATTTGCTCGAGCGTCCGAAACGGAAGAAAAAAAACGTTTCAGAGGGGGATTGATTCCTATTTGGGTAGTGAGGTTTCGCCGGATCCGGTAATTTCATGGAATTCGTCGTATTCTTTGGCTTTGGCGTATTTTCGACAGACTTGAACCCATTGATCGTTTCCAAAGTATGCCAGAATCACGATTTTTAATTCTCGGTATCCGATACCCAACTCGTGATTGAAGTCCTGCTCAAATTGATTCCAATCGGGGGTTTCGCCCGCTTCCAGTTTGGTGTTATATTTTTTGAAGATGTTGTGGACCTTATCGAGTTCTTGTTTCCCCCAATCCATTTCGATGACCAACGATGGAATGGTATAATAATCCAACTCGATCGCCTCGGCAATTTGTTTGATCTGAAATTTCAATTTTTCCAGCTCTTTGCGTACCTCTTTATCCATTGTCACCTCCCTCTAATTTCATTCTTCTTAATGTATATTAAGATAAACCGTCCCGTTTGTCAAGGGATCGCCCAGGTTTAAAATGGAACACAATCTTGACAAGTCTTTCCCGGAAGAGTACTATTTTTTCAAATGGGATTGAAAAAAAATAGAAAACAACCGAAACGTTATATATTTATGGTTTCCGACTCGACGGGAACGACCTGCAAACAGGTGGTTATGGCTGCCCTTCGCCAATTTCGAACCGCGGAAGTGGTCCTGGAAACCATCCCCAATATCCTGACTCCGGAACAAATTCAGGAGGTGGTGACCCGAGCGGCTCACGTTAACGGCATTATCGTTTACACGTTTGCGTCCCCGAGTTCCCGGCAATTGATCACCGAATTGGGACGCTTAAACGATGTGCCTCTGGTCGATCTGCTGGGCGCGTTACTCACCCGCTTCTCCGATCTGCTGGAAATTTCTCCGCTGGCTCAACCGGGTTTGGGGAAACAACTGGACGACGCCTACTTCAGACGCCTCGAAGCCGTGGATTTTACGATCAAACACGACGACAGCATCGGTCTTCCCACGATCGATCAGGCGGAAATCATTTTACTTGGGGTTTCCCGCACGACCAAAACGCCGGTCAGTATCTATCTCTCCTATCGGGGATGGAAGGTTGCCAACGTTCCCATTATTATGGACAATCCGTTACCCGTTGAAGTGTTGAACGCCGATGAGCGCAAAATCATCGGGCTGACGATGAAACCGTCGCGCCTTCAGTTGATCCGTCTGGAACGCAAAGAGAAATTAAAAAATCCGGATTTGGGGAATTACACCAATGAGGACCAGGTCAAGGCAGAAATCAATTACAGTCTTTCGCTTTACCATAAATACGGTTACCCGACGATCGATGTGACCTACAAAGCGATCGAAGAAACAGCGACCGAGGTGATGCGAACGATTTATGCCCGGATGGGGGTCAAAAAAGGAAAGGCGAATTATTAATTGGCTTTTTGCTTCTCTTTGGTAAAAAAGACCACGGCCAGCGTGGGAATCAGCAGGAGGGCATCTCGGATGAGGAGTCCGACCGGGTTACTGCCTTCTTTGGAGGTAACGGTTGAAAAGCAGCCGCAATCAAAACTGATTCCCCGAATGAGGTTCAAGCTGATGGCGACAATAAATACGCCTAAGAGGAGAGTCAAGATGATTGCCGAGGTCCGTTTGAAAATTCCCAGAATCAGGAACAAACCGGCGATGATTTCGACCCAGGGCAGGATGAGGGAAGGGAGCGTGATGAGAACAGACGGAAGTAGTTTGTAATTCTCCATGATTTTGGCAAATCCATGAGGATCCGCCACTTTGGGTATTCCGGCATAGATGAACATTCCGCCGATCATTAACCGGCAGATGACTTGAAACACCGGGGAAGAAAGAAGTTGAATGATTTTGTTTTTCATTTGGGACTCCCATTGGTTTGAGATTCCACAGGGTTTCCCAGGGATTCCCATTCTTCGATGCCGCCTTTATAAAGGAAAATCTCCTGAATTCCTTTGTTATACAATTCTTTGGCAAGTAAAGAGGAATCGGTACAGGTATGCCCCGTGCAATAGACGACAACCGATTTATCGGTTTTCAGTTCACCGGCGACCGTGTCGTAGGTTTGGGTAAATTCGGAGACCGGCAAGCTTACGGCTTTGGGAATATGCGCCTGGTGGTATTTTTCCGGGGTGCGGGCGTCCAGCAAGACGATGCGATCGGTTTCGAGTAAAACCTTTAAGGTGTCGGTATCCATTTCCTTGTAGTACTTGGAAAGGTCTTCACCGCTGGCGTCGACCGCCAGGGGTTGGTATTTGGTTAGAATCGGCAACGGTACTTTTTGAAAATGATTATACGTTAACGCAACCACGATGCTCAAGAAAAGAATAATACAGGTCTGGATCATAAACTTTTTCATATTTGCACCTTTAAAGTTGGATTTCTATTATATGGTATTACGATTTGTGGCATTTGTCAATCGATGTTGCGATATCACTTATATTACGCTTGTATATATGAACAAATTGACGGTTTGTTATCGAGTTGACCCCTGTCGCGTTCGGACCGGACGCGGCAGTCCTGGCAGAAGTATCTGAATTCGCATTGTCGGCAACCGTTGATTTTGTCTTTGGTGAGTTCCCAAAAGGGATCGCATTGTTTGGTTAACACGATGTTGGCCGGATGGGTATTCGTGATATTTCCCAAAATATGATCCGACCATAAACACGGTTTGATATCGCCGTTGGTATCGATGGCGAGTTTGTTTCCCCAGCATGGGTTAAACTGCTGATGGTAAAAGAAGCGTGTGACATTCATAGTCATATCTGCCTGGTTTATGTTTTCGTTGTGGCATATTGAATGCGACAACACAAATCCCTTTTCAGAAACGATTTCTTTTTCTTTCAGAAATTCATCCCTGGGAGATGAAACCAATAGGATTTTATAGCAGAGAGCAGAAATGATTGACCTGATATGATTAATTTTTTCGATTTCGAGCAGTGGATTTCCCCCGGTGATGACCAAGGTTTCGATTTGAAACCTGGTTAATTGATCTGCTAATAAATCGATTAAATCCCGGTTTAGGTTTGTGTGATCTTTTTTGCATTTTCCGATTTCGCCGCAGTTGGTGCAGTGGCGATGGCAGGACCCGGTGATGCGTATTTGGATTTCTCTTAAAATCAGATTGTTTTTGTATCTTTGGATATCGGGTTGGAATTTAAAAGGCACGATGCCTTCTGTTTCGATCACCAGTTTGTTTTCGATTAACTGTTTTTCCACTTCGGCGGGGTTTCCTTCGGAAGGAATGGAGAAGGTTTTTCCTTTCAGGGAATCATATAAGAGATGGTTTTTGCTGCCTTTGACAAGATAGACGAACGGTGAGAGTTTGGTTTTCATTCGAGAACCTGCCATTTTTCAATCATGGTTTTGTCATCCCGTTCCTGAACCAGGTACAGGAACCCGTTATCGAATTTGACGCTTTCATTTTTTCTGGAAGCAAAACCCAGCATCAAAAGCTCAAAAAAACATGGGATCTTTACTTTACCGACATATTCCAAGTTATCGGTAAAGTAATCCCCATCCGACATGCCATTGCAATTACTGGAATAATCCTGACGTCGAATCACCACGAAACCTTTTGAAAGAGGAATCATGGCGGCTGTCGGATCGACCGTATCATTAAAGATGAAAGTTTTTCGGTAATTATAGATACCCTGATCCCTGGAATATTCATCGATTAAGGACTGATCAGTCTTTTTCTTCTTCATTTTTACAGTAATATCTTTCAGTTGTTTACCCCTGGCATCAAATTTCAATAACCGGTATTTGGCACAATCAAGTATAAAAATTCGGTTATTTCTGTAAAACCATGAATAATTTGTACCTCCGCCAAGGATGTATTTCCTGATCCCCTTTTTTTCGAGATTACGAAATGAAAAATCGGTTTTAAAGAAGCGCCTGATTTTAAAATCATAAATCGAACCGGTGAAAAAAGAGATTTCTTCCTTTTTGCCATTATCCAGGGAGTCTGCCGATATGAAACATTTTCCATCCTCATACGCTTCAAAGGCATCGATTTCAAATTTATGCCTGAAGGAGGTTTTGTAGTTCCAGTCATTATCATAAATACTGACCCGTTGATTGGAGTTTTCACTAATCATCAGTTGATCCTTCCCAATCGATATGATGTTATTATTGCCGACGTCCCCCGGACCCTGGCCATGCATAAACGTTTTTCGATTTAGAAATTTTAACAATTTATCGTATGTGTGGGCAACCAAGTCCGATTTTTCGTTTTTCGCGGAAGAAAGACCATAAAGGATCACTTTATTCTGGTAAGGAGAAACCGCAAGCCTGGGACAAGCAACGAAGTCAGTTTCCACACTGGCTTTCAACACAAAACGAACGTTGGCTGTTTTGGTTTCATCGATGGTAATGGTTTTCGAAGAAATGTCATTTCCGAAATTCTTATTTTTATTGCAATGAACCAAGGCAATCGTTAATATCAGCATACCTATTAATACTTTCAATTTCATCTTCTTCCTCATTTCCAGCCTTCCCCTTTCAAGTTCTAACGGGGCTGGTCAAGTAATCCGGAATTATTCTTATTATGATCGAACGTTAAAGCCGATGTTATGTTGGAATCTCCACAATTTCTGGTGCACCCGCAAGGAAACGGACACGTACCCGCCATACCGGTTGCATTCCTCATCTCTTTGCGCGTTAATTTTTTGGCTTTTATGGTTTTAATTTCGTGAAGCATATTACACCTCCCTTATCCCCTTTTCCCACTACAGTAATTATTGTATCACTTTCTCAAATTGTCAACCGAAATTTATTTCTTGTTCCTCAGAGGCAATCGATCATTCAAATACCTGCCATTTTTCAATCACGGTTTTGTCATCCTGTTCCTGAACCAGGTACAGGAACCCGTTATCGAATTTGACGCACTCGTTTTTCCTCGAGTCCGGAAATACCTGAAGAATTTTATGAAAACATGGTACCTTGACTTTACCCTTGTATTGGAATTCATCGGAGAAATAATCCCCATCCGCATATTCATTACATGTCATATAATAATCATTACGGCGGATAACGATAAAACCCTTTGAAAGAGGAATCAAAGTGGCTGCGGGATCCACAGTATCGCTTAATACAAATTGATGTTTCATTTCGTAATATTCTTGATCCTTTAAATAATCATCCATGAGAGACTGATCGGTTTTTTTCTTCTCAACCTTTATGATTACATCTTTTAGCTCTTTACCTTTACTATCGAATTTGATTAATCGGTAGCTTCCGCACATAAGTACAAAAATTTTGTTATTCCTATAAAACCATGAACTTGTTGATTCTCCGTTAACAATAAATAATCTCTTACCCCCCTTATATTTATAACGAGAAAAATAATCCGGAATAAAAAAGGTCATCATTTTAAAATCATAAATAGAACCCATTGTAAATGGGTATGTCTCCTCATTACCCTTTTCAAGATAATCTGTGGTTACAAATAGATTGCCATCCTCGTAGATTTCAAACGCATCGGATTCAAAATGATATTTGAAAGAGGTTTTGTAATTCCAATCATTATCATAAATACTGACCCGTTGATTGGAGTTTTCACTAATCATCAGCTTATCTTTCCCAATCGATATAATGTTAAAATTTCCGACGTCCCCGGGGCCCTGGCCATTTATAAACGTTTTTCTGTTCAACAATCGTAATGACTTATCATAGGTCTGTGCAACCAAATCGGATTTTTCGTTTTTGGCTGAAGAGAGACCATAAAGGATTACTTTATCCTGGTAAGGCGATACAGCAATCTTGGGAAAGGCAATAAAATCCGATTCCACACTGGCTTTCAACACAAAATGAACGTTGGCTGTTTTGGTTTCATCGATGGTAATCAATTCCGAGGGAGTTTCATGCCCGGAACTTATATTTTTACTGCAATGAATCAAGGTAATGATCCATATCAATATACCGATTAACACTTTTAATTTCATCTTCTTTCTCCATCAAATTGAGAAATTTTACTAACGATTGACCGTTATTTACTATAAATTTCCGGCATTCCTGCTCATCGAGATGAATGGATTTATTATCGGACGCATTGGCAAAACAAAAAAAACATAACCACCAGAGGTCGCATTCCCAGCATTTCCTCTTGAGGATATCGTTATTCCAGTCAGCGATAAGCGTTGAGATTTTGTTCATATCAAGGCCTGAGTTCACATGCCCGATCGGAAAATGGGAATTGATTTTTTCGCATATGTGAACTCCCCCATCCGTATCGATGAATAATTTATCAAGTCCAGGCAAGCAAGTTCCCGTAAAATGAGTCGCGGCTTCGATGTCGCTGGTCGGATTAATATATATTTTCTCTAACCAGGAACCGGTTATATTTTTATAAAACCACTGCTCCTGATCTAATTCACGATCGATTATGTCTTGTTGCTTTAATGCAGAAGGCCCCCACTTTTTTTTATACTCGATCTTTATTCGGCGAAAATCAACCCAGGAAATCAGGACGTTTCGTTCATTGAAGATTTCCGGATTCGACAGAAGAAACGTTTCGATTCTCTTAATGTCATGTAAGGGATGGATGGTCAAAAAAAATCGGAAATTTTCCTGAAACTGTACGGGAAAATTGGTTTTAATGTCGATGATATGACTCATGATATCATCGAACGTTCCCCTATTGTCAACTGTCACTCTGAATTTATCATGTTGATCCTGTGGACCATCGAGGCTGATGTCTATTCTAAAATTCCGGTCAAGGAGTTTTTCTACCCGTTCCCGATTCAATAAAACTCCATTTGTGGTAATCAAACCTCTGATCGGGATTTTTATCGGGCTTTCGCCGAATTTTTGAATGGCATAATCGAAAGACGCCAAGAGATGTTGAAACGCCAATAAGGGTTCGCCGCCATAATACGATAAAACGATCGGCTTCCGATTGGATCGATGGGGAGAGTTTACGAGATCAAAATAAAAATCGATCGCCTTTTTATAGATATCCATTGTCATGAAGGCGTCCTTATGGGTTCGTCTGTACTTGTATTTCCCGCCGTAAACGCAGTATTTACATCGCAAGTTGCAATTCTGTGTTGTTCCCAGGCATAGACTGGCGGCATTCGCCAATTTCTCCTTTATTTCTTCGACAGAGACATGTTTTTTTAAAGCGTTTTGATTGTTTTCCAAAATTTCCTTTGCCGGAGCAAACCGTTTGGATATTTCTTTGGACATTTGATGGGGCACGATCAGCGAGAATTCTTTAAGAACGACGTATTTTTCCTTTTGGGTTTTAATGATCATTCAAATACCTCCCACTTTTCAATCACGGTTTTGTCATCCCGCTCCTGGATCAAATACAGGAAGCCGTTGTCGAATTTCCCACTTTCATTTTTTCTCGATTCTAAAAAAGGGAGAAGGAGATTATAATAACATGGCACGTTTACTTTACCGATATATTTCAGTTCATCGGAGAAATAATCTCCCTCCGTAAATCCATTGCAATTATCTGAGTAATCCTGACGCCGAATCACCACGAAACCTTTTGAAAGGGGAATCATTCCGGCTGCCGGATCGATGGTATCACTAAACCTGAACCGATTCCGAAATTTGTATAATCCTATATCCCGAAAATATTGATCCGACATCGATTGATCGGTTTTTTTCTTCTTTATTTTTACGATTATATCTTTTATTTTTTTACCTTTGGTATCAAATTGTAGTAACCGGTAATTTCCGCAGTCAAGGATGAACATTCGTTTGTTTTTATAAAACCATGAATGGGTTGTATTTTCACCCATAAGGTATTTTTTGACGCCTCCTATTGCTACATAGCGAAAGTAATCCTCGGTGGTAAAAAAGCGATTGAGTTTAAAATCATAAATCGAACCGACCGCAAAAAAGGTTGACTCTTTGTCCCCCTTATAATTTAGTTCTTTAAATATAAAGAGATTTCCGTCCTCGTATATTTCAAAAGCATCGGCTTCAAAATTGTGCCTCAACGACGTCTGATATTTCCAATCGCTATCGTAAACGCTAACCCGACTATTGGAACTTTCGCTAATCATCAATTTATCCTTTCCGATTGATATGATGTTATTATTCCCGATATCACCAGGCCCCTGCCCATGCAAAAATGCTTTTCTGTTCAAAAGCCTCAATGACTTATCATATGTTTGGGCTACCAATTCGGAACTCTCGTTGGTTGAAGAGAGACCATAAAGGATCACTTTATTCTGGTAAGGAGAAACCGCAATCCTTGGATAAGCAATAAAATCCGATTCGACACTGGATTTCAATAGAAAACGAACCTTGGACATTTTGGTTTCATCGATAGTAATCGTTTTCGAGGGAGTTTCATCTCCGGAATTAATATTTTTACTGCAATAAGCCAAAAGGATGGTCATTATCAATAGAGCGCCGATTAATAATTTTATTTTCATCTTTTTTAATGGGGTATATTATCTAACCCTGAATTATTCAAATTCTGAGAGAATGTTGATCTTGAATAGTCGTAAGTTCCACAACCAGTGACGCACCTGCAAGGAAACGGACATCCCAATATCAATATACCGATTAACCCTTTTAATTTCATCGTCTCCCTCCATTTAATAGAAAAATACGATAATCCTTATCCCGGCCTAACGGGGCATATCTAGTAACCCTGAGTTATTCTTACTGTTGGCAAACGTTGCACTTGAATGATCAGAAGTTCCACAATGGCTCTGGCATCCACAAGTAAATGGGCACGCCATGCCTGCGGTAACCCTCATCTCTTTGCGCGTTAATTTTTTGGTTTTTATGGTTTTAATTTCGCGAAGCATTTTACACCTCCCTTTATCCCTTTTCCCACTGTACTTATTATTGTATCAACCGCTCAAATTTTCAACAAAAATTTTATTTCTTTTTCTCAGAGTCAATGGATCATTCAAATACCTGCCACTTTTCAATCACGGTTTTGTCATCTCTTTCCTGAATCAGATACAGGAACCCATTGTCGAACTTGTTGCTTTCATTTTTCCTGTCGAAGGAAGAAATCATCATGAGGTTATAAAAACATGGGAACTTGACTTTACCGATATATTTCAATTCATCGGAAAAATAATCCCCTTCCGCATATCCATTGCAATTATTGAAATAGTCCTGACGCCGAATCACAACAAAACCTTTCGCAAGTGGAATTATCTCGGTAGTCGGATCTATCGTATCGCTAAACCTAAAACCATTTCGTATTTTATATAAACCGATATCCCGAAAATAATCATCAGACATCGATTGATCGGTTTTTTTCTTCTTCATTTTTACCGTAACATCTTTTAACGTTTTACCCTTGTCATCAAACTTCATCAAGCGGTAATCCCCACACCCCAGAATGACGATGTGATGGTTCCTGTAAAACCATGAGTGGGTGGTACTTCCTCCCAAAAGATATTTTCGGACACCCCCGATTTCCGAATAACGAAAGTAATCGTCGGTGGTAAAAAAGTGATTGATGTTAAAATCATAAATCGAACCGGTCACAAACGTGGTGGCTTCCCTATCCCCCTTGTCAATTAAATCTTTAAACACAAAGAGGTTTCCGTCTTCATATATTTCAAAGGCACCGGCTTCAAAATTGTGCTTCAAAGACGTCTTATAATTCCAATCGTTATCGTAAATGCTAACCCGAAAATTGGAATTTTCGCAAATCATCAGCTTATCCTTTCCGATCGATATAATGTTATTATTTCCGACATCTCCGGGCCCCTGTCCGTGCAAAAAAGCCTTTCTGTTCAAAAACCTCAATGACTTATCATAGGTTTGGGCTACCAATTCGGAACTCTCGTTGGTTGAAGAGAGACCGTAAATGATCACTTTATTCTGATAAGGAGAAACAGCGATCCTGGGATAAGCAATTAACTCCGATTCCACGCTGGTTTTCAACACAAAACGAACATTGGCGGTTTTCGTTTCATCGATGGTAATGCTTTCCGAGGAAGTGTCATGCCCGGAATTTATATTCTTATTGCAATGGATCAAAGTAATGATCAATATCAATATACCGATTAACCCTTTTAATTTCATCGTCTCCCTCCATTTATAGAAAATACGGTAATCCTTATCCTGGCCTAACGGGGCATATCTAGTAACCCTGAGTTATTCTTATTGTTGGCAAACGTTGCACCCGAATGATCGCAAAGTCCACAATTGCTGGTATTGCATCCACAAGGAAATGGACATGACATTCCAGTTGCATTCCTCATCTCTTTGCGCGTTAATTTTTTGGTTTTTATGGTTTTAATTTCGCGAAGCATTTTACACCTCCCTTTATCCCTTTTCCCACTGTACTTATTATTGTATCAATTTCTCAAGTTTTCAACAAAAAAATATTTCTTGTTTTCCAGAGGCAATAGATCATTCAAATACCTGCCATTTTTCAATCACGGTTTTGTCATCCCTTTCCTGCACCAGGTACAGGAACCCATTGTCGAACTTGTTGCTTTCATTCTTCCTAACAGAGGAAGAAATCATCATGAGATTATAAAAACATGGGAATTTGACTTTTCCGATATACTTCAATTCATCGGAAAAATAATCCCCTTCCGCATATTCATTGCAATTATTGAAATAGTCCTGACGCCGAATCACAACAAAACCTTTCGCAAATGGAATTATCTCGGTTGTCGGATCTATCGTATCGCTAAACCGGAAATCTTTTCGGGATTTATACAAACCGATATCCCGGAAATAATCATCCGACATCGATTGATCCATTTTTTTCTTCTTTATTTTTACGATTACATCTTTTAATTTTTTGCCTTTATCATCAAACTTCAACAAGCGGTAGTCTCCACACCCCAGGATGAAGATGCGATGGTTCCTGTAAAACCATGAATGGGTTGTACTTCCCCCCAAAAGGCATTTTCGGACACCCCCGATTTCCGAATAACGAAAGTAATCATTAGTTGTAAAAAAACGATTGATTTTAAAGTCATAAATCGAACCGGTTACAAAACAGGTTGCTTCTTTATACCCCTTGTCAATTATATCTTTAAACACAAAGAGGTTGCCGTCTTCATATATTTCAAAGGCATCAGCTTCAAAATTGTGCCTCAAAGACGTCTTATAATTCCAATCGTTATCGTAAATGCTAACCCGGAAATTGGAATTTTCGCAAATCATCAACTTATCCTTTCCGATCGATATAATGTTATAATTTCCGACATCTCCGGGACCCTGGCCAAATAAGAAAGCCTTTTTATTCAAAAGCCTCAATGATTTATCATAGGTTTGGGCTACCAATTCGGAACTCTCGTTTGCCGAGGAAAGACCATAAAGAATCACTTTATTCTGGTAAGGAGAAACCGCAATCCTGGGATAGGCAATAAACTCCGATTCCACGCTGGCTTTCAACACCAAACGAACGTTGGCGGCTTTGGTTTCATCGATGGTAATGGTTTCCGAGGAAGTGTCATGCCCGGAATTCCTATTTTTATTGCAATGGATTAAAGTAATGATCAATATCAATATACCCATTAAGACTTTTAATTTCATCGTCTCCCTCCATTTAATAGCAAATACGATAATCTTTTATCCTGGCCTAACTGGGCATATCTAGTAACCCTGAGTTATTCTTATTATTGGAAAACGTTATACCTGAATGATCGACAGACCCACACTTGGTGATGCATCCACAAGGAAATGGACATGCCATTCCAGTTGCATTCCTCATCTCTTTGCGCGTTAATTTTTTGGTTTTTATGGTTTTAATTTCGCGAAGCATTTTACACCTCCTTTTTTCCCTTTTCCCACTGTCCTTATTATTGTATCAATTTCTCAAATTTTCAACAAAAAAATATTTCTTGTTCCTCAGAACCAATAGATCATTCAAATACCTGCCATTTTTCAATCACGGTTTTGTCATCCCGTTCCTGCACCAGGTACAGGAAACCATTGGTGAACTTCCCGGTTTGATTTTTTCTCACCCCTCCGTAAAAAGAAAGTAAATCATAAAAACAGGGAACTTTTACTTTACCAATATATTCCAGATCATCGGAAAAATAATCCCCATCCGCATATCCATTACACGTCGCAAAATAGTCATTACGCCGGATAACCACAAAGCCCTTGGAAAGAGGGATCATGGCCGCCGTCGGATCCACGGTATCCCTAAACTTAAACCGATTTATATATTTCGAGTAACCCTGATCCCGTAAATAATCATTCATTAATGATTGATCTGTTTTTTTCTTCTTTATTTTTACGGTTATATCTTTTAATTTTTTACCTTTTTCATTAAATTTCAATAATCGATAGCTCCCACAATCGAGGATGAAAATTCGATTATTTTTGCAAAACCATGAGTGTGTTGTGAAATCGCCGAGTAATCGCTTTCTTACTCCGCCTATTACTTTATCACGTATAAAAAAATCTGATGTAAAAATATTCCTGACTTTAAAATCATAAATAGACCCGGTTATAAAAGTGACGGCTTCCTTTTTACCTTTTTCAATAATATCTTTTGTTATAAAGAGATTCCCATCCTCGTATATTTCAAAGGCATCCACATCTAAATTATGTCTGAAAGAGGTCTTATAGTTCCAGTTATTATCATAAATACTGACACGCTGATTGGAATTTTCACTAATCATCAGTTTTCCTTTTCCAATAGATATAAGGATATTATTTCCGACATCGCCGGGCCCCTGACCAATAAAAAATGTCTTTCTATTTAAAAATCGCAATGAATTATCATATGTTTGAGTTACCCAGCCGGAACTTTCTCTGGTTGTCGAAAGACCGTAAAGGATCACCCGGTAAGGAGAAACCGCGATCCTTGGATAGGCAATGAACTCCGATTCCACACTCGCTTTTAATGAAAAACGTACATTAGCCGTTTTTGTCTCATCGACTGTAATGCCCTGCGAAGGAGTTTCATAATGGGAATTCTTATTACAGAAAGTGAAGGTAATAACCAATAAAAAAAACATTAATGCTCTTATCTTCATTTTTCCTCTTATTCACAGCGACAACTCATCAGCGGTTCTGGCTAACGAGGAATATTATCTAACCCTGAATTATCTTTACTATTGGAAAACGCCTCATCTGATTTATAATAGCCACCGCAATTCTTGAAACACCTGCAAGGAAATGGACATGCCATTCCACCTATATTCCTCATCTCTTTGCGCGTTAATTTTTTGGCTTTTATGGTTTTAATTTCGCGAAGCATTTTACACCTCCTTTTTTCCCTTTTCCCACTGTACTTATTATTGTATCAATTTCTCAAATTTTCAACACAAAAATATTTCTTGTTTTCCAAAGGCAATGGATCATTCAAATACTTGCCATTTTTCAATCACGGTTTTGTCATCCCTTTCCTGAACCAGATACAGGAAACCATTGTCGAATTTCCCGCTTAAGTTTTGCCGCATACCTGTAGAAAGAACAAATAAATCATAAAAACACGGTACCTTGACTTTACCGATATATTTGAATTCATCGGAAAAATAATCCCCTTCCGCTTTAAATTGTCAATGTTCAAAAAGCGGTGGAATTAATTCTTGGTTTCTTCGTTACTTTCAAGGCAGGGGAAATAAATTTTGAATGTGGTTCCCTTTGCGAGAACGCTTTGAACCTGAATCTTTCCTTTATATTCTTCCACGACTTGTTTGACAACGAAAAGCCCGAGACCTGTCCCCTTTTCTTCTCCCTTCGTGGTAAACAACGGATCGAATATTTTTTCGAGATGCTCCGGTTTGATACCGGCTCCGGTATCGGCGACTTCAATGTACAATTGAGAAGGAATTGCCGGATCTCGTTTTAATGTGATTTTCAATTCGCCGTATTTTCCCATTGCCTGAACCGCATTCAAACAGAGGTTCATCACAACCTGTTTAAATTTAACGGCGCTAATGGAGATCAGTAATTTTTCAGAAGGTGGATTCCATATCAATTCAATGGTTCGCGGAATCGTGACTTTAAGAATCGCAAGAATTTCATTGAGTAAATCGGAGAGTTCGACGATTTTAACTTCATCGAAATTCTGACGCGCAAACGCCAATATCTGGCTGACGACCTGGAATGCCGTGTCGGCCGTACACTTGATGATATCAATTGCTTCATTTTTTTCTTCTTCGGTGACTTCGGTGGAACTATCGTGAACCAATTCCGAATAGCCGATGATAATGGACAGAAGGTTTTTTAAATCGTGGACGGCCCCGCCGGCCAGGACGCCCATCAATTTCATGCGTTGGGCCATAACCAATTGCTTGTTTTTTGCTTCATTGGCTAATTTCTCTTTTAGCCGTTTATTCTGAAACATGATGGCGCCAATGATCATAAAGGTAATCAATAATACCATAAATGACAAAAACCATGGCGTTTGATAGAAAGGAAAATTGATTCGAAATGAAATCACTGCCGGATTTTTACTTCTTACCCCATCGTTATTTTTGGCCCAAACTTTAAACGTATAATCGCCAGGCGGAAGCAAGGGATAAGGGATATAATTTTCACTGGTTTCGGATATTTTTTTGTTTGTGCCTTCGCTCAACTGATATTCGTATTTAACATCTTCCGGGGATGTATAAGACAGCCCGATGAAACCGAACTTGATGTAATTCTCATCGTGTTTTAAAACGATTTTTTTTTGCTTTAACCCGCTCCCCACCACCGAAAGGCAATCTTTCTCATTGACCGAGAACAGGGTCATATAGACCGGCGGGGGAATCTCGTTTGGGCGGTCCAGTTTCGGATTAAAGCATGTCAGGCCGCCATTGGTTGCAAACCACAACATCCCATTGCTGTCTTTAATCCCTGCTTGATTCATCTCTTCTGAAACCAAGCCATTTTTGGATGTATATTTTTTAAAGTGACGACCGTCGTACCGATTCACGCCGTTTTGAGCTCCAATCCACAAAAGATGGTTATTGTCTTCCAAAATAAACAGGCAATTATTATCGGATAACCCATCGGCTTTGGTAAAATTTTTAAACGTCTTATGGTTCCAACAACTTAACCCTTCTTTGGACCCCATCCAGATATTTCCTTTGCTGTCTTCAAAAATCGAGTAGAAAACCTCTCCCAGCAAGCCATCTTTTTTTGAATAAAAAATTTTCTTTTCTCCAGAGATTTTCCAGAATCCTTTATGCACAGATATCCATAAATTTCCATTTCGATCCAACAGTAAAACATTAATGGGTACATCCAAGTCAATATTCATATTGTGAGGCAGGATGCGCCCATTGGCATACCGGCACAGTCCCCTATGAGTTCCGATCCAAATGGTTCCATTCTGGCCTTCGGCAAGTGACAGCACAATTTCACTGGGCAAACCGTCTTTCTCGGTATAATTTCGGAATTTCCCGGTTTGCGGCGAAAAAATACTGAGCCCCTTATACGTGGCGATCCACAAATTACCGGCGCGATCTTTGAAAAGGTTGGAAATCTGATTACTGATGAGACCATTAGCAGCGGTATAATTTTGGAACTTCCCCCCGGAATAACAACTTAACCCTTCATCGGTTCCAACCCAAATTTTACCCGGCGTTTCTTCCATTATGGCCCAGATCGTATCCCCAGGAAGACCTTCTTTTTTTGTAAAATTCAATATCTTCAAAGATTGAAGACAACTGGCCCCCATTCGTGTTCCAAACCAGATGTTGCCTTCTTTATCCTCAAAAATTGTAAAGATTTTTGGATGAAGAAAGCCGCTCTTTACATTATAATTGAAAAACTTTCCCAAAGAGAATCGGCTGATTCCGTTTTCGGTCCCAATCCAGATATTATATTCCCTATCCTCGCTAATCACACTCACATTATTATTGACCAACCCGTCCTTAACGGTATAATAACTGAAAACCATTTCTCCGTCTTTCTTTCGGATACAACATAATCCCTCTTTGGTTCCTACCCATATATTTCCTTCATGATCTTCCGTTAAGGCATTCACTTCTTTACTTAGAATATCGACCTGATTAAATTTCACAATCGCCCTTTTCTCTTCTTGAGCACTGTGCAGCAGGCAATTTAACCCCTTGTCGGTACCGATCCACAGGTTTTTATTCTTATCAATCAATAAAGCAGGAATCGATTTCCCGCTAAGTTTGTCCGATTGCTGATAAATCTTAAATCTTTTTCCATCGTACGTACAGAGCCCGGCCGAAGTTCCCATCCATAACATACCTCCCTGGCCTTGAATAATGCATCTCACGCGATCATGAGGTAATCCATCTTTTTGTTTGTATACATGATAACAACTTGAATCCTTGCAAATCAGACCACTCCACAGGGTACATATCCAAAGCTTCCCATCTCGGTCTTCGAATATATTCAATACATTATCATCACCGATCGGGCTATCATCATATAATTGAAACTTCTTTCCGTCAAACCGGCTGAGGCCGTGATCGGTTCCGAACCATAAATATCCCTGGCTATCCTGGGTAACATATGAGATAAGAGAAGAAGGTAGGCCATCTTTCATCGAATACTGCTTTAGCGGAAGCGATTGAGAGTGTAAATGTGTCTGTAAAATGAGGGCAATTGCAGCAAATAGAAAAAAGGGAATAATACTTTTCCTTTTCATAACCATATATATTACATAAAAAATTAAAAGGATGCAATATAAAAAATTTTTCTTCCTGTAATAAAATGTATCAACGCCGAAGGGTTTCAAAATCCGCATATAATCACTATTTCCTCAGGTTCGTCCAACAACTTTTTTAAGATGTAATATAATGTTTCAAACGCCAGGGATCCTTCAAAAGAGTTGATATTCCTTGATAATAAGTTAACCAAAGCTTGGGATTCCAATTCCCTTGTAACATTATGTACCAATCGCCGATTTTGAGCCATTTTCAGGGTCAATTGTCTTTTCGATTTCTTATCGGCATTCTTTCACATATTTTCAACGTTGGCATCCGAATTGCTTCATATAGGATGTGGTAAATAAAAATAAAAAAAATGGAGGTAAACCATGGATCAGATCGTGTTTGAAAAACTTACAGTAGACGAGTTAGACAACGTGAAGGGCGGATTTGATATCGTCATTACTCCGCTGAGTATTCGTCCTGATGCCGGTTGCCAAATGTAAGACCAACATCGCCGCGGGTTCGGCGATATTTAAATGAATGAACAAAAAATGAAATTATTAGGAAGATAAGTGAATATAGATCGGAGGTAAGTCATGGGACTGTCAGGATGGGTTGTGATCAATCACGGGCACCCCATGACTTACTTACTT
>JBLMYT010000122.1:0-11937 GCA_050258455.1 Candidatus Omnitrophota bacterium | reverse complement strand
CATTTCGATATCTTTTTCCGGTTCTTTTTGGGTGGTACCCTCCAACTTTTGATCGGCCCCCCAAAAGTATCCAGCGAAAATATGTAAATCTGATGAAAAAAATTCAAAAGAAGAATTGCTGTCTTTTAGCACTGCGCTTCAAGGTATCGGTAGTAAATGAGTGACCTGGGCAACGAATTCCAGATAAGGAAGCGGCTGAAAAGAAGAGAGAAAGTCCGGGTTCCATTCCACTATGGTACGAGATCAACCTCTCCGTAGGGACGCACCCATGTGTGCGCCCGTTCTCTTTCGAGGAGCCATTTTTCGATCACTTAGAATATCGGGCAGACACGCGGGTCTGCTCCTACATTTTTTTTATGCGAATTGCTGCCGGAGCAAAAGTTATCCATTGCTTTTTATTTTTTTAATTGGTATTATTTTAATTTCATTATCCCAATATTTTTCAATTTTCAATTCTTCAACGGAGGAACACAATGCCAAATCAACAGGATACCGAGATTTATCACATCGGAGTCGGAATCCATGATATCACCGGACCATGCGCAGACTGCGGTATGATGGGATACTCAATGGCGGACCAGCGAACCAAAGGAATCCATACCCGGCTACGCTCCCGGGCGTTTATCATCGAAAAAAACAATAAACGCGTCGTTCTGGTGGTCGCAGAAATCGGAATGATCTTTCAGGGCGTCAGCCTCGAAGTCCTGGACTTGCTTAAAAAGGAGTTCGGTGACCTGTATACAGTTGAAAACGTTGTTCTAACCGGTACCCATACGCATTCCGCTCCCGGCGGTTTTTCGCATTATACCCTATATAACCTTGCCAATTTCGCTTACGATGAACAAAACTTCAACACGATTTGTGACGGTATTTTTCAATCGATCAAGAAAGCCCACCACAACCTGCAACCCGGCCGGATTAAAATCCACGCCAAACGAATCCGAAAACCGACTCATCCCGAACACGATTACTGCTTCAATCGGTCCATCAAAGGATATAAAAAGAATCCCCGGAGAGAACGAAAATCCCAGGACGAAACCAATCGCGTCATGACACTGCTCCGTTTTGAAACTCCGGACGGAAAAGAAATCGCCATGCTCAATTGGCTGGCCGTCCATGCCACCAATGTCGGTAACAAAAACTTGCTCATCAGTTCGGATAACAAAGGGTATGCCGCTTATCTGTTTGAAAAGGAAAAAGGAACCGATTACCTCAGCGATAAAACGTTTATCAGTGCGTTTGCCAATTGCGACTGCGCCGATGTTTCTCCCAATGTGCGCGGATACCCGGAACCGGAAACCTACTTTAAATACATGGAAGAAAACGGCCGCAAACAATATGAGTTTGCCAAAGATCTCTATGACGAAGCCGATACTCCGTTGAAAGGGGATATCGACTACCGGCATCGGTATGTGGATATGTCCGATGTTGAAATCGAACACGTCCGAGGCACCCGACGACACACATGTATATTGAGACGATTATTCGGACCCAAAAAAGCCAAAACCTGTATCGCCGCCATTGGCGTTTCCAAGTTAGCCGGCGCCAAAGCGGACGGAAAAGGGTTGAACTGCATCCCCGAAGGGGTGGTTTATGGGAAAAACTGGCTGCCCATTACGCTGACTCCCAAACTTCAACGCTGCCATAAGCAAAAGCCGATCGCTGTTCCTTCCGGCGAAATGAAACCTTATCCGTGGACACCGCAAATTTTGCCGGTTCAACTTATCAAAATAGGGCAACTGGGATTAATTGCAACGCCGTTTGAGTGTTCCACCATGTCCGGCAGACGATTGCGAAAAGTCGTCCAAAATCAACTCCCGGAATTAACCCATCTCGTGGTCGCGGCTTATGCCAATGCCTATAGCTGTTATGTCACCACCCGGGAAGAGTATTCCGTTCAACGGTATGAAGGCGCGTCGACTCATTTCGGTCCCTTCACCTTACAGGCCTATCAACAGGAGTACACGAAATTGGCCAAAGCCATGAAAGAAGGAAAACCCGCCGAAAGCGCGGTTTTTCCTGAAAATTTGAAAGATAAACAACTGATAAAATATCAGGGATTCTGTGAGTTCATCGAGGATCCGTGCGAACTGGGCAAGGTGATGACGGATGTCGAACCATTGTACAAAAGAAAAGAGACGGTTAGTGTGGTGTTTGTCGGAGCCCATCCGCGAAACAATTTAAGAATTCAAGATACTTATTTAACAGTGGAAAAGAATGAAAACGGGTGCTGGCAAACCGTTGCCAATGATTGGGATCCGGAAGCGATTCTCCGTTGGGATCGAAAATTATTTGGTGAATCGGAAATCACTGTAGAATGGACCATTCCCGACCATGTGGCATCGGGCCGATATCGGATCCGGCATTTCGGAAGTTACAAGATGGGAGGGAAGATGAACGATTATACGGGTTGTTCATCCGAATTCGAGGTGAAATAAGCCCGGATAATTAATCCAATTATTTTGGTTATAAGGTTTTTTTAGAATTTCCGTAGGGGCGCACCTATGTGTGCGCCCGATCCACATTATTCACAATAATTCTGAGGGCGGTTCGCGAACCGCCCCTCCAAAAATTTGGCTTATCTGATCCCCGATTCCCAATATTGGCAATAATATATTTATCCTAATAAGGATCTCCGATGCATCATTCGTGGGGGCGATTCGCGAATCGCCCCCTTTTTTGGCGAAAAGGACTATTTTACTTTTGTCACCTTTTGATTTATAATTTTAATTCAAGGAGAACTCGATGAGTCGCTTTTTTAATACGGCCGGCGCGATCCGGCGCGATGACCATTATTATATAGAACCCCTGGAGCGCTTCGACCTGGATGAAATGCTCCGGTTGATCGATCAGAAGAAATATTTCGTCCTCCATGCGCCCCGTCAAACGGGAAAAACCACTTACCTGCGCGCGCTCATGGAATACTTGAATAAACAGGGAAAATACACATGTTTACTCATCAATGTCGAAGCCGCCCAGGCTGCAAGAGAGAATGTCAAAGAAGGAATTCGGGCCATTCTCAATCGCCTCGCCAAAAACGCATTCGATTTTCTGAACGATTCCTTTTTTGTAAAGAAAGATAACTGGATTCAAATTTTGAATAACAGTGGCGAATTTTCGGCCCTGCAGGACGCGTTAACTCTGTGGTGCAAAAAGAGTAAAAAACCCATTGTTTTATTTGTCGATGAAATCGATTCGATGGTGGGCGATACGCTGATATCCGTTCTTCGTCAACTGCGCAGCGGATACGAAAACCGACCGGCTCTGTTTCCTCAGAGTATCATCTTATGCGGTATCCGGGATGTTCGGGACTACCGCATTCACTCGGATAAAGAGAAGACGGTGATTACCGGCGGCAGTGCGTTTAATGTTAAGGCAAAATCCTTAAAACTGGGAAATTTTACTCTACAAGAAATAGAAAAACTATACCGGCAACATACGGAAGAGACCGGCCAAATATTTAATAACGAGGTATTCCCACTGGTATGGGAATTAACCGAAGGGCAACCCTGGTTAGTGAATGCCCTGGCCTATGAAGCCTGTTTCGAAATGAAAGAGGGACAAGACCGGAATAACGAAATCACCGTCGGTATGATCGAACAAGCCAAAGAAAATCTTATTTTGCGTCGGGAAACGCATCTGGATCAATTATCGGATAAATTAAAAGAGGAACGGGTACGGCGTGTCATTGAGCCCATTTTGGTCGGTTCCCCGGAAGGAGAAACCATACCGACTGATGATATCGATTATGTCATCGATCTGGGATTGGTAAAAAGAGAAGGGGAGATCCGCATTTCCAACCGGATTTATCAAGAAGTGATTCCCCGAGAATTAACATACAGTACTCAATTGACCCTCCATCAGGAAAAAGCCTGGTATGTGGATCCGGACGGGCGTTTAAATATGGATAAACTGCTGACCGCCTTTCAAGAATACTTCAGACGAAGTTTTGAACATTGGGTGGGCGGATTCGATTACCGAGAAGCCGGCCCGCAATTATTATTGCAAGCATTTTTGCAACGAATCGTTAACGGTGGCGGACACGTCGAAAGAGAGTATGGACTTGGAAGACAACGTACCGATATTCTGGTTCAATGGCCATATAAAGGAGGATCGCAGGAAGCGGTAATCGAGTTGAAGTTGCGCTACGGCGATTTGGAAACAACGATTGAAAAAGGATTGGAGCAAACATTTGAATACATGGATAAATGCGGAACCCGCGAAGGATATTTATTGATCTTCAACCGGTCACCGCAGGTAACCTGGGAAGAGAAAATATTCAAACAGGTAAGGAATTTTAAGGATATGGATATCGCGATTTACGGGATGTAGCCCGATAACCCATGGGCGCGCCCGATCCACATTATCCACATCCATGATTCACCGCCAAGAAAAATAATTATGAGGGCGGTTCGCGAACCGCCCCTACAAAAATTTGTCTTATCTGATCCCCGATTCCCAATATTGGCAATAATATATTTATCCTAATAAGGGGCTCCGATGCATCATTCGTAGGGGCGATTCGCGAATCGCCCCCTTTTTCATGTGAAGCGAAAATTGAAGAATAGGCGGTGAATTTTGGACGTTATTTTCCATTTGACAAAAAAGGCATTTTACTGATAATATATCCCTTAGAACCAATATCCAAGGAGGAAATGCATGAAATTCAAATCCCTCATTTTATTCCTATCCCTGTTAACCTTATGCGCGATAGCGAATGGAAATGAAACGATATACAGCGAAAACGTCTACTTCACATCCACCCCGACCCTGAGTCCGGATGCCAAAAAAATCGCCTTTAGTTGCGAAGGCGATATTTGGATCGTGGATGCCGACGGCGGCAACGCACTACGGTTGACCGCCATGGACGGCGATGAAACCAATCCCCGCTTCTCTCCGGACGGCAAATGGCTCGCTTTTACCGGCTCCCAAAACGGCAGCAGAGACGTGTACGTCATGCCGGTCGGAGGCGGCGAAATCAAACAACTCACTTTCCACGAAGCCGCCGATATCGTCGATTCCTGGTCGTGGGACTCTCAATACATCTACTTTACATCCGACCGATACAACAACTTCACTTCATATAAAGTCAATCGCGACGGCGGAACCCCCAAACGGCTATTCGGAAATTATTTTAACACGGTCCATGGCGTGATCGAATACCCGACCTCCCAGGCCCTGTTCTTCACCGATTCCTGGGAAAGCTTTCGCTTTGCCAACCGAAAAGGGTATAAAGGCGACAACAACCCGGATATCAAATCCTATGATCCGAAAACGAAAAAATTCACCCAATATACCGACTACATCGGCAAAGACCTGTGGCCGACCATCGATAACCAGGGAAAGGTCTACTTCGTTTCAGACCGGGATAATGGTCAATATAACCTCTATGCGTTGGATAAACAAACCCAATTGACTGCGTTCGATATTTCCGTAAAAAATCCGCAAGTGAGCGCTAATGGTGAAAAAATCGTGTTTGAGAAAGATTACCAGCTCTACACCTACAATGTGCAAACCCAAAAAACCGATCGGGTCAAGATTAAATTATACCAAAACGATAAACTGAAAACCGAACAGGATTTTAATATCAACGGCAAAATCACGGCCTTCGATGTTTCCCCGGATGGCAAAAAATTCGCATTCGTTTCAAGAGGGGAACTCTTCATCTCCGACACCAAAGGAAAATTCATCCGAAAAATCAACGTTGCTCCCGAAAGCCGGGTCATGGAGGTCAAATGGCTCAAAGACAACAAAACCCTCCTCTATAACCGAACTTCCAACGGATGGCTGAACCTCTTTAAGATGAGTCCCGGTACCTCCGAAACCGAAGATCAACTCACCAATGATGAAGCCAATAACCGGTCCATCAAATTAAACAATGACCGAACCGAAGCCCTCTATCTGGCCGGTCGGTCCCACATCAAACTCATCGACCTGGATACCTTCAAATCGCGGACCGTGGTCACGGATGAATTCTGGGGATTCGAAAACAGTCAACCCCGCTTTTCTCCGGATGGCAATTATATTGTCTATACCGCTTACCGGAATTTCGAACAGGATCTCTTTGTCATTAATATATTGACCAATCAGGTGACCCCCCTCACCAAATCCGGTATTTCCGAAACCTCCCCCTTCTGGTCCCCGGATGGAAAATACATCTACTTTTCCTGCGACCGATTCAACCCGTCTTACCCCCGCGGGGTCAATAACGCTAAAATTTACCGGTTCGCCCTCGAAAAATATATGGAACCGTTCAAATCCAATGAATGGGATCAACTCTTTAAAGACGAAGATAAAAAAGACAAAGATAAAGATAAACCGAAAGAAAAAGAAAAAATCGCCTTTGACCTCGATAACCTGACCCGACGATGGGAAAAAGTCTCCCCGGATGCCGGAAACCAGGCCGATCCCTATGTCCTGAATCAAAAGGATGAAACCATTGCCCTTTATATTTCGAACCACGACGGCGAAAAACCCAACCTGTGGAAAACCACCCAAAAGCCGTTCGAACCGTCCAAAACCCAAAAGATCGACGGCGCGGAAATCGAGGAAATAGCGATCGCCGCTGCCAATGATAAGTATTATCTCCTGGTGGACGGTAAAATCGGCGAATTGGATTTAAACGCCAATAAATTCAACCCCATTGCCATGAGCTTCGCGTTCCGGCGCAATCTCAAAGCCGAATTCAACCAGATGTTCCACGAATTGTGGGCCGGTCTGGAAGAGAATTTTTACGATGATCAATTTCATGGCGTAGACTGGCGAAAAATAAAAGAAAAATACAAACAATTTTTGCCTTTCATCCGGTCTCGCGCCAATTTGCGCACCCTCATCGCCGATATGCTGGGCGAACTCAATTCCTCTCACCTGGGATTTACGTCCAACGGAACCGAAGAAAAAACATTCTACACGGTCAAAAGCATGGAACCCGGACTCCTCTTCGACGAATCCGACCCCTATAAAGTGATTGCCCGGGTCAATGAATCGCCCGTGGATAAAAAAGGAATCGATATTCAGCCCGGCGATAGGCTCATTGAAGTCAATGGAAAAAAGATAGACCCAACCGTAAACCGTGAATACTATTTCACCGCCCCATCATTGGACAGCGAACTGTCCATGACCTTCCTTCGAAAAAAGGATAAGACCGAAACCCCTTTTACCGTGAAAATTCATCCGGTTGCCTTCAACACGTTTAAACAGAACCTATACGATGAATGGATTCGGGGAAACAAGGAACGCGTCGATGCGAAAAGTAAAAATCGCATCGCCTATATCCACATGAAAGACATGGGCGACGAGGAACTCGATAACTTCTATATCCGGATGGGAACCGAAGGGGATCAACGCGACGGATTGATCCTGGATTTGCGGTACAATAACGGTGGGAACGTCCATGATGCCGTGTTGAATTTCCTCAGTCGACGACCGTACATGGTCTGGAAATACCGCGGAGGCAAATTTGCGTGCCAACCCACGATTGCGCCCATGACCAAACCCATTGTCCTTCTGATCAATGAATCATCGTTAAGCGATGCCGAATTGACCGCCACCGGTTTTAAAGAACTCAAACTCGGAAAAATCATTGGCACGGAAACCTACCGGTGGCTGATCTTTACCTCCGGCAAACTCCTCGTGGATGGGTCGTTTTACCGCTTACCTTCGTGGGGATGCTATTCGCTGGATAAGAAAAACATCGAAACCAATGGGGTCAAACCGGATGTGTATATAAAAAATACATTTCCGGACCGTTTAAACAACAACGATCCCCAACTCGACGCGGCAATCGCCGAAATCATGAATCAATTAAAATAAATAATAAAGAAAAATAATAATTAATACCGGGGTTTATTTAAAAAGTAAGCCCCGGCATTAAAATCACTGGATTTTTTCCTTCCCTTATATTATACTAACGGCATCGAATTTTAAAAATTTTAATTAGGGGAAGAAGAATGTATTGGGTTGAGAAAATAGGAAATTTAATACTTATTACAGTAATCGATGATATTACATCCGATGAGGTTGAAAATATTAAATCTCAATTAACGGGGTTAACCGAATCATCAAAAGAAAACAGTGTGGTAAGCATCAATCAATTGAGTCAATTCAGAAACAATAAGAGTATAAAATCGTCGGGAATGGAAGCCAGCGATTTACTTAAATTTTGTCATTTATCCGGCTTGCAAGTGTATATTCCCGATTATTCCCTGAGCAACTGATTTACTTTTTTTGCCATTTGGGCATTTTGTTTTCGCCGTGAAATGTCAGTTGTTTTAAATTGGTTCCGTCATAATCCACGGAATACAAGTGATACGCGCCCGTTCGATTGGATGCGAAGATAATATGACGCCCATCCGGCGACCAGGTCGGGTTTTCATTTCGTCCGGCAGATTCGGTCAGCTTGTAAATGGTATTATCTTTAATCGTGAACACATAGATATCAAAGCGGGATTCGATCCGGGATACATAGGCAATCCGGGTACCGTCCGGCGACCAGACCGGCGAATCGTGGTAACCGCCCTGCAACGTGATCCGGCGCACATTGGTGCCTTCCGCATCCATGAGATAGATTTGCGGGGTTCCGGAGCGTTGGGAGGTAAACACAATCTCCTGACCGTTGGGACTCCAGGACGGCGTGGAATTGATGATCACCTTTCCAAACGTGAGCTGTTTTTCCTTCCCGGTCTTCATGTCCCGAACATAGATTTCCGCGTTTCCGGACCGGGTCGATGTGTAAACGATACGATCCGCTTCCGGTGACCAATCGGCACTGTAATTGGTACCGCGCGAAGCCAGGGTTTCGGTTTTTCCCGTAAAGAGGTTGTACATCAACAGATCGGGCGTCCCTTGCTTATATGACGTATAGAGTATTTTTTCATTATCCGAACTCCAGGACGGAAGCATATCCAGAAAATTATTAAACGTAATCCGCTTTTGGCGGGCACCGTCATAATCCATCACGTACACTTCATTGTTCCCGTCCCGGGACGAAACAAACACCAATTTGGTCGTGAAAATGGGTTTTTCGCCAAAGTACTTCATCATTTCATCCGAACCGCGGTGAGCGATCAGGCGGGTAAATTCTTTTTCACCCCCGAAATTTCGACTAAAGATGAATTTCTCGCTTTGAACGTCATACACATTCATGGAAAACACGATGCGGTTTTCGGTTGGTGCATCGATTTCACCCACAATCAGGATATTCGCCTGAATCGAGGCCCAGTCTTTAAAGCGGATGTTGTCCGGGGTGAACTTGGGAATGTAGCTGTAGTAGTCTTTGGGAATCAGCTTGAACACCCGCGAATATTGCAAGTCATTGCAGAGCGTGTCGTAGATTTCGCTCTTAATGGTTTGAGCGGCCGGCGAATTGGTTTTCACCGTGAATTCCGGTATGGCAACCGGAACCAGGGGAACGCCTTCCGTGATATGAATGGTCACTTCCTGTTGGGCATGGAGGGAGGAATTTCCCACCAGGTTTTCAAGCAGTAACCATCCGCCGACCAGTAGAAATGCGGTGATAATCCAATATATGATTTTTTTGTTCATTATTTTTTCTCCCATTCGAATTCAAAATGGACGATTAACGCGGCGTCGGGGTAATCGTTGGGAAGGGGAGGAAAGGGCGCAGCGTTTCCCACGGCGCGCAAGGCCGAAAGGTCCAGGGCATCGCTTCCGCTTTTTTTCTCCACTTCCAGGTCTTTGATTTGGCCATTGCGTAGAATTTTGAAATAGACCCCGGCGACCAATCGTCCGCTTTTTCCCGGTGACACCAGGGCATTGTACCATGAGGCCGAGATGCGGCTGCGCAGGGCTTCGATATAATAGGCATAGGGAAACCCGCCCATTCCGGTTCCCGACCCGAAACGTCCGCCGGATCCCGAACCGGATCCACCGCCCGATCCTCCACCGCTGCCGCCGGACCCGAACCCGCCGCTGCCGTTTCCCGAAGAGATACCGGTTTTGAGGATATTTCCCGGTAAGCTTGGCCCGGACCCGGTGGTTTTGGCGGTTCCGGTCGGACTCGTGGGACCCACGATATTTTCCTTGGGTTTTTGGGTTTTTAAATCGTTTTTAACGATGGTAATCAATTCTTTTTTGGAAACGTCTTCTTTCTTTTCTTTTTTGGTTTCTTTCTTGTCTTTCTTTATTTTTTCATCCGGGTATCGGAGCGTGGACTTGGGTGCTTCTTTTTTGACCGTCAGGTCTCTCATGTGCTCGTTGGGTTTGGGGGTTTCCCGAGCAGGTTCCGGCGTGGATGTGGCAGTCGTTGCCGCAGCACCGGTTTGCGTATTGGCGGTGGGTTCGCCTTTGCCGCCGCCGCCACCGGTTCCGTCTCCGGGCATGGAGAGTAAATCCACGTAGTAGGTCGGGGATTGGTTTTTTTTTACCGAGGGAGGGGCATAGATCGCGATGGCTAACAATGAGAAATGAAACGCGATGGAAATAGCAACTGCTACTTTAAATTTCATTTTTTCTCTTTCAGATCAACGATCATACCCACTGTCTCGATGCCGGATTTTTTTAGGATATCCATGACATCGATAATATAACCGTAATCCACTGATTTATCCGCCTTAATGAAAACGATTTTTTTCTTGTCTTCGCCGACAAAATAATTTTTTATCCGGGATTCCAGCAAAAAGATGTTCACGATTTGATCGCCCATGTAAATATAATGGTCTTTGGTAACGGTCAGGACCAGGCCGCCGGAGCTGGGAGTCGATTGGGTTTCCGCAGCCGGGAGGTTCACCTGGATCCCCGATTGCATCATCGGGGCCGTGACCATGAAAATAATCAGAAGCACCAGCATGACGTCGACCAGAGGGGTCACGTTAATTTCCGATAGGTTGGTCGTGAGTTTTGGAGAGCCCGGGGTTGAAGTATTGACTTTCATTTTATTTGTTATCTATTATTATCTTATGAACTATGATCTTAATTTTTCGCTGACATTCAGGAATTCCAGAACAAAATCTTCCATACCGGAAATCAATACTTTTAATTTATTGAGCAGCAGGTTATAGAAGATAACGGCTGGAACCGCGGCGAACAGACCCAATGCTGTGGCAATCAGGGCATCGGCAATACCTGGGGCGACCGTGGCCAGGTTGGCGTTCATCTGAACCCCGATTTGTTGAAATGCGCTCATGATGCCCCAGACTGTTCCGAAGAGACCGATAAACGGCGTCACGCTGGCCGTGGTTGCCAGGAAGCCGTTTAAGCGTTCCAGTCGGGTGATTTCCGAATTGGACGCGCGGATCAGGGATCGATTCAGGCTTTCGATATGAAGCGAGTTTTGCGGCACGCGGGACGCATCGCCCAATTGGAGCGAGAGTTCCCGGAATCCATACTTAAAGATCTCGGCGGTTGGGTTATTTTGGAACTCCGACGCAAATCGATTGATCTCCGAAAAGTTTTTGGTTTTTCGGAAGTATTGAATGAATTTTTGTGAATTTCGTTTGGCTTTTGAGTATTCCACCAGTTTAAAGATGATCACCGCCCAGGATAAAATGGAGAAGATCGCCAGGATAGCCAGGGTGAATTTGCCCATGGGGGAAGCGTCTGCGATTAAGGAAATGAAATTTCCATTCTTAACGGATGGCAGGACAGAGGTTTGTAACGTCGAAAATAACATATTTTTCATGTGATAAATGTATCACAAAACCTTCATGAATTCAACCGAGTAAGAGGGTGATCAGCAATTCGCATTCTGTCCCCGACACGAAAACCACGTCGCGCACGCGGGCAGACCGCGGGTTTCCCCCTAGATAATCAATTAATTATTGACAATCGGCTATTGGTATGCTATTCTGAATAATGGAGGGGAATTCCTAACTCTAATGGAGGCAAAAGATGAAGCGAATACTTTCGATAATTATTCTCATATCGATCGTTACCTTGAACTACTGCAATAAAGGTCATAAGAATGGAAGCGACGGTCCT
>JBLMYT010000121.1:0-31097 GCA_050258455.1 Candidatus Omnitrophota bacterium | reverse complement strand
TTATGCGCAACTTCCTCGGTGGAGGACTAAAAGACACGGATCAATACCTGGAAAAAGGTGTTGTAACCGGAATTATGCGAATCGCCAAAGAATCCATTTTCTCCGGGTTTAACAATGCCGGAGTGTATACGTTGTTATCCGAAGACTTTAGCGATCATTTCGGGTTCACCGAAGAGGAAGTGAAAACCATGCTTGAGGATTTTCAGGTTTCTCACCTGCTTGACCCGGTGCAATCGTGGTATAACGGTTATCGGTTCGGTGAAAAGGTAATTTATAATCCCTGGTCAATTATCAATTTTCTTCGCGACAAGAATAAAAAATTTCAGCCTTATTGGGTCAATACCTCCGACAATGAGATCGTGGAAACGCTCTTATCCCGTGGAGGGAAGGCACTGCGGGAAGAGGTCGAGCAACTCATTCTCGGCGAATCCATCGAAAAAGCAATTGAAGAAAATATCGTTTTTAAAGATATCTTTACCGATGAGGACTCATTGTGGGGTTTTCTTTTAATGGGAGGGTATTTGAAACCGACCGAGGGACAAATGAACCCTGTTTCCGGTCAAATGTATTACAAACTTTCCATTCCGAATCATGAAGTAAAATATACGTACACCCGGATTGTGAAACGTTATTTTTCAAAAAGGATCGAAAACAAAAAACTGGAGATCATGCTCAAGGCATTGATCGATGGCGATGTGCCACTTTTTGAGATCATGTTGAAAGAGATTGTCCGGACGGCATTCAGTTACCAGGATTTCGGGAAGGAACCGGAGAAAGTGTATCATGCGCTGGTAATGGGGCTACTGATCTGGATCACCAATACGCATGAAGTGAAATCCAACCGGGAATCCGGCTACGGCAGGTATGATATCATGATTATCCCCAAAGATCCTTCCCGAATTGGGTATGTGATCGAATTCAAAACCGTGGACAAAAGAGGTAAAGAAACCGTAAAGACGGCATTGGATGCCGCGCTGAAGCAGATCGAAGAAAAGAAATATGAAACCGAACTGATCGAACGAGGGATCAAACAAATCAAAAAACTGGGGATTGCCTTCTCAGGCAAAACGGTCAGTGTGAAGTCGTTTTAATTCAAATTCGCCAAACGCATCAACAATTCAATTCAATGACGTTTTGACAAAATCGGGTATCCCATCGAAACTGCCGTTCGATAATATCACAACCACTTGATCCTTCCGATAATCCAAATTTTTTAAATAATCCTTCACGATTTGACTCTCATCAAAAACCGTGACCTGCTTTCCGGCTTGAACCAACTCGTCCTGAATTTTCCGAACATCCAACCGCTCACCTTCCGGTATCTTTTCCTTTTGATAAACATCTTTAAAAAATAGTTCGTCGGCTTTTAAAAAACTCTTTCCCAACCGGTCCTGGAAAAAATTCCGCCGCAAACTCCAACTGCGCGGCTCAAACAAAACCAGAAGCCGATGACCGGGATAACGATCCCGCACACTCTCCAATACATGTTGGATCGACGTCGGATGATGAGCAAAATCTTCAAAAAAGACCGTGTTCTCAATCTGCCGAATCCGATTTAACCGCCGCTCCACACCCTCAAACGCTTCCACGGCTTCCCGAAGCGTTTTCTCCTCGATTCCCAAATGCAACCCGAGAATAATTCCCGACGTCAAATTCCACGCATTATAGGTACCGGATAACGAGGTAGTGAAACCGATTGTTTTGTTTCCATTCCTTATCTTAAACGTGAAAGACGATTCCCCATGCGCGATATCCGTGATGAGATAATCGGGATTATCGACCACTCCATAGGTCTTTATCGGTGTAAACGCCTTCTCGACCGCACGCCGATTCATGGGATAATCAGTGTTTAAGATGATCAATCCATTGGACGGAACCTGATTGACCAGATTCTGAAACGCTTTGAGATACAATGCTTCGGAAGTGAAAAAATCCAGGTGATCGTACTCCAACGCCGAAATAATCAAATAGTCCGGGTGATACTTTAAGAACTTCGACGATCGATCGAAAAAAGCGGTTTCATATTCATCACCTTCGATAACAAAATAATTCCCCGCTCCCAAAGCATAATTGGCGTCAAAATTATGCGGCTTCCCACCGATAAAAAAACCGGGCTCCAACCCGGCATCATGCAACAAATGAGAGACAAACGACGTAATCGTCGTTTTTCCATGCGTACCCGAAACCACAACGGACTGCTTCCCCTTGATAAAATAACGATAAAGCGCTTCAGCCATCGAATAATAATCGATGTGATGATTCAATATATATTCGGCTTCGGGATTTCCCCGAGACACCACATTGCCAATAATACAAACGTCGACATCCTCCGGAATGTTTTTAGCATCATAGGGACTAAAAATCGAGACCTTCATGTTCTCCAATATTTTATCCACAGGCGGATAAAACTGCGTGTCCGACCCCAATACCTCATACCCCTTCTGCTTGAACAACCCCGCCAATGAACTCATCCCGGTTCCGGCGATGCCACTTAAAAAAACTTTACTCATTTCTTTTGCCTCCAGCGGCCAGTGACCATAAACACCATGCCCAAAAAAACATCTTTCAATATTTCCAATCGAAAAACCATATCCAGGAAATCCCTAACGCGTGGGGATGCAATCCCCTTTCGGGGCTTCCAAAAATTTTTTATTTTGAATCCAGGAAAATTCGCATGTTGATTCCCAGGGGTAAGGTATGAATCCGGTCACTGTGACCCACCGGCAAATCATAAATCACCGGCACCCGATGACCATCCAAATAAACCAATACCCGCTTTAAAAAATTCTCTTTCTCATTGCTGTCTTTAAAACAATGGGGAAACTGACCCAACAGTAAACCATCGATTTTTTCAAAGATTCCGGAATTGGCCAGTTGCCACAACATCCGATCCAACCGATACGGACGCTCGCCGATATCTTCCAATAACAACAGGCGATGCGCTACCTGCGGAAAATAAGGCGTTCCGATCAACGACACCAAATTCGATAAACACCCGCCCGTCACCATGCCCGTGACACAACCGTCTTCGTTACCCGGGATCAATACCCGACCGGGAAGGGTTAACGTCTCATAATCCCCACGGAGAACCCGGGTTAAATTTTCCCGATTAAACCGGTTCCCGGGCAACGATGAATACGCCATGGGCCCATAAAACACGACCATACCGAACCGGTCCATCAAATACCATAGCAAATAACTCACATCCGAAGAACCGATAACCGGTTTGAAATCCGAAACCCGCAGCCGACCCAACAACGGAAGCAATTGATTGGAACCATAACCGCCCCGCGCCGCCCATAAAGCCCTGATCTCCCGCGTATCGAAAAAATATTGGATGTCCGCCAAACCTGTCTCCGGCTCCCGCGCAAGAAACTCACTCGCGTCCCTGGAACCAATATCGTCCACTTCCACCGGTACATAACCCAGAGACGCAATTTCCTTCAACCCTTCACTGCGAAACGGCTCCTTTACCGGCGACGATGGAACAAAAATACCCACCTTATCTCCGGAATGCAATGGCTTCGGTTTCTCCATGTTTTCCTCTCTAATGATTAGTTAGTGCTGCTCGCATGATCCGGTAAATCGATGATGACGCGAGTTCCTTTATTCTTTTCCGATAAAATCTCCATATGCCCTTTATGAAGCTCGATAATCCGCCGGACAATGAATAAACCCAAACCCGAACCGATTTCTTTGGTCGAATAATCCGCCTCCAGAAGCCTTTGCACTTCCCATTCATCCATGCCGACACCATTGTCCGCAACTTCGATGATCACCCGACTCCCGTCTCTTTGAACCGTGATCCGGACCTCACCCGTTTTATCCTCGATCGCTTCAATGGAGTTGTTGATCAGATTTTTTAACACCTGCTTGATTTTGATCTTGTCCAAGGTCACCCTGAAATCTTTCAACTCCACAGCCTCATTGCGTTCACGGATATCGACCGAGAATTCGATATGAGCGTACAGTTGCCGGACATTGAAAATCTCGTCATGGATCAATTTGATGAGATCGAATTCCTCAACCGAAATTTCATCCAAACGCGATAAATCGAGAAACCCATACGAGACCTTCTTCAAATGCTCGGTTTCATCGATGATGTAATTCACCGACTGCCGAATGATGTCTTCGCAACGGGGGTTTTTATCCGTCAACGCTTTTAAGATTTGCTCGGCCGATAATTTAATCGGCGTCAGGGGATTCTTCACTTCATGCGCCACCCGCCGACCCAATCGAATAATGGTTTTCATCCGCGAAATCTCGGAAATACTCCGCTTCTGCTCCCGGATCCCCTCGATCATGGAGTTAAACCCCTGATACAGGTTCTTGATCTCCAACTCCGACGGAATCTGATCCAGGGTATTCAAATTCCCCTTTTCAACATCCAGCATCCCGCGACTTAATCCGGCAATGGGCGAAAGAATCCGGTTTCTGAAAAAGAACGCCGCAAAAAAACCAATGACAAACATAATGAAAAATAACGTAATAAAAAAATCGAGATAATAGGGATCCTCGGACAACGCCCGTTCCCAACTGGTGGAAAACTGCACCATAAAGATATAATCGTATACCTTAAAGTACATGTTGAAGTTTCCCTTCTCCTTATCCAAAACAAACCGCTGATTCTTTTTATTTAACAGCGTTAATATCCTCGAATGCAGGTAATCGGGGATCTGGGAATTGAGCAACTTCCGATAATTCGACGGCTCCAAAAGAAGGCCGTTTCCGGCGTAAACATTCACATCGCTGCTTAATATTTCGGAAATGGCAAACAATTCGTTTTTATACAACCCATTCGGAGCTTTGATGAGGTTATAGGCGATATTTTGGGCAATCCGGCCATTTTCGTAAACGATCCGCTGAACCTTTTGCTCCATGGATTTGGAACTGAAGTTAAAGAAAAAGACCGAAAACACCACGGCAGTTAAAAGAGAAATCATGATCAAAAAGAAAAATACCCGGATGGAAAAAGAGTAATAAATGGAACGCCAATCCACTTTCCGTAAATTCTTGATGTAAAAAGCCAAAAAGAACAAAGAGAAAAAGAGAAATATTTTGATGATGCCCGAGAAATCTTTGACCAGCGTACTGGTAGGAAAGAATATAATAATCGAGTTACCGCCGTGTTTAAAGATATACCCGTTAAAGGTCAGGTCCATGTACTTGAATTCGATCCACCGGTTCTGATTCTGTAAAATCCCGGCAATATTTTCCAGATTGATATTGGACGGGTTCTCGATGATTTGATTTTCCGAATTCAATTTGATATAACTGAAATCCTTTCCATCCACTTTGGTATCGATCGTGAAGATATTGATCCGATCCTGATACCGGAGCAGCAGTTCCGGGGAATCCAGAACTTCGACGATGATATACCCCAGGTATTCGGATTTATAATCCTCGGGACTCTCGGTTTTGTTAATCCCGATTACTGCCGCAGCCAACGGGATTTCCTTTCCATGAATTTCGGCCGTGGTATCTTCCATGGCCCAGAATGGAAAAATCGTACCGATTTTAGCTTCAAGAAACGGGATTTGATAAGCAAAGAAATTCAAGATACGGTTATCCTTTGACACCACGAAAATACCCGAGGCAATATTTTCTCGGGACGCGATGGTCTTTCGCCAGATGGCTTCCAGTGGCGCCGACGCATCGCCTTCAAAATAGGTGTAAAAGTCACGGCCGCTCAGGTTGATCTGCTTGACGATTTCCCGTGCAATAAATTTCGCGTAATTGCTCTGATTGAGAAAGATATCCTTCAAATTATCGGAGATGTATGCCTTCTTCTCCTGAAGCGAACCCCCGGCAATCAGGATATACGACGACACCGCAAGCAGGAATACCATTACTGCCCGGTTCAGTAGCCCTCTCCGAAAAAAGAGTAAGATAAACGCCACCACCGATAGGATCATCCCGTTATGGGTATGGAACCGGAACAGAGACGCCAGGAGCAGGATGATCAGGGATTGAGCGATGAGATAAAGGACCATCCGTTGCCGCCGTCTTTTCTCCGAAAACCCATAAATCCGTTTATGGGCGATGCTTCGGATAAATACCAGCGGGATGAGGTGGAGTAAAAAAATAACGGCAATAAACGAGAGATAATCCGGACCGAACTCCGTATAATTAAAGTCTGCGGCCTGCAATAACCGATCAAAAAGGTTCATCACGCCGAATAACGAGCCGTTGAAGAGGAGAAACGCGAGCCATTCCCTTCGGACGCGTCGCGCGATGACGTAAAAAACCGATAGAATCATCAACAGAATAACAATCACCTGGTAAGTCGAATAAACGCTCACCTGACCCGAACCAATCGGGGCATGGAGGGTTAAATATAAGTTATTCCTGACCAGTAACGGGAACAAAGCGAATAAATCGACCAGGAATGCCAGAGCCAGAAGACGGATCAGCATGCGTCCCCATCGGGTCTGTCGGCGGCGAGAGACGATCAGGATCAGGAGGATCAGGAGAACCGCAATCGAGATGCTTAAGAAAATCATCCGTTTCTTTTTATAAAATTGGTCGATATCGCTTTTGAAGAATTTCAGGCTCAGGATCAACTGACCATTGGAGTCATTCAACAGATGGATATGAATAAATCGCTTTTTATCGCTCTCGAATTGGTACTTGTTCCCGTTTTCCTGAGGAGAAATCGGGTCTTTTGAATACTTAAGCTCGGTAAACGGCAGTAAGTCGTTCATTTCCCCCAGGAAACGATTATGGTCGAGCGCCCCGAAGTACCGAAAGTAATAGAGATGATCGCTTAATTTCCAGGAAAAATAGAGGGCATTGTTTTTGAGACTGAAGAACCATTGGCCTCTGGCGCCGTCTTTGAATTTAAAGTGATAAATCTCGCCGTAATAGTCAGCGATAACTCCATTTTTTTCGATGATCAGCGATTCGCCGGAGATTAAATCGGAATCGCGCAGGGCGTGTCGGTGGAATCGATGGGAAACGGATTTGGCTCTCGTTTGATAGAGGTGAATTTGGTTTTTGAGGGCGGATTCTACCGAATGGATGTTGGTGGTAATCGATTGATAAATATCGCCGTTATCCGGATGGTACGGGTAGAGGAGGGCAAAAAAAAACACGGCTGCAGCAGCCAGCATCACCAGGACCGCGAGTATTAAATGGTGAGTCCTTTCAGGTAATAAATTTTCCATTCTTGTTTGACTTTGGTTAAGAAAAAGATGAATTTATAATGGATGTATTTTTCCGTTCGTTTGTTTTTCAGGGTCAGGTTAAGGGATTGGACCGAATATTTTTCTTCCAGTTGTCGGGATGACCATTCGATCTTTTGGGTGTCGAATTCGGACAGTTTTTGAGAAAAGTTTTCGGTAAATTTATCGAAGTAGAGGTAGCCGTTGAGTTCGAGGGGAGGTTCGAGGTTCACGGATATCCGGTGTTGGGATTTACTTTTGAGAAGAGAAATATCGGATTTCATCATGGCGGTTTGGATTGGCTCCATGAGCAGGTAGTGGCCGGAGGTAGTGGCCGAAAATAGGGAGCCTGCAAGGATCCATCCCAGAATCAACCCTAATTTTAACATCACGTTACACGGTTCCCGGTGAATGTTTTACGGTTTTTTTCGGTTTAATACTTAATGTAACTATAGACAGGATAATCTTTGAGTTTTTCTCTTCCGTTGAGAAATTCCAGTTCGATCAGGAACTCGATACCCACGACGTTTCCCTTGAGTTGTTCCACCATTTTGGCGACCGCGGCAGCGGTACCGCCGGTGGCGAGGAGGTCATCGATAATCATGACATGTTCACCGGGTTCGATCGCGTCGTCATGGAGTTCGAGGGTATTGCTGCCGTATTCCAGGGTGTAGCTTTCGCTGATTTTTCCGGCCGGGAGTTTTCCCACCTTTCGAGCCGGAGCAAAACCGCAGCCCAGGAGGTATGCAGCCGCGCCTCCAAAGATAAAGCCACGGGATTCGATGCCCACGATTTTATCGATTTTCTGGTTGTGGTATTTTTCGATCATCAGGTCAACGGTGTATCTGAATGCTTCTTTGTTCTTTAAAAGGGTGGTAATGTCTTTAAAAAGAATGCCTTTTTTGGGAAAGTCAGGCACATCCCGGATAATTTTTTCAAGATCCATAAAGCCTCCTAATAATTTAGGTTATATGATAATATATTTTTGGTTTTTTGGAAAGAGGGGAAAAACGAAGAAAAAACGGAAGAAAACCCCAGAAGGCGTTACCGCGTCAAGCGGTAACGCCCCTGCGGATATTGGGTTTTAGGGAATGCACCGAAAGGTTGTTCCCCCAAAAACAGTTAACGAGCAGATCGTTGTCCGTCGCCCCTGGCTCCGACAGCGATATAATCTTTAAAGACCAGGGTTTTGCACCCACCGGTATTGCAAACCTTCAAGGAAATGGTATACTTCCCCGGATGATTAAATTGAACGATTGGGTGTTGCGAATTTTTGGTCGTTTTACCGATCGGAATGCCGCCACCGAAATTCCATTCCCAGGACTTGGGATTATTGGTCGATTGATCATAAAAATAGATCACCCCGCCTGCCTTGATCCGGGTTTTATTCGCTCTGAAACTGGCAGTAGGCGGCAGGGACGGAGGGGTAAACTTAAAGGTAATCACTTTGTTTTTTTCCGAAATAGCGGTGATGGGTTTTTGCGTGGGTGTGCCATCCCAGGAATTGGCATTGGGTTGAGTGGTATCGGTGAAGGCTGTTTTTTTGGAAATACCCGGAAACGAGTCCCCGGCAATGGTAATCGAGTCTCTGATATTATCGGCCTCTTCGACATCGATCCCCTGATGGAGCGGATCGCAATTGATGTTATCTTCCATATGGGTCATGATGTAAGGTTCATCGATATGATAAATCACCAGGCCATGCCCGGGGAGAAAGGTATCCCATTCCCCTGATTTCTGCCGGTTTTCCAGCAGGAAGAATTCATTCGGGGTATGGGTATCGAATTTATAGCATTGGGTATTGGTTTCCGCCGGTTTCAGGGTATAGCTGGCATCGGAAGCGAGCAAAATCGGGGTTTGCCACCCCAATTTCCATTTGGTGTAAGGGTTGTGGAGCGCCGGGTTGGACCCGTTGTTGTTCCAGGAGCCTGAGGCCATCACGTCCCAGGCTCCGACATCCCAGGCTTGTCCCCCGCTTTCGGAGTAATCCGTATCGTATGTATCCGGGGCTCCTAAGCTATGGCCGAATTCATGGCAAATGACCCCCACGCCGGTCAGAGAGGCGCCGGACTCGTTCGCCAGTTCCGGGACCGTGGTATAATCGATAATGTATTTCTCGTTGTAAACCTTCGGCTGGGCAAGCCCCCAACTATGGGACCAGATCGTCTCCGGATCGGCTCCGGCTTCTTCGCCGTAACCTGCATGCATGACCATGATCCCATCGACAAACCGATCGTTGTTATTGTCATACAAGGAGAAATCGACTCCGGCCGCTGCCGCCAAATCGACCGCTTCGGCGATCATTTCCCTGGGACGGAGATCGTACCCAAAGAAATCGTTTTTCCCGTAGTAATCCATTGAATGCGCCAGCTTGAACGGACCCACGACCGTGGTGTCGATCGTTAAGGATTTAAAAGAATTATCCAGATAAAATTGTTTAAAACTCCCCGATCTGGCGTTCATCAAATTGTTAACCTCTTTCTTGGCTTTAATGAAAGCTTTATCGGTGAAATCGACCAGAATGATAAGAAATCGGCATTTCCCGGTTGCGGGAAAGGATCCGGTAATCCCTGCAAATTGGTTTTCTCTTATGTCATTGGTTTCAAACTTTTTTCTCCCGTTTTCCATCAATTGTTTCTCGCTCCAATACAAGTTAGTCTTCAGCGTTTTCAGGTATTGGTTTTCCGGATTTCCGCGTTCTTGCGGATTGTGGGCGCTGATACCGGAAAGAACCAGGTCACCTTCCGGGGACTGTTCGGCATATCGGTAGACGCCCTGTTTATCCCGCAAGAGGGTATAACCGTCCACGGATTGCGCAAAATGAGTCCATTCGTCTCCCCTCAGTAGGATCGTTAACGAGGTTCCATCCGGTTGATCGATGGATATGGGACCGGGTTTGGCACTGACACACCGAAGCGTCGGCGACCCATGGGCTGCCAGTCCCATGCTCGGATTCGAATCGACGCTGCCTCCGGCCACCGTCCAAACGGCGGCCATTAACAGAGATATGAAGCATACCCCGAATAATATTCGCGTTGAATTTACAGTCATTTTCTCCCTCCTTCATACTGTAATTTACGGCCGCAGGCGCCGTTTCGGTATTTCACCGTAACGGCGCCCGCGATTTATGCAACATGTTACGTTAGGCTTAAGTGATAGATTATCCCCCGAAAGGATCGATTCGTTGTTATTGGTTTTGTTGTTTTTTGTTGTTTCTGTCGTTTCTGTCGTTTTTGTCGTTATCGCCGTTATCGTCGTTATTCACGTATTGAAACGATTAATTTTTTTCTTCATTCTTTCCCCCTAAATTCTCTTCACACTCCCCTTTCGTTTCCTGAAATTATTATATGTAAGTTTTAAAAAAAAACAACTGGATTGTGGAAAAAAAAATTTTTGCCTGAATGTAAAATACATGTTAAAATGATGAATAAAATATGATGAATAAAATTTATAATCAAGGAGAAGCGATGTCGGAAAGCCGACTTTTTAATAGTGTAACTCCCGGTCAATTTTTGATCAAGCGGGTTGAATCGATCGATTTATTTAAATTCCTGGTCTTGTTCTTCATGATCCAGGGGCATTTGTTTCGTGCTTACCTGTTGGAACCCCTTCGACGGACGTATGCATTCCAGATTCATGAAGTTTTTCACGGGATGGTGGCCCCCGGTTTTCTTTTCTCGGCGGGTTTTGCTGTTTTTTTGTCTTATTTCAATAAACAAGAGCAATACATAACCCTGGGGAAACCCTTTTTCAAGCGCATTCGCAGGACGCTATTCCTGATCTGGTGCGGATACTGGATTCATCTTCCCTACCTTTCCCTGCGCAAAACGATCGAGGTGATCCATAGAAAAGGGATCGCCGACGTGCTTCGGGTTGATATTTTACAATGCATTGGGGTGAGCGTGCTGATATTTACCTTAATTGCCCTGCTCCTGAAACGGGAAAAAATCATCATGGCGTTTTCCGCGGTCATGACGCTGCTGTTTTTTATCCTGCCGGGGGCTGTCCATGATGGGCACATCTGGTATGGGATCGATCCGTATCTCAATTACAATGTCTCGCTTTTCCCCCTGTTTCCCTGGGCCGGCTTTTTGTTTTTGGGGGTTGTCTGTGCCTATCTTTATACCTCGTTGGTTAAAAAGGAATTATTTTTTAAGATTCTCTTTATCACCGGGATTCTCTTTTTTCCGTGGTATTTTGTCTATTCCGGCCCCCCCGGTTCGAAGGCCGAATTGGTCCTCACCGGGATTTTGAATAAAATCGGCGGCGTCTTTCTGTTGATCTGCCTTGCCTATTGGATCACGAACCGGTTTACGGGCAAACTCGTTTCGATCATGAAGAAATCGGCCCAGGAGTCACTCTTTGTTTATATCATTCATTTGTTTATCATCTTTAATTCACTGGGAACCCGTGGACTGGAAGTCGTATTCAACAATCGGTTGACTGTGCTCGAAGCCCTGGGGCTCTTTCTGGTTATCCAATTCGTGGTTTTTCTCCTTTCCTTGCTCTACCATGCGGTGAAAACCAAGCATCAGCCGCTTTGGCGGGTCTGTTTCTATATCTTTTGGGCTGTGTTTTTAATCATCTTTATCTTTAAGCCTTATTGAGCTTATTGTTAGCCACAGAGGACACAGAGGTCACAGAGATGGGGATGTTAAGCGGTTAAGAAGTTAAGATGATAAGAAGATAAGACGAAAGATGTGTAAATTGAAAAAGGTCACCAAAAATTTTTGGTTTCGGGTTTATTTGAATCGTAGAGACGTTGCGTGCAACGTCTCCTTTATGACATTTTAATATGATCATAATAAAAGAAGAGACGTCGCGTGCAACGTCTCTACAAACCAGTGAGCTGCTATAACGCGATAACATTTACACGCTCCAAACTGTTCCTCCGCCTTACCCCTCCACCCGCTTCAATTCTTCCCTCTGTGTTCTCTGTGACCTCTGTGGCTAACAACAATCTCTGTGGTTAACCCTGTTTTGTACTCTTCATGTAAAGCTCTCCGAAACTTTTAACCAAATCTCTCAACTGGCGCACCAATCCGAGATCGATCATCTGCTTGGTTTTGGTTGAGGTCACAATGATTTTGTGAAGCAATTCGAGCTGGTCCAGATAGTTTTGATACTCGTCCTTATGCGATTTATCCACCGGTAACACCCGTTGAGCCAAAAAGTAAAACATGGCGATCTGGTTTATGTCTTCCGCATGTTCCTCTTTATTTCCGATCCAGCGCACGATCTGGTTTTGACCTTCCGGAGAATTGTCCCTGGATAAACGCGTGATCTCGTTCATGGATTTCTCGATTGTCGTGATATCTTCTTCCATCTTTTTAATGCGGGCGGGATCGTCGAAAATACCGCATGGAAGCTGACAATGGGAGAACAAAACGTCTGAAAAGACCAGTCCGAAAACAAATAACATGACAACAACTCCTTTCTTATTGAGAATCATCTCAAACCTCCTCTTGGTTTTGATTTTATGCCCTCATTATACTCAACCGTGAAAAAAGAAGTCAAACTTTTTTTTCATTTTTCCAAAAGCCGGAGATGAAAACTCCTATATTTTTTTTATCTTCCTGAAAAAAATAACATCAAAAATAACCATTAATTTGATATGGCGGATGACAATTTCGGATTTTTGACATCTATCAAAGATGGTGATATAATTGCAAGTAGATACGGAGGTCAAGTATGGCTAAAGGAACCGCGTTCAATGGTGATGTTACGCCCGGCAGCGCCAAAATTGCACCCAGATCCCGAGTTAAAAAACCCAAGATGTACCGGGTGATTCTCTTTAATGACGATTACACCTCTATGGATTTTGTGGTTAACATTTTAATGGCTATTTTCGATAAACCGGCGGCAGAAGCGAATAAAATTATGTTGGATGTTCACAAAAAGGGTCAGGGAGTTTGCGGGGTTTACACGTATGATATAGCCATGACCAAAATCAATCAAGTTCACTATGAAGCCCAGCAAGAAGGCTTTCCACTTCGATGTGGATATGAGGAAGTTTAAAAAAAATGACAGTTACAGAAGAATTAAATCATATAATAACCGCTGCTTTTAGCGAGGCCAAATCCAGATCCCATGAGTATGTCACCCCCGAACACATTTTGTATGCTTCGCTTTTCTTTACCGGCGGGGCTCAAATTATTTCCAGTTGTGGCGGCAACCTCAAACGGTTGAAGAAAGAGCTGGAAAGCTTCTTTAAAAGCGGGTTCATCCCGGTTAAAGAGGAAGTAAAAGATCCGCTTCAATCCGAAGGATTCCAAAACGTGGTGCAAAATGCGATGATGCATGTGGTTTCTGCGGGAAAACAAACGTTGGATATCGGCGATATACTCGCTGCCCTGTATCATGAAAAGGAATCGTATGCAGTTGCCTTTCTTCAACGCGAAGGCATCACGCGTCTGAATATTTTGAATTACATCTCGCATGGGATTTCTGTTGTGCCGGACCCATTGGATGATCACGAGCTCAAGGATCCGGAAGAAGGGGAGGAAACGGAAGAGGAAGAAGACGAAATTACCGAAACCGGTAAGAAACGAAGAAAGAAAAAGAAATTTCTCGACATGTACACCACCGAATTGACGGCCAAGGCCGAGCGGGATGAGCTCGATCCCATCATCGGCCGCGAAGACATCATTGCCCGTACGATTCAAGTATTATGCCGGCGAATTAAAAACAATCCGGTTCATGTGGGAGAACCCGGCGTCGGTAAGACGGCCATCACCGAAGGCCTCGCCCTGATGATTGCCCGGGATAAGGTGCCTTACGCCTTGAAGAACTCCAAAATCTTTATGCTGGATATGGGGGGCTTGCTCGCAGGAACCAAATACCGGGGCGATTTCGAGGAGCGGCTCAAACGCGTCCTCAACGAGTTGCTCAAGGAAGAGAAAGCCATTTTATTTATCGATGAAATTCACAACGTGGTCGGGGCCGGAGCGGTTTCCGGCGGTTCCATGGATGCGTCCAACATCCTCAAACCCGTTCTTTCCAATGGAAAACTCCAATGCATCGGGTCCACGACCTATGACGAATATAAAAAACATTTTGAAAAAGACCGGGCGCTTTCCCGGCGGTTTCAAAAGATCGAAATCCCCGAACCGACTCCGGACGAAACCTACCAGATCCTCCTGGGGTTACGCGAACGGTACGAGTCGTTTCACCACGTGCGATACACCGACGACGCCTTACGGTCGGCCGTTGATCTATCGTCCAAATACATCAATGACCGATATTTACCCGATAAAGCCATCGATGTGATCGATGAATCCGGGGCGTGGGTTCGGATGCAAAAGATGAAAGACGACACGAGCCGGGTCACCATCGGGGTCGACGGGATTGAAACCGTTGTTTCGAAGATTGCCAAAATCCCGGAAAAAACAGTTTCCGAGAATGAAAATTCCAAACTCAAACGCCTGGTGGAAGAATTGGGTGAACAAATCTTTGGTCAGGATGAAGCGGTGAAGATGGTGGCTCAGGCCATCAAACGCGCACGCGCCGGGTTCCGAGAACCGGATAAGCCGGTAGCCTCGCTTCTCTTTGTCGGTCCCACCGGTGTCGGTAAAACCGAGCTCACCCGCCAATTGGCGTTTATTTTGGGTATTCCTCTCCATCGGTTCGACATGAGCGAATATCAGGAGAAACATACGGTGGCGCGATTAATCGGTTCGCCTCCCGGATATGTGGGATTTGAACAGGGCGGATTATTGACCGATGCCATTCGGAAAACCCCGCACTGCGTCTTGCTATTGGATGAAATCGAAAAGGCGCACCAGGATATTTTCAATACCCTCCTTCAAATCATGGATTATGCAACTTTAACCGATAATACCGGGAAGAAAGCGGATTTCCGAAACGTCATCATCATCATGACTTCAAACGCCGGTGCCCGTCAAATCGGTAAACCGTTCATCGGATTCGAGAACCGCTCCGTTAACGCCGGAGCCATTGATGAGGCCGTGAAAAAGTACTTTGCCCCCGAATTTCGGAACCGGCTCGATGCCGTGGTTCGGTTTAACTCGCTCGATGAAACCATTGTACTTCAAATCGTGAAAAAGAACATAAAACTTTTCCAAAAGCAATTGGAAGAGAAGCGGGTAAACCTGGAAGTGACGGATAAATGTTATCAATGGCTGGCAGCCCGGGGATTTTCCAAGCTGTTCGGCGCCCGGGAAGTGGCCCGCCTGATCCAGGAGAAGGTTAAAACATGGTTCGTCGATGAGGTTCTCTTCGGCCGGTTGGCCCAGGGTGGAACCGTTATTGCGGATATTGAAACCGATGATGTGGTGCTTCGGATCACCGAAACGGAAGCGAATTAGGCGAGATGAACGACGCCATCAATCTCAGAGACCATATCGCTCCGGACGGCACTTTATGCCTGAGCGATCCGGCAATCGCCGATCTTTCGTTTCTTCAAGCGCCCGAGGGTTTGACCGAGCTCCGGCATCTGACGCACCTGGTGCTGGAGTACACGATGGTTTCCGATATTTCCCCGCTTGCGAATCTGGAAAACCTGACCCATCTGGTCATCAGTGGAGAAAATTTCACCGATATTTCGCCCATCGGAGAATTGTCTCAGCTCACGCACCTGGAGCTGAAGTACAACCCCATTACGGATCTTTCCCCCCTCGGTCGACTGAAAAAGTTAACATCCGTGTCGCTGGTCCATAATCGGTTGACCGATATTTCCTCGCTTGCTCCCTTAACCGGGTTGATCGAGCTGCAGTTGCACCACAATAAAATCGCCGATGTTTCTCCTCTGTCTCACCTGGGCGCGCTCAAACACCTGGCATTGGGAAATAACCGGATCGACGACATTTCGGCACTGGGGAAACTGGAAAACCTCACGGACCTGGGATTAAGCAAGAACCGGATCTCGGATATTTCCCCGTTGGGGCAGTTGAGACAACTGTACCGGTTGTATCTGGGGAGTAACCGCATCGGCGATTACTCGCCGCTCCGGGCATTGACCCATTTGCGCTTTCTCCATTTGCACCGGGATGAGATCAACGATGAGAGTAAGGCGTCACTCCTTGACGCCCTGCCCGATTTAACCATTTATTGCGAGTAAATCTCTCATTCCATTTTACTCCCAATTTTCGAATTGCAATTCGATTTTTTTTCTGTTAGAATAGAACCGTGTCAGAAGTTTTGGAAACGGCAGGGACGGGATGGTTAAAAAAAATACCTATAAAAGGGGCGTGTTTGTTGCAGCACTGTGGATTTTATTAGCGATTTACTCTTATTATTCTTATGCCGATGATTTTTTCAAACTCAAGGAAGCGATCATACGAGAGGCGTGGATAAAGGCACATTCCTTTTATTTTTCGCCGGCCGTTTTTATCACCAACCTTGGTTACTGCTCCAATATCTACGCGTATGACTCGGCCAAACAACCCGATTGGACGGCTGATATCGGGGCGAATCTCGAGGCGGCCCTCATCCTTAAAAACCGGTTGATGTTTAAAGTGAATGACCGTCCGTATTATTCATACTATGTCACGAAGAAGAATGAGCGGGCGTTCAACAACCGGTTGGCGTTTGCCTTTCATACCTACCTGGGGCGGCTCAATCTCGCGTACCGTTTTAATGCCGACCATCTCCGGGAACGTCCCGATGTCGAATTCGGTGCAAAGACGCGCCTCAACTCCCAAAGCCACGAATTGTCGCTTGATTATGGACGGTTTAGGAATGCGTTGATTACCCTATCGGCCGGGCTGGAACGGGTGAATTACACCGATGAAAGTTACCTCAATAAATACAATTTATCCCTGCTCAACCGGGAAGAGAAGCGGATTGGCATTGGGTTTACCAGGCGAATCTTTACCCGGACCACCCTGTTGGGGGAAGGCAATTATTACGCATGCCGTTTCCCCAATGATCCGCAGCGAAACGGGACCGGGAAAAGAGGTGACATCGGAATCATTTTTCCGACGATGGGCCGAATCACCGGGAAGGTGACGGTCGGGGTGAAATCCTTTTCACCGGATAATTCGCTGTTTCATTCCCGTACCCAACTCGTTGGCTCCGGAACCGCGTCCATTCGCCTGTTGAGTCGCTTTCGCCTGAGATTCGATTACCTGGCTGATTTCTTCTTTTCGTACTGGGGAAACCATGAATCCGTTTATGTCCGGTCTCTCAGTCCCGGACTGGAATATCGCTTCAACGATGGAATCAAAATCGACGCCCGGTATCAGATCGGGAGGGTTTGGTTTCAAACTGTTGAAGCGGATGCCGTTACCCGAACCGACGACCTTCATTCCATCATTCTCACCGCAACGGCCCGTTTATTCAAAAAGACCATTCTCAGTTTAAGTTGCGTCCACAACCGGGTCACCAGTACCGCTGCCGAATTTAATCAGCGGTACACGTGGGTCGGCGGCAGTATCGTTCACGGGTTTTAGCATGGGCGCTAATAAAAAGGGAGTGTCAGGAATTTTCTGTAGATCGTACAGACGTAGCGCGCTACGTCTGTACAATATGGCTATCTACACAAGATCCCTGACACTCTCCTGAAAAAGATAAGGGCCACGGATTGCCCAAACGGGAATCCGTGACCTTTCGAAAGATCAACACTCGGGTTTTTCCAGTAACGCTTCCAGTTTCTTTATTTCAGAGACTTTGCGCCGAATTTGTTCTCGCCAGTCCTGTTCGGATCGGATCTTTTCGTCGTTCATCCGATCATTCTCCTTTTCGAATAGCCTGGCTTTTTGTTTGTAATGAACCATCTTGTCATCGGTTTCAGCCAATCGATCGCATACCAGTTTGAACAACCCCGGGTACAATTTGCTGCGCACCCGTTCGCCGAGGATCGATTCCTTTTCCAGCAAGGCCTGAACATCCAGGGGCACACACACGGTTTTGGTCAGAGCCGTCACCGTGGCTGTTCGCGGCTTTCCTGTAAATGCCGACATTTCGCCAATGGTTTTATCTTTGCAATCAAATGTTTCAATGTCCTCACTTCGTCTCAGGTTACCGGAAATGACTTCCTTACTGATCCGGACTCGGCCTTCCTTGATGAAAAAAAGCCTCCGGTCGCTGGATTTCTCATGGATGATGACTTCGCCCGGCTCATACTCCATAAAGCAGATGATCTTTTTCTCGAGCATGTCTTCGATGTCATCCAGATCCAGTTGATTGAGAATCGACATGCGCTGAATGATTTTTAACTGGGTATCATTCTTCATGGGGCTTCTCTCTCGCTCACCTGGACACAGGAGGTTTAATCGATATATCCAATTTTTTGACTTTTCCCAGCTCCGAGAGATCGCCTTTGATTTCCTTCTCGTTTCCGACCACAACAATAATCATTTTATCGGGGGACAGGTATTTCTCGGCCACGCCGAACACATCCTCGGCCGTTACTTTTTTAATGTCTTCTTGCAATTGTTTGTCAAAATCCTGCGGGATTCCGTAAAATTCGTTGTAGATGCTGGTAAACAAGATCCTTTCGGGTGAACTGAAATTAAAGACATACGAATTTAAATAATAATTTTTGGCTTCGTTCAGTTCTTTTTCAGTCACTTTCTGTTTTCGGATGAGGTTGATTTCATCGAGCATGGCTTTTATGGCTTCGATCGTGGATTCGGACTTGGTGTAAGTGGTAAAATAGGTGGCTCCGGGATACCGGTATTCGGGAAAGATTCCGCCGGCTGCCCCATAGGTGAGGCCCATCCGGACCCTGATGCGCATGTTGATCCGCGAGGAAAAATCGCCGGAGAAGATCGTGTTGAAGACGCGGAATTTGGCGGTCTCTGCCAAATCGCGTTTAACGCCCAACTGGCCGATAATAAAGTAGCTCTGGTTTAAATTGGGTCGCTCGGCAAACGCGACTTTAAAGTCGTGGGGTTGCTCGGTCACCTCCGGAAAGGGCGGGATATTGGCTTTGGTATTCCAACCACCGAAATGACGGTCAAACAGATCGCGGACCTGATTCATTGCCAGCGGTCCCGTGACCCCGACCAGCATGTTGTCCGGGGTAATGCACTGCTCGTACATTTTCACCACATCGTCTCGGGAAATGTTTTTCACATCGTCGTATTCCTGAGCGTTGGCAAAGGGGGAATTCTCACCGTAAATCAATTTTAAAAACTCGCGTCTCATCACGCCATTCGGTTGCTCGTTCCGTCTGGAGATCGCGCTGACGGCTTTGACTTTGATTTCTTCCAATTTTTCCTGGTTAAACGCGGGTTCTCTCAGCATCCTGGCGAGCAGGGACATTGCGGCATCGATGTTTTCCGTTAAGCAATCCATGGAAAGTGAAAAATAATCGTTCGTGGCATAGATATTGATGGTAATGCCCTTGGAATCCAGGGCTTTATCCATGTCGTCGCCGCTTAAATCCTTGGTTCCGCCGATGCGTAACAGTTGAGCCATCATCGAGGAAAGGCCTCGTTTGTCTGACGGATCGTAGGCAATTCCGCCCTTGAGTAAGACCCGCACATGGATCAGGGGCAATTTATCATCCTTGATGAGCCGGAGCTTCATCCCGTTGGCGATTTCTGTTTTTTGAATTTCCGGCAGGTTTATCTTATGTAATTCCGAGTATTTAATATCGCCGACCCGTTTCTGAGCCGTAAGACCGTTGGTTCCGGTCCAGACCCATAGCAACGCCAGGACCAGTCCGAAGATATGCGTGGACTTGAATATCGGTTTCATTTCGATCCCTCCTCTTTCTTTTCTTTCTTTTCCATCCGGGCAATGGTTCGATTGCTCCGGGTAAAGTATTTTTGGGCCAACGCCTGAATGTCGCTGGCTTTGATTTGGTCGATGCGTTCCATTTGATGAAACATCTTCTGCCATGAGCCCATGATGACTTCGGCTTCCAGCAGGTTTTGCAATAACCGCATGTTGGTTTCCAGGGAGCTGATGAATTCCATTTTTGTCCGGGTCTTGGCCGATTCCAGTTCCGCTTCGGTTACCGGTTCTTTTTTTAATTTTTCGATTTCATCCTCGATGCTATCGATCAATTGGGTTGTCGTGGCTCCCCGGTTGGGAATGGTCATGAACATAAAGAGGTTGGGATATTTGGAACCGGGGTATCCGGCGCTGGAAAACACGTATAACGCGGATTTCTCATTAACGACCATTCGCTTGTTTAATCGCGAGCTGCGGCCCGAGGTGAGAATTTTTTCCAGGACGTCGAGCTTGGTAAAATCCGGATCCAATTCGGAGGGGCAATGGTAAGCGATCAAGACCGACGGCTCGGATTCGTTATCTTCGATGACCATTGTTTTTTCACCGGGTTGGGGCGGTTCGACGGTAAATATCCGGGGGTTTCGCTGCCCTGACCTGAGGTTGGAGAAATATTTTTCTGCAACGGTTTTCAATTGAGCGAGGGTGACATCGCCGGCCACGCCGATAACCATGTTTTTGGCGGTGTAATTGGCAGTGAAGTACGCCATCATTTCGGGACGGGTGATGCGTTCGATGTTGCTCATCGGGCCGATTCCCGTGGTATGGTACGGGTGGTTCTTAAAGGCTATTGCCTGCAATTCTTCCATTAACCGGCCGCGGGGTTGGTTTTCCCGACTCATGCGGCGTTCTTCGGTGATCACCCCGCGCTCCTTGTAAAACTCCCGGAATACGGGTTCGATAAAGCGTTGGGATTCCATGGTCGCCCATAACTCGATGCGGTTGGAAGGCAGACTGTAATAATACACGGTCGAATCCATGCTCGTGCCGGCATTGATATTTTGAGCGCCGTTTTCTTTGAGCAGGGAGTCGAATTGATTACTGATCACGTATTGGGACGCCTGTTCACCGAGTTGATTCAATTCGGTTTGCAATGTGTTGATTTTTTTGGTATCCGGTTGAAGTTTATCCTTTTCGGCGCATATTTGATCGAACACCCGGTCCATTTTTTCAAGAATCACCTTTTCTGCGGCATAGTCCTTGGTTCCGATTTCCTTTGTTCCCTTAAACGCCATATGTTCCAGGAAATGGGAAATGCCCCAGATGCCGATGCGTTCATCGCTGGCACCCACGTTGACATAGGTCACAAACGAGGCGATGGGGACGGAATGATCTTCCAGCAGGATGAACTTCAGTCCGTTGGGCAGTGTGAATTCACTGATTTGTTGTTTTATTTTACTGAAATCGTAATTTGCAGCCATAATAAAATTACCGAATAAAACCAGTAAAATTAAGATAACCGATGATTTTTTCATTCTTCCTCCTATTTTATGAAAGATTTTCAATCTTTCATTGTATGTTTTTTGTCTTACCTGGTTGATACGTAATCTTAAGAGGGGTTGTTTACTTTTCCGGCGAAGAGGTGGAATCGTGCGTCGGCCGCTTGGGCGAGTTCTTCGTTGTGGGTCACGATTACGGCGGTCAGGCCGCGTTCTTTGAGCAAGTCCCTGAACACCTGAAAGACTTTTTCTCCGGTTTTCCAATCGAGGTTACCGGTGGGTTCATCGGCGAGCAGGATATCGGGGGAGTTGATCAAGCCGCGGGCAATTGCAGCCCGTTGGCGTTCGCCTCCGGACAACTGGTACGGCATGTGGTCCGATTTATCGCTTAACCCCACGTCAGTCAGAATCTGCCGGGCTCTCTCAAACGCCTCGGCCTTATTGAAACGTCGCATCAAATACGGAAACGCCACGTTTTCCCGTACCGTGAGTTCCGGCATCAGGTAATGGAATTGATAGACGATGCCCACGCGGGAATTCCGGTATCGGGTTTTTTGTTTCTCATTGTAGGCCAGGATACTCTCGCCTTCCAGGAGGATATCGCCTTCGTCCGGAACATCCAGTCCGCCGAGGAGGTGGAGGAGGGTGCTCTTTCCGGATCCGGAAGCGCCGGTAATGGCAACCAGTGTTCCCTTTGCCACCTCGAAGGATAAATGGTTGAGCACCACCAATTGGGTTTTGTCCGGTTGGAGAAACCGTTTGGTGACGTCTTTGATTTCGATAAATTGGGTTGGGGTAGTCTGGGGCATGTGGTTTTTATTTATTATTGGTTTCGTTTCCCGGTTTATCGAAGTAATACGCAATGCCCTGGGCGTTGAGTTCCGTATCGATTTTCAGCCATTCCCGTTCTTCGGCCGTGAGCGGCAGGCCCCGCATTTGGGTCATCGTCGCGTCGAGCCGGTTCCACAGTTCGTCTTCGAGTTTTAACGTCAGCGTGTGGTTTCGGAGACCTTCGGCGGAATATTTCTGGCCCATTTGAACCGAAAAGTCGATCCAGGCCTTGAGTTGGTCATGGGCCTTGTGGATATGGGTCAAGGGTCCGTAATGGGTGAGCAGGATTTGGGACGGGTTTAAATCGATGATGCGGCGGTAGGTTTCGAGTGCCCGGTCCGGTTCGAATTGGGTCGGCGAGGTGGAAGGAAAGACCAGGCGGGTATTCCCGTGTGTGAAGCGGGGGTAAGCGATACCGAAGTTATCGCCGCTGAACAGGGACGCGGTCTTCGGATCGAAGATCACCAGGTGGTGTTTGGCATGACCGGGCGTATCCAGGATCACCAGTTCGCGATCGGAGAGGCGGATCGTGTCGCCATCGCCGGGCGTGATCACGCGCTCTTTGGCAACCGGAACGATCTCGCCGTACAGGTCTTTGTAGGCGTCTTCGCCGTAGACCTGTTTGACACTTTCGATGAGTTTTTCGGGGTCGATCATGTGTTTTTTTCCCCGGGGATGAACGACCAGTTTGGCTTCGGGCAGGTGGTTCATCAATTCACCGGTGCCGCCGGCATGGTCCAGGTGAATGTGCGTCAGCATCACGTATTTGACCTGGTGGGAGTGAATCCCCAGTTGGTTCAGAGTCCCCAGGATATAGGGGAGGGCGTGGTTGGTATTGGTTTCGATGATCGCGACCTCATTGTTTTCGACAATGACATAGCAGCAAGCGAAACCGGCTTTGCCGATGTAGTAGGTTTCAATCAGATATATTCCCTCTCCCACGGGTTCGAATCGAATGTCGTTAATCGTCTGTTTCATGTTTATACTCACATATACTCATACCTTATCAAATTATCAAATTATCAAATGAAGTGAGAAGGCTTAATGATAACAGAAAATAAGGTTGTTTTCAATTTTGTTAAAAAGAGGCCCAGCAATTCTTCTTTTGAATTTTTGTAAGCGCTCGAAATTGCACGCCTGGAATGAATTGGAGAATATGAGATATATTCGCCCAATTAATAGACGTTTTGCGTGTACGCAACTCTTTTGTTGCGTATCCCTGTCTTTCCTCTCTCCTTTCAAAAGGAAACAACCAGGTTGGACTTTAATTCATCGGCTTTGAATACAAGTGAGGAACCGGTATTAAACGTACTGGCATTTTTGCTGCTATAAAGTTTGAACCGAATGATTTCCCCATTGGTGTTCCCCAGAATGGTGGCAAAAAACGAACCCCATTTTCCCACGGGACTGATCGACCGACAATCGGAATCACCGCCGGGTCCGATCCCGATCACGTAATAATCTTTTCCATTCACCGGCTTTCCGTCGATATAAACGTTTCCATGGGCAATCATATTGTATTGGTTCCCCTTGATTATTTTCCAGGGAACGGATGGGGTAGGGGGGTGCGTTACCTTACCCGATTGACTGGGAGAAGGCGCGGAGCTGTAAGGATAAACGAGGGTCGCGGGTGCGTTCATTTTGATCATGTAGCCTTTATTCGGTTCCATCTGAGTTAAATCGCCGATAAATGACGAACCGCTTTTGACGGCTGATTTCATCTGGGCTTTGACCTGATTGAGTTGGGGAAAAATGCACTTCAATGCTTTTTCGATCGGTTCAGGAAATGTGGGAAGGTAAGCCGTCCAGTTCCAATTGGTGACCAGGGAAATGGGTTTATTAAATGGGATAGGAATACCGTTCACGGTCAACGTGCAGTTCTGATTCACTTTGATTTTATACATGATCCCGTTTGCAATGCCGCTCATGTTGGTGAGGTCGCCGGTCCAATTGTTGGACTGATGAATGGCGGCTTTATTTTGGGTTTTGATTTGTTCGATACTATTTCCAAGGTTTCCAAATACAGCGTCCAATGAGGTATTGGCCGGAAGAACATTGAATGAGATCCAGTTCCAGCCGTTGACGAGGGTGAATTTTTGTTCCAGTGCGCCGAAGTGAAGGGGAAAATCGACAAGGGTTTCATCCGCGGTAAAGCAGATGGTTTCGGCAGCGTTCATTGAGGGGCCATTGGGGAGGGGCCACAGTTTGAAGGTGATGACTTCGCCGGAAGCGGTGTTACTATTGATGGTGAGGTAGTAATTTCCGCTGGATCCGATTCGGGATAATCCCCTGCAATCGGAAGCTCCGCCGGGGCCGAAGGCCCCGATCCAATCACCTTCGTTTGCTATACCGCTTATTTTATAGGCCTTGCCGTAGGCGATCATATTGTATTGCAGACCTTCGATCGGTGTCCAATCCGGTGCCGTAGGTGCGGGGGTGAAATTCGCGGTAATGGTCATATCGGATTGTACATTTTTTACAGTTAATGGGTTATCGGTGGATGTTACAAATCCGTTAGTTCCGGTCCAGGTCACAAACCTGTAACCGGTATTGGGAACAGCAGTTACGGGTGAGCTGTTCCCTCCTGGGGCAATAACCTGATTAGTGGCACCGCTTAAGTTACCGTCTGTTCCGGTGAAGAAATTTACGGTATAATGTACAGAAACTTTAGCAATAAAGGCATCGCAACTTCCGCCATTGTAGGTTATATCTGGCCCGACTATTACAGGGAACTCGCCGACTCTCAATGAACCAGCCAATCCGGTGATATATGCATTACCTGAAAGATCAAGGGCGATACCAAAACCCTGATCAACACCATAACTCCCAATATAGCCGCAGTAATCCAGGCCATTCCCATTGGGTTTGATTTTGGCCACAAATGCATCATAACCTCCATTATAGGTCAAATCTGGCCCGCCCTTCACCGGGAACGTGGATTCATCCGAACTTGTCTGACCGACCACATAGGCGCACCCCGTGGCATCCACATCGATTCCGTAGCCACGATGATACATAAAGCCACCTATATACCCGCAATAAGAGAGATCAGTCCCATCGGGTTTGATTTTGGAAACAAAACAGCTATTATCGGCGTCTTTGTAATAGGTTATAGCAGGCCCCACCTTTACCGGGAATGTTTCTTCAGTTGAACAGGTATCCCCGACCACATAGACGCAACCCAAGTCATCCAAGGCTATTCCACAACCCCTATCGGAAGAGGCGCCGCCAATATACCCACAGTAAATCAGGCCGGTGCCATCGGGTTTTATTTTTGCCACAAATACGTCCCAGCTCCCATTATGAGTTAAATCGGGCCCTATTTTTACTGGAAAAATAGGCTCGGACGAAAGCGTCTCCCCTGTGACATAAGCGCAGCCTGCCCCATCCACGGCAATCCCATTACCACGATCATCCTTATCCCCCGCGATGTATCCGCAATAGATCAAACCGGCCCCATCGGCCTTGACCTTTGCAACGAAGCAATCAATACAATTATTGTACGTCAATTTCGGCCCGCTTTTCACTGGGAACGTCGTTTCGCTGGAACGTGTATCTCCTGTTACATAAGCGCACCCGGCCTCATCCACTGCTATCGCGTTTCCACATTCCCCCGAAGATCCTCCAATATATCCACAATAAATCAATCCGGTTCCATCAGCCTTGACTTTGGCCACAAAAGCGTCAATGCTCCCTCCATTGTGGGTCAAATCTGGTCCTATTTTTAATGGAAACGTAGCTTCATTGGACAAAGTGCCCCCGGAAATATATGCGCAACCCGACCTATCTACGGCTACTGCACTTCCATAATCCCGCTTAGAGCCTCCGATATATCCACAATAAACCAATCCTGTCCCATCAGCCTTGATTTTCGCAACAAAACAGTCCTCCGCTCCATTATATTTGACATCCGGTCCTATCGGAGCGGGAAAGGTATTTTCGGAAGAATCTGATTGACCAGTCAAATAAGCACAACCCAAATTATCGATAGCGATTGAATACCCAATATCTGTTCCTGAACCACCAATATACCCGCAGTAAACAATTACCGCCGGGTCCAAAATCAATGGTTGATTTCTGTCATACTTCCCTACTGAAAATCCATAGTTATATGACTCAGCAGATTGTTTTTCTGTTTGAAGCGCATATTTTAACGGCACGGAAACCCGTTTGCCCGCTATGTCCTGCCACGCCAACGGCGTCTCATCATGAAAATTCCCTGCCGGAGTTTTCACTTCCAGTTGACCTTTGGCATTCTCTCTGACATCCCCCACACCATGATACGCAAGTTTAATCCGATTCGGATCCGCACCCGGATGCACCACAAACTCGTACTTCATTCGATTCACGGTTCCGTAATAAACCAAATCAATACCGGGCCACAGATCACGATACATAATTTTCGACGCCGTTGAGATTCCTGTTTTCCATTCCGATTCTTTTCCTTTGAAATAGGAAATCACTGTACCGGTTTTTTCGAGTGAAACCGGTTTCACATCCTTTCGAGCGCCCACAAATTCGAGTTGAACGGTCCATCGTTTCTGTTTATTCTTTTCAGACAGCGAAAAAGTCACACCTTCGGAAGTAAAATAAATCGTCTTATCTTTTCCCTGCACATAGTAAAATACCCGTTTATCCAACTGGCCTTCATTGGGAATAAAATAAAGCGGCATTTTTCCGAAGTTCTTATCGATTTTTATTTTGTTTAATTCACTTTGGCTGACTTCCCCTTTTGATGATGGTAAACCTTCGATAACTCGTGTCGGTATGGTTGCCGATAAAACAGCCATGACCCCCAAGACTAACAATGCAATGGTTAAAAGCCATTTATAATTCTTCATTTCTCCCTCCGTATTCCCCTTATGAAAATCTTTTCTCCTTTTTCGGAAAACAAAATCCCTCAAAAAATCAACCTATATATAGAATAGTTCCTGGCGTTTGTCAATTAAATAAAAGCTTTGATCAAACTTTTTCAAAAGTTTGGCCCCCGGCAGGGATGATGGGCCGCGAAGCGCCGGCTCTTATCTTCTGAACTTCTCACCCTCTTACCTTCTATCTTTTCCCGGCCCCCGGCAGGGATGTGAGCTGAATTACCGGTTTAAAAAATATCTTGACAAATGTCAAAAAGTATTGCATATTTAAATTGAGGAGGTTAATATGCTCGATGTTCAGGTTAAAGACGATAATATTAATATCGTTATCAGCAAAGATTTGATAAGTGACCATGATTTAATCGAATTCCTCGAACGAATGCGGGTAAAACAACTGATTTCGGAAAGTAAACTGCTAGAAAATGATGCAATAAATCTTGATGAAGAACTCAAAACCGATTGGTGGCAAAACAACAAGGATAAGTTCTTGTCAAAAATCAAATGAAAATAATTTTAGATACTAATATTATTTTTTCCTCTCTTTTAAATAAGTATTCTGTGTATACGGATATTTTATTCGATAACAAGTTTGATTTCATAATTCCTAAATATGCTTATATTGAGCTTTTTAAGCATAAAGAGAAGATAATTCGATTTAGCAAACATACCGAAGATGAAGTATTGGAGATACTCTATAAACTGCTCAAAAATGTTACCATATTTGATGAGAATATCATTAGTCAGCCTTCACTAAAAAAGGCTTATGAATTGGTCAATGATGTAGACGAGAAAGATATGCTTTTTGTCGCATTAACCGTGGAATTAAATGGTCTTTTATGGACAAATGATAAAATCCTGATAAAGGGATTGCAGCGGAAAGGGTTTATAGGAATTTGTGGTCTTCAGGGACACGATTTAGTCCAAATCATCACCCAATAAAAGTTTGGCCCCCGGCAGGGGATCATGGGCCGCGAAGCGCCGGCTCTTATCTTCTTAACTTCTCACCCTCTTACCTTCTGTCTTTCCTCCCTCCTTTCAAAAAGAAACAACCAGGTTGGCTTTTAATTCATCGGCTTTAAATACGAGTGGGGAACCGGTATTAATCGTACTGGCATTCTTACTGTTATAAAGTTTGAATCGAACTGTTTCCCCATTGGTGTTACCGAGAATCGTGGCAAAGAACGAACCCCCGTTTCCCACGGGACTGATCGACCGACAATCCGAATCACCGCCGGGTCCCAAACCAATGAGATAATAATCTTTTCCATTGACCGGTTTTCCGTTGATATACACGTTTCCATGAGCAATCATATTGTATTGATTTCCCTTGATCATTTTCCAGGGAACGGATGGGGTAGGGGGGTGCGTTACCTTACCGGATTTACCGGAAGATGATACTGAACCGTAAGGGTAAACGAGGGTCGCGGGTGCGTTCATTTTAATCAGGTAACCTTTAGTGGGCTCCATCTGGGTTAAATCCCCGATGAAGGAAGATCCAATTTTAACAGCGGATTCGATCTGGCTTTTGACTTGATCCAGTTGAGGGATGATGGTACATAACGCTTTTTCCAATGGTTCGGGAAAGGCAGGAAGATACGCGATCCAATTCCAATTGGTCACTAAACGTAGTGGTTTATTAAATGGAATGGGCATGCCATTTACGGTAAATGCACAGGGCTGACACACTTTGATTTTATACATGATACCGTCTGCAATGCCGTTCATATTCGTGAGATCGCCCACCCAATTTCCGTTAATATAAATGGTGGCTTTATTCTGGCTTTTGATTTGTTCGGCGACACCGGCAAGGCTTGCGAATACCGAGTTTAATGAGGTGTTGGCGGGTAAAACATTGAATGAAATCCAGTTCCAACCGCTGACGAGATTGAATTTTTGTTCCAATGCACCGAAATGAAGCGGGAAGTCGGCGAGCTTTTCATCGGCAGTAAAACAGATGGTTTCAGCAGCATTGGTGGAAGGTCCGGAAGGAAGGGGCCACAATTTAAATGAAATGGTTTCGCCCGAGGAGGCATTGCTTCGGATGGTCAGGTAGTAACTTCCATTGGCGCCGATTCGTGATAGGCCCCTGCAATCGGAAATACCGCCGGGGCCAAAGGCGCCGATCCAATCTCCGACAGCCGGGCACGTGTTGGCTTTGTATGCTTTGCCGTAGATGATCATGTTATATTGGAGGCCTTGTACTGGCGTCCATCCGGGCGAATTGGATGCGGATGCAAAATTGGCAGTAACGGTCATGTCTGAGGTTACGTTGGTAACGGTTAATGGATTTTGGGTGGAAACGAATCCGCCGGTTCCGGTCCAATTGACAAACCGGTAACCGGTATTGGGGACTGCGATTACCGGCGAGCTATTATCATTTTCAGCGACAATCTGTGGCGTATCACCGGTCAGTGTTCCCCCGGTTCCTGCCAGGAAATTCACAGTATAACTATTATAATTCGAAATCTTTGCTATAAAGGCATCGGATCCGCCGCCGTGGATTAGAACAGGACCCACGGCCATCGGGAAATCCGATGACGCGGTTTCACCGGTAACATATGCGCACCCTGACTTATCTACGGCTATTGAGTAACCGCAATCAAAAGAGGAGCCCCCCATATAGCCGCAGTAGATGAGGTCGGTGCCATCTGCTTTCACTTTGGCTACATAAGCGTCTTGGCCACCTTTTTTAATTAAAGAGGGCCCCAAAAGAACCGGGAAAGAAATTTCTGATGAATCGGTGTACCCCGTCACATAGGCGTATCCTGAAGCGTCCACGGCAACCCCATAACACCGATCATCACCGGTGCCGCCGATATAGCCGCAATACACTAGCCCGGTTCCATCGGCTTTGATCTTCGCCAGAAAGCTATCATAGGGGCCGCCATTAAAATTCAAATCCGGCCCCACCCGTACCGGGAAAGTGGTTTCAGTGGAACTTGTAAACCCGGCCACATAGGCGCAGCCTTCAGTATCTGCAGCTATCCACCTGGCTTCCTCATAACCGGCGCCTCCGATGTAACCGCAGTAAACCAGTCCGGTCCCATCGGCTTTGACTTTGGCCGCAAATCCATCATATTGTCCACCTCTATAGGCCAAACCAGGCCCTGCCTTCAACGGGAATCTTTGGGTCTCGGTGGAGGAAGTGACCCCAGTTAAATAGGCACAGCCCAAGGCATCTACGGTTATTCCTAAAGCGCTATCGGCTGCCGTGCCGCCGATATAGCCGCAGTAAATCAAGCCGGATCCATCGGCGTTAACCTTTGCCACAAAAACGTCACAGACTCCATTATAAGTCAAGCCGGGGCCTGCAATAGTTGGCAATCCTCCCGCCGTGTCCCCAATCAGATAGGCGAAACCCGAAACATCCACGGCTATTCTTATACCGACGTCCTTGCCAGAGCCACCGATATATCCGCAGTAATTCAGCCCTGTCCCCGATGCGTTGACTTTGGCAACAAATGCATCATATTGTCCTCCATTGAAGGTGAGGCAAGGCCCGACTTTTACCGGGAAAGAGGATTGAGTTGAATTTGAGTAACCCCCAACATAGGCGCAGCCTAAGGCATCAACACCTATTCCCATGCCAATATCACTACCGGCCCCGCCGATAAATCCACAGTAAATCAAGCCGGTTCCATCCGCCTTAATTTTCGCCACAAAGGCGTCTTCTCTCCCTCCATTGTGAGTTAAATCGGGCCCTGTTTTTAACATTAATGCGATCCCCGGTTCATTGGTTTGCCCGGTAACATAGGCACAACCTGAATCGTCCACGGCTATTGCTACTCCCACGTCATAATCGGAACCGCCAATGAACCCACAATAAACAATTACCGCCGGGTCAAGAATCAATGGTTGATTCTTGTCATGTTTTCCTATCGAAAAACCATAAGTATAGGATTCGGCACTTGTGTTTTTCCTTTCAAGTTGATAACGTAACGCCACATTTGTCCGTTTGCCCGCTATTTCCTGCCAGGCTACAGGCGTATCATCATGAAAATTCCCCGCTGGCGTTTTCACTTCCAGTTGACCTTTAGCATTCTCTCTGACATCGCCCACGCCGTGATAAGCGAGTTTAATTCGATTCGGAT
>JBLMYT010000120.1:0-34367 GCA_050258455.1 Candidatus Omnitrophota bacterium | reverse complement strand
TTTGTTCAAAATTTCTTCTTTCACTGTCATCTTTTTCTCCTTATTTCAAGCCACTATTTTATCATAATATACACAATCAGGACTATAATGACAGATTTTACACAGAATATTTTACACTCTCGTAGGGGCAGACCCGCGTGTCTGCCCGCCGCCTGCCCGTGGTGGTGGTTGGTGAACATGGCAGCTCCAACTTTTCGTATTGCATCACCAACTTTTGAGGTGGCATCACCAACCAGTCGCATTGCATCACCAACTTTTGAGGTGGCGGTACCAATCATGTCGCATGGCAGCTCAAACCTTTCCTATGGCATCATCAACCACATGCGTGGCATCTCCAACTTTTCCTATGGCATCATCAACCACATGCATGGCATCTCAAACCTTTCCTATGGCATCATCAACCACATGCATGGCAGCTCAAACCTTTCCTATGGCATCATCAACCACACGCATGGCAGCTCAAACTTCTCCTATGGCATCATCAACCACATGCATGGCAGCTCCAACTTTTGAGGTGGCAGTACCAACCATGTCGCATGACATCATCAACTTTTGAAGTGGCAGCTCCAGCTTTTGGAGTGGCAGCACCAACCATGTGACATGGCATCATCAACTTTTGGAGTGGCAGGACCAACTTTTGAGGTGACATCACCAACCAGTCGCATGACATCACTAACTTTTGAAGTGGCAGGACGAACCGGTAGGAGCGCACGCACAATCAATGCCGGGGAACGACCAACGTACGGGAGGGAACGTTCAATACAAGAACTGCTGCTCCATATTCTGAACCGTTTACACCCTACGTTTGATATGATATAATCACACGTCATCATTCTCCTTCAATTTTTAACGCTTTTCTGTGCGTTTTTAGCCATCAATCGCTAGTTCAAAACAGGAGGTTTTTCTATGACTCACCAAAACACTGAAAACCCGATTGTAAATTCCTATAACGAATGGGATCCTCTGGAAGAAATCATCGTGGGTGTCATCGAAGGAGCAACGATCCCTTCCTGGCATGTTTGCCTGGAAGCAACCATGCCGGAAAATCAATGGGAATTCTATAAGAAACACGGGGGAAAACCGTTTCCTTCCGATCAAATCGCCGCAGCCAGCCAAAACCTGAACGAATTGGTTCACATCCTGGAATCCGAAGGCGTTACGGTCCGACGCCCGGATATAATCGATCATCATATTCCGTATCATACCCCCGAATGGTCATCCCCGGGCGGATTGTATGCGGCCATGCCCCGCGATGTGCTGCTGGCAATCGGTGATGAAATCATCGAGGCGCCCATGTCCTGGCGGTCACGATACTTCGAAAATCATGCCTACCGCCGCTTAATCAAAGAATACTTCAAAAAAGGCGCACGCTGGACCGCCGCACCCAAACCCCAATTATCGGACGCGTTATATAATGACAATTATAAAGAACCTGCCGATGCCAAACACGTGGATTATGCCATTACCGAATTCGAACCCACATTCGATGCGGCTGATTTTATCCGATGCGGAAAAGATATCTTCGTTCAGAAAAGTCATGTAACCAATGACTTCGGCCTGGAATGGCTGCAACGTCACCTCGGCGATACTTACACGATTCACGTCCTGGAAGTGAACGATACCCACCCCATGCACATCGACGCGTCATTCATGCCCCTTGCACCCGGAAAACTCTTGCTGAACCGAGAACGCGTTCCCAAAATTCCACCGATGTTTAAGTCCTGGGATATTCTGTATGCCCCGGAACCCTGTATCTCGCCGAATCATACGCTTTATATGACCAGTCGCTGGATCAATATGAATGTGCTGATGCTGGACCACGAGCGGGTCATCGTCGAAAAAAATGAGGACACCATTTATCACGCATTGAAAGATTTCGGCTTCAAACCGATCCGATGTCCATTCACGGATTTTAACACGTTCGGCGGCTCCTTTCACTGCGCCACATTGGATATCCGGCGACGCGGAACTCTCGAATCTTATTTCTAAAAAATCAGCGGGGTTACCATGAACGACACAAAAAAAATAGATAAGAAAAATATAGACGATATTACCTCCCTCACTCCCATGCAAGAGGGAATGCTTTTTCATTATTTGAAAAGCAGAGAAAACGATTATAACCATTATCATAACGATGATTATGTTGAACAACTGAGTCTAACCCTTTCGTTTTCTCCCGATGAAACGCTCACCGATTATTGTCCCTATTTCCAACGGGCATGGGATGGCGTGGTGGACAATAATGGGAACCTCCGCACCTGCTTTCGGTGGGAAGAGGTCAGTCAACCCACCCAAATCATTCTCAAAAAACATAAGACCCCATTCATCTTTCACGACTTTTCCGAAGCCGAGACAAACGCTGTCAACCGCCTCGTGGAAGAAGTCAAAGCAAAAGACCGAGCACAAAAATTCGATTTGACCGAAGTCCCGTTTCGGGTAACAGTGTGTAAACGCGCGCCCCAAAAATACGAGATGGTGATCAGCAATCATCATATTCTATACGACGGATGGAGCAACGGCATTATTTTAACGGAGTTTTTTTCTGCGTTTCACGAGTTGATCCATGGAAAAGAACCGGAAAAACGAATAAAGACCAATTACAAAGAGTATGTTCATTGGATTCGGAGTGGCCATTCGGAAAACGAAACGGTATTCTGGCGTTCATACCTGGAAGATGTGGAAGACCAAACGGAACTTCCGATCAAACGAAAGAAAAACGATTCTGAGGACAATGGCGATCATTGCGTTTATCACAATTATCTGCTTCGTTTTTCGTCATTGGAAGCAGACGCATTCGATTCGTTTGTTAAAACTCATCGCGTCACATTGGCGTCATTATTCTACGGAGCATGGGGGATTATTTTACAGAGAATTAACAACTCCGGCGATGTGATCATGGGAACCACCGTATCCGGCAGACCGTCGGCCATCAAAGGAATCGAAGACATGGTGGGGTTGTTTATCAATACCATACCGCTCCGAGTGCGTTCAAAAAATGACGATGAAACCGCAGAAGGTTTCTTAATGCAATTAAATCAGGAGTTGCAGGAACGCGAGAAATTCGAAACGTCATCCCTGGTTGAAATCAAAGAATGGAGTTCTTTGGGCGTGGGGCAAGAGCTTTTCGATCATATTGTGGTGATGGAAAATTACCCGTTGAAGAAAGCCTTGCGGGATGGTTTCACCGGCGGTTTAACGGTCGACGCGTATGCGATGAATGAACACACGCACTATGATTTGACCATCGGTATCATGATGATGGACGGTATCGACGTTGAATTTACATTTAATAGCGAGTTATTTGATGTGGGATCCGTAGAACGGATGGCCGGGCATTTGAGGAACGTATTAACCAGCATTATTCATCATCCTGAAATGGTTGTTCGCGACATCGATCTGTTAAGAGATGAGGATAAGCAGAAGATTTTGGATGAGTTCAACGGTCCTGAGTTGGACTTTCCCTGCATTAAAACCATTTATGAATTATTTGAGAACCAGGTCGAAAAGACCCCGGATCGGATTGCCTCCGGCGGCCCGCTTTTTGAAAAAAGCGGGGCAAAAACTTTTGGTTATTTAACGTACTGCGAATTGAATGAACAATCGAATCGTATCGCAGGGACATTAATTGAAAAAGGGGTTATTCCGGGTAACGTGGTCGGCATCATGGTTGAACGCTCGATGGAAATGATCATCGGAATTTTGGGAATACTCAAAACCGGGGCTGCTTATTTACCCATCGATCCCGATTACCCACAGGAACGCGTTGATTATATATTAAAAGACAGTCAAGCTAAATTTTTATTAGCCACAGAGGACACAGAGTTCACAGAGGGGGTTTTGGGGTCGGGGGAGTTGGGGTCAAGTCTTGTATTGCAACATTGTTATCATTGTTATAATAAAAGATTTGATTTCGGCCACGAGAACTCCGTAGGGGCAGACCCATGTGTCTGCCCGCAAATGGATTGTTCCGAACCGGGATTGCGCACTGAATCGGGCGCACACACGGGTGCGCCCCTACAACATTCCGAATCAATTCCCCTTTTAGATCATCTTAACCTCTCACCTTCTCAACCTCTTAACTTCTTATTTTCCAACCCTCTTTACTTTTCCCCTTCCCCCTCTGTGTGCTCTGTGACCTCTGTGGCTAAAAACATTGCCTATATTATCTACACCTCCGGGACAACCGGTAAACCCAAAGGTGTGATGGTCGATCATTCCGCATTAATCAACCGTCTTTACTGGGTGCAGCACCGTTACGCATTGACCGACCGCGATGTGGTTTTGCAAGCGGCCTCATTTGTTTTCGATGTGTCGGTATGCGAAATATTTCGATGGATCTTACCGGGAGCGCGCTTGATTCTTCTTCCACCCGGCGGAGAAAAAGACCCGTCCTGCATCGTGAACACCATTGAAAAACATGGTGCAACAACCGCTGATTTTGTTCCTTCCATGGTGCATCTCATTCTCGATGACGTCGAGAACCGAAAACCGTTTAATGACGTCACTTACCGAGAACTTTCGACTCTGCGTTGGGTATTTACAGGTGTGGAAACCGTCGGGTTGAACCTCGTGAAACGGTTCAATGATACTCTGAATAGAATTAACCGGACGCGGTTAATTAACGCATACGGACCGACCGAAAGCACGGTGGATGTGACGTATTACGATTGCACTAATCTGAATTCGGATGCCGATGTGGTGCCTATCGGTAAACCCATGGCCAATGTACGAATTTACATTCTGGATCGATATGGAAATATTCAGCCTGTGGGCGTTCGGGGTGAGTTGTGCATTGCCGGAAAAGGTCTGGCACGCGGTTATTTAAATCGCCCTGATTTAACAATGGAAAGATTTCCCACCTTTTTGAAAAAAGGTGGGGCCAAAAACTTTTGGTTTGATAGTTTTGGTGAAAGGGTTTATATGACAGGAGACCATGCCCGATGGTTGGATGATGGGAATATCGAGTTTCTGGGACGAGTCGATCGGCAGGTAAAGATCAGGGGCTTTCGCGTTGAACTCGGAGAGATTGAGAGTCGTTTACTTTCTTTGGATGCGGTCAAAGAAGCGATTGTCATTGACCGGGAACTTCGTCCGGGTGAAAAACACCTTTGTGCTTATATTGTGCCCGCAATGAATGGAGCCATCGATCGAAAGATGTTGATTCGATCGATGACGGAGACTTTGGAGAAGCAATTACCCGGTTATATGGTACCGGCTCATTTTGTTTTATTGGAAAGGATCCCGTTAACATTGAGCGGAAAGATCGACCGCAATGCATTACCTCAACCGGAAGTTGAGGTGAATGAAACATACATTGCGCCGCGTAATCAAATCGAGCAAACCCTGGCGGCGATATGGTCGCGTATTCTTCATATGGATTTATCTGTGATCGGCATCGATACCGGTTTCTTTCATTTGGGTGGACATTCATTGAAAGCCATGGCATTGGTATCCTCGATTCACAAAGAGTTGAATATTCGGATCCCGATTTCGGAGATATTTCAATCGCCCACGATTCGGGGTTTAGCGGCGACCATTCAGTCTATTCAATCTCCTCAATCCATGCATGCGATGCGTGATGGCCGATCCGATATTTATACGTCGATCCAACCTGTGGAGAAAAAAGAATTTTATCCGCTTTCATCTGCGCAGAAGCGGATGTTCATGCTTCAGCAATTTGAGAAAGAGAACATTGCGTACAACATGTCGGAAGCGGTGGAATTGGAAGGGGAATTGGATCTTCCCAGATTCGAAGACGCGTTTCGGAAATTGATTGAGCGGCATGAGAATCTGCGCACGTCGTTTCATATGATCAACGATGAACCCGTTCAAATCGTTCATGAAAACCTCAATTTTCAAATAGAATATATTTCAATTGAAACCCCACCCCCAAAAAACACACCCCAAACAAAAGTTTTTGCGGGGTGGGCTGCGCCCACAGCCGATTCAGGCCTTCCGGCCATCTTGAAGGCTCCTGTTGGTAATCATAAAGATGATATATATATCAAAACGTTAGATAAAGAATCAAATATTCATTTACTCAATAATTGTTGGGGTCGCCTTCAGCCATTAGCAAAAAGCACCCCCTTCTTCTTTCAGCCTTTTGATCTTTCGCGAGCGCCGTTGATGCGGGTTGGTTTAGTTGAGGAGAGTTCAACGCGTCGTCTTTTGTTGGTGGGCATGCATCACATTATATCGGATGGCACATCCGTCGAGGTGTTTATTAAGGACTTCATGGCATTGTATCAGGGCGAAGCATTACCGTTGTTGTCTGTCCAATACAAAGAGTTTACCGAGTGGCAGAACCGGATGAAGCAGGAGGACGTGATCCAGCGTCAGGAAGCGTATTGGATGAATAAGTTTGCGATCCTGCCGCCGGTTCTCGATATGCCCCTGGATTTCCCGCGTCCGGCAAGGCAGCGTTTCGAAGGGGGAATTTTACCGTTTGAAATCGATATTCAAACCACGGCAGCGTTAAATGCTTTAGCAAGGAAAGAAGATGCGACATTATTTATGGTATTGCTTTCCATATTTAATGTCCTGTTGTGGAAACTCAGCGGCACCAAAACCGTTGTGGTCGGTAGCCCCATTGCCGGGCGCAGGCATACGGATCTTGAACCCATTATGGGAATGTTTGTCAACACGCTGGCGTTGCAAAATCATCCGGATGGAGAAAAGACATTTCCGGTTTTCCTGCGCGACGTGAAACGTAAAACTCTGGCTGCGTTTGAAAACCAGGATTATCAGTTCGAGGACCTGGTCGATAAAGTCGGTGTGGAACGGGACGCCTCACGCAACCCGTTGTTTGATGTGTTGTTTGTGTTACAAAACATGGAAACCACCCGGCTGGAAATCCCCGGTTTGACGTTGCGTTTTTGTGATTATGATCCCGATACCTCGCAGTTTGATTTGTTTTTATCCGCCGAAGAAAAAGAGCAGCGGTTGGTGTTTAAGATGGGGTACTGTACGCATTTGTTCAGGAAAGAAACCGTTGCGCGTTTCACCCGCTATTTCGTTCAACTCATCGATTCGGTCGTGAAAGAAACCGAGAACGAGGTTTCGCTTTTCGATCTGGACATGCTGCCCGAAGACGAAAAAGAACTCATTCTGGAGATATTTAACCATCCTTACCCGGACGCGGATGCGCCGCCGGACCGCGTGCTTCATGAATGGTTTGAAGACCAGGTTGAACAAACCCCGGAGCATATCGCGGTGATGTCGCCTTCGGGAGAGTCGATCACGTACCGGGAACTGAATGCGCTGTCCAACCGCCTGGCCCGGCATTTGCAACACCAGGGCGTTACACCGGGCAGTGTGGTTGCTGTATTGATGGAACGCTCCATCCGGTTAATCGCCGGAATCCTTGCCATTCTGAAAACCGGAGCTGCGTATTTACCGATCGATCCCGATTACCCGGCAGCCCGAATCTTCTCCATCCTGGAAGATTGCGAGATTCGGTATGTGTTGATCAACGACAGTGTGGCGAAATCCTTACCGTTTATGCGGCTGAAAAATATTAATATGAAAACCAACAGCGAAACCCCGTTGGTTACGGCGACCCGCACACCGATTCAGGACCTTGACCGTCTTCCCTGGCCCGACCGCACAGCGATCGATCATCGCAAATACCGCGATTTCATCGGTCTGGCACCGGCTAAGAATACCGTGACCCTTCAAACCTCGCGCGGATGCCCGTTCAATTGCCTTTATTGTCATAAAATCTGGCCCAAGAAACAAATCTCGCGAAGCGCAGAAAATATATTCGATGAGCTCTCCGCGTATTACCAGTCCGGGTTACGTCGATTCGTGTTTGTGGACGACATCTTCAACCTCGACAAAGCCAACAGTTCGCGTTTGATGCAGAAAATATTGGACCACCGGTTCAAGGTTCAGATGTTTTTTCCCAATGGACTGCGCGGCGATATTCTAACCAAAGACTTTATCGATTTGATGGTTGAAGCCGGAACGGTTAACATTTGCCTGGCGCTGGAAAGCGCCAGTCCGCGCATTCAAAAGTTACTGAGAAAAAATCTCGACCTGGATAAATTCCGAGATAACGCCTTGTACATCGCTCAAAAATATCCTCACGTCATCTTTGAAATGGAATTGATGCACGGCTTTCCCACCGAAACCGAAGCCGAAGCATTGGCCACATTTGATTTTCTGAAAGATATCCATTGGGTGCATTTTCCCAATTTGAATATTTTGAAAATTTATCCCAATACCGAAATGTACCGCGTGGCAGTCGAGAACGGCATCACCCCGCAAGCCATCGATAACTCGACCGGGCTGGCGTATCATGAACTCCCGGAAACCCTGCCCTTTCCCAAAACATTTACGCGGCAGTTCCAGGCCCGGTTTATGGATGAATATTTCTTCTTACGGGAACGGATCCTGAAATTACTGCCGTATCAATTGCAAGTATTAACCGAAGAGGAACTGGCCCAAAAGTACGATAGTTATTTACCGCTGGATATTAAGAGTTTCGATGATGTGTTAAATTCCTTCGGGGTGTCCCGCCACGAATTGGAGGAGGCCCGGCAACAAACACCGGTGTCGATTTCACTCCCCAAACCCGACGAATTTTTGCAACCCGTGGATTTACGGATTGCCTTCCCCAACAAGAAAGAAAGCTTTCCGGATAAACACGGGGACGCGTCCCGGTTCCATGTGTTGTTACTGGATTTATCCCAGTATTTCTCCGCGGATCGGGGCCAGATGCTTTACGATATGGTCGAAGAACCGCTGGGTTTGATGTGTTTATCTTCATACCTGGAGAATACGTTTGAAGATCGAGTCTCCGTTAAGATTGCGAAATCCCGGATCGATTTCGATAATTATGATGAATTGAAACAATTAATCGAGACGTTCAAACCGAACCTCATCGGGCTGCGGACATTGTCGTATTACAAAGATTTTTTCCATCGCACGGTATCCATGATCCGGGGTTGGGGAATCGATACGCCTATTATTTCCGGCGGTCCGTATGCCACCAGCGATTATGGAACGGCGTTGCAAGATCCGGGCATCGATCTGGTCGTGCTGGGCGAAGGAGAAGTGACCCTCGCTCAATTGGTCGAGCGCATGATGGCGCATTCCGGGAAACTTCCGCCGGATGAGATCCTTCAAACCATCGAAGGTATCGCGCTTTACCCAAAATCTGCGAGAAAGACCGGGCAGAATCTTCGGGAAATCATCCGAATGGATTCCATCGACTCTCAACTCAATCGCTATGAACCCGAGAACCTCCGGGTTCCGGTGAGTTCCGATGCGTTGCTTTACCTGATTTCCACGTCCGGTTCGACCGGGAAACCCAAAAGCGTGATGCTAAGGCACCGAAATTTAGCCAACCTGATGCATTTTCAGTCTTCGGTTCAGCATATCGATTTCTCCAGGGTTTTGCAATTTGCATCCATTGGGTTCGACGCATCGGCGCAGGAGATTTTTTCCACCTTGTTATACGGCGGAACCTTGTATCTGTTAACACGGGATATGCGAACCGATGTCATGCAATTGTTTGCCTATATTCGTGAACACGAAATCGAAGTTCTGTTCATGCCTCCGGCGTTTTTACGATTTATGTTCTCAGACGCTCAGGCTGGTAATGACTTTCCGCGTTGCATCAAACATATCATGGCCGCCGGAGAACAATTGATTGTCACGGAAGCCTTTCGATCTTATTTAAAGGAAAACCATGTCACGCTTCATAACCATTACGGTCCGGCCGAAGCCCACGTGGTCACCACGCTCACCCTTGCACCCGGCGCTCCGATTCCCGATCGACCCAATATCGGGAAGCCGATCATGAATACCGGGATTTATATCTTAGACGAGAAAATGAACCCGAAACCATTGGGCGTTTCCGGAGAACTGTATATCGCCGGCGCTAATGTCGGTCCCGGTTATTATAAAAAGCCGGAATTAACGGAAGAAAGATTTATGGATTGCCTCCGGCGGCCCACCTTTTTGAAAAAAGGTGGGACCAAAAACTTTTGGTTTGGAAAAGAATGTTTTGATAGTGTTAATGATAATTTTGATAATAAAGGGGTTGGGAGATATGAAAGGTTATACCGGACGGGAGATTTAGCGCGTTGGTTGCCGGATGGAAGCATTGAGTTTCTGGGGCGCGTGGACACGCAGGTGAAGATTCGAAGTTTTCGCATCGAGCTTGAAGAGATTGAACGGGCGATTAACAATTTATCGTCTGTGAAAGAAGCCGTGGTCATCGATCGCATGGATGCCGGCGGAGATAAGTATTTGTGTGCGTATGTGGTGGCAACCGACGATTTTGATCCGGCAGAAGCCGGGGATCGGTTATCTGCAACGCTTCCGGATTATATGGTGCCGGCATATTTTGTTCCGATCCATCATATCCCATTAAACGTAAATGGCAAAGTGGATCGAAAAGCGTTACCGGAACCGGTGTTAACGGCAAGCGGAGGGAACGCGAATGACGCACCGCAATCGGATATCGAGAAGCGATTGGCGAATTTGTGGTCCGATGTGTTGGGAATAGGGGAGGGCGCACATGGTTTAGGAATCGATGCGGATTTTTTCAAGTTAGGCGGGCATTCATTGAAAGCCACCATATTGATTTCCAGGATTCACAAAGAGTTTGATGTCAAAGTCACACTGGGTGAGATATTTGAAAATTCCACGATACGGAAATTGGCAGAGAAGATAGCCGAAGCCGGTCAGGCGCATTATTCGGCGATACCGTTTGTGGAGGAAAAAGAATATTATGCGCTTTCATCCGCGCAGAAACGGTTGTATATCTTGCATGCCATGGACCCGGAAACACCCACATACAACATGCCCGAAGCGGTCTGGTTAAACGGTGAAATCAATAAAGAAAAACTACAGGAAATTTTCAGGACGTTGATTCAACGACATGAAAGTTTGCGGACATCGTTCATAGAGGTAAATCATGAGCCGGTTCAGCGGATCCATCACAATGTTGAATTTAACATAAGTTTTCTCACGGAGCACACGGGGAACACGGAGGGGGAAAAGAAGAAGGTAAGAAGAGAAGAAGAGAAGAAGTTAAGTGAGATCAATTCCTTTATCAGATCTTTTGATCTGATAAAGGCTCCTCTTATGCGGGTGGGATTGATAAAGGAAAATGATAATAAATACCTCTTAATTGTCGACATGCATCATATTGTTTCCGATGGTGTATCGTCGGGAATTATTATTCGGGATTTTGTTTCGTTGATGAACGATGAACCGTTGGCGCCGGTTACTGTACGGTATCGGGATTTTGTTGAGTGGCAGAACCGGGCGCGTTTGTCTGACGAGATAAATGAGATGAGCGAGATGAAAAAGCAGGAAGCCTATTGGCTCGGTATCTTTGAAGGGGAAGTTCCGGTCTTGGAGCTTCCATATGATTTTCCCAGACCTGCGACGCAGAGTTATGAGGGCAGTGCCGTGCATTTTCATCTGGCCAAAGAGCAAACCCAGATCTTAAAGCAATTGGCATTAACAGAAAATGTGACCTTATACATGGTGTTATTAGGGGTATTTAATATCGTATTATCCAAACTCAGCGGGTCGGAAGATATTGTGATCGGCAGTGATATTGCCGGGCGGAAGCATGCTGATTTATCGAATGTGGTCGGCATGTTTGTCAACACGCTGGCGCTGCGGAATTTTCCTCATGCGGAAAAGACGTTTCATTCCTTTTTACAAGAACTCAAACAACGCACCACAGACGCGTTTGCCAACCCTGATTTTCCGTTTGAGGATCTGGTGGAAAAGGTTTCGGTAGTTCGCGATGCCGGACGGAATCCTGTATTTGATGTGATGTTCACGTTTACGGATGACGCATTAACCGGGAAGAATAGGTTAATCGGTCATGGACCGCTCATCATCGAGCCGTTTGAGATTGAGAATCACACTTCCAAATTTGATATCAGTCTATATGGATTGGATCACGTTGACGGTCTTTCGTTTACCATCGAATATTGCACGGCGTTATTCAAACCGCAAACCATGGAGCGATATGCGGGTTATTTCAGTCAGGTTATTCAGGCGGTTTCAACTGATCCGGCTCAGGAAATCGGTGCGATCGACATGATCCCACCGGAAGAAAAGAAACAGCTTTTGCATGTGTTCAACAACACGAAAAAAGATATTAAAGATATTGACGTGACGAAGACTTATTCGCAGTTATTTGAAGATCAGGTTCGGCGAACGCCGGACCGTATGGCAGCATGTTCGGTAGAGACGTTAAAGACGTTGCGTGCAACGTCTCCCCAGGTGTCTTATGATGAGTTAAATCGTCGTTCCGAGATTTTAGCCGGCGAATTGAAAGACCGAGGTGTCGGTCTTGATATCATTGTCGGAATCAAAATGGAACGCTCGATCGAATTGATGATCGGCATATTGGGAACATTCAAAGCCGGTGGTGTGTATTTACCCATTGACCCGGATTACCCGCAGGAACGTGTTGATTACATGCTAAATGACAGCGGAGCTCGACTTTTGGTTCTCACGGAGGACACGGGGGACACGGGGGAGGTTTTGGGGTCAAGTCTTGCATTGCAACATTTTTATAATTATTATAATACAAGATTTGATTTCGTGGACGAGAATTCCGTAGGGGCAGACCCACGTGTCTGCCCGTCAATCAATTGTTCCGAACCGAGATTGTACACAGAATCGGGCGCACACACGGGTGCGCCCCTACAAAACCCCGTAGGGGCAGACCCACGTGTCTGCCCGCCAATCAATTGTTCCAAATCGGGACTGCGCACTGAACCGGGCGCACACGCGGGTGCGCCCCTACAAAATTCCGAATCGATTTTAGATCATCTTACCCTCTCATCTTCTCAACCTCTTAACTTCTTATTTTCCAACCCTCTTAACCTCTCCCCCTCCGTGTCCTCCGTGTCCCCCGTGAGAAACCATTCAAATTCTTACATCATCTACACCTCCGGTACAACCGGCAAACCCAAAGGCGTCATGATTCATCATGCGGGCATGATCAATCATCTCTATGCCAAAATCGATGAACTTTCCATCACATCGAATGACATCATCGCCCAAACCGCCTCCGCTTGTTTTGATATCTCCATCTGGCAATTCCTCGCAGCCCCTCTCAAAGGTGGAAAAACCCTGATCATCGATAAACAAACCGTCCTGGAACCCCAGCAGTTCCTAAATACCCTTCGCCGCGAAAAAGTCACCATTCTCGAATCCGTTCCCTCCATGATGAACGCGTTCCTCGATTATGTCACAGAACATCAAGACAACACACTCAATTATTTACGGTGGATGATTCCCACCGGCGAAGCGCTTTCCCCTTCATTAACCCGAAAATGGTTCACCCTATTCCCCGATATTAAGCTTGTTAACGCCTACGGCCCCACCGAAGCCTCAGACGATGTCACTCATTACATCATCGATCAACTGCCATCGGAGTCACAAACCTCTATTCCCATCGGCAAACCGCTTCAAAACCTTCATATTTATATTCTGGATAAGCAACTGAACCTCTGTCCCATCGGCGTCAAAGGCGAAATCGCCGTTGCAGGCATCGGCCTGGCCACCGGATACTTGAACCGCGTTGAACTCACCCATGAACGATTTAAAGACTGCCTCCGGCGGCCCGCTTTTTGTAAAAAGCGGGGCAAAAACTTTTGGTTTGGGGTTGAAGGTTTTGGTTTTGAGTATCGTTATGAGGATAAAAAAATTTATTTGACGGGTGATGTTGGGTACTGGCGCGAAGACGGAAATATCGAATGCCTGGGCCGCATTGACCGGCAAGTTAAGATTCGAGGATTTCGCATCGAACCCGGCGAAATCGAAACCCGCATCCTCCAATTCCCCGATATTAAAGAGGCCATGGTCATTCCTTATCAAAACAAAGACCTCTGCGCTTATCTGGTTTCAATACCTCAAAACCAAACGCTATCCCTGACCCACCTCCGAGATTTCCTTCAGGAAAAGCTACCGAATTACATGATTCCCACTTACTTCGTCACCCTGGACCGATTCCCCCTGACCGCCAATGGCAAAATCGATGTCAACGCGCTCCCGAAACCGGAAACCGCTGTCATTGAGAACAATTCACCGCTTTATAACGCTCCCACAACCGCCATCGAAAAAACACTGATCGAGATATGGGCATCCCTTTTAAACATTGCGAAAGAAGCCATCGGCACAGACGCCGATTTCTTCCGCCTCGGCGGCAATTCCCTCAACGCCGTTCAACTCGTTAACGCCGTTCATAAACAATTGAATATCAAAATCCCGATTCAACAGATCTTTCAATTTCCCACGTTATCCGCTTTAGCTGCTGCAATTGAAAAAAATGAAAAGAACTCGCCGACGCTGCTTCACGCCATTGTCCGCGCTCCGGATCAACCGACTTATGAACTCTCGTATTCTCAAAAACGATTGTGGGTCCTCCACAAACGAAACCCCAACAGTCCCGAATTCAACATGCCCGAACGCATTCGCTTGCAGTCCGAGGTGAACCCCGCACTCATGCGTCAAACATTGGAATATCTCACAGCCCGGCATGAAAGCCTTCGCACGTGCTTTCAGGAAATCGACGGAAATATCGTTCAAAAAATCGAGCTTCAAGGTTCCGTTGATTTTGAAATGATCGATATTTCAACCTTACACGGCGAGGAACTGGAAGCTGAACGCAATCGTCTGGCCATGGAAGCGAATCTCATTCCGTTTGATATTACCGGGCTTCCGCTGTTGCGCGTTCGATTAATCCAATGCGCGTCTGCCGAATTTGACCTGGTCCTCATTATGCACCATTTAATCACGGACGGATGGTCCATGCAGATTTTGTTAAATGAATTGCAACGCATTTATGACGCCCTGGAACACGGCACTGAAATCCACCTGGAACCGCTTCCCATTCGTTATGCGGATGTGGCGATCTGGCAAAATCAGCGATTAAAAGATGACCATTACATGAAACCGGCCCTGGAATTCTGGAACGACCAATTCGGCGGAATCATCCCCACGCTGCGATTGCCGTATGACTTTTCGCGCTCGGAATTGAAAAGCAAAAAAAGTCGCGCCTACCGAACCGTTCTCGACACCGAGACCCTGGAACGCTTGCGCGCGATTAGTCTGAACCATAACGCCAGTTTCTTCATGATCGTTCTGGCCGGGTTTTATCTGTTAATATCTCGACTTATAAAAGAAAACGATCTCTTGATCGCCATTCCCGCAGGCGGGAGACAGCACGATGATTTGAAAAACATCATCGGTCTTTTTGCCAATACGATTTTATTGCGAATGAAAATTCCCGGCTCGCAAGACGAGACGACATTCCTTCAATTCCTGGAAACTGTCCGGACACACACCTTGAATGTGTTGGAATACCAAAGTTATCCCATGGAAGCCATTTTCGATCAATTGAAAATGAAATACCCCGAGACGTTTGTTTTCTTTAATATGGAAAACACCGGTCCGTTCACTCGCGAAACGCTGATCGATTTGAAGACCTATCATATCGATGAGATCCAGGACGCCAAGTTTGATATCGTGTTTTATCTCGTGGAATATCGAAATGGACTCGACCTCATGTGCCATTACCTGAACGATTTGTTTTTACCTCAAACCGTGGAGAAGATCATGACTATGTATATCAAAATACTTCGTGAAATCGCGGAAACGCCTGAAAAACCATTGCGGGATTATCAGGGCACTCAAAAACAGAAACGAAAACTTCAACGCGCGGAGTAATCCATGCTGGTACAGAGATTCGAAGAAACGGTAAACAAATACAGTGACCGCGTAGCGGTCAAGATGAACGATGAAACCATCACTTACGGGGAGCTCAACCGATACGCCGACCGGATTGCGGTTCGTATTTCTGAAGAGTCAAATGAAATATTAACCGACGGGAAAGATCAAATTCGTGTAGCGTTGTTGTTCGGCCATGGGATTCATATGATTGCCGGACTCCTTGGTGTTTCCAAAGCCGGTTTCACCTATGTTCCACTGGATCGAACGTATCCCATTAACCGGTTAATCGATATCCTTCAAGATTCAGAAACTTCTGTGATTTTAACTGATGATGAAAACATTTCCCTTGCCACTGAAATTCATAACACATTACTTTCAATCCGTATAATCCAGGTGTCGGGGTCAAGTCTTGCATTTCAACATTGTTATAATACAAGACTTGACCCCAAAACAAAAAGTTTTTGCCCCGCTTTTTTCAAAAAGCGGGCCGCCGGAGGCATGGCCAACGCCTATATCCTTTACACTTCCGGTTCCACGGGAAAGCCGCGGGGTGTGGTTCAGACTTATCGAAACATTTTATATTATGCTGAGAACTGGGTGCGTTTTTTTTCTATTAACGAAAACGACCGCATGACATTTCTGACGGCGTTTACGCATGACGGTGCGGAGCAGGATATTTGGAGTGCATTGATCAGCGGCGCAACGCTTTATCCGTTTGACGTCAAGCGCATGACCGATCCGAAAGATCTTTCCGAATATATTCTTCGAGAACGAATGACCGTATGGCATTCGGTACCCACGTTGTTTCGTTACTTTGCCGGAAGTTTGAATGAAAAAAAACAGTTCCCTTTTCTGCGGTTCATTTTGTTGGGTGGGGAACCGTTGCGGAAGCATGACTTTTATTTAACCAACACGTTCTTTCCTTCTGCTTTTCTGGCCAATGTGTATGGTCAAACCGAATCCTCCGTCACATCCATTTCGATTTACCGACCCGGCGACACGTTCAGCGTTCCCATGTTGGGAAAGCCGTTGAGTGAAACCGAGATTTTACTGGTTGATGATGACGGTGAGATCGTGGATGAATTGGGCAGTGGCGAAGTGGTGGTGGCGTGCCCGTATCTGGCGCCCGGTTATTGGCGAGACGATGAAACCACCCGGAAACGGTTTACCGAAGATCCGGAAATGGGAATGTTATATTGGACCGGCGATGTGGGGCAATTGAGAGGAGACGGAGAAATCATTCTGACCGGGCGAAAGGATTTTCAGGTCAAGATACGGGGATTTCGCGTGGAGCCCGGAGAAATTGAAACCGTTTTATTGCAGCATGAAGCCATCAACGAAACCGCAGTGATTGCCAAAGAGAACAGCAACGGCGATTATGAACTGTGTTGTTATTTCGTACCGATTAAAGCAAACGTTCTTGTGGAAGAGTTGAGAACGTATCTTTCCGGGCGTTTACCGGCGTACATGGTTCCGGCAATATTTGTTGAAATGGAAGCGTTTCCATTAACGGTAACCGGGAAAGTGGACCGGAAAGCATTACCCGAACCGGGGGTAATCGAGCGGGTTATTCGACATGTTCCGCTTTCGACGCCGATTGAAGAAGAATTAGCGGCGATATGGTCCGAAGAACTGGATACGGCTTATGAGCACATTGGTAGAACATCGAATTTTTTTGAAATGGGAGGGCATTCGTTAAAAGCCATTAATTTGATTTCAGGGGTTCACAAGCGGTTTCGGGTGAAGTTGGAGTTGGATCAGATATTTGCGTATCCGGTTTTGGAGCAAATGGCCGGTTTGATTGAGAGCATGAAAGAGGGGAAAGCCGAAGCGCAATTTATTGCCATTGAGCCCGTTGAAAAGAGAGAATACTATCCGTTATCATCGGCGCAGAAACGGTTATATTTTCTGAATCGATTGGAACCGGAGAATACCGTGTACAATCTTCCTAACCGGGTGGTGTTGCGCGAGCGACCGGACATGGAACGCATGCGGCGGGTGTTCAAACAATTGATTCAGCGTCATGACAGTTTGCGTACGTCGTTTATCGAAGTGAATGACGAACCGGTTCAAGTGATTCATGATCAGGTTGAATTTGAGATTCAACATTATGAATTAGCCACAGAGGACACAGAGGTCACAGAGGGGGAAAAGAAGAGGGTAAGAAGAGAAGAAGATAAGAAGTTAAGTGAGATCCAATCCTTTATTGGCGGGTATTTTGATCTGACAAAAGCTCCCCTGTTACGGGTGGGATTAATAAAAGAAAGTGATAATCAATATCTCTTAATGGTTAACATGCATCATATCATTGCGGATGGGGTTTCATTGGGGATATTTTCCGAAGAGTTTCAGAAACTGTATATGGGAGAGAGCTTGCCGGAGTTGGGACTGCAATACAACGATTATGTCCGGTGGCAGCAGCGGCTTTTGGAATCGAGAGACGGATCATTTGCCGTGCAGGATGCGTATTGGGTGGAGCAATTCGCGGATGACGTTCCGGTATTGGAACTGCCGGTTGATTATCCCAGGCCGGAGATGCAGCATTTCGATGGAGGAACGGCGTTTCTTTCTCTGGATGTGGAACCGGTCAGGCGATTAAAAGCGCTTGCAGAAGAACGCGGGGTAACGCTTTATATGGTTTTGCTAGCGGCCGTGAATATTCTTTTATCCAAATTAAGTGGGCAGGAGGATATTGTTATTGGCACGCCCGTGGCCGGCCGCAATCACGCAGACTTGAAGCCTATCATCGGCATGTTTGTGAATACATTGGCGCTTCGTGGTTTCCCTTGCGCGTCGAAACCATTTGGTCTCTTTTTGCAGGAGGTCAAGGATACGGCATTGAATGGGTTTCGGAATCAGGATTACCCATTTGAAGATTTGGTGGAAAAGATTGGATTGACACGAGACATGAGCCGGAACCCGTTATTTGATGTCATGTTTTCGTTGCATAACGAAAACGATCCGCTGGATAGGGGAACCGGTTTTTCGCATCAAGGAATTCATAGTAACACGGATACGGAGAACGATACCTTATCCGTTTATCAAGCCAGTCCCGCGAAATTTGATTTGACCTTTCATGTAGTAGAGAATGCGGGCCGGGTGAATTTTTATTTGGTTTATGCGGCGAAGTTATTTAAACCGGAAACCGCGGAGCGGTTTCTGGTTTATCTGGAAAAGATCATCACGCAAGTTAGTTTCCATCCCGATATGTTGATTCATGAAATCGAGATCATCACCGAAAATGAAAGAGAGATGATTCTTCATCAGTTTAATGCGACGGATGCACCTTATCCGAAGGATAAGACCATTCATGAATTATTCCGAGAACAATCCAAACGAACGCCGGATCGTATTGCGGTTATCGGTTCAGGTCTCCAAATATCTTACCGTGAACTGGACCAACGATCGGATCAATTGGCACAAGAACTGATTCAACGAGGAATAAAACCCGATTCCATTGTTGCCATAAAGATGAATCGGTCCGTGGATCTGATGATTGGGTTATTCGGTATATTGAAATCCGGCGGTGCGTATTTACCGGTTGACCCGTCATTCCCCCAGGAACGCATCGATTTTATGTTAAAAGATTCCGGTGCTGCGTTGGTGATTACGGATTCCGAATCGGGCGCACACGCGGGTGCGCCCCTACGTGATTTTTCTGTAGGGGCAGACCCATGTGTCTGCCCCCTTATCGATCATGCCAAACAGGAGATGGGCAACGAATCGGGCGCACACGCGGGTGCGCCCCTACGTGATTGTTCTGTAGAGGCAGACCCATGTGTCTGCCCCGAATCGGGCGCATACATAGATGCGCCCCTACGAAATTCCGAATCAATTTCCATTTTAGATTGTCTTACCCTCTCATCTTCTCAACCTCTTAACTTCTATCCCCCCCCCTCTGTGTCCTCTGTGACCTCTGTGGCTAATTCAAATCTTGCCTACATCATCTACACCTCCGGTTCCACCGGAAGGCCCAAAGGGGTCATGATCGATCACCATTCACTGGTCAACCGATTGCATTGGATGCAAAAAGCTTACCCCTTAAACGCGGGCGATACGCTTTTGCAGAAAACCCCGTTGGTTTTTGATGTATCGTTATGGGAATTGTTCTGGTGGATATGGGGCGGATCAAAGCTGTGTCTGCTGGTCCCTGGCGGCGAGAAAGACCCGAATGCCATCGTGGATGCCATCCAAAAACACCGCGTCACCGTGATTCATTTCGTGCCTTCCATGTTTCATGTGTTTCTCGAATACCTGAACGAATTGGGCGCAACGCAAAAGGTTTCGGCATTGACGCGCGTGATTACCAGCGGCGAAGCGTTAACTCCGGCATTGGTGGAAGGATTTAAACGAGTTTTGGGTTCTTCCGGTCATACGCGTTTAACGAATTTATACGGCCCGACCGAAGCCACTGTGGATGTCTCGTACTTCGATTGCCCCGCCGACACCATACGGGTGGTTCCGATTGGCAAGCCCATCGATAATATTTCTCTTTATATATTGAATAAACACAATCGGTTGCAGCCTGTCGGCGTTTCCGGCGAATGTTGTATCGCGGGCGTTGGTCTGGCCCGTGGGTATTTGAATAATCCCGAATTGACAGCAGAAAAGTTTATCGGTTGCCGGTTGCCGGTTGCCGGTTGCCTTAATCGAACACATCACCCTAACAAAAATTTTTGCGGGGGTCCAGGGGGCGGTTTTTATAAAAAGAGCCCCCTGTTTCTTTACAAAACCGGAGATCTTGCCCGATGGATGGACGATGGCAATATTGAATTTCTGGGTCGGATCGATCATCAGGTCAAAATCAGGGGTTTCAGGATCGAATTGGGTGAAATCACAAACCGATTATTAACGGTTCAGGGAATCCGGGAAGCGGTCGTTCTCGATCGAACCGACAGCTCCGGGGAAAAGTATTTGTGTGCGTACCTGGTTTGGCGTGATGAACAGCAAAACATTGATGTTTCGGAACTTCGACATCATCTTTCCGGGACCTTACCGGAGTACATGATTCCTTCTTTTTTTGTAAACCTGAAACAATTACCGTTAACCGTCAGCGGTAAGATCGACCGCAACGCGCTGCCTGAACCTGCCGCCAAATCCATGAATCGATTGAATCGATGCACAATGCCGCGCAATGAAATTGAAAAGGGACTGGCCTTGATCTGGTCCGAGTTACTGAATATCGACCGGAAAACCGTTGACATCGATACCAATTTCTTTGCGATCGGCGGGCATTCCTTAAAGGCCACAATGCTGGCCAATCGAATTCATAAGACATTCAACGTCAAGATGTCGCTCGCGGAAATCTTTAAAAATCCCACGATTCGTGGGTTATCCCGATATATCTCCGAAGCGCCGCAGGATACATTCACCGGATTGGTTCACGCTCCCCGTCAGGAACATTACGCATTATCCCCCGCGCAAAAGAGGATTTATCTGCTTCAAATGATGGATGAAGAAAGCACGGGCTACAACATTTCCACATCCCGGATATTAAAAGAACATGTAGATACCGAACGAATCGAATCAATTTTTTCTCAATTGATTCGGAGACATGAAAGCTTACGAACTTCCTTCACCATCGTTGACAATGAACCGGTCCAGATCATTCATGAACATGTCGAATTCAAAATAAACGTTTTTGCCCCGCTTTTTTCAAAAAGCGGGCCGCCGGAGGCATTCCACTTATCCGAGGCTCCGCTTTTGCGAGTCGGACTAATCAACATAGACGAGCAAACCCATTTACTGATGTTGGATTTGCATCATATTATCACCGATGGGTTTTCCAATGAAATCCTGGCCCGCGAATTCGAACGCCTGAGCGCCGGTGAAGAACTTCCGCCGTTGGTGTTTCAGTATAAAGATTATGCGTATTGGCAGAACCGCCGTGTTTTAACTGCCGACATAAAGAAACAGGGCCTGTATTGGAAAGAGCGCATGTTCGGAGAGATTCCCGTGCTGGATTTACCCGCGGACTATCCGCGCCCTGCGCTTCAGAGTTTCGAAGGCGGGCGGGTTCATTTCATTCTTGGTGAGAATGAAACCCGAAAACTCAACGAACTGGCGTCAACGCGGGACATCACAAATTTTATGGTTTTACTCTCTGTGTTTGTCGTGTTTTTATCCAAACTCAGCGGGCAAACGGATGTGATTGTGGGAACGCCCGTGTCCGGCAGAGAGCATGAAGATTTCCGAAATATTATCGGTGTGTTTATCAACACCCTGGCATTGCGAAAAAGTGTAGACGTAGAACAACCGTTTTCCCTGTTCATCGATGACGTGAAAACGCGAACGTTGGAAGCATTTGAGAATCGCGAATACCCGTTTGAGGAATTGGTGGAGAGTCTATCGTTGCAACGGGATATCAGTCGCAGTCCATTGTTTGATGTGATGTTTTTGTATGAAGCCGAAGACGCACCAAACAACAATCGGGCATTTCCTCGGGTCATCCACGACGAAGCCGATGAATATTCGTTTGAGACAGGAACGTCGCCATTCGATTTAACCTTGACCGTTGAGGAAGCATTTGAAGAAACGGGCGAGAAGTTACGGTGCAATTTTCAATATGCGTCCAGGTTATTTAAAAAGGAAACCGTGCAGCGGTTTGTCCGGTATTTCGAAACGCTGGTGCATTCGATTCTCGCTAATAGCGATGAACCGATATGCCGATTGACGATTCTCCCGGAAGCGGAGCGGTCTCTCATTTTAAATCATTTTAATGCTGCGTCTGTGGATTTTGCGAGCGAAAAAACAGTGGGTCAATTGTTTGAAGACCAGGTGAAAAAAACGCCGGATCACATTGCCGTTATCGGTTCGACGTCTCGAATCACGTATCGGGTATTGGATGAACGATCCGATCGTCTGGCAGGGGCATTGATCGAAAAAGGTGTTGGTCCGGATGTCATTGTTGCCATTAAACTTGAACGCTCGATCGATATGATGATTGGTATTTTGGGAATATGGAAAGCAGGGGGTGCGTATTTGCCGATCGATCCTTCGCTTCCTTCGGAACGCATCGATTATATGTTAAAAGACAGTGGCGCAAAATTATTATTAGCCACAGAGGTCACAGAGGACACAGAGGTTAGGGATTCGGGGTCAAGTCTTGCATTGCAACATTGTTGTGTAGGGGCAGACCCATGTGTCTGCCCGTCAATCGATTATTCCGAACCGGGTATGTGTGTTGAATCGGGCGCACACACGGGTGCGCCCCTACGAAATTCCGAATCAATTTCCTCCCCCTCTGTGTACTCTGTGACCTCTGTGGCTAAAAATTCAAATCTCGCTTATGCGATTTACACGTCCGGTTCAACCGGATTACCCAAAGGCATCCTGATCCCGCACCGTTCGGTCGTTAACTTTATCAAAGGCATCACGGATGTGATTCCTTTCCGGGAGAAAGACGTTATTCTGTCTTTGACCACCATTTCCTTTGATATTTTCGGATTAGAAACCATTCTTCCGTTAACATGCGGTTCAAGGGTCATCATCGGAACGAAAGACGAGCAGGTCAATGCCGGTCTGGCCGCGCAAGTGATGGTCAAAGAAAACGTCACCCTATTCCAGGCAACGCCGTCCCGACTCCAACTGTTTATCATGGACTCGAGTGCTGTTTTCAGTCTCCGACGATTGTCGTATTTACTGGTCGGCGGCGAAGCATTCCCGCAAGTCTTGCGCGATCAACTCCGAAAACTGACGGACGGAACGATCGTCAATATGTACGGACCCACCGAAACCACAATCTGGTCATTGATCAGCGATGTGTCGGACAATTCGTTGATCACGATTGGGAAACCGATCGCCAATACTCGGGTTTATATCATGAACCGGTTTAATACGATCCAACCGATTGGTATTGCGGGCGAGTTGTGTATCGGCGGAGAAGGTCTGGCGCGTGGGTATTTGAATAATCCCGAACTGACATCTGAAAAATTTAAAGATTGCCTCCGGCGGGCAGGGGCTCTTTTTGAAAAAACCGCCCCTGCACCCCGCAAAAACTTTTGGTATGGGAGGTTGTATAAAACCGGAGATCTTGCGCGATGGTTAGAGGATGGGAACATCGAGTTCCTGGGTCGAATCGATCATCAGGTGAAGATTCGGGGTTTCCGGATCGAATTGGGAGAAATCGAAAACCGGCTGCTCAAGTCTGAAATGGTTCAGGATGTTGCGGTCATCGATCGTGCCGATCATCGCGGGGAAAAATTCCTTTGTGCGTATCTTGTTTTGCATGGGGAATATGGCAATGACTGGGTGTCGGAACTGCGCCAGGATCTTTCGACGTCGTTGCCGGAGTATATGATACCGTCTTATTTTATAAAACTGGAGAAAATGCCATTAACGGTCAGTGGAAAGATCGACCGTAAATCGCTCCCTGTGCCGGGCGGTATTTCCGGTGGGGAATATACGGCGCCGCGTGACAGCATCGAGAAAAAATTAGCGCAAATATGGACGGACTTATTGATGGTTTCAAACGCTGAAACCGTGGGAATCGATTCCAATTTCTTTCAATCGGGTGGTCATTCGCTCAAAGCCGCGCAGATGAGCGCCCGGATTCAAAGCGAGTTGAATATCCGAACACCCATGGCTGTGATATTCAAGAATCCGACCATTCGCGGTTTGGCGGCGTTTATTCGGGAACTAAAAAAACAGGCAGTGTCAGGAGCGCCGATTGTTCAGCCCGCAGAAGAGAAGGAATACTATCCGCTATCTGCGGCGCAGAAACGGTTGTATATTCTGAATCGAATGAATCCCGAGAGTACGGCGTATCATATGACGTCCATGTATGAATTGGGAATAGATATTGAGTATCAAAAAATTGAAGATATTTTTAAACAACTCATTCGCAGACATGACAGTTTACGCACGTCGTTTCATATGATTGAAGGGGAACCGGTACAGCGAATTCATCATGAGGTGGAATTAACAAAAGTTTTTGCGGGGGTCCAGGGGGCGGTTTTTTCAAAAAGAGCCCCCTGGTCGCCGAAGGCATTTGATCTATCTCAAGCGCCGTTGTTGCAGGTGTATTTAATAAATATTGAGTCAAGCAAAAATTTATTAATTGTGGACATGCATCACATCATTTCCGATGGAATGTCCGTCGGTATATTGATCCATGAATTCATCACGCTTTTGACGGGTGAGGAATTGGTTGAGTTACCGATTCGGTATAAAGACTATGCCGAGTGGGAAAATAGTTCTCAAGGGAGGACCTTTCTTTTCAATCAGGAGCGTTATTGGTTGGAAGAATTTCAGGGAGAGGTTCCGGTGCTTCGGTTGCCGGTTGATTTTCAGCGGCCGGTTGTTCCGTCCGATGAAGGTGGGGCATTTGAATTTCGGTTGGGTGTGGAAGAAGCAAAAAACGTTCATGCACTTTGTTTAAAAGAAGAAGCCAGTGTCTTCATGTTGATATTAGCGGTTTTCAATATCCTTCTATCGAAGTTAAGCGGCATTGAAGATATTGTCGTCGGTGTTCCGTCTGCGAATCGGAATCAGGATGAATTACACCGGGTGATGGGTATGTTTGTGAACACGCTGGCATTGAGAAATTATCCGGTAGGAGAAAAAGCGTTTATCGATTTTCTCAGGGAACTGCGGGGCCGAGTATTGGAAGCGTTTGATCATGCGAGTTATCCGTTTGATGCATTGGTTGAAAACGTAGTGGGGAATGTTGAACCCGGACGGAACCCGCTGTTTGATGTGATGCTGGCAATGGAAGCGATCGATGTTCCAAAAGTTGAGAATCCATCGTCAACCGTTGAATTGTTACCTGTGGAGAGTCGACGCACAACCGCGTTATTTGATATCGTTTTGGAAGTTGCCGAAGAAGACGATACCATTCGATTGGTTTTCAAGTATCGGACACAGTTATTTAAAGACGAAACCGCCCGGCGTTTTATCGGATATTTTCAGCGGATCATATCATATGTATTGGAAAACCCCGATGATCGAATTGCGGATATCGATTTTATCTCCCCGGAAGAGAAAGAACAACTCGTCGTCGCGTTCAATCATACCGGTTCGGGTTACTCTTCGGATCAAACGATTCATGAATTGTTTGAACAGCAGGTTCAACGCACGCCGGATCATATTGCTGTGTTGGACCAGGGGACGAGAGATGCAATCTCCTTTTTGAAAAATCGCCCCCTGGACCCCCAAAAAACTTTTTATTATTTAACTTATCGTGAATTGAATAAAATATCAAATCATTTCGCATCCGAGTTACGACAACGAGGCGTTGAATCCGGCATTGTGGGAATCAGAATCGAACGTTCCATCGACATGATCATCGGGGTATTGGGGATACTGAAAGCCGGCGCAGCGTATTTACCCATTGATGGGGATTACCCTCAGGAACGGATCGATTATATGTTAAGAGATAGTGGGGCGTTATTGTTGTTAGCCACAGAGGAGTTTATAGAAGTTAAGAAGTTAAGAAGTTGGGAAGATACAAAAGAGATCTTTTTTGATCATCTTAACCTCTCATCCTCTCAACCTCTTAACTTCTTATTTTCCAAGCCGGCAACCGGCAACCGGCAGCCGGCTTCTTCTCTCGCGTATGTGATTTACACCTCCGGTTCAACAGGTAAGCCTAAAGGTGTGATGATCGAGCATCGGAATGTCACGCGTCTGGTGATGAATCCGAATTTTATGGATTGGCATGACGGTCAGCGCTTGTTGATGACCGGATCCCTGGTCTTTGATATCAGCACCTTTGAGATATTCGGACCCCTTTTAAATGGTTTGACGTTGGTTGTCGTCAATAAAGACACGATCATGGATCCTGCCCGGTTAAGAGAAACAATTATAAAGTCCCATATCTCAATATTACATTTGATTCCGCAGTTGTTCAGCCGAATAATGGATGAACAACCGACGTGCTTTGAAACCCTCGATTATTTTCTGATCGGGGGAGATTCGGTAAACCCGGTTATGGTTAATCGATTACGCAGCATGTATCCGTCACTGACGATCGTTCATTGTTACGGTCCGACTGAAAACACCACATTTTCTACCACCCTTCGGGTTCAGGAAGACTATACGGAGCGGATACCTATCGGCTTGCCGATAGGTCAATCCAGTGCCTACATTGTTGATCCAACCAATCGACTTGCGCCCATCGGCGTTGTGGGTGAAATCTGTGTCGGTGGTGAAGGCGTAGCCAGAGGTTACCTGAACAACCCCGAACTCACATTCGACAAATTCATTCATCTTTCCCAAACCAAAAGTTTTTGCGGAGCTTTTTTCAAAAAGCGACCCGCCGGAGGCATTATTTATAAAACCGGAGATCTTGGCCGACGCTTGAGTGATGGAAACATCGAATTCTTAGGTCGGATCGATCATCAGGTGAAAATTCGGGGCATTCGTATTGAACCTGGTGAAATCGAGAATGGGTTATTGCGTCATTCGCGGATTAAAGACGCGGTCGTGGTTTCCCGAAACCAGGACTTATGCGCGTATATCGTACCCAAAGAACCCGTTTCCATCGACGAATTGCGAGCGTTTCTTCTTGATCGATTACCTGCGGTAATGGTGCCTTCTCTTTTTGTTTTCTTAGAAAAGGTGCCTTTAAATCTCAATGGAAAAATCGACCGGAATGCATTGCCTGATCCGTTCGCTGATCAGCAACGTCAGCAACGTCATCAACGCAGAAAGGAAGATCAAACCTCTCTCACGCCTGTGGAAGAGAAATTAAAACAGATTCTCGAAAAACTATTGAACGTCGAAAACCTGTGCCTGTCCGATGATTTCTTTCAGATGGGAGGCAATTCATTAAAAATCGTATCGTTGATTTCCGAAATATACAAAGCGTTTAAAGTTGAAATCCCCATGAATCGATTGTTGCGCAATCCCCGTGTGAAAGATATCGCGCAACTGGTGGTTCGGAACAAATTTGAGAGTGAACGGGAAGAAATTGGCGTTCGCCTCACCACACGCAAAAATCATGACCGCATGATTTTTTGTTTTCCGCCTGCAATAGGGTATGGCATTTCGTATATGGACCTCGCGTTGCTATTGGATGAATATTCCCTTTACGCCTTTAATTACATCGATGACGCCAATATCATGGAACGATACCTGGAAACCATTGAACGGTTACAGCCTCAGGGACCGACCACCTTATTGGGGTATTCGGCGGGCGGAAATTTATGTATGAAAGCCGCGGAAGAATTGGAAAAAGCCGGGCATACGGTTTCCGATATCATTATTCTCGATGCGTACAAGCAGCGGAAACAGTTAGACCCGAATGTTCTCGAGAAACTGGACCGGGAATTCCGGGAGGATTTGATTCGAAGTATCGAAAACCTGGGTCTTGAACCGTTTAAAGAAAAGATAATGGCGAAATTGGATCGGTACTTGGATTATTACAATCAAATGGAGTTTCGAACGGTTTTGCAGGCGGACATTCATTTGATTCGGGCCGAAGACAAGAAAGGGGATGCCGCGTTTATCGGATGGAAAGACGTCACCTGCGGTCAGTATATGGAATATGAAGGCGCAGGGATGCATCGCGACATGTTGGCGCCCGGTTATATTGACCTCAATGCGCGTTTGATTAAACAACTGTTGAATCCTGCGATTCGTTTAACCAGCGAAACCCGTGACGTTCATGCGTTTTTTTCTTCCGTTGATCTTAAATTCCGCGAGCATGTTATTGACGTTCCGGAGTTACTTCAGTTAACCAGTTACAGCGCATTAAATCGCGATCGGCATGTCGAGGAACTTCACCCGTGGCCTGTTTTTATCAATCATGAAACCCGAAACATCATTGCCGAAGTCAGCGAGCGTGTCTGTCGATTGGTGAAATCCGTTCCGCGGCGTTTATTCGGAGATGATATCCATGCCATGAGTGCGTATTATGGCGTACCTGCGTCCATGATTGAAACGCAGTTAAATGGCGTGACCCCTGATATGATCGATAATCTCCTGGCGCGCGGCGATTTTATTTTAACCGGAGAGGAGGTCAAACGCTTCAAATGTATTGAGTTTAACATCGCAGGAAACATTGGCGGATTGGATATTCCCACCTGGGAAGCCCGGTATTTGCAAGTTCCGATCATTCGTGAATTCTTAACCAAACACCGCATCACGATTCACAATCAGAATCTGGTTTCATTGTTGTTTACACACATGACCAACGGCATGACCGTTGATGCTCCGGTGATTGCGGTGGTATTGCCCGGTTATACTCCCGGAGAATTCCCGCTTGAAACATATGCCTGTGACGTCTATCGGGAACTTATTCCTCATCAAAAACATCGAACCGAAAACCCGGTGGTATTTTGCGATTATTCCCATCTGAATGTCAGGCAGAACGCTTTATATTTTAAAAATCAGAAAATCGATGTGCTTCTGGAAACCTATGGGGGGGTGGTTCCGCCGCAGATCATGACGCTTTTCAGGGAAGGCCGAATTCGACTCTTTAATGGCCCGGTAACCGGTTTATTATCCAGTAAACTCAATATTGCCTTGCTCTCGGAAAACGAAGATTCACCGGTATTCAGTTCCGAAGAGCGGGAAATCATTAAGAATCACATTCCCTGGACGCGTAAAATTGTTCAGGCTGAAACCATGTATAACGGAAAAGCGGTGAATTTAATCGAATGGATTTTAACCAACCGTGAAAGATTTGTCATTAAAGCGCCGTCGGAGTTTGGAGGTAAGGATGTGTATGCGGGAAAAGCGGTGTCGGCAAGCGAGTGGGAAGCGATTGTCTCTCTGGCGCTGAAACAGGGGAAGTGGTTGGTGCAGGCGTATCAGGAATCGGTTCCGTATGTGAGTATGACCGGGGACAGGCAGAGTGAACCGCATGATATCATTTGGGGATTTTATGTATTTGGAGGGACTTACAGCGGAGGGTTGGGGCGGTTGATTCCCCGGAGTAAGAGTCGGGGAGTCGTCAACGTCATGACAGGAGCCAAGTTAACGGTTCTATTTGAAGTGGATGGATGAACCGCTTGAGATTGACAAGATATGCCAAACTATGTAAAATGAAAAAATGATACATTGTGGAGGTAGGAATGACATTCAAAGATGATAAACGTCAATATGAATATGAGCATCTATTGGCATATGAAATCGAATTAACGAAATCCCGATGGACTGTTTTTGCAGCGTTGTTTTCGGTAAGCTTATTAATCCCCGTTATTGCGCTTAAAGATGCGTCACATATTCAAGCATTGGAACCGTGGGCAAAATATGCCATCGCTTTAGGGTTTCTTGTTTTTTTAACTGCGTCTTACCACTATTGGTGGTATCACAGGATATCCCACAGGATAAGAAATCGGCTAAAAGAGATAGAAGAATTGGAAGACATCACAATCATCCGCATTCGAAAGCGGCCGGAACTATTCGGATGTATAAGAATACATTTTCATTGGATGCTATTGATTTTGGCTATCGCATATGCATTTTTGACATCTCAAATCGTCGGGCCGATTTTGTTTCTCTATTTCATTGGAGTACTGGCCCTGGCTTTTGTAGCCTTGGCCATCATTTATAATATTAAAACGCTGTTGGGGAAAAAAGATAGAAATTTGTAATTTGTATTTCCCGCCGTGCTGATTATTTCTCTTTTTTACCGGCTTCGTCAAAAGCCTGGTCTTCCAGTCGAAGCGAAGTCAGGGTTTGTTTGGTGCAGTAAAAGCATCCGCTATTGAGATAACTACTCACCATCATCATGCCTACCATCGCATTTCCGACAAAATTCCCCGAGTATGTGGTTCCGGTGGTATACATCCACATGATTTGACCCTGGTATTGAACCCATCGTCCACCGTATCCTTGAGCGGTGGTGAAGGTCCCATCCGCATTGAACGTAATCGTGCTATTCCTCGCACTCTCCGATTGTTTTCCTAATATTCTTGACTTTTTTTTCAGAAAAAGATACCATGAAAAAACGATAATTCCCTTAAACTTAAAAGGAGGAAGCCCATGAATAATTATACCAAGCGCGTTGCCAGCTCAAAAGCAACCATCGACATTCCTATCGATTGTGTGAACGCCGATCTTTCAAGCCTTTATTCAGCCACATTGACATTCCAGGAACTGAAATGCGAGGAAAACGTAAAAATCGAAGTCGGTTATTCGTCAACTATTGTGATCGGCAAACTGATCTGCAACGGAGGAAAGATCGAGGTTTCGTGCTCCAGTACCATCCATATCTTTGATATCGATTGCCCCGGAAATCTGCAAATTGAAGTTTCCGCCTCCAGTACGTTAGGGATTCATGCAGGGAAAATCAAGACACTAAGCGGCGCAATCAAATACAGCAGCACAGGAACCTGTGCCGCTGAACTCGAATCGGATGAAGTCACCGCTAAAGCGGCTTCAACCTGGAGACGAAATAAAGAAACATTGCCCGAGGAACCTTTTAAAATCTATAAAGAAGTCATCCAAAAAGGGACTTCATTAATTTAAATCCGGTAGGAATCCACTACATGGATGCGCCCCTATTATATTTTGGAAACGGTTTAGTGTTGCTATAATAATAAAGGGGCGATTCGCGAATCGCCCCTACAGAAGATTACTTCATTATCTCTTGACAATTCAGCGATTATCGTTTAATGTAATTATCGTAACCACGGTTACAGTAACCGCGGTTGCGATAATCGAGGTTGCAAGATGAGATTTTATAACCGGGAACCCGAACTCAACACACTCAAGACGCTTTATAACCAAACCGAAAGAGACAGTTGCATGGCCGTACTAACGGGCAGACGCCGCGTTGGAAAAACGCTCCTGGCGCTTGAGTTCACCAAAGATATCCCCTTTGTCTATCTCTTTGTATCCAAGAAATCAGAGCCGCTCCTTTGCCGAGAATATATCGACGAAATCAAGAACATATTCGATATTCCCATCATCGGAGAAATTCGCACATTCAAAGATATCTTCGCCTTACTTCTCGACATTTCCAAAAAGCAACGTTTTACCCTGGTCATCGATGAATTCCAGGAATTCTATTTCATCAATCCTTCAGTTTATTCCGATATCCAGCATCTCTGGGATTTGAATAAAACCCGATGCCGCCTTAACCTTATCTTTATCGGTTCGGTTTATTCGATGATGAATAAGATCTTTCAGGACGCCAAAGAACCGCTATTTGCCCGAGCAGATCGAATCCTTTATGTCAAACCCTTTAAGATAAAAACCATATTTGAAATTTTAACCGATTCCGGCATTTCCGGCATGAAAGATCTCTTCGACATTTATCTGTTTACCGGCGGTATTCCCAGGTATATCGACATACTGGTCAAAAACTCCGCCCTGACCTATGACCGGGTAATCGATCTGATCTTATCGGAAGATTCCCCATTCATTAATGAAGGGAAAAACCTGTTGATTGAAGAATTCGGCAGAGAATACGGGACTTACTTTTCGATTCTGGAATTGATTTCCGTGGGTAAAACCTCGCGCAGCGAGATCGAATCCATTATGGGGATTCAAACCGGTGGATATCTTGAACGTCTCGAAGCGGATTATAATGTCATCTCCAAATATAAACCCATCGATTCCAAACCCAATTCGCGGGTTGTCAAGTACCGCGTTTCCGATAACTTTTTAAATTTTTGGTTCCGGTTTATATTTCGACATCGTTCCGCGGTTGAAACGGGAAATTTTAATTATATCAGAGAAATCATCGATCGCGATTATGCGACTTACAGTGGCGGAATATTGGAACGCTTTTTTCATCAGTTGTTTGCCGATAGCGGTTTATATAACCGGATCGGTTCCTATTGGGATAAAAGCGGACAGAATGAGATCGACCTGGTTGCCATTAACGATATGGAGAAAAAGATCGTGATGGCAGAAATCAAATTGGATAAATCCCGGATACGAATCGGGGGATTAAAGAAAAAATCGGAACAATTGCTGACCGCGTTTCCCGGATATGAGCCGCATTTCATGGCCCTTGGCCTGGAAGACGCAACGAATTATTTATCAATTAATGAATGGGTATAATTAAATAATAAGGGGGCGATTCGCGAATCGCCCCTACAGAAGGAGAGCGAAACGATCAATAGGGCAGATACGCAGATCTGCCCCTACAGGTTGATCCTAATAGGCTTCCATAATCCGCGTTCCGCGCGGCGCGATACTTTGTTACTGTTTTATCACCGGGGACAATTTCCCAATTCCTTCTGAGCCCAGTCCCTCCTCTTGAGAGAAATAATTCCACGATTTCCTTATCAGAAGTATTGACAAAAAACCAAACCGGATCTATTATTTGTTGCAAGGAGATTAAAAAAGGAGATTAAAATGGGAGCATTTTGGCATTTATTTGTACCTTTAGCGGTCAGTATCACAATCGAAAAGGAGGAATTCGAAGCTATACCGGAAAATGAATCCCTTCTTCCCCAACCATTTGCCAACGACTTCTTTGAAGTGAGTCGTCGCGAACGGGAGGAAACGACTACATACCTGGGAACGAGACATAAAATTAATTTAACGTTCATGCCCACCGACGAAAACCTGGAACAGGTCAAACCCTTTCTTATTGAAGCATGGAAATTAATTCAAGCCGAAGATGATTCGATTATTCCTGAAGATCTTAATCAATTTATCGATGATAGTTTAACGCCATTAAGTATCACAAGGGCATCGATTGACGAAGTAGGAAAGACGCTTGAAGAGATGATGGATAATTATTATTTGCGTTATGAATCATTGGCCAGCATGGTGGTTTATCATGGTTGGCCGACCGAATTGCGTTCAAGAAGCCGGGATTACAGTATGCGTGGATTTATTTTTCTCCATTCTTACGAGAAGATGAATGTGATACCTGAGGAAACCGTTCTTTTTTATAATTTAAGAGATAAAATAAGAAAAGAATTATCCTCGAAATATGCTATAGCAAAATACGTTTATACCGTGGGATTTTGATCACCATTCCTGGTGGCGTTTCGGGTTCTCGTATTCCAGCGCTCCTGCTGGCATAATGTCGTATAAAATTTTGCATTTCAACATTGCTAGAATGCAAGCTTGACCCCATTTCATATGGTCAACGACCACATAATCGAGTGCTTCCGCTATCACCAGGTGTAATTGCCCGGAATTTTAATCATCTTGACTAACATTTTGACGTTCAAACCCAAAAGTTATTGGTTCGAATGGTGCAGTGACAGGATTTTGTCTAATTTCATTACTGTTTTGACTAATTTTAATACGTCATTCACCTTGTGAAGAGAGATTTTGACTAATATTCAGTTGTCCAGCTCCCCATAGTTACGTTTTTGACTAAATTCAAGACGTTCTTTCGATCGAAAAAGGATATATTGACTAAATTCAGTACAAAATCACCACATTGCAGCGACAACTTTTGTGTCTGCCAGAGGAAATTGACTAAAATCTGTCGGAAATTGACTAAGATCACTCGGTATCAATCGGTCGACCAGAGAAAATTGACTAACTTTACTCGGATTGCCTCCCGAGAAGCTGGAAATTGACTAAAATCACTCGGTATCGATCGGTCGACGAGAGGAAATTGACTAACTTTACTCGGATTGCCTCACCGAGAACGGAGTTGCGGGGAGCAAGTCTTGCATGATAACATGTTGCAACGCACCGCGCACGCTCTATTGACAAATTCGGAAATTGAAATTATAATTTGTTCGATGACCGAAAGAAATGAAGATAAAGGAAAGACGGGCCAA
>JBLMYT010000119.1:0-77416 GCA_050258455.1 Candidatus Omnitrophota bacterium | reverse complement strand
AACACATGGGAAAAGTAAAGGTTCCGGGCTTCAATGCTGTATTCAAAATACACGGCGGACGAAGAAACGAATCATTCAAATACAATAAGGGTTACTTATACCTGGTACTGGAACAGGAAGAATGCGATTGGATTGAAAAATGGGAGGTTCATGAATGAAAACGAATTTATCGCCCTTTGTACCAGGAATTCGCATTCTGTAGGGGCAGACCTGCGTGTCTGCCCGTGTGCTCAATGTGGTTTTCGTGTAGGGGCAGACCCGTGTGTCTGCCCGTGTGCTCAATGTGGTCTTTCGTGTAGGGGCAGACCTGCGTGTCTGCCCGTGCCGCGTTGTCTGCCCGTGTGCTCGATGTGGTATCCGCGTATGGGCAAACCCGCGTGTTTGCCCGTGTGTTCAATATGGTCTTCGTGTAGGAGGCAGACCCGCGTGTCTGCCCGTGTGTTCAATGTGTCTTCGTATTGGGGACAAAGTGCGAATTGCTAATGTACAAAAAGTAATGGTTGACAAATGGATCAGATAAGTGAGATAATAAAACGGAATATCAATGAAGATAAAAACAAAGCTAACCATTACTCTTCTGGCATGTTACACGATAATCATTATCGTCTTTCTCGGATTCATCGGCGGAGTAATCATGAGGCACCAGGGGAAAAACCTCATTGCCTTAAAAAATGACTTTTTATCGACATTTTTAATTATTGTGCTGGGTTTTCTTCTTATTGTTTTGACTGCCATCTGGGTTTCAAAAAAATGGATATTCGACCCCCTGGAAAAACTGATCGAAAATTTCGGGCTCGTCGCCCGGGGCGAACTCTATCACCGACTCGAGATAAAATCCAATGACGAAATCGGCAAAATATCCGAGTCCTTCAATAACATGACCGAACATTTAAACCAATCGGTCAACGAGATTCGGGCCGTCAACATCAAACTGGATAGCTACTCCAGAGACCTGGAAAGCCGGGTGAATCGAAGAACGCGCGAATTATCCGATGCGGTCGAACAATTGAAACGGGAAATCGAGGAACGCAAACAGATCGAAGAAGATCTGAAAAAAGCGCGAATGGAAGCCGAGTCCGCCAATATATCGAAATCGCAGTTCCTCGCCAATATGAGCCATGAAATTCGTACACCCATGAACGCCATTATCGGCATGTGCGAGTTGGTACTGGATACCAAATTAAATACCGAACAGGAAGAGTACCTCAATACCTTAAAGAATTCCTCGGAATCGCTCCTCGGCCTCCTCAACGATATCCTGGACCTGTCCAAAATCGAAGTCGGAAAATTGGACGTTGAACCCATCGAATTTCATCTCCGCGAATGCCTGGCTGCAATCGCCAAAAACATGTCGGTCCAGGCCCAACGCAAAAATATCGAGTTGATCTACGATATCGAACTCAACGTTCCCAACGTGGTTATCGGCGACCCGGGACGTCTGCGCCAGGTACTGACCAATCTCATCGGGAATGCCATTAAATTCACCGAAAGAGGAATGATCGTCCTCCGAATCAAAAAGGACACCGGTAAAGAAACAACCGGAGGAAGCACCCAATCGGAGTTTACCCTCCAATTTACCGTCTCAGATACCGGGATGGGAATCGCCAAAGAAAAACAAGCCCTCATATTCGAAAAATTTTACCAGACCGATAGCTCGATTACCCGCAAATTCGGCGGCTCCGGACTGGGATTGGCCATATCCATGCAATTGATCCAACTCATGGGCGGAAAAATATGGGTCGAAAGCCCGGGCGAACTCCAACTCATGGCCATCAATGCCCCCGGAAGCTCGTTTTACTTTACCTTGCCCTTCAAAATTCCAAAAGACAAAAAAGATTCCGGCGAACCCGCCGATATCAAAGAACTGGCCGGAGTCCCGGTACTCGTGGTGGACGACAACGTCATCAATCGAAAGATATACAATGAAATGCTAAAACGATGGGGACTCATCCCCACCCTGGCCGAAAGCGGATTTAAAGCCCTGGCCTTCCTCAAACAAGCCGCCCATGAACACCGAAGTTTCCAATTGATCCTCGTCGATGTTCAAATGCCGGAAATGGATGGCTTTGAATTGGTTCGACGCATGCAAGAGGAAGACATCAAAAAACCTCAGGTCATTGTCCTGACCTCAATGGGGATCAAAGGCGACGGAAAAATGTGCCGCGAACTGGGGATCTCCGCTTATCTCAAAAAACCGGTCCCCTCTTCGGAGCTATTGGAAGCCCTCTTACTGGTCATGGGAAACCTCGCCCGAGAAAAGAAAGATAATCCGCTGGTCACCAAGCACGTCCTCAAAGAAAGTCGGAAACATCTCAATATATTGATTGCAGAAGATAACCTGATCAATCAGAAATTGATCTGTCGAATATTGGAGAAAAAAGGATTCCATGTCAGTATTGCCAATAACGGAAAAGAAACCCTGGAAAAACTCGAGGCAGGGGATTACGACCTGGTACTGATGGATATCCAGATGCCCGTCCTCGACGGCATCGAAGCCACCAAATTGATTCGACGAAACGAAGAACGAAACGGCTTACTGCCCGTTCCCATTATCGCCTTGACCGCACACGCCATGAAAGGCGATCGCGAACGGTTCCTGGACGCCGGAATGAACTCGTATATCTCCAAACCCATCAAACAGTCCGAATTAATCGAAGTGATTGAAGCATTTACTCGCGATAAAAAAGGATAAAACCATGACGTATAAAAAAATCAATGAATCCACCTACGTGATTTCCCTCTCTCCGGGGGATGAAATCATCGACCATATCGCGCGGTTCCTGGATCAAGAGAACATTTCAAATGCCTATTTTTCCGGAATCGGTGCCGTAAAGAAAATCGAACTCGCCCATTACCGCGTGGACAACCGAAAATATTCGTCCCGAATCTTCGACGAACCCATGGAAATTGCAAATATCACGGGTAATGCTTTTACCTTCGACGGAAAACCCCTCGTTCATGCCCATGCCACAGTCGCCAACGACCGCTTTGAAACCTTTTCCGGGCACCTCGTAACCGGTATCATCTCTGCCGCCTGCGAAATCGTGCTGATTAAATTGGAATCCGAACTCACCAAAAGATATCATGAAGAAATCGGTCTCAAACTCTTAACTATTTAAAGGGTCCGTAAAAAAACATTAAAAACCATTAAAAAACATTTTACCCAAAATAGACGTATAAATTTTTTTATAATCAAATCAATTGAACACGCATAATACGCATACATGGAGGTCATAAATGAAGCTTGCTTCAATGCGAATGAAATTAGTTGTGATGCTTTTTGTTTTTGTTCTCATGGGAGGGATTGCGATTCCCCAGGAAGACACGGTCTATCAATTACCCCCCAAAGAAATCGTCACCCTGTTGGATATACCCCGAACCCCGTCTCTGGTGATCAGCCCGGATGCCCGGCTGACGATCATTGCCGAAGCACCCCAATTCCAATCCATTGAAACGGTGTCGCAGCCCGAATTAAAATTGGCCGGCATTCGGATAAACCCCAAGACCAATGGGCCCGGCGCCACCCGGATATTCTATTATAAAAATTTGAAACTGAAAGATCTGAAAAATATGAAAGAGTATCCGATTACGGGCTTACCCGCGGATCCTAAAATTTCCAATTTCTCCTGGGCCCCGGACAGCCGACATGTCGCCTTCTTCGTCACTCAGGCCAATGGCATTGAGTTGTGGGCGGTCGATGCCGCAACCGGAAAAGCCACGAAATTAACGGAGGCCATTGTCAATGAGGCCCTGGAGGCAAGCGTACTGGAGTGGCTCCCCGACAGCCAGCATCTCTTGTTCAAAGCGGTGTGTCCCAATCGGCCGGACCTGCCCCGGAAGAACGATACACCCAAAGGCCCGGTCGTTCAGTGCAATGATGGACAGGTAACCCCGGTTAAAACCTTCCAGGACCTCTTAACCTGTGCCTACGATGAAGAACTCTTCACCCATTACGCCACCTCCCAACTGATGACCGTGGATTTGAACGGCAATGCAAAGCCGATCGGCACCCCCGGGATCATCAAAATATTCGATCCCTCTCCCAACGGAGCTTATATCCTGGTTGAAAGTATCAAATCCCCATTTTCCTACCAGTTGCCCTGTTATTTCTTTCCGTATTCCGTCCAAATCTGGGATATCGAGGGAAAGGTGGTAAAAACTCTTGCGGATATTCCCCTGCTGGATTATATCTTACCCTCCAACGATGCCACCATGAAAGGGCCCCGTCAGCATACCTGGCGAAGCGATGCCCCGGCAACCCTGTATTGGGTCGAAGCCCAGGACGAAGGAAACCCTTTCAAAGAGGTAGAATTTCGAGATAAGATTTACTTTCTGAAAGCCCCCTTCTCCGGAAAGGTGCTCGAAGGCCCTGCGTTGAAATACCGGTTTAACGGCATCTACTGGGGCACCGGAAAGATGGCCTTGATTCAATCGGAGTGGTGGAAAACGCGACAAACCCGGACCGAATGGTTCCAGCCCGATTTGCCCGGCCAACCCACCCGGATCGTCTTTGATCGCTCATCCGAAGACCGTTATAAAGACCCGGGAATGTTTGCCCTTTACATCGATCGGAACGGAAAACCCGTATTAAAAACCGATAAAGCCGGGAAGTATCTCTATTTAAGAGGCCGAGGGTCATCTCCGGAAGGCGATCGCCCCTTTATCGATCAGTATGACATTAAAACCGGCAAAATTACCCGGTTGTGGCGTTCCGAAGCACCTTACTATGAAACCGTAATCGCATTGCTCGATATCGACCAAAACCTCGTGTTAACCAGCCGGGAAGGAAAGAAAATCCAGCCGAATTACTATATCCGGAATCTTCAATCCAAAAAACTCAACCAGATTACCTTTTTCCCGCATCCGTTTCCAATGCTCAAGGATGTCGAAAAACAGTTAATCACCTACAAGCGACCCGATGGCGTCGAATTGTCCGGCAACCTTTATTTACCCGTGGGGTACAAGAAAACCGACGGTCCCCTGCCCGTGGTGATGTGGGCTTACCCCTCCGAATTTAAAACCCGGTCCGCCGCCGGTCAGCTCAACGATTCACCCTACCGCTTTATCCGGATCACCTGGGGATCGCCCCTCATGTGGATCACCCAGGGATATGCGGTTTTTGATAATCCCGCCATGCCCATTATCGGCGAAGGAAAACAGGAACCCAACGATACGTATATCGAGCAGTTGGTCGCCGATGCCAAAGCCGCCATCGACAAACTGGCCGACATGGGAATTGGCGATCGAAACCGGGTCGCCATCGGCGGTCACTCCTACGGCGCCTTTATGACCGCCAACCTTCTCGCCCATTCCCGGCTCTTTGCTGCCGGAATTGCCCGAAGCGGCGCGTATAACCGAACCTTAACCCCTTACGGATTCCAGAATGAAGAACGGGACCTCTGGCAAGCCCCGGAAACGTATATCAAACTGTCGCCATTTATGTATGCCGATAAAGTCAAGGATCCCCTGCTGATGATCCATGGGCAAAATGATGACAATGTCGGCACCTTTCCCATCCAGAGCGAACGGTTCTTCCAGGCGCTCAAAGGAAAAGGCGCCGTTGTCCGTCTGGTCATGTTGCCTTACGAAAGCCACGGCTACTTTGCCCGGGAATCCATCATGCACGTGTTGTGGGAAACCTATAATTGGCTTGAAAAATACGTCAAAAATAAAAAATAACCATAGCGGATATGGCGAAACGAACCGTAAACCCTATCGATTTTCCCGATACGATTCGAAATAGCGGTTTCATCGGAAGACGGACCGTATTAACGAACGTTGGTGACACTCTTGAGCACGATGAAACCGCTGTGGTACTCAAAGGACCGGGCGGCGTCGGAAAAACCGCCGTCCTGGTCCGCGCCATCGCGCTCTTAAAGAAGAAATCCTTCGAATCCCTGGTGTTCCGCGGAGCTGTCTCCGCGGAGACCCTTCTTAAAACACTGGCCGATCACGCCGTGGAAAAGGGGATCGAAAACGCTGCCGCGATCTTTGAATCCCTCACCGAATACAAGGAAAAACTGGAAAAGGTCCTGGAACATTTTGTTTATCAGCAACAACTGCTCCTGGTCTTCGAAGACTTTGACGAAAATCAGGATACCGGGGGCGCGCTGATCAATGAGCGGTTGCAGGAGCTCCTCACATACCTTCAGGGCGTATTAAAAGACAAACGCAGCCGGATGCTTTTTACCTCTCAATACGATATCCTGAAATTTCCCTCCATCGCCGTGGAACCGTTTACCTGGACGGAATTCAAGGAAATGATTGCCCAGACCTTAACCCTGAAACGGTTGGATAAGAAAAGCCTAAAGAGTCTGTATTTCGAAATGGGAGGGTATCCTCGGACCGTGGACCTCTTGGACAGAATCGCCGAGCGTGAATTTGGGAGCAGTGCATTTACCTGGACCCTGTTGAAGGCCGCCATCCCCAACCTGTCCGAGCGCCTGTTGTATAAAGACAATGAAGCCGCGGATTTTTCCTACCTGTTGGTGGAAAAACTCCTCGGGTACCTGGATCCCGCACGCCGCCGCATTTTGGAAGCCCTGTCCATCTATAAAGGGGAAATCACCCCCGGTATGATCCGGGCACAGGGAATTGAGATTTCACCCGCGCAGCGAAAAAAACTCGAGGAGTTGAATCTCATTTTTTATTCAGCCAAAACCCAACGCTATTTCATTTCTCCGCTGATTCGACATATCGTTCAATCCCGGATGGGGGAGGCCGAGCGCCGGAACGCGCATCTTAGTGCTGCCCGGTATTTTCAGGCACTTGACCGGTTGGACCCTCAGGCGCGGCGTCATTACCTGGAAGCCGAGGATTGGGGCAATGCCTTTTTGATGACCGTTGAAATGGACGTTTATTATTCGCGAATCGGGTTTCCCCAATTGGCATTTGATTTATTAAAGGATTTGGAAAAACACGTCGGAGAAATCGAGGAAGCGAATCAAATCCATTACCACAACCGGATGGCCATGTTTTACTCTGTATTCGGGAAGCTGGACGAGGCAATTTCCCATAATGAGAAAGCCTTGACCCTGAACCGGGCCAGGGAGGATATGGCCGGAATCGCCGTAAATCTTGGGCAGATCGGTTTATTGTATGAAGTCAAAGGTAAAGACAGCGACGCATTGGATTATTTCCAAAAAGCCCTGGACATTGCAGAAAAACAGGGAGATATCGGATCCACGGCGCGACTCTTGGAGCGATCCGGAAATATTCACAAACGCATGGGGCATTACCCCGAAGCCTTCGACTGCTTTCAACGCACCCTGGCGATTCATCGGGATGCCAATGACCGCAAAGCCGTCGCCTATGCGTTGGAACAATTGGGCCGCATCTGTGATGAGCAGACCCAATTTAGCGAGGCTCTTGACTACTATCGGCAATCCATTGCCGTCAAAGAGGAAATCGATGATCGGCCAGGAATTGCCGAGTTGGTTCATCAAATGGGAAATGTGTATTTCGTTCAGGGGAACCTGGACGAGGCTTATCCTTTGTATCAGCGGTCGTTGTCGATCAAAGAAGCGCTGGGAGATGCCAAAGGATTGGGGTACAGTCTCGGGCAGATCGGTTTGATTTATCATCGACAGGGAAACGTCGACGAGGCGCTCATCCAATACGAGAAATCCCTCGAGCAATTTGAAAAAGCCGGAGAGGATAAAGGCGTGGCAGCGAGTAATCATCAGATCGGGCGGATTTATGAAACCCGGGGAGATCACGAAAAAGCGTTAGCCCATTATGAAAAAGCGATTGAGTTTCGGGAAAAGATCGGGGATATGTTAGGGGCTGCGGTCACGTATGGTCAATTGGGAATGCTTTATTATACGAGGCAGGAGTTTGAAACCGCCATGCGGCATTCGACTCGGGCTTACGTTTTATTTTCCAAGTACGGGTCGCCCAGTGTCGAATTGGCGCGCCGTAACATGCTTCGCATTAAAGAAAAACTCTCTCCCGAGACCTTTGACGCCATATTAAAAGAGTTTGGGATACAAACCTCGTCGTCTCATGCGTCTCATGACGGTCACTCCCATACCCATGATTGTCACTCTCAACCGTGTGGGTGTTCGGATGCCTGATGATGTTGGATGGAGTCTAACATGAAAATCAAAATTTTGAGTTACAATTTCGCGATGCTTCCCGGTTTTGTCGGAAAGGAGAAAAAGGAGCGGGTAGGGTTATTGGCTGCTCAAATAATTCATCAAAATCCGCCTTATGATGTGATCTGTCTTCTGGAGATATTCGATGAAGAGATACGTCGCTATTTAGTGGATCATTTTGGGAAAGAATATCCGTATATCCTTGCAAAATGTGATCGGGATATTCTGAATCAGGACAGCGGCATGTTTTTGGCTTCCCGGCACCGGATCATCGATCATTCGTATGAAGAGTTTGATGCCAAAGAGTATTTTTCGACTGATGGTTTAGCGGATAAGGGAATATTGAACGCATGTATTGAATTAAACGCCGATAATCAGCAGCGACAAATTCTTCATGTGTATTTGACCCATCTTCAAGCCACCGGTATTTTTCCGCCCAGCCATTATGGGCCGATTCGGGAAAAACAGTTGACTCAAATTCGGACCTTTATGGAGAAGCGGTTGCAGAAAGGTTGTCAAACTCATGATCCTGCCAATTTAAGTGCCATCTTACTCGGGGATTTTAATATCGAGGACAATTCGGATGAGTATCACCACATGATGGGGATTTTGGGTTCTCCCATCGATTTGTTCCCGTCGTTAAATCCCGGAAAGGATGGCAACACGTGGAATACCAAGACGAATCGTTTTGTTACTGTGAGGGCAGGCAGTGATCCCGACATTCAGCGATTGGATTATATCTTTACCTTTGATACCATTCCGGGAGTCAGTGGAAAGGTGAGTGGGGCCAAAATGGCGTGCCCCGTGTATCAGTCCTGTGATTTATTTACGCCTCTTGCATCGGCAGCGGTTGGGGACCTTTCCCAGGGTTGTGATCTTTCCGACCATTATGGCGTTGAGGCTGTCTTTGAATTATTGTAATTGATAGCCCATCGCTATTTAGCGTAGCGATTCCATAAACACTTTTAGCTGATGAAACGCTTTGGCTCGGTGCGAAACCTGGTTTTTCTCTTCGGTGGTTAATTCGGCGAATGTTTTGTGGCGTGGGGGATAGAGAAACACCGGATCGTAACCAAAACCGTTGGTTCCGCGTTTCTCATCGATAATGATTCCTTCCGCCTCACCGGTAAAGCATCGGATGACTCGGTTATTTTTGGAAAGGCACACTGTTGTAACAAATTTGGCTTTCCGGTTTGAAATATGTGTTAATTCATCGAGAAGTTTGGCGGTATTTCGTTCGTCGCTGGAAGGTGTTCCGGCGTAACGGGCCGAATACACACCCGGGGCGCCGTTTAGAACGTCAACCGAAAGTCCGGAATCATCGCCCACCGTATAGATGTTCGGTTGGAAGGCGCCGTAAAAAAGCGACTTGATGGTCGCGTTCTCTTCAAATGTTTGTCCGTTTTCCGGACAATCCGACGAGATACCGAAGTCGGATAGATAATACAATTTTATCGGAATTGGGCTATCGGCAAATACCCGTTCAATTTCAATCAGTTTTCCGTGGTTTTTTGTAGCGATTAATAATTCGATCATCGATTACCTCAAAGAAAGTCAAGAAGTCAAGCACCGTCCCCTATATCTCTATATCTCAGTTTGCTATATTATTCCTATCGATACGAATCGTTTGAGACGGGGTTTCAATGGCATTCTTTTGAAACGCACTGCTGATCCGAACCCGTAATTCACGCTCCACCGCCCATTGAGAATCGGGAATGGTCTTGGCCAGAATTCGAAAATCCGCGGCAGTTTCACCCAGTCCGATAATTCCCTGAGGAATGGGTTCCTCGATCAGTTTGGGGCTCCATAACGGATCGGCCATAATCTCTTCACAAATCGATTTCAAAAGCGAAAGTATTTTCTGGGGCTCCTCACTGATGGATACCTTCACATTCACCACGGCCCGGGACCAATCGTACGTTTTGTTGGCGACTTTGGTGATGCTCCCGTTATGGATGATGTGAAGCGATCCATCCAGGGCACGAATCTTGATGGTTCGTAACGAGATCTTTTCCACATACCCGGAATCTCCGTTGATGTCGACAAAATCCCCCAATGAAAATTGCTTTTCAATTAGAATAAAAAAGCCGCTGACAACGTCTTTCACCAGGGATTGGGCACCAAAGCCGATGGCCAATGAAACGCCGCCTGCTGCAACCAACAGCGGACCGATGTTGATCTCCAGTTCCCCCAACGCCCAGATAATGGTCACCACCCAGATCACCACTTTGACAAAGGACATAATCACGGCAGATAACGTGTTGTACCGCTGCTTGCTCTGAGTATCCATCTTTTGACTGTTCTGCACACGATTGATCAATCGCTTGCTGAATATTTTCGAGATTCGGATCAATAAGAAAACCAACAATAACGAAATGGCAACAATTTTCAATGCTTTAATCAGCTTATCGATCCATTCTTGCTTCTGCTGCTCCTTTAAGGAAGCCACTTCTTTTTTGATGCTTTCGATCTGATCTTTGTAGGTCTTAATCGCTGTATCGGAAAGATAGATAAAGGTTTTGGTCGAATTGAGGCGGGGAATTTCCAAACCGTTGATTCGAATCTGGCGAACCATGGCCGTGGTTTGATAAGCCAGGCGAAAAATCTCATCGGTGGTTCTGGCAATCTTTTGCTGTAAGGCATTGATTTCCTTTTGCTTCTCTTCGATTTTTTTTGATTGCTTGGCTTCTTTTTGCTTCAATTCCGAATATCTTTTTTCTTCGTCTGCCAGTTTGATTTTTAAGTTTTTATCATCTTCGGCCAGTTGAACCAACCGCTTGGAAATATCGACGGTTTGTTTTCCGGGTTCTGTTTTTTGTTTCATATCCTCGGCCAGGGCTTTATCCCGGGCACTGACCTGAAGAAATTCGATGCGTTTTTCCAGACGCTCGATGAGGAGCGCTTCGGTGTTGATCTGTTCCTGAAGGGCGAGAATACTATTTTTTTTCTCGCCGGTATATTCGGTTAATTTGGCAAGAATTTCGTTTTTCAGTTGCGGGTTTTTTTTATAAAAGCTCTGGAGAAAGGGAATCATTTTATCTTCCAGAACATTGTATTGACCAATTAACAGGTCAAATTTTCGTTTGTTAAAATCCAGCTCTTCCATTAATTGGTTGATCTTTTCCATCTGTTGGAAATCGGGCAATTTTTTCGGATCGTAATCATTGAGCGTGGCCACCTGGGCACCGAGTTCCTGGAATTTGGATTCCATTTTGATGAGTTCGACAGGACGCCAATCCTGGGCATATGACCGATTCAAACAAACGGTCAACATTAAAAAGATAAGAACAGTCCAACGTTCCGCTTTATGCTTCATAATCAAATAATCCTCCTTTTATGAGCTTTCAATTATATTACTTCCTGTCGGAAAATGCAATTGCGGACTGAAATCCGTTTGACCGCCGGTTAAAATGGCTTGCAATTGGGGATGCATTCCTTTATAATTTGTCTTATTGTATACTTATTGTATAATTTTGTATAATCGTATACTGGATCCATATGCTGTGGAGGTTTTAAATGAAGAAGTTAATGTTTGTTTTTTGTTTTTTTTGTGTGATGGGGATGATCCTTGCTCAAAACGAATCCAACGCCGAGCCAAAAGAATCCGAAGTGGCAATCGGGTTTATCAAAATCAATAAAATCTTTATTCATGCCGATAAAGAATATGAACCGGGGACCTATTGGTTCGCCTTAACCGAGAAAGCGGGCGCCCCGTATTTTAAGGTTTACAATCGAAAGAAAGAATTCCTCTTTGATGAAATGGCCATTGTCAAACCGAATGCATTGAAAAAAAAGAATATCCGAAAACACTCGGTAAGCAAAGGTTTGACCCCAAATGGCGAGTATTTCCGGATCCGAGTGACCCGGAGAGACGATTCCCTTTTTGGTTATTTCCTTGTTAAAAAAGAAGGAAACTCCGAGCAGAAACCCACTACCGAGGAATGATCACGCCTTAATCGTTGCCTGAACTTTCCTCACTCTCTTCGCCGTTATAATTCCTTAGCATGCGGTGATCGTCGGGGGAACAGTATTCGGTCGGTTCGGTACCGATGAGGAATGCTTCGGAAAGCACCCGAAGGCAATCGGGGGTTGCCAACTTTCCGGTCCATTTATCGATATCCACCATAACAATACCGGACGGTTTCTTATAGGATTTGGTCTCCGGATATTTGGTGAGATATTTGTCCATGAAATTGATAAATATGGGGAGAGCGGCTTGCGAGCCGGTTTCGGCGTAACCCAATTTCCGGGGTTCATCGTATCCCACCCAAACACCCACGGTCACACTCGGACTGAATCCGATAAACCAAGCATTGGTATAATCGTTGGTTGTTCCCGTCTTCCCTCCGATTGGGGCTTTCAAGTAACCGGCTTTGGCAGCGGTTCCGCTTCTGACGACCCCTTGAAGGAGGTAATTCATCATATAAGCGGTTTCTTTTTCGAGCACCTGTTTTTTATCGGGAAAGTTCTCTTCCAACACGTGATCGTTCGTGTCGATGATTTTTTTGATCAGATAAGGTTTGACCCGGTAGCCGAGATTGGGAAAAACCGTATACGCGGCCACCATTTCATTGAGCTTGACCTCAAAGGCGCCCAGCGAAATGGACATGTACGGTTTCAGCGGGGAAGAGATACCGAACTTGCGGCAATACTCGACGATCTTTTGGGGAGAAATCGAGGCGGCAATTCGGGCGGTGGCCACGTTTCGGGACTGTTCCAACGCCCGTCGCAAGGTCAGGGGGCCCATGAAGTCGCCGCCGTGGTTGTGCGGGGTCCAGGGACCGATCCACGGATCGTTGTAGGTGAACGGTTCGTCCAGAACAACGGAGGAAGGCGTAAAACCATTTTCCAATGCGGCTGTATACACGATAGGTTTGATCGTGGACCCGGTTTGACGCAAGGCCTGGGTGGCATTGTTCCATTTGCTTCGATCAAACGAGTAACCGCCGACCATAGCTTTGATTTCGCCGGTCTTGTTATCAACCACCAGAATCGCACCTTCCACTTCGGGCTCTTGTTCCAGTCCTAATTTTAAAATGTATTTCGGGTTATTCAGATCCGGGGTGGAATTGGTGAATTTTTCCGAAAGTCGCGTTTGAAATTCATTGGCTTTAACCAGCGCTTCCGGGACTTCCAGGATTCGAACCGATATCACATCACCTTTCTTGAGGATTTTGGTCATTTCCTTGCGCGTCCATTTGGCATCCTCGGCATTTAATATTCCCCGGTATTTATGGATACGGACCAGCGCCCGGTTGTTATCGAGATCCAGGATCACCCCTTCCACGAATTCCCCTTTTTCGATTTCCAGGCTCTTCCAGGAGGGGATGGAATCTTTTTCCGGGTTCATGCCTTCGGCGATGAAATTAAACAACGGTTGTTTGGAGCGCCAGCCGATGCGTTTATCCAGTGAGCGGAGCCCTTCCTTTAGGGCGTTTTGAGCCCACTGCTGCATGTTGGTATTCAGGGTCGTATATACTTTTAATCCGCCGGTGTAAAGCCGGGTATCGCCGTACTTGATCTCCAGGGTTTTTCGCACTTCTTCGGAAAAATAGTTTCCGATATCCTGCTTGTCGAGATCGAACGGTTTTTTGGGAAGCGGATACTTGATGGCTTCTTTAAATTGTTTTTCATTGATAAACCCCAACTCGTTCATGCGTTTTAAAATGTAGTTCCTTTTTTTCAGGCAATTTCCCGGTTGCCGGAACACATTGTATTTGCCGTTGGGACTGGGCATGATGGTCGGAATCAGGGCGGCTTCGGCCAGGTTAATCTCCTTCAACGGTTTACCGAAGTAGTACCGGGATCCCTGGGCCACGCCATAAACGTTGGAGCCTCCCAGGAAAATTTTATTGCAATAAAAGGTTAAGATTTGATCTTTGGAGTATTTGCGTTCGATTTGAATCGCCATTAAGATTTCCTGCAATTTGCGGGAAAAGGTACGCTCGCGGTTTAAGAAGAGGTTGAGGGCCAGTTGTTGGGTGATGGAGCTTCCGCCTCCCATGTTTCGTCCGGTAAAAACCCCGACGATCGCCCGAAACGTGCCATTGAAATTGATTCCCCAGTGGGAATAAAATTGATTATCTTCGGAGGCGATCAATGCTTTTTCGAGAACATAGGGAATTTCCTCGCGGCGAATTTCCGTTCGTTTTTCGTAAGCGTATTCCTTAATGGGGTTACCCATATCGTCATGAATAATCGACGTGATTTTGGGTTCGATGTCTTCCAGGCGTTCGATTTGGGGAAATCCTTTCTGGTAGACAAGGATAATGCCGGTTAGAATTCCGATCAGGATCGTAACGATCACTCCCAGCGCTAAAATGACCGGCTTAAACGGTTTGAATTTCAAATGTTTTTTCATTGTTTCGATTTTTACTCCTCTTTACAACACATCTGGCGGATTAGCTTCGAAGCGTATCGATGATATCTTTGATAAAGCTTCGAAAGGTTTTATCATCGGTTTCAACCTGAATGACATATTTATTTTTTTGGTTATCTTTAATGGTCAGCACCGGATCTTTCCGGTTCTTTTTTTTCTTAAACCATCCGGAGATATCGGAGAGAATATTCTGGGTCACGGATTTGATCCGGGACAGGGGAACGGAAAATTGACGGTTACCGCCGCTTCCGTCATGGGGTTTAAAGGACACCGCTTCCCGGGTAATGATCAGCATTCCCTTGATCAACTTATCTTTATTATCACTATTATCGTTACGATCGTTTTCCTCGTTGCTCTCATAGGTGACTCGGAACCGAATGGCCCGGGTCAGATCGAGTGATTTGGCATAATACGGACGCGCCGCATCGCTTTGGCCGTCAAAGTAGTACGCCTGAGCGAGTTTAAGGTAAATCTCCCCGGTTACCATGCCTCGTTTGATACTTTCCAGTCCCAACGCAATGGCCTTCTGATAGTTAGTTTTTTCGATGAAGCCGGCCATTCGTTTGGCGATATCTGCGGGATCCTCGGGGTTTGGATTGACATGCGAATCCGTCACGCCCACGCTGCTGCCGGGCGATTCCTGTTTGGTCCCAGGTTTTCCTTTTTTCGGATTGACCGGAATCAGGTTGGTATTTTCGGATCCGGGTTGGGGCGTATTCCAGGAGAGCTGAGCGTTTGAGTTTGCGTTGTTATGATTCACCACGGAAACCGTGGGTGACGGGCGTCGGATTAACAACACGATCAGGATCAGCAGGACCAGGCTCAGGGTTGCAATTAAGGCCCACTGGTTTTTATTTGGGGTGAAGTGAAATTTTCGGGCTTTGCGCGGAGACGACGGGAGGGGAGTCAGGGTTAAGGTGGGAAGCGCGTCTTTGATCGCTTCGATGAATGCCTCCGTGGATTGAAACCGTTTATCCGGTTCCCTGGCAATGCTCTTCAGGATGATCGTATCCAGGGTCGGGGGAATCGAGGGATTCAGGGACGAGGGCCGGGGCGGCGTGGACTCGAGGATTTGTTGAATGATCTGGTAATCCCCGTTACCGGTGATTTTAACCGGGAGCGTACCCGTAAGCATCTCGAAAAAGACGACACCCAGTGAATAAATATCGGTGCGGGCATCGGTTTTTTTTCCCATGAGCTGCTCGGGAGAGGAAAAGACCGGGGAACCCAGAGTGGTTCCCACCTTGGTCAGGCCGTCGATGCCTTCGACTTTGGCGATTCCGAAATCTCCGATCTTGGCCACCTGATTGGGGGTGATAAAGATATTGGAGGTTTTGATATCCCGGTGGATGATTCCCCGGGAATGGGCATACGCCATGCCTTCCAGGATTTGAGAAAAAATTTTCAGGGCCTGACTCAACGGGAGCGGCCCGTTTTCCAGGATGAAATCCTTGAGGTTTTTCCCTTCCACAAACTCCATGACAATATAATAGGTATCCTGCTCCTGATTGAAGGAGTGGATCGTCACGATATTGGCATGATTCAATTTGGCCTGGGCAATGGCTTCGATGCGAAACCGGGCCATGAGGCCGGGATTTCGGGCCAGATGAGGGGCAATCACTTTCATTGCCACGTCTCGTTCCAAAAATGTATCGCGGGCAAGGAAAACCGCTCCCATACCGCCTTCGCCGATTTTTTTCAAAATTCGATAATTTCCAATAATCGTTCCTATCATGGTCTCATTAATTTGTCGATGTCTTTTGCGAATAACTGAACTTTAGAATTTACCACCACCACGCCTGAAAGTCAATCAAAAAAATTTATCATTCGCGCCGGTTTTATTGGATTTGGGCATCAGTTACCTTGACTAATTTTAAAATCAGTCCTATAATCCCAAAATGAAAAAGAAAATAATGGTAATATACGGTACAAGGCCGGAATTAATTAAACTGGCCCCTGTTGTTTTGGAGTTGCAAGCGTATCCTCAGGACTTCGAACTTTTTCAATTGGCGACCGCCCAACACCGCGACATGCTCGATCAAATGCTGGGTATCTTTGCATTAAAACCGGACCATGATCTCAATCTCATGGTTCCCAATCAGACGCTGGATCAATTGAGCAGCAATGTGATGCTCAAAGTCTCGTCCATCTTTGACGACATTCGCCCGGATGTGGTCATCATTCAGGGAGACACCACCACGGCCATGATTTCGGCCCTGGCCGCGTTTTACAAGAAAATCGCTGTCGCGCATGTCGAAGCCGGGCTGCGCACCCGGGATATTTATAACCCGTTTCCGGAAGAAATCAACCGAAAGATCATCGGAACCCTCGCCGGTGTTCATTTTCCTCCGACCCGAATGGCTGCAGACAATTTATTATCCGAAGGCGTGCCGGCCGAACATATTGTCATGACCGGAAATACCGTGGTGGATGCCCTTCGGTACATCGAACCGAAACTCGACGATTTCTCGCTGCCCGTTGCCTTAACACCCGGAAAGCGGATGATTCTGGTAACGGCGCATCGCCGGGAAAATTTCGGCGAACCCATGGAAAACATCTGCCGGGCCATCCTGACCCTTGCCGAGAAGTTCCCGGATGTGGAGATCGTGTATCCCGTACACCCCAACCCGAATGTTCGGGAAAAGGTCGAGAAATATCTGATGAACCGGGAGCGAATAAAGTTGCTAAAACCGTTGAATTACGTTGAATTTCTGGTATTGATGCGAAAAGCGCATTTGATTCTGACCGATTCGGGCGGCGTTCAGGAAGAAGCGCCGACCTACAACAAACCCGTGCTGGTCATGCGGTTGGTCACGGAACGTCCCGAAGGCGTCGATGCCGGGGTCTCCAAACTCGTGGGCACGGACCAAACGCGAATTGTCGATGAAGTCTCGCGGTTACTCGAAGATAACGAACTCTACCACCGGATGGCCAAAGGCGCCAACCCGTACGGCGATGGCCTGGCGGCGCAGCGGATCTGTGAATATTTAAAAACGATCCGATGAAACCGATGAAACACAGACGCTGGTTTTTGGTTCGGCTTGTTCTGCTCGCCGTAATTGGTTTGGGGTGGGGCGTCTTGGCTTTCCCCAGTTCTCCGGTCCCGTTAACCGGTTTTTCCATTCACTTTGATTTCATCGACGGACCAGAAAGCGCCGAGCGGTTGCTGGCGTTTGCCTATCAACATGGCGCCGAGGTACTGAATGTCATTCCGCCGCCGCATGTGTGGGAAAACCCGCCGGATCTTCGGATTCTCAAAACGATTTTTGCGTTTGCCAACAAGCATCAACTAAAAATTATTCTCACCCGGATCGATGCCAGCCGGGTCAATGGGGAGCAAGCCACCCGCGACAATTACATGTATTCGTCGATTCTGACGGAACGCGGCGTTCTGCCGTCGGGTAAACCCACGCCCCGGTATTTCTGTCGTACCGTGGGAAACCGCCAATTCATGCAGTGGCAGAAAGAAGAGACGCTCTACTATGCCCGGCATTTTTCCGGTGAACCTTCATTGATCGGTTTTAGTATCGGTATGTTCAATGAACCGTTCGTGTCTCAGCGGGGCAGCCTGTTGTGTTTCGATGAAGACACCAAGGTATATGAGATTGCTCAATATACACCGGATGCCTTGAACTGGTGGCACGATTGGTTAAAAACCGAGTTTTCCCACGGCGTTCGAGAGGTCAATCGGCGGTATCAAACATCCTTTGCGAACGTTACCGATATTCCGCTTCCGCTTAATGAAACGGATTCTCGGTTCGGGAATCCGTTTCTGGCGTACTGGGATTTTGTCCGCTCGCTCAATTATTGGGTGGTTTCCCAGTATGAGGCTTGTCGTAACATCTGGCACCACCATCGAAAAAAGGAGATCCCGTTTATTCTTCAATTCAGCGGTTTTGAACCCGAGAAATTGGAAAAGGGGAGACCGGCGTTTGCCGCATTGGATATTTTCGACTGGATGAAGCGGGCCGATGCCCTGGGCCTCTCGCTGTATACCAACGCCGAATATCCCGATCGGGGGCATGACTCGGATCAGGCATGCGTTCATTTTTTGCAGCTCGGCCATTTGTTGAACAAACCGGTTTATTTGCTGGAAAGCGGGTATGAAGATAACGGGGCCGTGTCGGATGCGGATGAATTGAATTTCTTTGTCTCCCGGAGCCGGGAACTTCGACCGAAAACCTGCATCTATGAATTTTTAAAAATGAGTTACGATGAAACGTTCACCCATAATTCCGGTAAACTCATCGACAATTCATGGAACGTGAACCGACAGGCGGTCGATCGACTAAACGATGCGTTGAAACGAGTGAAACAGGCGTTCGAACCGTCCGAGAAATCCCTTGCGAGTCGCTATATTTATGATGACCCGGCGGCGATTCGGGATTCGGCGCACGAATTAACAATGCGCAAAGCCATGATACGCCGGGCGTATCAAGAACCGGTGATCTTTATTCCCGGGAACGCGTTGACGCATCTGCCCGCGGGATCCGGATTGGTCGTTCCCCGACCGGCTCAGACCGGTAAGCTTCTCCGCTATTTAAAATCGCGACACATTCAGGTTGTGGACTCCGAGACATTCTTGGCTGAAAATCCTAAAACACCGACAACCGAAAAATAACAAAAACTAACGAAACAAGATATCGGCGGCCCGGGGCATTTCCCAGATATGGTGGTCCACGCTCTCTTCGATTTTATCCGACAAATCTGAAATCTCTTTCAAATACGGCCGAATGTATCGGGAACACAATTCTGCTTTTTCTCGCATGGTCCCGGATTGCAGCCTCATGTCGTAATCATCCAGAACCGAGATCATCGCCATAACGTCATTGATCTGTCGGGTAAATGTTTCAATGCCTTCCAGTTGAACATCCAGAAGCGACGGTTGGTTGGTCAATAGGGAAGGCGGAAAGCGCTGAACGGAATTTAACAGCAATTGCTGGTGTTTTAGCGCTGCCGGAAGAATATAGGACCGGAGCATGTAAGCGGCCACCCGCAGTTCGATTTCAATCGTTTTCACGTACATTTCAATGGTGATCTCTGCTCGGGCTTCGATTTCATCCCGGTTCAGGATGTGATACGTTTCAAAGAGCGCAATATTTTTCTCATCCCGCATCCGGTCCATGGCTTGCGGAATGGATTCCGGAATATAAAGCGAGCGCTTTTCCGCTTCGTCTCTCCATTTTTTATCGTAATTATCGCCTTCGTAAACAATCGTCGAATGCCGGCCGAGGAGATCACCCAAAACCCGGATGATTTTTTTCTCATCCCGAATCGACGCAATCTGATTGTAGACATGTTCAATCCCATCGGCCACAGCCAGATTGATCACGGCAATCGGGAATGCCAGCGAAATCGAGGAACCGGGCATGCGAAATTCGAATTTATTTCCGGTAAAGGCAACCGGAGACGTGCGGTTTCGGTCGGACATATCGTGAAGAATCGGGGGAACCGATTCTTCGATTTTGATTAACGGGGCTTGGGTGACTTTCCCGGAAATAAAAGCGTCGATATCCTGAAGGATGGCTTGCAATTCCTGCCCCAGATAAACGGAGATAATCGACGGCGGCGCTTCATGCCCACCCAGTCGGATTTCGTTTCCCGGGGAAGCCAGGACCGATTGCACCAGGTCATTGTGCGTATCGATACCCATGAGAAAACCCGCCAGCATGCTTAAAAAAACAAAACGGGTCTCCGAGGTTTCGCCGGGGGAAAAGAGGTTTCGACGACCGCTATCGATCAGCGACCAGTTCACGTGTTTGCCGCTGCCGTTAAAAAAACGGAACGGTTTTTCATTGAGGAGACAGACCATGGCATGCTTTTTGGCAATTTCCCCCAGTAAATCCATCAGCATCTGGTTGTGGTCCGACGCCACGTTGGCCTCCTCATACAGGGGGGCGATTTCGAATTGATTGGGCGCCACTTCGTTGTGCCGGGTTTTAATGGGAATCCCCAGTTTGAAGGCTTCTTCTTCCACGTCCTCGAAGAATCGAAGGACTTTGGGAGGAATGGCACCGAAATAATGATCCCCCATTTGTTGGCCTTTGGCGGGTCGGGCAGCAAAGAGTAATCGGCCCAGGGTTCGCAAATCCGGGCGCAGTTTGTAATCCCTTTCGTTCACCAGGAAGAACTCCTGTTCGGCGCCAATCATGTTTTTGACCCAGGACGCCTGCTGATTGAATTTTTTCAGAATGTTGAGGGAAACCTGATTGATGAGTTTTTGGGAACGAAGAAGCGGTGTCTTTTTATCCAGCACTTTTCCGTTGTATCCGAAAAAAACCGATGGAATAAACAGCACGCATCCCTTTTCGCTTTTGGATATAAACACCGGGGACGTGGGGTCCCACGCCGTGTAACCTCGGGCTTCGAAGGTGGAACGCATGCCCCCGTGCGGGAAGGAGGAGGCATCCGGTTCCCCTTTAATCAAATCGCTGCCGGAAAACTCGGAGATGATTTTCCCTTTACCGGTCCAGTTCAAAAACGTATTTTGTTTACCGGCGGTCAGACCCGTGAGCGGTAAGAACCAGTGGGTAAAATGGGTCACGCCCATGGTTTCGGCCCATTTTTTGATTTCATTGGCAACGAAATTCGCCACTTCCGGATCGAGGCGTTGTTTTTCATCCACGGTTTTTTTAAACCGCATGAATACATTGGCGGGTAATGTTTCTTCGAATTTATCGATTCCGAATACATGTTCGGCAAATTTGTACGGCATACTTTCCCCCCTAAGAACGATCTATATTTTCGATTTATATTTTATAGTATACGTGCAAATATTCTTTTTTCAACAAATTTTTTTATTTTTTTTGTGGCATGTTGTTTGATCCCGGTATGATTTGATCCATATCAACGATTCCGTAACCATGTCAATTCAGCTTACGAAAAACGCCATGATTCGGGGAGATGGATTTAAATAAACATGAACTGTCACGGGGACAGATTTCACCGGTTTCATTAAGAAAATTAATGATTCATGTAGAAAACAGATGGGCTTTGTGCTATAATCGCCTTCCGCAGTAAGGAAAAATATGGAAACACGCACGAATATGACGATCAGGTAGGTAAGCATGAAGGATTTAAAAGCAATTGGAGGCAGGATCAGGATCATCCGAAAGCAGCTCGGCCTTTTTCAGGACGAACTCGCTAAGAAATTGAAGGTATCGACGCCCACGATTTCGGATGTGGAGAACGGGAAAAGCCGGATTGGTTTTGATGTTCTTTATCGCTTATCGACGTTTTTCAATGTGAATTTGGAGTACGTGCTGCATGGTGAAGGCGACATCTTCAAACCCAAGGAAACCGGTATTGAATTTTTCTGGAAAGAGAAGCCGTTTGGGGATTTGACCGATGAAGTCAAGGAAATGTTTTGGTTTATGCAAAAATCCAGGTTTTTTGTCGGGCTGATGACCACGTACTCCAAGGATTATCTCTATAAAAACGAATCGATTCTCGAGCGAGACATTCTTTTGGCGGAACTGGGGTCGTCGCTTAAAAGAGAAATGGAAGAAAAAATAAACAACATTTTAAATACGCCAAGAGGCGATAAAAAAGGAGATTAACATGAACGTTTTTAAAACAAAATCTTTTCTGAAATTGGCAGTGGGTTTATTGATTATCGGATGCTTCCAGGTCAATGCTTATTGCTTGTGGACCATTAATTATTCCGAAGTCGCGTATAACCAAAATGGCGACACCGGAACTGCGCTGAAACCATTGATTGCAAAGGGGGCGACCTACTTTCTGGATGCTTATGCCTCAACGCTTCAATACATGCAAAAGACCGAATCTGCCTCTTTTGTCGAGGTGAACCCCGTGGAGTTGAAAACCATTTTGGCTCATGCCCTGGAGAGTATGCGGTTGGCCAATGATCATTATGCCGATTTGAAAGCCTTGGCCGAGATCACGCCGTACAACGCCGCTGCGGTCACCATGCTGAAAATGTTCGACTACGAGGGATTTGTAAAAAATAATTCGGGGTATGTGAATCAAGAGATGTTCGATGAGGTCAAATCGTATCTCATCGCCGGCGATATCCGGGGATTGTATGCGAAAATGCATTCGGATTCGCTTCAAATCACGGCGTTATTGACCCGGTTGATCGATGCGGTCAATGCAGGAGCGATACCCGCTACCACCGAGACCTGGCAATTGAACCATCGGTTTTCTCAGTCGCTTCTTTTTGGTCAATACACGGCCCAGGTATGTGAAGCGATTTCAAAAACGTTAAACTAGTTTCATCGATCGTCAAGTCATAAGAGTACAACCACGGGATGTGAAGGAGATCACGATGACCCTATTTATCCGATTTTTAAAACTGGAAGCCGGGAGATTATTAACCATCCGAATATTACTGTCGGGCTTTTGTTTGGTGTTGCTATCCGTTTATCTGATTCACAACGGGGTAGACGCTTACAAGAATGCGTTATCATCGACCCTTAAATTCAGGGAGATCGAACGTTTGAGAGCCGGGCAATATTTGAATTATCGGCAATATGGTGCGCTGGGGTTTCGGATCAATTACCTTCCTCCCGCATCCGGGATCTTTTTTTATAATTCCGGGTTATCTCCTGAGATTCTGGTTCATATCGATGCCGGGATCGAGACCGCGATGTACCGGTCGATCAATGGTCGGAATTTATTTGAAGAAAAACCGGGAGCATACAGCGATTTTTCCGGGCTGTTATTAATGGTGGGATCCCTGGTTGCACTCGTCTATGGATACGAGGCGTTTCGAAACAAAGAGTACTTGCGTTTTCTATCGTCGTTGGCAGGAAGCCGAACAGTTTATATCCATATGGTTCTTGCGCGACTCGTTTTGATTCTCAGTGTCTTTACCCTGATTCTTTTTCTGGCCGTTATCCAGGTTCGTCTCGAAGGCACCGGGCTGCGTGGCTCCGATTGCGTGTTACTCGGTGGCGTTTGGGGAACCTGGGTAATGGTGTCTTGCGTCTTCTTCTTCATGGGAACCGTTATCGGGACCATCCCTTCGACCCGTACCGGTATGGCCATTTTAATGGCATCATGGATGGGCCTGGTGTTCATCTTTCCTCTGGTTATCGAAAAGATCGTCAGGATCAACGCATCCGATATCGAACTCACGTATCGGTCCGATCTGGAAAAATGGAATGCATTGATGACGTTTGAAAAGCGAGCGACCGCCCAAACGGGCGGTAAGATCCGGGAAGACTCGGAAAGGATTCTCTTGTACCAATCCCTGGTTGAGAGTTTCCTAAACCATGAATATAAAAAAATCCAGGGCGTCGATCAAAAGATCGAAACGCAAATGCGACGCGTCGCTCGCGTTTCCCAGGTCCTTTCCGTATGTTCGCCCGCGACCTTTTATCAGTCGCTGGCTGCCGAGATGAGTGGAAAGGGTTATGAAGAAATCAATAATTTCTTTCGGTATTGCCGGGAATTAAAACACCGGTTTTGTTTGTTTTATAAAGAAAAGAGGTTTTATTCCCGCAGCATGGACAATCAAAAAGTGATCCCTTTTATTACCCGCGAGGAAAATGTGTATCGTGCGAGGAACCGGTTTCCCGGTTACTTTGGAACCGGACTGTCGATTTTAATCGTCACCCTCATCGGTTTGATCCTTTTTTCTTACTATCGATACAAACGCATGCTCTTTATCCCATCGGGGGAAGAACGCGAGCCTAAAAATGTCTCGACCTCGTCTTTCGGTGAAGAGCTTGTCCTTCACCCCGGCCACTATTGCGTACTCAAAACAGGGTTACCGCGCTTTGCCGATTATCTATACGGGATTCTTTCGGGGTATCCGTCAAACGCTGCCGCGAGTTATTTTAAGGAAAAACATCCCATACGAATCGAATCCGAAGATATGACCGAAGATATGGCCGGTTCGTCTCGCCCCATTCCCTTTCTTTACCTCTGTAATCCGGAACAGATTCCGCCGGACATTCGGGTCGGGGATTTATTGGGATTCATTGCCGCAGTTCGACCTCTGACCGATGAGGAAAAAGAACACCTTTACCGGGATGTCGACCGCCTTGGTCCGAATCGTCCGAATCGGGTCCCGCGTCTCCCGTTCGCTCAACTGGAAAAAATAGACCGGTTCGACTTGCTGCTTTCCTTTACCCATATGCCATCGTTTCGGATGTATGTGTTTCAGGATATCACTCACAACATGCCGGTTGAAGCCATTGTGCGGTTAAAGGAGCGGATGGAAGGTTTGGCCGCACAGGAAAAAATCGTCTTATGTTTAACCCGCGACATTGCGATTCGGGGATTTGATATATCACGGGAATATGAGTATCGGGATATCACCAAAGGATGGAGCGTTCAAGTGGAAGGGTATCTGGGGTAGGGGATCGATTCGTCGGTTTTTGTAGGGGCAGACCCGCGGGTCTGCCCTTTTATTTGTATCTGACCTTTATTGATAATGCTTTTTTAAATCCCTGGCCAGGAGATCATTGAGTACTTTGGAGCCCTCGCGGGAGAGATGGGAATTGGTCATGCCGTAACCCCCGTCAAAGAAATACACCGTATTATCCAGGGGAAATTTTTCCGGGAGATTGTAATTATAGATGAATAGATTTTTGTATTTCTGTTTAAAGGTTTCCAACTGATACATAAATGCTTTTAATTGGTAATTGGTTTTATAAGTTCCGATGTAATCCGGGAGTTCCACGAGTATGACCGTCACATGATCGCGGTCCAGTTCATCCAGTAATTTGACAAAGTAGTCACCTTCTTCGCCCGGGAAAGGGGGAAAACTCTGGTACAGGTGCTCGGCGGGTTCCTGGGTGATCAATTTCTTTTCCTTCGTATTCGCACCGATGTAGATTTGCACATCGATGAGTTCGCTCAAGACGTCATCTTTTTTGGATTCCCCGTCTTTTTTATTGTCTTTATCGTCCTTATCCTCTTTTTGCGATTCCTGGAACCGGATCAGGATATTGTTCTGGAAATTATCGATTCTCTTTTTGTTTTCCAGGAGGAGGAGCGGGCTGGAGAAGAAATCGAATCTCGGGGTTTCTTTCATATTATTAAACCGGGACATCCATTTGGCGTCCGATTTGATGTTGTAGATGAAATAGTCGACGCCGTAGATCACGACTTTCGGCGTTCCCGCGTATTTTTTAAACACCTGGTAAAAGTAATAATTGTATTTGGGGCCCTTTCCCTGGAACGTTTCTTTAAACATTTTCTGATTGAGTTTGATCTGGAGGTAAGCGGGAAGGATGCCTTCGTAGGAACGGGAGGTACCGAAAATCAAGGTACTGTAATCTTTACCCCTGACAAACCGGGAAAGACTTTCTTCGAATTTATTTTGGGGGTAAAAATGGTTCTCATACGTAAATATCGCATAATAGAGTCCCCGGTCAAACAGGAAGACCAGTAAAAGAAATAACAACAATCGGGTAATATGTTTTTTTAAATGAGGTTTTTTTAAATTAGAATTGGAAATAGATGAATTCATTGGCTTTGTCCACTGCAAAAATAAGGATCAGGCAAATAAATAACGCGAAGCCTGCCACTTTCACAACATCGGGAATTCGGTCGAAGACCTTGATTTTTTTCCGGTTTTTAACTAACACTTCCAGTAGAATAAAGATCGTCACAATCAACAGGTTAAACATCAGGTAAGCGGTGCCTTTTCCCGAGGGTTTCAATTGAAGGTAATGAAGGTAAGCGAATGCCTGTTGAAGGGATTCGGCCCGGAAGAAGATCCAGGCGAGGGAGAGGAGGTTAAAGGTAATAAAGATACTCAGCGCACGGTGCAGACCGGGGAATTTGTTTAAGCGAATGGTTTTGACGAATTTTTTCCTCGCTTTTTTGGTGGTGTATCCAATGATGAGATACAACCCATGGAGCATTCCCCATACCACAAAGGTCCAGTTCGGACCGTGCCACAATCCGGCGATGAGCATCGTGCACATCATGCCCGTCACATAGCCCCAGGTTTCGGTTTTGATGCGACAGAGTTGATCGGTTTTGATCGGGCGCATGACCGCGTAGGCGATCGGTAAAAACAAATAGTCTCTCAACCAGGTTGAAAGCGAAATATGCCAGCGGTTCCAGAATTGCGTGATGCTTTTGCTGAAGTAGGGGAAGTCGAAGTTTTTCATGGAATTGAATCCGAGCATTTTGGAGACGCCGATGGCAATATCGGTATAGCCGGAAAAGTCGCAGTAGATCTGGAACGCATAAAAGTAAGCGGCCATTAGAATGTTCAAACCCTGCTGGTGGGGATTTCGAAAGATCTCATCCACAAAGATTCCCAGGCGGTCGGCGATGACCATCTTCTTAAAGATTCCCCAGGCGATGAGTTGGAGTCCGGCAATGATTCGGTCCATATCGAAATGGACGTTTTTCTTTAATTCCGGAATGAAGTGAACGGCGCGATCGATGGGACCGGAGAACACTTGTGGGAAGAAGGACACGTACAGGGCAAAATAGCCGAAGTGCTTTTCGGCCGGTGCGTTTTCATTGTACACATCGATCAGGTAGCTGACCATTTTAAAGGAGTAGAAAGACAGGCCAATCGGAACGAGGAATTTGAGGGGTTTAAAGTCAAACCCGGCAAGCGATGCAAACGTACCGTAAATAAAATCCGTGTATCGACAGACGACCAGGGCGGTTAATGCCGAGGCCAGGCCGAGCCAGAGGAAGTGTTTGCGTTTTTTTTTCGATTCGGGCGACGCCGGAATCGCTGCGATTTTTAGGCCGATCACGTAAACGAGAGCAATCGGGGCAACCAGGAAAACCAGGAAGACCGGTTTCAGGTAACCGTAGAAGAAGAGGCTCGCGGATAGGAGGTACAGCCATCGGAAGCGGTGGGGTATAACGAAAAAAAAGGCAAAGACCGCGCTGAAAAAGATGATAAAGTCTACTGAATTAAAAAACATTGTTTTATTTATCCCGAAACTAAGTTTTAATCGAGATTTTACAACCATTGAAGGCAAAAGTCAACCAAAAGTTTGAGTCTCCCTGCCAAAAAGTTGGGCGCTCCCGCCTGTCCGTTGGTCATTCCCTGACATTGGTTGGAGCTGCCATGTGACATGATTGGTGCTGCCACCTCAAAAGTTGGTGATGCCATATGACTGGTTGGTGCTGCCTCCCCAAAAGTTGGTGATGCCAGGTGACATGATCGGTGGTGCCACCTCAAAAGTTGGTGATGCCATATGACTGGTTGGTGCTGCCTCCCCAAAAGTTGGTGATGCCAGGTGACATGATCGGTGCCGTCGCCCCAAAAGTTGGTGATGCCAGGTGACATGATCGGTGCCGTCGCCCCAAAAGTTGATGGTGCCAGGTGACATGATCGGTGCCGTCGCCCCAAAAGTTGGTGATGCCATCTCAAAAGTTAGTGGTGCCAGGTGACATGATCGGTGCTGCTATCCCAAAAGTTAGTGATGCCAGACGAAAAGTTTGAGCTGCCCGGCGTCTGGTCGGTGATGCCATACGAAAAGTTTGCGCTTCCATGCATCTGGTTGGTGATGCCCTGCCAAAAGTTTGAGTCTCCGGGGCGCATGGTGGTGGTTCCCGGCGAGTGGTACTATTTCCCTTTATCATACAATCTTTCCCCGAGGATTGAATCGAGTTATACTTCCTCTTAAGATTTCGCCAATAATCTTACTCGTTTGGAATTATTATACCCAATCGACACAAAGTAACGCACCGAGCACGCACTGGAACCGAAATACGAATCACCGCGAAAAGAAAATAAAATAAACGCCTCCGAGAATAATCAATGCCCCACAGATTTTTTTTAATATTCGAAGCCCATTGGATTGCTCATTCCAATCAAGATAACGCTGAATAAGACCGGTAAAGGAACCCGCAAAAACAATCACCGCACAATGCCCAATTCCATAGAATAACAGTAATGGCGCACCGTATGTAAGACTGTTGGCACTTTTGGCCAATAGAATGGCCAGAATGGGGGCCATGTAAGCAAATGTGCATGGTCCTAACGCAATCCCATAGATCAATCCGAGAACAAAAGCCGCAAGAAGGCCTTTTCGTTTCGTGGGCGCATGCGAAATACCGGGAATCGAGAGCCGAATCACCCCCAGCAAATATAACCCGACAATAAAAAAAACGCCGGCCACAATATAATTGCCCACCATCCCGGTATCTCCGAGCAAACGACCCAGCCGGGAGGTAATCACACCGATTAATCCGATCGTTACCAGAATACCGGACGCAAAGGAAAGCGAAACCGCAAAGACTCGCCGCGCGGTCATTGCCCCCTGATTGCTGATAAATCCGACAATCAACGGGATACTGGCCAGATGACACGGACTGAGCAGGACACTCAGGATTCCCCATACCAACGCGCCCATCAAACCGATGAACGGATTCTGATCGATCAAACCGCTGGCCCAGGTAAACAGTGTATCAACCATTATTTGACACCCTTTTGCTTGAATATTTTGATGATCTCTTCCTTAGGAAAGAATCCGATATGCCTGAAGTACTCTTTTCCATTCTTATCCAGAAAGACCTGGGTCGGAATCACATCTATTTTGTATTTTTCAGCATACTGCTTGTTCTCTTCCAGCCAAACATCATAAAAAATGACCTTGACTTGCCCCTTGTATTCTTTTTCGATTTCGGCAATTATGGGCTGCATGGCTTTGCAAGGTTTACAACGAACCGACCCCAGTTCGATAAACGTGACCTTGATGTTCTTGTCCGGATTCGGCGACTGATTCTCTGCCGAAAAAAGTAAGGGAAAAATCAAACCGATAACGATAACGACAACGACCAAACCTGTGAAGCGGATCACCTGTTTTACCTGTTTCATGGTGCCTTCTCCTATTGGGCTAAGATTTTTTTTAATTCGTCGATTGAAGGGGACTTACCTGCAAACTTCACCTGACCGTCCACCACCAGCGCGGGCGTACTCATCACCCCAAAACCCATGATCTTTTGAATATCGGTAATCTTTTCAAGATTAAAATCGATATTTAATTCGGTAGCGGCCTTTCGGGCATTTTCCTCCAATTTGTGACATTTGGCGCATCCTGCACCGAGAACTTGAATCAACATGTGACCTCCATTTTAATATATATAAATTATGTTTTTATGTTTATATATGCTTATATAAGTGCATTAAATAAATACCCGGTAAAAATGATTCCGAGACCGACAATGGCGATGAATATGGCCAACAACCGGGGTTTTAATACCCGGCGTAAGAGAATCATTTCCGGGAGACTCAACGCGGTCACCGCCATCATGAACGCCAGCGCGGTTCCCATGGCAACCCCGGTGCGGGTCAACTCGGAGATCAATGGAATGACTCCCGCGGCATTGGAATAAAGCGGAATGCCGATTATCACGGCAACAATCACCGCAAACGGATTGTCTTTGCCTGCCAGGTGAGCCAGCGCCCCGGCGGGAATAAACCCATGCATAAACGCGCCGATGGCGATGCCTCCAACCACAAACATCCATATCTTTTTGAGCAACTGGAGCGTAAAATCTAACGCGTCCTTCAACCGTTCGCGAAAAGCGGGCGCTTTGCTTTCCTGCATGGCACCAACCTTGATTTCGAAAACATATCCTTCGATATAGCGTTCCAAACCCATACGGCCAATAATCAAACCGCTGACAATGGCAATCACCTCACCGGATATCACATAAATTAACGCAATTTTCAACCCAAATAACCCATACAACAATCCAAGGGCAACCTCATTGATCATGGGTGCGGCAATCAGATACGAAAACGTGACCCCAAGCGGGATTCCGGCTTCGACAAACCCGATAAACAGCGGAACCGCCGAACAGGAACAAAAGGGGGTGACAATGCCGAGCATGGCCGCAAGAAAATGACCCAGAACGTGATTCCCTTTATTTTTCATCAGGATTCGCCGGTTTTTTTCAGGAGAGAAAAAACTCCGAATAAACGTGATCCCGTACACGATCAGGGCCAATAAGATAAATATTTTGATCGTATCATAGATGAAAAAGTGAATCGATGCCCCCACTTTTCCACCCCGTTCGAGACCCATCCATCCAAACACAACGACATTCACCATCGATTCCAGCCATTCAAACATTTTTCATCTCCTTACTGTTCCGAGCATTGGCACTTCGATCCGCAGCAGCCGTTCTTGGATATCACTTCTCCATTGACAATGCGGATGGTTCGTTGGGTCATTTGTGCAATATTCGGATCATGGGTAATGAGAACGATCGTTTTCCCTTCTTCGTTCAATTTTTTTAAAATATTGATGATATCCATCGCGGTTTCAGGATCCAGATTGCCGGTCGGCTCATCGGCGAGTAGAATTTCCGGGTCTTTGATCAGCGCTCGCGCCAGGGCGGCTCGCTGTTGCTGTCCGACACTGAGTTCGCTTGAACGGTGAGTCAGGCGATCGGATAATTTTACGTCCGATAAAACCTTTAAAATTTTATCTTTTTTCGGATTATTGGGGTCACACAGACTCTGTGCCACACTCACATTTTCCCAGACCGTTAAATAAGGGATAAGATTGAAGGATTGAAAAACAAAACCGATGCGCCTGGCCCGCCATTTCGCGCGCTCGTTGATGTTCCATTGATAAATCGATTGATTCTCCCAGTATACCTGCCCCTGAGTCGGGGTACTCATGCCGCCCAGCATCAGGAGCAGGGTACTCTTACCGCTGCCACTCGGCCCCACAATGCTTACAAATTCCCCCTTGCGGATATCGATGGTTACCTCTTTTAATGCGGTCACGGTCCCATGTTTTTGAGTAAAGCGCTTGGTAATTAATTCTGTTCTTAACATGAGATTATTCCTCCTGGAGTATCACCACCGGATCGACTCGCGTGGCTTTAATGGCAGGTATGATGCTGGCCAAAAGCGATAATAGGATTGAGATCAGGATGCTGTAAACGGCAAGGAGAGGAACCGGTAGAACCGGAATGCCGGCAAGTTTCGGGCCCAGAATGACGGCCAGGATGGTTCCAGAAATATACCCCAATACCCCGCCAATCAGACCGACAATGGCCGCTTTGAGGAGGAACATCCCCGCAATCCAGGATGAACTCGCACCCATTGCCATAAAGATGCCGATTTCTTTTCGCCGCTCATACACATTGGCAAACATGTAATTGGCAATACTGGCTCCGCCAACAACCAGGATAATGACCAGTAAAATCACGGATAATTTTTGCATCATGGTGTTTGTGTTCAGTTGCGTTTGAACAATCTGGGAAATCGTGACCACTTTGGCGTCCGGAAGAAGTTTGTTAATTCCCCCGATGAGTCCGGCGGAAATTGCCGAACAACACCCGACGACTTCAATGACGTTGATTAATGAATGTTTACCTGAAAGTTTTTGAACCGTGTGCAAATGGGTAAACAATCGGCTATCGTCAACGGTTCCGGTTTGAGGAAGGATCGCTTCAACCTTGAATGGATTGCCCAGGATGTCAAGGGAATCGCCTTCGGATAATCGGAGTTGCTGCGCGATATCCGCCCCGACCAACAATGAGGAACGATCAAGGTCATCGATCACTCGTTTTCGAACCAGGGATTTTTTGGAATCGGAAAGGCCCGGTATGACGGGAACAGTGCCACACCCTTCCGGTCTTGAGAAAATTCCCAACGTTCCTTGCCACATCGCCTTGGATTTAAACTCATTGCGGGGAAGGATTCCGGTTAACGTGGCCTTTTTATCGTTAATGACGACCGGCATACTGAGTTTAGGGGAAAGGTTATCGATTCCCTTCAAATCGGACTGGGTCAGAACCTCAACGTAAGATTCGGGAAGCTCGCTGTCCTGGAAATCCGCACTATAGTAATCCTGAACCGATGCGGATTTGGGTAGAATCAAAACATTGGCCCCCAATGAATCAAGTTCTGTGGCCACCGCTTTTTCCGAAAATAAAGAAATGTTATTGATACCGACAATGACTGCAATTCCAAGGGAAACCGCAATCAAGCTTGAGATCAGTTGGTTGTTCCTCTGGAAAATTTCGCGTATGACAAGCTGTCTTATTCTCATAATACCTCCTGGGTTGGGGCTGCGGGGTTTATATAGACATTAGCGGCCCGGGCAGCATCCACTGCCGGGCGTGCACGTTTGGAGTGACGCTTCAACATCGGCTTTGGTGATTTTTCCCTTGAGAACTTTCGCGATTGTTTTCGGGGGAAGCATGACCACAACCACGGCTTCGGTCTGCGGGGTGGCTAAACTGCATTGCCTGAGAAATTCCCGGCTTCCTGAGGCGGAAGGGTTTGCATTAATGGTACTGACAACCTTTTTGTATTTCGGGTCCCGGATGAAATCATTAATTGCTTTCGAAGATTCCTTATTGAATTTGGTCTTTTCATTCTGCAACAAAACCAGGGTAATTTTTCTTTCCTGGAGGGGTTTGAGGACCTTCAGCATTAATTCAGGAACTTCCACGCTTTTTTTGACTTGATCCAGGGTAACCTTCTGCTCGTATCCGGCGGTGACGGCGCCGTTTGGGGCAATGATAAGAATAACGGGAAGCCGGGCTCTTCGAATATCAAACCGGTCGACGATTTCCTTTTCCCGCGGATCACTAACCCTGCTCTGATGAACGATTAACTTCCCCTGGGATGATTTGGCAAAATTATCGATGCAGGTAGACATGGTATGATAAGCCGGGTCCTTTTTCTCATAAAAGATAAGGGAAATAAACTTGCCGGAACGCATTGCCAGATCCATCGCTGTTTTGGCATTCACCGGATTTGCCGCACTACTCGCACTACTGATTAACTGGGTGCCATTAAAAAACACGATAACGAAGGATAATAGCAATAATATTAAGGGGTTGCTTAAAGTCGAACATGTTTTTCTTTCATTCATCGTCATGCGAATTCCTCCATTCTTAGTTTTGTTTTACCGCTAGTTCAATTTTTCTGTATCGGAATTTTTTGAAATAGCCTGCGCCATTTATTCAATCCTTGCAATTGTTTTTTCTAGAAATTTTGTTGATTTCGGTAAGGGGAACCGCCAATTCCAGGTATTCTTCGGGTAATAGGGTTAAGGTCTGAAGCATTTGCCGAACGAACGGGTCGGGGTTCTCGGCCAGGGAGAAATAAACCCATCGACTATCCTTCCGTTCTTTTAACCAGCCGGAGTTTTTTAGAATCTTAAGATGGCGAGATATCTTATACTGACTCTCACCCAGCGCCTCGGTAATCTGACAGACGCACAATTCCCGGTTCATCCTTGATATTAATGCTATTATTCGCAATCGGGTTTTATCCGAAATTCCTTTAAAATAGTCGACATAATCCAACATGCTGACCTCACACTTGCACATATACGCATATGTGATTGTAACATTTTTCGTGCAGGATGACAAGTAAATTGGAAACGGTCGTCAAAAAGTATTATGCAATCTCTTTTTTTAATCGATTTTTATATTCACCGGATCCCTTCGGTTTTCCCGGCGCATTTCCTCACCCGGACGGTCCGAATAAGGAAAAAGGTAAAGATTGGTGGTATCCTCATTGGTTCCGAATTTTTGATGCTTGTTTTTGATGTTTAAGTAATAAAGAACTTTTTCCATGAATTTCTCCTTATTCAGTGGTTTCTCGATATACTCACTGGCCCCGTTTTGCAATGCCTCATTTCGGTGCGAGACGTCGTCCAGCTTGTCGCTCACGATAATCACGCGAGTCAGGGGAAAATGATCAAACACGTATTTGCATATCGTAAAACCGTGAGATTTCGGAAGCAACGCCTCGGTGATCACCAGATCGAAATTTTGCCTCTCCAGTTCGTTTCTTACCTCCCTCTCATCTCCTGCAATCACAAAGTCAATAATATCCGGGTGAAACATCGACCGGATAAAATCGACCATATCAGGGTCATATTCCACGAGTAGTATTTTATTTTTCATTTTTTACCTCCCTCTGATCAATTTTAATATAATGAAAAATAATATTCAAGCAATTGAATGAAATAAGTAGAACCCGATATAATATCTTTCAAATCCGGTTTTGATTAAGAGGGATTAATCAGCGTTTTTATGGGTAAATATCGACTTTAAAATAGCAACATTTTTATTGATTGACAAAAATGGCTAATATGTTATTATTTCCTTTCGGGTCGGTGATCAAGTATTGGATAGGCTCAGTCCTTAACAAGCCTATAAATTAAGGTTCGAGATCCTCAATGAAAAAGTTAGAAAAAAAAAATGTTGTAAAAATTCTACCCTTAACTCCAATGCAGGAGGGGATGCTCTTTCACTATCTAAAAAGCCCACAAGATCATATTTATTTTGAACAATTAAGTCTTCGGATATCAGGGGAAGTTAAAACCGACCTTTTTGAAAAAGCCTGGAATTGGGTGATCGATGCCAATGAGATGCTCCGAACCGTTTTTCGTTGGGAGAAATTGGATAAACCGACCCAGATTGTTTTAAAAGAGCATCGACTCAAGCTCCTTTATAACGATATTTCGGAAATTGCGCCGGAGGAAAAGGAACGCTCTCTCCAGGCATTAAAAGAAAAGGATCGGGGAATGCCTTTTAATTTGAGACAAATTCCGTTCCGAGTGTCGTTAATCAAAATCGAAGAATGCTGCTATGAAATGGTGATCAGTAATCATCATATTTTGTATGACGGGTGGAGTAATGGGATTCTTTTAAAAGAATTTTTTAATGCATACCACGGATTGGAAAAAGGAATAAAACCGTTATTAGAGGTAAAACCGTCATTTCAGGAATTTATCCGATGGATTCAGACCCGAGATAAACAACTACAGGAAGAATTTTGGAAAGATTATTTATATGGTTTTGAAGGCTCAACCGAATTACCCATTAAAAAAAGAAAGACTGATGAATTAAGCGAATTCAAAAAGAATTCAATTGTTTTCGAAGAAATTATAAAACATAATCAGGATCGGTTTACCCAAAATAGACGCATTACATTGGCATCTTTATTCTATGCCGCGTGGGGAATGGTGTTTCAACGATATTGCGGTAGTAACGATGTGATCGTTGGCACCACGGTGTCCGGGAGGCCCGCTGCAATAAGAGGAATTGAAGATATGGTGGGATTGTTTATCAATACCCTTCCCTTAAGAATCCGAACAAGTCCGGAAGAAACGCTCCTGGATGTGGTTTCAGGAATAGATCGAACCTTAAAGGCCAGAGAGGCGTTTGAGAGTACCCCTTTAGTGGAGATACAGCGTTACAGCGGATTAAGTAGCGGCATCTCACTCTTTGATACGATCGTGGTTGTTGAAAATTACCCCCTGGATAACCGGCTACTTCCCTTAGGTAGTCCATTATCCATTCATTCGTATTCCATGGTTGAAATGACTCATTACGATTTAATGGTAAGCGTGCTGTTATTCGATACGATCAAAGTTCATTTTTCTTACCGGGAAACGGAGTTTGACCCGAAATCAATCGATAATTTGTGCACTCATTTTAAGCGAGTGGTTCAAAATATTTTAGAAAATGAAACGCAGAAAATGTGTCAATTGGAAATCTTATCCGAAGAGGAGAAGAACCGCATATTATATGATTTCAACCATACGGAGACGGATTATCCGAAAGATAAAACCATTCATGAATTATTTGAAGAACAGGCAGCAAGGACACCGAATCGGATTGCTCTTTTAGGGGGGACTTCCGTAGGGGCAGACCCGCGTGTCTGCCCTCACGTATCTTATAAAGAACTAAGTGACCGATCCGATCAATTGGCATCCGGATTAATCGAGCAAGGGGTTAAAGCCGATAGCATCGTGGGACTAAAGATCGAACGCTCGATTGAAATGATCATGGGTATTCTGGGAATATTGAAAGCGGGTGGCGCGTATTTGCCCATTGACCCCGATTATCCACCGGAGCGGATCGACTACATGTTAACGGATAGTCGCGCTCAATTTTTGTGCCTCACGGAGCACACAGGGGACACGGAGAAGGGCGTGATCGAAGTTGAGAAATTAAGAAGTTGGGAAATTAAGAAAGTGTTCTTTATAGAACATCTCATCCTCTCACCTTCTCAACCTCTTAACCTCTTCCCCTCCCCCCCTCTTAACTTCTCTCTCCAACCGGCGACCGGCGACCGGCGACCGGCCACCCGATTGGCCTATATCATTTACACATCAGGAAGCACGGGAAACCCGAAAGGAGTCATGATTTCCCATTACAATGCAGTTAACTTCATTACCGGTATGGTATCGGTGATCGATTTTTCTCCGGGCAAAGTCATATTGGCACTCACCACAATTTCATTCGATATTTTTTTTCTGGAAACAGTATTATCGTTAACGGCTGGGTTAAAGGTCGTCATGGCCAGTGAACGTCAGCAGAAAGACCCGGCGTTATTGGAAACTGCGATAACCCGGAATGGCGTGGATATGCTGCAGGTCACACCATCCAGGTTACAGTTATTACTGGCGGGCGCACCGGATTTAATTTGCTTAAAAGAAGTCAAGGAATTAATCATCGGTGGAGAAGCCCTTCCTCCCGAGTTACTCGAACGGTTAAAAGAGAAATTCCAGGGGAGAATTTATAATGTATATGGTCCGACGGAGACAACGGTATGGTCGACCCTAAAAGAGTTGACCGAAGAAAAAAGGATTACGATCGGTACACCGATTGCCAACACGCAGGTGTATATTCTTAATCGAAATATTCACGTGCAGCCTATCGGAATCCCCGGTGAATGTTATATCGCCGGGGAAGGCGTCTCACGCGGATATTTAAATAACCCGGAGTTAACCGCGGAAAGATTTAAAAGAAATGTTAGTAGTCATTGGTCATTCGTCAAGGGTAAAAGAAGCGCTGTCCCCAATGACCAATGTCCAATGACCAATGACCATTTTCTCCCCAATGGCTGTTTTTATAAAACCGGGGATTTGGCCCGTTGGTTGAATGATGGAGCTATCGAGTTTTTAGGACGAATCGATCACCAGGTAAAGATCAGGGGATTCCGAATCGAATTGGGTGAGATCGAACGTCGGTTATTGACGTATCCCGGCATCAAAGAGACAGTGGTCATATGTCGGGATTCCGGGGATGGAGATAAAGATCTATGCGCCTATTTTGTGTCGCATGAGGAAATCACGGCACGGGTATTGAAAGACTATTTAGCGACGTATTTGCCGGGGTATATGGTACCCGTATCTGTTACCCGCATCGACCGGATACCGTTGACCCTCAGCGGAAAAGTAGACCGCAAGGCTCTTCCTGCGCCTCGATCGGCTGGTGCAGACCAATATACCGCGCCCCGGGGGACCATCGAAGAGGGATTGTGTCGGATATGGTCTGAATTGTTGGGCCTTGATGAGAATCACATAAGTATGGATTCCAATTTCTTTGGACTGGGAGGGCATTCGCTTCGGGCGATTTCCCTCGTCGCATTGATCCAAAAGGAATTCGATGCGAACTTACCGCTTGGAAAAATATTCGAATATCCAACGATCCGGAGGCAGGCAGAATTAATAAACGAATCTGCAAAAGAACATTTCATGTCGATCGGTTATGCCGAAGAGAAAGAGTATTATGTATTATCGTCGGCTCAGAAGCGATTATACATTTTGCAGCATTTACAGCTCGATCATATAGGGTACAATATGCCGATCATTTTGGACATGGAAGGGCACATCGAAACGGAGCAATTGGAGGAAACGTTCGGGCAACTGATCCGGAGACATGACAACTTCCGGACTGCCTTTGAGATGGTAAACGATGAACCGGTGCAGCGGGTATATGAAAACACGGATTTTAAAATCGATTATTATAAGACCGCAATAAAAGAGGAGGTGGAAACGATCGTCGATGGGTTTGTCAAACCGTTTCTACTTCACAAAGCTCCGCTTCTTCGAGTGGGGTTGATCGAGATGAATACGGATCGTTTCGTTTTGATGCTCGACATGCACCATATCATTTCGGATGCGGTTTCCATAAATCTATTTGTAAAAGAGTTCATCCGATTATACGGAGGGAAAAAACTTCCCGCATTGAAATTTCAATACAAAGATTATTCCGAATGGCAAGCGAGTGAGAGCGAGAAAGAATTACTGAAGACGCAGGAAATATATTGGTTGGAGCAGTTTAAGGGCGATATTCCGTTGTTGAATTTACCTATGGATTATATCCGGCCATTGGCGCAGAGTTTCGAAGGAAATGTCCTGGAGTTTGAAATGGGCAAGGAAAAGGCCCAATTATTAAGACGGTTGATATTGGACACCCGCGTGACATTGCATATCGTCATGTTGGCCATATATAACATTTTAATATCGAAAATAAGTGGCCAGGAGGATATCATCATCGGGGTACCCATCGCCGGGAGAAAACACGCCGATGTCCGGGAGATTTTCGGCGTATTCGTCAATATGTTGGCAACCAGAAATAACCTGAAAGCCAATATGACATTCCTCGAATTCCTGGAGCACGTGAGGCGAAATGCGTTAGATTCCTTCGACAACCAGGAATACCCGTTCGAGACATTGGTAGATATATTGGGATTAAAACGACAACCGGGGCGAAACCCGCTCTTCGACGTTTTATTCATCGCCGAAAATGACGACAACCGGGATGGTGAGATCACGGCGTTCGAGATTCCCGGACTCAAAGTCAAACGCCATGGCGAGCAATCTCGCATTGCCAAATATGATCTACTATTTTATGTCTATGACAGCGAGACCATCCGGATGAAATTCGAGTATTGTACGAAATTGTTCAAGAAAGAGACGATCGATCTAATGGCAAGGTATGTCATTGAGATCGTAGACGCCGTCTTTGAGAATCGGAATGTCACGCTTTCTCAAATCCAACTTTCTCAAATTCATCGACGGCCGGAGGTGAAGGCTACAAACATGCAGTATCAATTTTTAGATAATCTGGAGGAGGAATAACATGAAGCGCATCGACTGCTTATTGATCGGTCATAATGAGATGGATTTTGAAACCTATGAAAAGTCTGTTCAGAGAATGGGGAAAAAAAGCGGGGCTTATCGCGATTTGAATTTAAGTTTCATCAACTGGAATGGTAAAAACCACACCGCCCCGGAAATTTTTAATTTGTTGTACGGCAATAATAACGATGGCGCACATCGCGTGAAACCCCTATCCATGCTGGATACGTTCAGCGCTACCATTTCCTACCTGGGGAGCTATCTCCATAAGCATGGATTGATCTTTGATTACGTTCACTCCTTTCAACGCGAGAAGAGCGAATTATCGGCCAAATTGATGAAGGAAGATATCTTAACCATTGCCATCACGACCACCTATTATGTGTCTTTTGTTCCCATACTTGAAATCATCGCTTATATTAGAACCTATAATAAAACGGCCAAAATCATCATCGGCGGGCCATTTGTTTCGACCCAGTTCCGATCCCAGGATCCTGCTTCGTTGGAATTTTTGTTCGAGTCCTTAGGCGCGGATTTTTATGTCAATAGTTCTCAGGGAGAAGCCGCATTAATCGCCATTATCAATGCCTTAAAAAATAATTCGCCCATGGAGTCCATCGATAATATTTACTATAAAACGCCCAATGGAAGTTTTGGCGCCACGCCCATCGTACCGGAAGACAATCGGCTGGCTGAAAATCGGGTCAATTGGAGCTTGTTTGCCGATCGAATCGATGAATTCGTGAATGTCCGAACCGCGATATCCTGCCCGTTTTCATGCGCTTTTTGCGGTTCCCCCGAACATGCCGGCGCCTACCAAACCATCGGCGTGGCCGAGGTTGAAAACGAACTCAATCAATTGGCAACCATCGACTCATTGAAAAGCGTTCATTTCATCGAAGATACCCTCAATGTGCCTGTGGAACGATTGAAGGAAATTCTGCGGATGATGATCAAAAATAAGTATCATTTCAAATGGCATTCGTATTTCCGATGTCAGTTTGCCGACCGCGAAACGGTGGAATTAATGAAGGAAAGCGGGTGTATCGGCGTATACCTGGGATTGGAATCCGGGAACAACCGGATTCTTCAAAACATGAACAAAGCGGCAACCGTGGAAAAGTACCGTGACGGTACGGCGTTATTAAAAGAATACGGGATAACGATGCATGGCAATTTTATCATCGGTTTTCCCGGCGAAACCCCGGAAACCGTTCAAGATACGATCCATTTTATAAAAGAGAGCGGGATCGATTTTTTCCGAGTTCAGTTGTGGTATGGCATGCCCATAACCCCCATTTGGAAACAAAAAGAAAAATACAATATCCAGGGAAATAGTTTTGAATGGAGTCATCACACCATGGATTCCACCACTGCTTGCGATCTCATCGACCGGATATTTTTATCCATCAAAGAACCCGTCTGGGTTCCGCAGTTTAATTTCGACATCAATAGTCTATTTCACCTGTGGCTCCGCGGAATGACCTGGGAACAGATCAACGATTTTTTGCACGCATTCAATAACGGGATCCGAGAGAAGTTAATCGATCCGTCTCGAACCGGAATGAGTCCTCAGGTGGTTTCCCAATTTCAAAAAGGAGAACAAAAATGAAAAAAAGTACATTCCAGGAAACAGTCCAGGAACGATGGAGCCGGTTCGGAGATCGAATCGCCATTGAATACGGGCCAAAGATGATCACATTTCGCGAAATCGATCAACGCTCCAATTATATCGCCAATTGGATGTTAAATAACGGAATAAAGAAAGAAAGTTTCATCGGTATTCTGATCGAGGACCGGATTGAAATCATCATTGCCATCATCGGCATATTAAAAGCAGGCTGCATTTTTGTTCCCCTGGTTTCCGATTTTCCGGCAGCCAGACTGGAGGAAATGATCGGTAACGTCGATATGCGGATGATTCTCACCGACACGTCGAACATGGGGCGACTGAAGTCAGAGGCGAACCCGGCCAAACCGGTCCCCGGATTCGACGTTGTCCTGATGGCGTCTTTGGATCAAATGCATCAAACCGAAGCCTCCGAATGGGATGTCACGCCTTCCGGTATCCAATATAATCCGGATGATAAAATTTATATTTATTTTACGTCCGGGACCACGGGAAAACCGAAAGCCATTCTTGGGAAAAATAAAAGTTTGCTTCATTTTATCGAGTGGGAAATCGACACGTTTGCGATCACCGAGCAATTTCGGGTGAGTCAATTGATCACACCCGCATTTGATGCTTTTTTGCGGGATATCTTTGTCCCGTTATTTTCCGGCGGTGTGTTGTGCATTCCGCCAAACCTCGAGACACTCCTCCATTCGCATGCCCTTACCCGATGGTTGGAAACGCTTGACGTCGATGTCATTCATTGCGTCCCGGCGGTATTCCGGTTGTTGAATTCCAAATCCCTGGAAAAGGATCAGTTAAAAAGGCTCAAATTCATCCTTCTTTCCGGTGAAAAAATCAACCCGACCGAATTGACACATTGGTACGATACCATTGGAGACCGAGTTCAACTTGTCAATCTTTATGGTGCGACCGAGACAACGATGATCAAATCGTATTACGTCATTCAACCGTCCGATGTGTCGAAAGAACGGATTCCGATCGGTACGGCCATGCGCGGATGCCGGATCATGGTTTGCGATGAAACCATGAAAATCTGCGACCCCCTGGTCGTGGGAGAAATCTATATCCGAACACCGTTCCGGACCTTTGGGTATTACAACGATGCCCCAGCAACCGCTGAAAAATTCATTCCGAATCCTTTAACCGGAGACCCGGATGATCTGTTATTTAAGACCGGAGATCTGGGTAAATTGTTACCCGATGGAAATATAGACCTTTTGGGCCGGATCGACAGACAGGTAAAGATACGGGGGATTCGGATCGAGCCTGAAGGGATCGAGAATGTATTGGGCCAGCATCCGTCGGTGAACGAAGCCATTGTGATAAAGATCGATACGGCTCCGGACAGTGCCGTGTTGGTGGGGTATATCACCGGAAAGGAAATGGATTCGGCAGGAGAAACCGAATTGAAATCCTATTTATCCGACCGATTGCCGGCGTATATGGTTCCGGATAAACTCATCAGCATCGATCAATTTCCTCGTAAACCGAATGGGAAAATCGATTACGACTCCTTACCGGGACTTTATCAGGACGCCGTGAAACGGTGCCATCCGCCCCAAAACCCATTGGAAGAACAACTGCTGGAACTCTGGCTGGACGTGTTGAAACTCGAGGGAAAACGTCCGATCGGGAGAGACGAGAATTTCTTTGAATTGGGTGGGAATTCATTGAATGTGATGTCGCTCCTTTCGAAAATTCATCGGGAATTCAACGTGCGCATTTCCCTGGGTCAGATATTTAGTCACTCGACCATTGCCGATCAAGCGGGCATCATCCGGGAATCGCTGACTGAAGCGTATTTTGCGATAGATCATGTCGAAGAGAAGGCGTATTACCCGTTATCGTCGGCTCAAAAACGGTTGTTTGCTCTTCAGCAAATCGATCCGAAGGCGACCGGTTTCAATGTGCCGCTCGTGGTGGTATTGGAAGGAACCCTGGATCGGGAGCGGCTGGAAGAGACCTTTAAGCAATTGATCCAACGGCATGAAAGTCTTCGGACCTCCTTTCAATTGAATGAGAATGAACCGGTACAGCGAGTACATAAGGAGGTATCGTTCCATCTCGAGTATGTTGAACTGGAGGAATCCGGTGATGAAGAGTCAAAGAGAGAAGAAGCGATATTGAATCGTTTTTCAAGGGCCTTTGATTTGAGTATTCCTCCTCTTTTTCGAATCGGGTTGATAAATGTGGGACCAGCCAGGCATATTTTAATGGTAGATATGCATCACATCGTTACCGATGGATTTTCGGTTGGGGTCTTAACCCGGGATTTTGCGAATTTGTATTCGGGACATGAGCAGCCCGGGCTCAAAAAGCAATATAAAGATTACTCGGAATGGCAGCAAAACCAATTCGATACGGATTATTTTAGGAATCAGGAAGCTTATTGGTTAAATCGGTTTAGTGGAAAATTACCGATTTTGGATTTGTCGACCGACTTTCCGAGACCGGCGATTCAACAATTCGAAGGTGAAACCATCAAGCGGACGATCGGTGAGGAATGGACTCAAAAAATAAGAGCATTGGCGGTTGAAAGCGGGGTCACCTTATACATGGTGTTGTTGTCGATATTTACTCTATTAATGTCGAAATACACCAACCAATATGATATTATCGTGGGAACCCCGGTTTCCGGGAGACGGCATGTCGATCTTGAGGCGATTGTCGGGATGTTTGTCAATGTGTTGTTGATGCGAAACACGATCGATCCGGGGATGAGCTTTGACCATTTTCTCGCCCATGTGAAACAAAACACCTTACAGGCCTTCGAAAACCAGGATTATCCGATCGAGCAATTGGCTGAAAAATTGGCGATCAAACGAGATGCCGGCAGAAATCCGTTGTATGAAGTCATCTTTGCGTTATCGACCCAGGACGACAATGAATTCATGCTTCCCGGGATCCGGTTAAAGCCCTTTGAGCATTCCTGGGAGAACATCAAAACCGATTTACGGCTGGGGGTACTGGATACCAACGGACCATTGACCTTTACCCTTACGTATTGCTCGAGTCTTTTCAGGAAAAAAACCGCCGAGGATATGCTGCAAAATTATGTGGAAATTATCGAGCAGGTGGTTAACGACACAGCCGTTAAAATAACAGATATTAGGGTCTCTCTTCGTTTGGCTACCTTAAATCACCATATCTTCAAGGAGGATTCGGATGCGTTTCATTTCTGATCGAACGGAGGGACATCCATGAGCGTTCAACAAAATGGTAAACCAGAAGAAATTGGCAGAAAAGGAAACAGGGAAACCACAATGATTTCGAAAGACATTAAAATAGCCGCCGGACAATTTTTGAAAGAGAAAGAATATTGGACGGAAAAATTATCCGGCGATGCCGAACCGTGTTATCTCCCGTATGATCATCAGCGGGAGAACGGGCTCGAGGAATTTCGGGCGGATTCGATCCCCTTCGATATGGATGGCGAGCTTCATGCCCGCATCATGGAAATAACCGGGGGATCCTATCCCAAGATCCACGTGATATTGACCGCAGGAGTCGTGGCATTGTCGGCAACATATACCGGTCACACCGATATGATCATCGGAACATCGATTGAAAAACAGGAGATCGAAGACTCACTGATCAATACGATCCTGCCGTTACGGGTGTCATTGCCTTCCGATTTGATCTTTAAAGAATTGATTCTCAAGGTAAGAACGGTTATCAATGAGGCGATCGAAAATCAGAATTATCCCTTGGAAGCGATCACATCGGAAAGAGGAAGCTTATTCGACGCTGTCGTGCTGCTGGAAAATATTCAGGAAAAAAGCTATGTCCGGCATCTTCAAACCGGCATTAAATTTTTCTTCCTCGCATCCCCGAACGGGATCGCGGCCGAATTGGAATACGATGTCTCGAAATATGAAAAAGAATCGATAAATCGAATTATCAATCATTTCCAATTGTTACTCCGCATCGCTCTTTTTAATGTCAATGTGAAGATAAGTGATATCGATTTACTTTCCCCGGCAGATAAGGACGAATTAACAAATTTTAACGGCACTCATACCGCGTATCCGCATCAAAAGAATATCCATGAGTTAATCGAGGCGCAGGCAGCGAAAAAACCCGATCAAATTGCCGTGACCGATTCATCCGGGCAGATTACTTACCGGGAATTGATTGAAAAAGCCGATCAGCGGGGTCAATGGTTGACGCAGCAAGGGATCGGGGATAACGACATTGTCGGAATAAAAATGGAACGCTCGATTGAAATGGTGGCGTGGGTATTGGGGATATTGAAGGCTCATGCCGCTTATATGCCGATAGATCCGGATTACCCGCAGGATCGGATCGATTTCATGCTGGAAGATAGCGGCGCTGCATTGCTGGTTCCAACCAGCAATGAGGAAGTTAAGAAGATCAGGCGTTGGGAAGGTAAGAAAGTGCTCGTTTTAGAACCTCTTAACCTCTCTTCTCCCCTGGCTTACGTCATCTACACCTCCGGTTCGACCGGTAAGCCCAAAGGGGTCGGCATCGACCACCGTGCCTTGGTCAATTACGTCTGTTGGGCCGCCAAAATCTATGTCAACGATGAACAGATTAATTTTCCGTTGTATACCTCCATTGGGTTCGATCTGACGGTCACGTCACTCTTTACACCGTTAATCACCGGTAACACGGTGATAATCTACCGGGGCGAGAGCCACGAATTTTTATTGGATCAAATCCTTAGTGAAAACAGCGTGGAAGCGGTTAAATTGACGCCCGTGCATTTAATGGTGATCGCGGATAAAATCAAGGATAAAAACGTTTCAAACGTTTCAAAAATTTCAAAAATCAAGCGGTTTATTGTTGGGGGCGAAAGGCTGGACACCCGATGGGCACGGGAGATCCACGATCGCTTTCAAGGAAATATCGAAATATATAACGAATATGGTCCCACGGAAGCAACGGTCGGTTGTATGATTCATCGGTATAATCCTCGGGAAGACCGATGGCGTTCGGTACCGATCGGTGTCCCCGCGGATAACATCGACATCCATGTATTGGATCAAAACATGAAACACATACCGGTAGGGGGGATCGGCGAATTGTATATTGCCGGTGAGTGTCTGGCAAGGGGATATCTGAACAAACCGGAATTAACCGCAGACCGATTTATTCCCCATCCGTTCAAACCGGGGGAGCGGATGTATAAAACAGGCGATATTGCACGCAGGATATCCGGAGGATGTTTGGAATTTCTCGAAAGGGGAGATAAACAGGTCAAAATCAGGGGATACCGAATCGAGATCGAAGAGATCGAACATTGGTTAACAACAGTTGAGACCATCGCCCAGGCCGTTGTCGTGGCAAACGAAGATGAGAGTGGATATAAATATCTTGCCGCCTATGTGGTGCCTGCCGCAAAAGATGAAAAAAACGATGAAAAAAGTGATATTGATACCGCTCACTTAAGAGCGTATTTATCGAAATGTTTGCCGGAATTCATGATCCCATCCTATTTTGTCCCAATGGAACGGATACCGCTCACCATCAATGGGAAAGTCGATAAAAAATCTTTGCCCGATCCTGTCGGGGAGGCTCTTGGCGCGAACGTGCCCTATGAACCCCCGGTGACCGAATTGGAAAAACATGTAGCGGAGATATGGCAGCGGGTGATCAAAGTGAAACGGGTCGGCGTCAATGACAGTTATTTTTCGCTTGGCGGCGATTCCATCAAGGCGATCCAGATATCGGCCCGGCTCCATAACCTCGGTTTTAAATTGGAATTGAAGGATCTGTTCCAGTACCCGACGATCAAAGAATTGGTGCCTCATATCAAACCGGTCAAAGAAGTCTCATATCAGGGAATCATCGAAGGGGAAGTCGATTTGACTCCCATACAGAAATGGTTTTTTGAGAAGAATTTGACCGATGCACATCATTTCAATCTCTCGGTCATGCTTCACCGGTCCGACGGATTCGATGGTGAAATCGTGAAAAAGGTCCTGACTCACTTGGTGAAGCATCACGATGCCTTGCGGATCGTGTTTATTAGCGAAGACGGTAAAATCAAACAAGTGAATCGGGGCTACTCCGATGGTTTGGTCGAGATGTCGATCTTTGATATCCGAAGTGAAACCGAATTCCAAACGCGAATCAAAGACGAATGCACCCGGATTCAAGCGAGTATGAATTTGAGCCGCGGTCCGTTGATTAAATCCGCATTATTCCGGACCATGGATGGCGACGACCTACTGATTGCCGTTCATCACCTGGTCATCGATACGGTATCCTGGCGGATTCTATTTGAAGATTTTGTTTCACTTTATCGGCAGTTAGAGAAAAAGGTGGAAGAAAGTAAGCTGGAAATTCCTTTAAAATCGGATTCTTATAAAATGTGGGCTGAGAAATTATCGGAATATGCCAACAGTGACGCGTTAGCCAAAGAGTTGGAATACTGGAAAAAAATAGAGAATGCAGCATCGATCGTCACATCGAGGGGTAAGGCCAAACGAATTGCCAAAAATAGAGATAGCCGAAGCGAATCTTTCGAGGTGTCGCAGGAATATACTGAGAAATTACTAAGAAAAGTCAATATCGCCTATAATACGGAGATCAACGATATCTTGCTTGCCGCGTTAGGGTTGGCAGGAACCGAATGGACCGGCAAGGACGACGTCCCTGTCATGTTGGAGGGTCATGGAAGGGAAGAAATATCTTCCGGAATCGACGTGACCCGGACAATCGGTTGGTTTACCTCCATATACCCCGTTGTCTTGAATATGACGAATCGCAGCAATGTCGCATCGGTTATTAAAAACACGAAAGACATGTTGAGGAGACTTCCGAATAAGGGGATCGGGTATGGCATTTTGAAATATTTAACCAGCATAGACAAAAAACAGGGGGTAACCTTTGAGCTGGATCCCGAAATCAGCTTCAACTACCTGGGGCAATTTGATGAGGCATCAACCGACGCGTCGTTCCAGGTCAGCGATATGTCCTCGGGGGATTCCATCAGTTTAAATATGGAGGTGATGGTTCCCATCTATATCTCAGGGGGTATAACCGGTGGAAAGTTAAAACTGACAGTGAATTATAATGCGGAAATTTATAATGAAAATGAAATCAACTCTTTCGTCAAGGGATACCAAAAACACCTCGAACAATTGATCGATTATTGTACCGCGAAAGAAGATCCCCGCTTCACCTTAAGTGATTACAGTATCTCCATTACGCAAGAGGAAGCGGAATTAATATTTAACCGCCATCGAGAAGAAGACGTTAAGGATATGTATTGTGTTTCGCCTATGCAGGAAGGGATGTTGTTTCATTACTTAAAGGATAAAGATTCTTCCGCTTATTTTGAACAGGCGTCTTATCGACTCGCGGGGAAATTGGATTATAAATTATTTGAAAAATCCTTTAACCGGTTGATCGAACGGTATGATATTCTTCGGACAATTTTTGTTTATCAGTATGTCAAACGGCCTCTTCAGGTGGTATTAAAAAGGAGAGAGATTCCTGTTTATTATGAAGATTTATCCTCCATTGCCGGACAGGAAAAGGAGAATCGGATAAGCGAATTCAAATTGGAAGATAGGAGAAAGGGGTTTGACTTTGACAATGATTTTCTGATCCGATTGGCGATGTTTAAAATTAGGGAGGACGAATGTGAAGTTATATGGAGTTTCCATCATATCCTTATGGATGGTTGGTGTATATCGATACTGACCAAGGAATTCTTTGAAATATACACCCGTTATTTAGAGAAGAGTCCCTGTCAGTTACCGGTGGTAAAACCCTATCGGGAATATATTCAATGGCTCGAAAGACAGGATAAGGGGAAATCGATCCGGTATTGGGAAAGTTACCTGGAGTCGTTTGACGAGCAAACCGGAATTCCCAGGACAATCGTATCGAAAAGGGAATCCGGGTACAGGAATGAGACGGTTTCGACAACCTTAGATGTGAACAAGACCGCCGGATTGAATCGAATTGCCGGAAGGAATCAAGTGACCTTGAATACCTTAAGCCAAACGTTATGGGGAATTTTATTAGGCAAGTATAACGGGAAAGAAGACGTGGTATTCGGATCGGTGGTATCCGGCCGTCCTTCGGAATTGGAAGGTGTGGAAGCAATGGTGGGGTTGTTTATCAACACCATCCCGGTACGGATCCGGTTTACGGAAAACATGAACGTTTCGCAGTTGCTCCGTCACGTTCAGGCGGATGCCTTGTCCGGGGCACCCTATCAATATCAGCCATTAGCCGAAATTCAATCCCGGAGTGTATTGAAACAGAATCTGATCGATCATATCATGGTATTTGAAAATTACCCCATCGGGGAGCAACTGGAGGGATACGGCAACGAGAGAAATAATAGGATATCATTAACATTAGCAAAAATCGAAGTATTTGAGCAAACCAATTATGATTTTAACATTATATTGGAAGGCAGCGATCGATTAACGCTATCGTTTAAATATAATGGAAATGGATATGCCAGAGAGTATGTCGCGGGGATTTCCAAACACTTCTGTCTTTTGGTTGACCAGGTCATCGCAAACCCCGAATCGGAAATTGGCGAATTAACGCTTCTATGCGAAGAAGAGAAGAGCTCGATATTGTATCGGTTTAATGATACGGGATCGGAATATCCCAAGGAAAAGACGATTGGTCAGTTGTTTGAAGAGCAGGCGGCTAAGACGCCGGATCATATGGCTATCGTCTATTCGTTTCAACAAATCACCTATAAGGAATTGGATCGACAGTCGGATGAATTAGCGGATAAATTAAAAGAAAAAGGGGTAGGTCCCGATGTAATAGCAGCAATAATGACGGAGCGATCCATAGAAATGGTAATAGGAATTTTGGGGATATTGAAAGCAGGGGGCGCTTATCTACCGATAGATCCGGATTACCCCGAAGAAAGAAAGAAGCATATATTAAAGGATAGCGGGGCAGGGTTCTTGATTCAAGATGGCAGTGTTCTTTCACTCGCCTCAACATCTTGTTTTCTTAGCTTCTTAGCTTCCCGATCGTCAAGTCTGGCCTATATAATTTACACATCCGGTTCGACCGGGAGGCCGAAGGGTGTCGCGATTCAGCACCAGGGAATGGTTAATCTTATTTATTTTCATAAAAAGGTATTTAAGGCAGCGGATATCGAAAAATTCAGCCAGGTATCCAGTCCGGGTTTCGATGCCATGTCCTTCGAGATGTGGCCTTGTTTATTACGAGGTGCTGCCCTTTATATCGTACCGGACGATATACGGATGGACCCGGGGAAGTTGAAAGACTGGTTAATCGTTCATCACATTACGGCTTCGTTTCAGTCCACGGCGGTAACCCTGTTGTTATTGGATGAAGTGTGGCCGGAGAACGGCGTCGCACTTAAAATCTTATGGACAGCCGGTGACCGATTAACGCGATATCCTCGGCATGTTTATCCCTTCTCTTTGTACAATTTATATGGACCGACAGAAGATACGATTTGGACAACATGGATGCGCGTCCCCTTAGATCCCCTGGAAGAAACGTTTCCTTCAATCGGTGTTCCCATTGCCAACCACACCGTTTACATTACGGATAAAAATTTAAAATTACAGCCTGTGGGTATTATCGGGGAGCTATGTATCGCCGGTGCGGGAATTGCCAGGGGATACGTGAATAACCCGGAATTAACCTCGGAGAAATTTAAAAGAAATGTCATTAGTCATTCGTCATTCGTCAATGGTAAAAGAGGAGCTGTCCCCAATGACCAATGCCCAATGTCCAATGACTGTTTTTATAAAACCGGGGATTTGGCCAGATGGTTAAGTGATGGGAATATCCAATTCATCGGACGTATGGATCAACAGGTCAAGATCAGAGGGTTCAGGATCGAGTTGGGAGAAATAGAGAACCGGCTGGTCCGATACCCGGGGATAAAAGAAGCGGTTGTGATCTGCCGAGATTCCCGGGAGGGAGATAAAACACTTTGCGCTTATCTTGTTTCAGGAAGCGACAACGAAGTCTCGGTCTCGGCTTTAAAAGAAGACCTGGCAACGTATCTGCCAGGTTATATGATTCCTTCCTCTTTCATCACGATTGAACGAATTCCCTTAACCCCCAATGGAAAAATAGATAAAAAAGCATTACCAAAGCCAGATGCTGCATGGAGAACAGGGGGTGAATCCGAAGCCCCTGCAGCAGGGATCGAAGAATCGATTGCAGCCGCCTGGAAAGATGTCCTCCACCTTGAAAGGATCGGGGTGAACGATAATTTCTTCGATGTGGGAGGCCATTCGTTATCCGTAATCGCCGTACTTGGAAAATTAAAAAAGAGTATTCGGAAAGATATCCCGGTTATGACCATGTTTAAATATCCCACGATTCGGTCGATGGCTCGATTCCTGAAAAATGACGACACAACAAACGAACCCCTCTCTCTTGAACCTGAGAAAGAGGTGATAAGCAAAATGGACGCAACGGAATTAGCTGTTATTGGAATGGCAGGGCGATTCCCCGGGGCAAAAAATATCGATGAATTCTGGGATAATTTAAAAAACGGTAAGGAATCCATTTCATTCTTTTCCGATGAAGAGCTGGAAGAATCCGGGGTAGCCAAAGAACATCGGACCGATCCCTCGTATGTGAAAGCCTTTGGGTATTTTGAGGAAAAGGAATATTTCGATTCCTCTTTCTTTGGATATTCGCCCAAAGATGCAGAGATCATGGATCCCCAAATCCGTATTTTCCACGAATGCGCCTGGGAGGCCTTGGAAGATGCAGGGTATAATGTCGAGACTTACCCGGGGAAAATAGGGATTTGCGCGGGGGCGGCCACCAGTCTGATCTGGCAGGTCAAGTCCTATTTAAGCGGAAAAGAGGACGTGGTCGGGGCATTTGCGTGGCACCAGTTGACTGATAAGGATTTTTTATGTTCCCGGGTCTCGTATAATTTGAATCTGAAAGGGGCAAGTTCCCATATTCAAACCGCATGTTCCACGTCTTTAGTGGCCATTCATTACGGGTGTCGGGCGTTACTCTCCGGGGAGAGCGACATGATTTTAGCCGGAGGCGTTGCCGTTTCCCCCAGTCTCAAGCAAGGATACATGTACATGGAAGGAATGATCGCGTCGCCGGACGGCCACTGTCGGGCGTTCGATGCAAACGCTGCGGGAACCGTGGCTGGGGAAGGCGCGGGTATCGTTGTCCTTAAACGCCTGAAAAACGCCTGGGAAGACAGAGATCATATCTATGCGGTGATCAAGGGGACGGCGATCAATAACGATGGAAATCGGAAAATCGGTTTTACAGCCCCTAGCATCGAAGGACAGAGCGAAGTGATTCGAGCGGCTCAACGTCTGGCACACATCGATCCGGGGACGATTTCGTATATCGAAGCTCATGGAACAGGAACGCCCCTTGGAGACCCCGTGGAGATCGAAGCCTTGAAAGCGGCGTTTCATAGCGGTAACCCGAATCCTCAAAAAAAGAATTACTGCGGCATCGGATCGGTGAAAACCAATATCGGGCACCTGGATGCAGCAGCAGGCGTTTCCGGGTTTATTAAAACCGTTTTGATCTTACATCATAAAGTCATTCCCCCCAGTTTGCACTTCGAGAGTCCGAATCCCAAAATCGATTTTGAGAACAGTCCCTTCTATGTGAATACCACGTTAAGAAAATGGAAAAACCCGGGTTATCCCTTTCGAGCCGGTGTCAGTTCGTTCGGAATCGGAGGAACCAATGCGCATGTCGTCCTGGAAGAAGCTCCCCACTATGAAAAAGAAGAAATGGCCCGCACTCATTCGCCTTTATCCTTGTTCTTGATTTCCGCAAAAACCGAAAGGGCATTGGAAAAAGCCACGGCCAACCTGGGGGCGTATTTAGCCGAAAACCCGCAGGTCGCACTCGCCGATATCGCGTACACCTTACAGGTCGGACGAAAAGAGCTTCCCTTCAGGCGGGCGGTTGTATGTGAAGATGTAAACGACGCAGTGGAAATACTATCCACCCCCAATTCCCCTAAAATAAAGACCGTTCACCTGGACAGTGAAAATGAAAAGCGGATCATCTTTATGTTCCCCGGACAAGGCACTCAATATGTAAATATGGGAAGAGAGCTCTATGAAAACGAACCGGTATTTCGTCATCAGATGGATCGATGCCTGGAGATACTCAACCCACTCGTGGGATCCGATATCCAAGAGATATTATACCCGGTGGAAAAAGGCATGGAGCAACGTCCTCCCGAAAAACTGGGTATTAATGATACGGAAATCACTCAGCCGATACTTTTCATTTTTGAATATTCACTGGCGAAATTACTCATGGAATGGGGAATCAAACCGTATGCGATGATCGGTCACAGTATCGGGGAATACGTGGCCGCCTGTTTAGCGGGTGTGTTTTCATTGGCGGATGCGATCAACGTCGTTGTAAGGCGAGGAAAAAAGATGCAGCAAACCCCTCGCGGAGCCATGATCAGTATGGCGCTCCCGCCAGAGAAGGTCATGGAATGTATCGATAGCCATCCGGATGTTTCCCTGGCAGCCGTCAACAGTTCGTCTCAATGCGTGGTTTCCGGGCCATTCGAGGCAATCGATCAATTGGAAAAAGATTTAAAGCGTCTGGGGATGGAAGGGATCCGTCTCCATACCTCCCATGCGTACCATTCGACACTGATGGAACCCATACTGGATGATTATGAAACGTTCTTAAGAAAGGTAGAATTAAAAAAACCATCAATTCCTTATATTTCGAATTTGAGCGGAGATTGGGTGAACGAGAACGATACGATGTCAGCGTCCTATTGGTCCAGGCATTTGAGAGGAACCGTTCGATTTTCGGATGGGCTGAAAGCGCTGTTTCGTGAAAAAAATGTCATTTTCCTGGAAGTCGGCCCGGGAAAAACCCTTTCCTCCTTTACTCGACAGCATAAAGATAAGAAGGATGGCCATTCGGTAATCGATTTAATCCGGCATCCGAAAGACGAGATCTCCGATTGCCGTTACTTACTGGATAAGATCGGGCAATTATGGCTTTATGGGAAACGCCTGGATTGGAACGCGTACCATGAGGGGGCGAAACGGTATCGGGTCCCGTTACCGACGTACCCGTTCGAACGTCAGCGGTATCGAATCACCGGAGGTCAGGTCGATACCGATCTAAAGATACGGGTTAAGGAAGCGGCGTTGAAAAAGAAGACAAACGCCGGCGAATGGTTATACCATCCCACCTGGACGCGTTCTCACTCGGCGCTTTTTTATCATGACCAACTCCCCGGTTCGTCAATATGGTTGGTGTTTATGGATGGAGTCGGGTTAGGTCGGCATCTGGTCGACCGATTGGTGAATAAAGGAAAAACTGTTATTTCGGTTGTTGCAGGTTCGCAGTATCGGAACGTCGGGGAAACCGATTATGTCATTCAACCCGCCCGAGCAGAGGATTACCGGATGTTAGTCGATACGTTAATCGATCGCCATACGGTTCCTGCGGCGATTGTTCATTTATGGGGGGTTACCGGTGATGATGCGAACGAAGAGAGCATTGAAGGGTTTTATAACGTCCAGGAAAAGGGGTTTTCCAGTTTGATTTACCTGGTGCAAGCAATTGTGAAGGCGAATATCGATGATGAAATTGAAATAGTGACCGTCACCGATAACATGCAGGATGTCAACGGGGACGAAGATCTGTGCCCGGCAAAAGCAGGGGTATTGGGGCCTGTGAAAATTATTCCCCAGGAGGTCCGAAATATCAAATGCCGGAGTGTGGATATCGCATGGTCAAGACACGGAAAAAAACCGGATGCCTATCGAGAGTTGATACCACTGCTTTTAAAAGAATTTTTCTCTCAATCGCCGGATACCATGATTGCGTACCGGGGCATTCACCGGTGGGTTCAAACCCATGCGTCCATCTCTGTAAAGAAAGACCGGGAGAGTCGTTCCCTCCTCAAAGAGAACGGCGTATATTGGATTACGGGAGGTCTGGGGAATATCGGCCTGACATTGGCAGAATGCCTTGGAACAAGGTATCGGGCACGGTTGGTGTTAACCGGGAAATCCGGGTTTCCGGCCCGGGACGAGTGGAACGCGTGGTTGAACCAAAAGGGGGAGGCCGACCGGATGAGCATCAAAATCAGGCGATTGAGGGATATCGAAGCGGCGGGAGCGCGGGTGTGGGTATGTCAGGCAGACGTGTCGGATAAGCAGGGGATGCAGCAGGCGCTGCAACAGGCAGAACAGGAATTTGGTTCGATAAATGGGGTGATCCATGCAGCAGGACTGGTGGGAGAGGAGACCTTCACCGCCGTCGAGGAAACCGATTCGTCGATCAGTCGCGCCCAATTTCAACCGAAAGTCGAAGGAACCCTGGTGTTAAGCGAATTACTGGAAAGAAAAGGGGTCGATTTTATTGTGTTGATGTCTTCATTATCAACGATTTTGGGCGGGTTGGGATTTAGCGCCTATTCGGCAGCCAATCGTTTCATGGATTCGTTTGCCGTCAAGAAGAACCGCGATGGAAAATGCAGATGGATCAGTGTCAATTGGGATGGGTGGAATTTTAACAGGGAAAGAGTCGTGGACCCCTTCGACTTCAGTATGTCTCCGGAAGAAGGCGTGGATGTTTTTAAATATGTGATGGAATTGGATACGGTGTCCCAGGTCGTTGTTTCCACCGGGGATATCGAGGCGAGGATACAAAAATGGGCAATGCGCGATTCGCTCCCGGATACTCCGGATAAGGAACGTTCGGAGCCCCAATCGCAACGGTATCAGCGTCCGGGATTATCGAACCTGTATATGGCGCCTCAAGATTCTTTCCAGGAGAGAATGGCCGAAATCTGGCAGTCGTTCTTTGGCATTGACCGCATCGGCATCGATGATAATTTCTTCGAATTGGGCGGGGATTCGTTAAAGGCCACCGTATTGGTATCGAAAATCCATAAAGAACTCAATATAAAGGTCCCCCTGGCCGCCTTATTTAAAACGCCGACCATAAGGGAATTGTCGGTATCCGTAAACCAAGCGAAGGAAGAGACGTATAAAGCCATTGAATCGGTCGAAAAAAAGGAATTTTATCCGTTATCGTCCGCTCAGAAACGCTTATATGTGCTGTATCGAATGGATGTGCCCGGGATCGTTTACAATTTACCGTTTACTTCGATTTTGGAAAACGAGACCGAGGTTGAGGAAGCGACTCAGAGGGACATCCTGTCCCACATTTTCCGAGAGCTGGTTCATCGGCATGAGAGTTTTCGAACCTCATTTCACCTGGTTCATGATCAACCGGTGCAACGGGTCCATGATGTCGAAGATATCGAGTTTGAAATCGAGTATTTCACGGTAGCCCCGGAGGGGGAAAAGGACAAGATCGGGAGGATTGTCGACAATTTCATTCGTCCCTTTGATTTATCCCGGGCTCCGCTATTGCGGATGGGAGTAATAAACGAAAGCCGGGAAAAGAGCATCCTCATGGTGGATATGCATCATAGCATATCGGATGGTGTCTCTTATCAGATCTTGGTCCGGGACTTTCTGGATTTATATGGAAAAAAGCAGTTATTGCCCTTGAAACTTCACTATCGAGACTATTCGCAATGGCAGCAAAGTGAGGCGCAACGGCGTCACCTGTTAGCGCAGGAGGAATACTGGTCAAAGGAATTTGCCGAGCATGTTTCGGTACTGCAATTGCCCACCGATTCTCCGAGACCTTCAATTAAAAGTTTTGAAGGAGATGCGATCGGTTTTGAGTTAAATAGCGAAATGACCAAAAAGTTTTATGAGATCCTCCGGCCGGAAGGGGGGACGTTGTTCATGGGGTTAGTGGCCGTATATACTATATTTTTGGCTAAATTGAGCAACCAGGACGATATCGTCGTGGGAACTCCGATCGCGGGTCGGAAACATGCCGATTTGGAGCAAATCGTCGGGATGTTTGTCAACACCATTGTTTTAAGAAATGATCCCCGAGAAGACCTGAGTTTTCGAGAGTTTTTCAATCGGGTGAAAGAGCGGACCCTGGAAGCCTTTGAAAACCAGGATTACCCGTTTGAGGATCTGGTGGAAAAGGTCGTCTTGCAGAGGGATATGAGCCGAAATCCCCTCTTTGATCATATGCTGGTCCTCCAGAATATCTTCGATCCTTGGGGTGATATTACGGAACATGAAATAGACGGTTTGAAAATAAAACCGTACCGTAATAACCAGCAAACAGCGAAATTCGATTTAACGCTGATTGCCAATGAATCGAGAGAAAAGCTGTATTTTTCATTCGAATATTGGACAAAAATTTTTAGCGAGGAGACAATTTTACGATTTATCGCCTATTTTAAAGAGATCCTCGCGCGAGTAATCGACGACCCAAATATAAAAATATCCGGTATCGAGATCATCTCCGAAGAAGAGAAAGAAAGGATCTTATTCGACTGGAATGATACGGCGGCTGGTTATCCCAAAAATCAAACGATCCAGGACTTATTCGAGGCACAGGTAAATCGGGTCCCGGATCGGATTGCGGTTTCCCATTCGCCCCGTCAGGTGACCTACCGGGAGTTGAATGTCCGATGCAATAGCCTGGCCGATGAATTGAGAGAAAAGGGCGCTGGGGGCGATAGTATAATCGCAATCATGATGGATCGTTCCATCGAGATGATAATAGGAATATTGGGGATATTAAAAGCGGGTGGCGCATATTTACCGATCGATCCCGAATACCCCGAAGAAAGAAAGCAATACATGTTAAAAGACAGTGAGGCAAAAATCCTGGTCAGAAACGGCGGTCTCATCTCCTCTAGGGGTTCTGAGACAGACAAAATACCGGTCACCGGTTATGGGGCACCGGCTGCTTCTCTCGCCTATATCATCTACACATCGGGGACCACGGGGAAACCCAAGGGCGTATTAATCGAGCATCGAAATGTCGTGAGATTACTATATAATGATCGATCTCCATTCGATTTCAACGATAAAGATATATGGACGATGTTTCATTCCTACTGTTTCGATTTTTCAGTGTGGGAAATGTACGGGGCATTATTATATGGTGGAAAATTGGTGATCATACCCAAAATGATCGCCCGGGACCCGCAGCTTTTTTTAAAAGTACTTGCAGACACTCAGGTAACGGTTTTGAATCAAACACCAACATCATTTTATAATTTATTGAATCTAGAGTTAAGCCGCCCGGGGAAAGAATTAAATACTCGCTATATTATTTTTGGAGGCGAAGCCTTAATCCCGGCACGCGTGAAATCATGGAAAACAAAATATCCGAATTCCAAACTGATCAATATGTATGGAATCACCGAGACAACGGTCCATGTTACCTTCAAGGAGATCGGAGACGCTGACCTAGAGTCCGAGGTAAGTAATATCGGTACACCGATTCCCACCTTAACGACTTATGTCATGGACGATAAGATGAGACTGGTGCCATTAGGCGGGACCGCGGAATTGGTGGTGGGAGGAGACGGCGTGGGAAGAGGGTATTTAAACAGACCGGAATTGACCGTCGAAAAGTTTGTCGAGAACCCCTACAAACGAGGCGATAGGCTTTACCGATCGGGGGATCTGGGGAAATTCTCCCTGCAGGGGGATTTGCATTACATGGGGCGAGCCGATCAGCAGGTGAAGATCAGGGGATTCCGGATCGAGCTGGGAGAAATCGAAAGCAGGTTATCCGGTTACCCGGGGATAAAAGACACGGCGGTTATCCTCAACCAAAACGAAAATGGAGAGGGAAATCTTTGTGCTTATGTTCTGTTTGAAGATCGGACGGAACGTTCATTATCGGATTTAAGAGACTATTTATCCGCGTATTTGCCGGATTATATGATTCCCGCGTATTTCATCGAGGTAGAACAGATACCTTTAACCTCGAATGGGAAAGTCGATCGCAACGCTCTCGGTAAAATGGGAGGAAGACATTTATCCGCGGATGAGGAATACATTGAACCCAGGACTAAAGTCGAAAAACTATTGGTAGCCATATGGCAGAAGGTATTGGGAAGAGAGACCATCGGGATAAGCGATAATTTTTTCATGGTCGGCGGAGATTCGATCAAATCGATCCAGATCCTATCCAGTCTGAACAATTTGGGGTATAAATTGGAAATGAGGGCTTTATTTCAAAATCCGGTCATATCCGAATTGGCTCCCCATGTAAGGAAAATTGAGCGTATCGCGGACCAATCGACGGTGACGGGTCTTGTTCTCTTGACGCCGATCCAACAGGCATTTTTCAGGAACTATCATAATGATCGCCACCATTTTAATCAGTCGGTCATGTTATCTTCCAGGGAAAGATTCGATGAAGAAATGATAAAAGCCGTATTTGGCAAGATTCAGGAGCATCATGATGCGCTTCGAATGATCTACCGGGTCAACCCGGATACCGGAGAAATGGTTCAACTCAATCAGGGGATCGACTACCCGTTGGGTTTGGAGGCGTATGATTTCAAGGATCGCGACGATGCATTGGAACTTCTCCACCGAACAGCCGATCAAATCCAGGGTTCGATCGATTTGGCGAATGGGCCGTTGATGAAATTGGGATTGTTTCGATTAACGGATGGGGATCGGTTATTAATCGTCATTCACCATCTGGTCATCGATGGCGTCTCATGGCGGATCTTGTTTGAAGACATCGAAACCTTAATGGACCAGTATACACGGGGTGAGCGACTCTCCTTACCTCTAAAAACCGATTCATTCCAATATTGGTCCGAAAGATTATCGGAATATGCGAATAGCCAGAATAAAATGCTGCGGAAGGAAAAAAATTATTGGACGAAGGTTGAATCGGAGCTCCAATTATCGCCATCGATACGGAAAGATTATGACACCGACGATGAAGACCATGACGATAATTCTATTAAAGATACCCGGAGTGTCTCGGCTAGTCTTTCAGCGGAGGAGACCGGTTCCTTACTAACGAAAGTCAACCGTGTGTACAATACGGAGATTAACGATATCCTCCTGACGGCATTGGTCGTGGGACTAAAAAAGACATTCGAGGTGGATCGACTAGCGATCGCGTTAGAGGGGCACGGGAGAGAAGAGATTTTTGAAGGAATCCATGTCGGTCGAACAGTGGGATGGTTTACCACCGTATATCCTGTAATTCTGGGGGTTTCCTTTCCCGAGGATACGGGGCGGCAGATAAAAGAAATCAAAGAGACCTTAAGACGAATACCCAATAAAGGAATCGGATATGGGATATTGAAATATTTAACCCATTTTACGGATGAAGGAAACCAAAAGGGAATTGGGGTTGGTGTGAAACCGAGAATCAGCTTCAATTACCTGGGCCAATTCGATACGGATATAAGTGAAAGATCGTTGTTTGAGATCGCCGGGGAGTCGGCGGGACATACGCAGAGTTTGAATGGTTGCCGGGAATATTGGATCGATGTCACCGGGATGATATCGAATAACCGTTTGTCCATGGGGTTTTCCTACAACATGAAGCATTTCAAGCCCGAAACCATGGATGCGTTAGCGGCGAACTTCCAATCGGAACTCAAGCAGATGATTGCGTTTTGCAGTTCAAACGCAGAGAGGGAGCATACGCCGAGCGACTTTACTTACCAGGGGCTATCCCTAGACAGTACAGAGGCGTTGATGAGGGAATACCCCGGGATAGAGGATATTTATGCATTAACGCCGATGCAAGAGGGGATGCTCTTTCACGGCTTGCTGGACAGGTCGTCGTATTCCTATTTCGAACAGATGTCGTATCGCCTGGAAGGGGACTTGGATATCTCGCTCGTGGAGAAGAGTTTAAATGAGTTGTTTAAACGCCACGATGTTCTACGGACAGCATTTGTGAATACCGGGATCGAACGCCCGATTCAACTCGTATTGAAAGACAGAGCCATTGATTTTTATTACAACGATATAAAAGAATGCGGAGGGAAGGAAGAAATAGAAAAAGTGATCCAGGCGTTTAAAAAAAGTGATAAACAGCGGGGATTTGATTTAAGTAAGGATGTCTTAATGCGGGTATCGATCCTCCGAGTTGATCAATCCGAATTTGAATTGATCTGGAGTTTTCACCACATATTGATGGATGGATGGTGTTTAGGGATATTGAATCGCGAATTTTTCGAGATATATCAAAGTTACAAAGCGAATGGTGGGTATCGGCTACCGGAGATCAAACCCTACCGGCGATATGTCCAATGGCTCCAGGTTCAAGATAAAGAAGAATCCGCGAAATATTGGGGGTCTTACCTGGAATCCGTCGAAGACTACACCGGGGTTCCCAAAACAGGAATATCGACCGAAGGGGAAACGTATCGAAACGAAGAGGTCTCTGTCGTATTGGACCGGGAAAAAATAGCCGGGTTGCATAAACTCGCCGCTAACAATCATGTCACCGTAAATACCTTAACCCAGACCGTATGGGCCATTCTGTTAGGCAGGTATAACGGGAAAGAAGATGTGGTATTCGGATCGGTGGTATCGGGCCGACCATCCGAATTGGAGGGGGTGGAATCCATGGTGGGTTTATTTATCAACACCATCCCGGTCCGAATTCGCTTCAATCAGAAAATGATTTTTAAACAGTTGATTCAAATCGTCCAGGATGAAGCCATCGCCGGAGAACCCTTCCATTATCATCCGTTAGCGGAGATTCAGTCTTTAAGTCATTTAAAACAAAATTTAATCAATCACCTTTTCATATTTGAGAATTACCCGATTGAAGCCCAAATCGAAGGATATGGGGCTAAACGTGGAATCGCCAACAATACGATTAAGTTAAAACTAAAGAATATAGAAGTATTCGAGCAGACGAATTATGATTTTAACGTAATGTTGGCCGGGGCAGAACAACTGGCAATATACTTTCGTTTCAACGGCAATGTATACGATCGCCGATATGTAAAGCAGATATGCGATCATTTTATCCTGGTTTTAGAGCAGGTCATCGCTGATGAAGACGTGGAAATAGGGAAATTGGAATGTATTACACCTGAAGAAAAAAAGAGACTGGTCAATGAGTTTAATGATACGGAATCGGAATATCCCAGGGATAAGGCAATACATGAATTATGCGAGGACCAGGCGGATCGGACGCCGGATCGGGTGGCGGTGAGCGATTCGGCTCACACGGTGTCGTACCGGGAATTGAATCACCAATCGGAAGCACTGGCCCGTGGATTGAATGAAAAGGGAATCGGTCCCCACATGATCGTGGCGATTGAGGCCAGGCGTTCCGTCGAGATGATCATCGGAATTTTAGGCATATTACACGCAGGCGCAGCGTATTTACCGCTCGATCCGAATTATCCAAAAGAACGGATCGATTATATAGTAAAAGATAGCGGCGCTGCATTTCGGGTTACCACCAGCAATAAAGAAGTGGAGAAGATAAGAAGTTCAGAAGTTAAGAAAGAGCTCTTTTTAGATCCTCTTAACCTCTTATCGTCTCACCCTCTCAACTTCTTCTCTTCCCATTCTCTTTATTTGTCAAAATCGGCCACTTCTCTCGCTTATATTATCTATACCTCCGGTTCGACCGGGCAACCCAAAGGGGTCATGGTCGAGCACCGAAGCCTGGTTAACTATATATGGTGGGCATCCGAAACGTATGTCAAGAATGAACGCCTCAACTTTCCTCTTTATACGTCCGCCGCATTCGATTTAACGGTCACATCGATTTTTACCCCGTTAATCTCCGGAAATTCCATCATAATCTATAGCGAAAACAGAAATTCGATAGAGATAATAGAAAAAATAGTGAATGATGAACGCATTGGAATAATGAAACTAACGCCATCCCATCTGGCCATCGTCAAAGAGATTGAAATCAGACATTCATGTCGCCTAAAGACGTTTATCGTCGGGGGAGAAAACCTGGATAATCGTCTGGCGTCGGAAATTTATCGGAGATTCGGCGGAGATATCAGGATATATAATGAATATGGTCCCACAGAAGCCACGGTCGGGTGTATGATTTATCGGTATACTCATGGAGAATCCGGTGGGGGATCGGTTCCGATCGGAGTCCCTGGAGGGAACGTACGGATTTATTTACTGGACCGGTACGGTCATCCATCGGCTCCCGGAGTCGTCGGGGAAATTTATATCGGTGGTGCCGGGTTGGGACGGGGCTATTTGAATTGCCCGGAATTAACCGAAGAGAAGTTTACCAGCGGCCGGTTGCCGGTTGCCGGTTTTCTTAATCGAACACCTAAACCTAATAAGAACCAAAACAAAAGCTTTTGCGGGGGGGGAAGGGGGGCGGTTTTCTCGAAAAGAGCCCCCCTCTACAAAACCGGAGATTTGGCAAAGCATTTGCCGGATGGGAATATCGAATTTTTAGGGCGAATAGACGAGCAAGTAAAAATCAGGGGCTTCAGGATCGAATTGGGAGAAATAGAGAACCGCTTGTTGCAATTCCCCGGGATAAAAGATGCCGTGGTTTTAGATAGAGAGCATGAGGATGGGAGTAAGTTCCTTTGTGCCTATATTGTGTTTGAGAGTGGTAAGAACTTTTTGTTATCGGAGATCCGAGCATACCTGTTAAACTATTTGCCCGATTATATGATTCCGTCTTATTCGATTGAAGTGGGAGAAATTCCCTTAACGGCGAATGGGAAAGTGGACCGCAAAAGATTAATGGGAATGGGGGAGAGAGGAGAAGGTAAGGATATATCGAATGAAGCGGTATATGTTGAGCCCAGGAATAAGATTGAAAACCTGTTGGTTGACATCTGGCAGAAGGTATTGGGAAGAGAGAATATCGGGATAAACGATAATTTTTTCATGGTTGGGGGCGATTCGATCAAATCGATCCAGATCATATCGAGGCTGAGCAATGCCGGGTATAAATTAGAAATGAGGGATTTGTTCAAATCCCCTGTCATTTCCGAGCTGGCACCCCAGGTGAGAAAATTAACACACATTGCGGATCAATCGGCAATTATGGGGATCGTTCCATTAACGCCTATCCAGGAGGCGTTTTTCAGGGAATTTGATACCGATCGGCATCACTATAACCAGGCGGTGATGTTATATTCCAGAGAAAGGTTCGATAAAGAAATGTTAACGATCGTCTTTAGAAAGATCCAGGAGCATCATGATGCGCTGCGCATGGGATACAACGTCAAGGCGGATACAGGGGAGATGGTTCAACGCAATCATGGAATCGATTCCCCGGTATCCATCGAAGAATATGACCTCAGCGATCGAGACGATGAATGCGAATCGCTCAACCGAGCATCCAATCAAATCCAGGGCTCGATTGACTTAACGAACGGATCATTGATGAAATTGGGGTTATTTCGATTAACGGATGGCGATCGTTTATTAATCGTGATCCACCATCTGGTCATCGATGGGGTATCCTGGCGTATTCTCTTGGAGGACCTGGAAACATTAATGGGGCAATACAAGAGGGGAGAGAGACTGGCCTTACCCCTAAAGACAGACTCTTTCAAACACTGGTCGGAAGAATTATCGACGTATGCAAATTGTCGAAATTTTTTGAAAGAAAAAAATTATTGGCAGAAGCTCGAATCGATGGACGTCCCATCCATAAAGAAAGATTTTGACGTCGACGATAACGATATCAAGGATTGGGTCACCCTATCGTTTAAGCTTGATGAAGAGGAAACCACGCGTCTGTTGACACTCGTCAACGAAGCTTTCAGGACAGAAATCAATGATATCCTATTAACGGCATTGGGAATGAGCATAAATCAAACGTTCGGGATGGACCGTGTCATTGTCGTCATGGAAGGTCATGGAAGAGAAGAAATTTTAGAGGACATCGATATTAGCCGGACCGTGGGATGGTTTACAAGCGTATACCCGGTAATCCTGGATATGTCCTATTCGGGAGATAAAAGCCGGCAAATTAAAGAGATTAAAGAAACATTGAGACGAATCCCCGATAAAGGTGTCGGTTATGGGATATTAAAATACCTTACCCGGGAAGAGAATAAAAAAGAGATCGAATTTAACTTAACGCCTCAGATTGGTTTTAATTACCTGGGGCAATTCGATGCCGATATCAAACGCCAATCGTTTTTTGAGATTGCCAAAGAATCCGTAGGGAATTCTCGAAGTTTGAAGGGTAAGCGGAACTATTTAGTCGATGTAACGGGTATGACTTCCGATCAATGTTTAGAAATGACGATCGGATACAATCAGATGCATTTCAAGCCGGAGACAATGGAGGAATTCATTGGTAATTTCGAATCGGCACTTAAGGATATCATCGCATTCTGCTGTTCCAGGAAGGCTATTGAGCCGACGCCGGGAGATTTCACGTACAGCGGATTGTCGATCGAGAACGTGGACCGTTTGAAGGTGCAATATCCGGGAATAGAAGATATTTATACCTTATCGCCGATGCAGGAAGGGATGTTGTTTCATGCATTGACGGAGGACACATCGTCCTCGTATTTTGAGCAAATGTCGTATCACCTGGAAGGAAAATTGGATATCAATCGGGTTGAACGAAGTTTGAATGACCTGTTTAAACGGTATGACGTCTTGAGAACCGCTTTTGTGTATAAGGCGGTCGAGCGTCCGGTTCAGGTGGTGTTGAACGAGCGAACCGTTAATTTCTATTATGAAGATATCCGGGCAATCGGTGAGCGAGAGGAAAAGGACAAATACATCAGTGATTTTAAGGAAAAAGACAAAGGAAATCTGTTCGATTTGGAAAAGGATGCGCTGATGCGCGTAGCAATCCTCAGATCGGAAGAATCGGAGTATGAATTCATATGGAGTTTTCATCACATCGTGATGGATGGGTGGTGTATCGGGATATTAAACAACGATTTTTTTGAAATATATGCCGGTTATTTAGAAAACAGACCCTATCGATTACCTGAGGTCAAACCCTATCGAACCTATATTCAATGGCTCGAAAGGCAGGAAAAAGAAGAATCTGCTGCGTTTTGGGAAAATTATCTAAGTTCGTTTGAAGAGCAGACCGGACTTCCCCGGACAACGCTTCCGAAAGAAGACGGCAGGTACAGGAATGGAACGGTTTCGGTGGTATTGGATATGGAAAAGACAGCCCGATTGAATACACTCGCCGCTAGAAATCATGTGACCTTAAATACCGTTACCCAGGCATTATGGGGAATTCTATTGGGGAGATACAATGGGAAAGAAGATGTCGTATTCGGGGCTGTCGTATCCGGTCGTCCCTCTGAATTGGAGGGGGTGGAAGCCATGGTGGGTTTATTTATCAATACGATTCCGGTCCGAATCCGGTTTGAAGAGAAAATAACGTTCAATCGGTTCCTCCGCCTTGTCCAGGAGGATGTATTGGCGGGTGAGCCCTACCATTACCATCCCTTAGCCGAAATTCAATCCGTGAGTAGATTGAAACAACACTTGATCGATCACATCATGATATTCGAAAATTATCCCATCGTAGATCGAATCGAAGGGTACGGAGGAAGGAAAAATAGAAATCATACCATTCCCTTGACGTTGGCCAATGCAGAGGTATTTGAACAAACCAATTATGACTTTAATATCCTATTGGAAGGCAGGGATCGGTTAACGATATCTTTTAAATATAATGGCAATGTCTATGCTAACGAATTGGTGGAACGGATTGCTCGTCATTACAGCCTTGCCGTTGACCAGGTGATCGAGAACCAGGAATTGGAGGTTAGAGAGCTAACCTTTTTATCTGAGGAAGAAAAGAACCTGATTTTGTATGATTTTAATCATACGGAAGCGGAATATCCAAAAGGGAAGACGATTCACGGATTATTCGAAGCACAGGTCGAGAAGACACCCGACCATCTCGCTGTTATAGGGCCATCTTCGGAGATGACCGACGAATCGTTCCTGCAACTCACTTACAACGAATTAAATAAAAAATCCAACCGATTGGGGGATGAGTTTCAGGCCAAAGGAGTGGGACCCAATACGATTGTCGGAATTATGGTGGAGCGATCGGTTGAAATGATAATCGGTATTATGGGAATATTGAAAGCAGGAGGAGCCTATTTGCCCATTGATCCGGAGTACCCCGACGAGCGAAAGCAATATTGGTTAAGGGATAGCGGTGCAACGTGGCTGCTTACCTCCAATAATAGGGAATACGAAAAAGTTATCGGGTGGGACGGTGAGGTTTGTTACATTGAAAAACGACCGCCTTCTTCTCATCCTCTTCCTTTTTTAAATTCTTCCCATTCCAATTCTTCCGATATGGCCTATTTAATCTACACTTCGGGAAGTACGGGGAAGCCGAAAGGGGTATGCATCGAACATCGTTCGGTTGTGAACCGTTTAAATTGGATGCAAAAAACGTATCCGATCGGGCCAGGGGATGTTATTCTTCAAAAAACCAGGTTTACCTTCGATGTATCGGTATGGGAGCTATTCTGGTGGTCGTGGTATGGGGCTTCGGTCTGCTTATTGAAACCCGGTGGAGAAAAAGACTCTGAGGAAATTGTAACGGCGATCGAAAGGAACCGAATCAGTGTCCTTCATTTCGTGCCGTCCATGTTGAATGTATTTTTGGAATACATCGAGGCTTCGGCAACAATGCCAAGGCTTTGTTCGCTGCGTAGAGTGTTTGCCAGTGGGGAAGCGTTGGGATTAAACGGTGCGGAGCGGTTTAACCGGTTGATATCTTCGGTGAAAAAAACAGGATTGATAAATTTATACGGTCCGACGGAAGCAACCGTGGATGTCTCTTATTTTAATTGTTCCGGAGGCGAAGAATTCGGTGTGATACCGATCGGTAAACCGATCGACAATATCGGATTATATGTCCTCAATCGAGACATGAAATTGCAGCCCATCGGTCTGGTGGGTGAATTATGTATTTCCGGGGTTGGCCTGGCACGGGGTTATTTGAATAAGCCGGAATTAACAGCAGATACGTTTACCAGCCTCCGGTTGCCGGCTGTCCGTTATCGGCGGCTTTACCGGACGGGAGATTGGGCGCGGTGGTTACCGGATGGAAATATCGAGTTTCTAGGACGAATGGATTACCAGGTAAAAATCAGGGGATTCAGGATCGAGTTGGGAGAAATAGATAGTCGAATATCCGGTTTCCCTGGGATAAGGGAAGCAGTCACCCTATGCATCGATAACCAAAAAGAAGATAAATACCTCTGCGCCTATTTCGTCTCCATCCATGAGATTACAGCATCGGAATTGAAAGATTATTTATTAAAATATTTGCCTGATTACATGATTCCCCTGTATTTTGTCCGGCTAGAGGAAATTCCTCTGACGCCCAATGGGAAAATCGATCGCGGTGGCCTTCCAGCACCGGAGAGGGACGGAACGGATATGACGCTCAACTATGTTCCTCCCCAGACCGAAGCCCAAAACTTGCTTTCGGAAATTTGGGGACAAGTGCTGGATAAGGGAAAAATCGGGATATACGATAATTTTTTCGAGCTTGGAGGGCATTCATTAAAGGCAATATCGGTTATTTCGCGGATTAATAATGATTTTGGTGTGAAGCTTTCCCCATCGATCATTTTTGAAAGGCCAACCATTTCGGAATTGAGTCGGACCCTGTATAAAGAGAGAGGGGAGGCACTTCCGGATATCCCAAAATGCGCGGAAAATAAATACTATTTATTATCGCATTCCCAGAAGCGGTTATGGTTTTTTTATCAAATGGAGCCCGAAAACCCGGCATACAACATCACGCAGATAAGCCGAATCATGGGAGAGGTCGATATGGAGGTGGTGATGCAGTCGATCAAACGCCTTGTCAATCGCCACGAAACCTTGAGGACGTCAATCGAAAACGCGGAAGAAGACTCCCCGGATGGGACCGAGAAGTTCCCGGTACAAATCATCCATGACGAGGTCGACCTTCAGGTTAACGTGGACGATATGGCGCATCTTCCGAACGAGGAACAGCGCCGACGGCTTTCACTGTTGATCGAATCCGAAAGCAAAAGAGCGTTTAACCTTGATAAAGCGCCATTATTCCGCATCGCCCTGGCAAAACTGGAGGACCGGGATTATGTGTTGATCGTTGTGATGCACCACATCATATCCGATGGCTGGTCGATCGCGTTGATGATTAAAGAATTTTCGTTTTATTACGATCAGTTGAAAAATCATTTGGACTCTGATTTGCCCCCGTTATCGTTTCAATATAAAGACTTTGCCCATTGGCAAAGTGTCGTACTGGCTGAAGACCGGTTGATCGATCAGAAGAATTATTGGCACGAAAAATTAGCGGGTGAACTCCCAGTGCTCGACCTTAGTACGGATTTCCTTCGTCCTTCCATTCAAAGCTCCAGGGGCGATCGTGTCTCGTTTATCATGGATGCGAATTTGGTTCAGCGGTTAAATCAAATGGCCAGGAAACAAATTTCCACATTATTTATGATCCTTACAGCCGCGTTCAAAGTGTTGTTATTCCGATATACCCAGCAGGAAGATATCATCATTGGCACCCTCATTTCAGGACGATCGACCGTCGAGATGGAAAAAATCGTCGGTTACTTTGTGAATATACTTGCGCTTCGCGATACGATTACGGGTGAAATGACGTTCGAGGACGTGTTGACACGTATCAAACGGACGATGTTACAATCCTATGATAACCAGGATTATCCGTTCGATAAACTGGTCGATGAATTAAGCGTGGAGCGAAACCCGGGACGTTCACCGGTTTTCGATATCCTAATGGTGTATCAAACGATCGATCGATCGGAGTCGGGATCGTCGTCCTCCCTTCGTTCGTTGACATTCGACGCGTTTGAAAAAAGTTACGTGGTGAGTAAATACGATTTATACCTGGATATCCTTCACGTGGGGGACCATATCCGGGGTGATGTCGAATTTTGCGCGGACTTGTTTAAGCGTGAAACCATGGAGCGAATGGTGACCCATTACCTGAACATTCTTGACGTTGTGGCAGCGTCTCCCCAATCCGGTATTTCCAGGGTGAACCTGTTGTCGGAATCCGAAAGAAAGCAGATTCTCATCGATTTTAATGATACCGATACCGGTTATCGCCCGGATAAAGCGCTTTACCATTTTGTCGAATCCCATTCGGAGAGGCATGCTGACCGGATGGCGGTTATAAGCAGGGAAAGTGGGAGAGGAAGTACCGCGATTACATATGGCGAATTGCATCGAAGGGCAAAGCACCTGGCCCGGAAATTAAACGGGTTGGGCGTTCAACCGGATGAAACCATCGGGATCCTTATGGATCGCTCCGTCATCATGATGGAAAGTATACTGGCGGTTTGGATCGCGGGTGGGGCCTATATCCCCATAGACACTCGATTCCCTGAGCAGCGGATATTGGGAATTCTAACGGATTCGAAAACGAAAATTTTACTCTCAACCGATACCCATGCCGTCCCCGAACTCCAAGAGGCATTCGAGGGAACGATTCTCCGATTGCCTGAAACCGAAAGTCTTTCGGATACGGATTCGAAAGACTTTCAGCCGGTGAGTGGCTCGAACATGAATATGAACAATCTGGCTTATATTATCTACACGTCCGGTTCGACCGGAAAACCCAAAGGCGTGATGGTGGAACAGGCCGGAATGATGAATCATATGATGGTGAAAATCCGGGACCTTCGGATGACAGAAGAAAGTGTTGTGGCCCAAAATGCGTCTCATACCTTCGATATCTCCGTATGGCAGTTCTTTTCTGCGTTAATCCCGGGTGGGAATGTAACGATTTATTCGGATGATATCATTCGAACCCCGCAATTATTTTTACATTGGGTAATCGCGGATCAAATCACCATACTCGAGGTGGTTCCTACTTACCTGTCGGTGGCCCTGGATTTTCTGGAGGCAGTCGAAAAACCCGGGAGTTTGCCGTTGGCGATTCGATATCTCCTGGTTACCGGTGAGGAAGTCAAGCCAATTCTTGTGAAACGGTGGTTTGCCCAATATCCGGATATACGGATGGTCAATGCCTATGGGCCAACGGAAGCATCCGATGATATCACGCATTATATCATGGATCGGTTGCCGGAGAGGTATCGAATACCCATCGGTAAACCGGTCCATAACATGAAAATCTATATCGTTGACAACCATATGAATCTGTGCCCCGTCGGGGTCAAAGGTGAAATTTGTGTATCGGGAATCGGCGTGGGGCGAGGATACTTGGGCGATGATGAAAAAACCAAACTGGTTTTTAGAGAGGATCCGTTCAGGCAGGAGAAAGGCGTGCGATTGTATAAAACCGGAGATGTGGGATATTGGCTTCCGGATGGGAATATCGAATTCTTGGGGCGAATCGACAATCAGGTAAAAATAAGGGGTTTTCGAATCGAATTGGGAGAAATCGAAAATTGCCTGATGGAAACCGGTCACTTCAGTGATGCCTTAATTATGGTGTGTGACGATGAAACCATGGGGCGGTATCTGTGCAGCTATGTGGTTCCTAAAAAAGACAAGCCGGAAATTGATCTCAATGAACTGAGACTCAGATTGTCCGAACAACTTCCCGAATATATGATACCTGTGTATTTTGTCCCGTTAAATGCACTCCCTCTTTTACCCAGCGGAAAAGTGGACCGGAAACAATTACCCAAGCCCGAGCCGGGTGGCGCTCTGGCCAGGAATGCGTTCGTCGCGCCTGACACAGTGACTGAAAAGATCATTGCCGGTTTATGGGCAAAAACCCTTAAACTTGATCATATCGGGATACATGATAATTTTTTCGAATTGGGAGGTCATTCGCTTTTAATTCCCAATTTATTCGATAATCTTGAAAAAGAATTCCCGGGTAAACTCAAAATGGTCGATTTGTATGAGTATATGACTATCCATAAATTGGCTAAATATATAGACAGAGAAGAAGACATGGATAACGACGAAGATGAAGACTTGATCGTTGAGTTATCGATCGATTAAACGTCATATGGAGGAGATCAATGAACGATAATCATAACGATAATCATGACGTGGGACGCGAAGAAAACGTTTTTTATTTCCGAGAGGGCTGGAAACAGAAAATCGGAAATATTACAAAAATTTATGTTAAAGGGGATGATTATGAGAGAGGCATTCAATTCGGTAAGCTTCTTTCAAAAGAAATAAAACAAGTGTTTGCGACTTATCTTTCCTTTTTGATAAACACCAATAAAAATATTCCGCTATTCGCCAAGTGGTTATTGTGTCGAATTCAGTTTTTAATCAAACCGTTCCTTTTTCTTTTTTATAGAAAAAAATTAAAGATGCAGATGAGTAAATACCCGGCATGGTTGATCCGCGAATTGGAGGGAATGGCGAAAGGAGCCGGAATGGCTCCGTTTTATTTGAAATTTATGAATCTCATTAGCGATGAGCCGAATGAATCGAATGACGGAAATGTAAAGGAAAAAGAACAATCCTGTTTTTCCTTCGCCTTTCATGGAGAAGATGGAAACATATACCATGGGAAAAACCTGGATTGGGTCGTTGTAGAGAAATTTATCGATTTGATTTATTTTCAGCAGCATGAGGATGAGAATGGCGATTCATTTTTTATTATTGGAGTCCCCGGGTATTTAGTCGGTCTCGAATTTGGAATGAATAGTCATGGAATATCGATCGGGCTAACCGGGAGATTTTATCGAGGGAAGCGTGCGTCCAAGATCGTTTCGACCGATGTGATCGAAACCGAGATATTAAGGTACGGAAAAAACTTTGAAGATATTAAAAAAATATATAATATTAAAGCTGGTTTCGATAGAAATGACGCCTTATTGATTAGCTCTAAGGCGGATCAGGATTTTAAACTCTTTGAGGTGGCCCCGATCGGTGTGACCGTCACGAACGCAACCAATGGAATTTTATTTAATACCAATACCTATATTCACCCGTTATTTCAAAAATACAATAAACAATGGGGTACCGTATACAATGGAAATTTTTGCGACCCCCGATATAAACGGCTCAAAACATTGATGTCCCAAAATCCCAGGACCATGGAGGATGCCTTTCGAATATTGAGGGATATGGTGCAGCCCGGGGTTGAGGACCGAACATTCCTGGGCCAGGCCACCCTGAATCGATTTGTTTCCCAAGTTTCTGCATTGATGATCCAGGGGGAACACCCGGGGGTTTGGATTGCGCGGGACAGGGCCTATGCCGCGTCTAATGAATATGTGTTTTTCGATTTTTCTTCCCGCCCCCAACAGCTTACGAAAGTCAGGGCAGCGGATGCGATCATTTATTCTGAAAAATTTAAAAATTTTAAGGATTTTATGCACCTGAGAGAAAAGAGATATTTTATTTCATCGAGGAAATTGCTCAAGGATGCCGAAAAAATTTTGAAACGGGAACCGGATAACCCCGTTTTTATTTTATATCTCGCCCAGAATTATTTCAAATACGGCCATTTCAAAAAATCGTTATCCGTATTAGAGACTCATCCGATCGAATGGATGGCTGACTATTGGTATTGTATGGGGAAATGCAACCAGCATCTTTTATTGCATGATGAAGCGACGAATTGTTTCGAAAAAGCGATGAAACTACCTTCGATCGATGGCTTTTCCGAGTTAGTCGAAACCGTATGTATGGTCCAACTGGTAAACATATACAGGAGTATGGGACGAGAAAGCGACGCCCAACTATGGAAGGAAAAATTGGAGGCAATGAAAAGCAAGTTTGCCACACCCCATATCGGGATGCCGGATTACCCGTATATTAATAATATATCCGAACAATTGGAACAAGTCGAGCTTTAGTTATTATTTTATGGGTATTTTCTTGATCCTGGAGAAAGAAGATGACGTTAACGATAGAAAACACAACCGATGATCGCTTGAACACCGATATCGCGGTGATTGGTATGTCGGGACGATTTCCGCTGGCCAAAAACCTGGAAGAATTCTGGGAGAATTTAAAGAACGGGAAAGATTGTATCGCGAAAGTCCCGGAATCGAGGCTTTCCGATTTGCGCGCTTTTTCGGGTAATGAGTCGGTCCATTTTCCTGATCTTGGATATTTGGATGACATCAGTCGATTTGATGCCAATTTTTTTGGTATTCCGGAGGAGGAATCGCCATTTATCGATCCATCCCAGCGGCTTCTATTGGAAGTCGTTTATGAAGCCTTTGAATCCGGTGGGTACGGTGGTAGTAAAATGGCCAATACGCGCACCGGAGTCTTTATCGCCAGTTCCAATAGCAATTATAGGCTGTTTTTTTACCGGGGTGATTCTTCCAGGTTATCGGAACCGGGGTTAATACCGGCAATTGGTGCCGGGAGGATATCACATGTTTTCGATTTACGGGGGCCGTCCTTGATGATCGATACGGCGTGCTCCTCTACTTTGGCGGCCTTGCATGTGGCATGTGAAAGCCTTAGGCGCAATGAGTGTGCGATGGCACTCGTCGGGGCGATCAATATCTATGCGTTATTGGGTGGAAATGAAGAGGTTAGCTCTTCGTTCAATCGCTGTCGAGTATTCGATCATTTGGCAGGAGAGATCGTCGGGGGTGAAGGAATGGGGGCCATCCTGTTAAAACCCCTTCATATGGCGTTAAAAGATCAAGATATCATTTTTGCCGTCATCAAGGGAACTGCGATTAATCAGAATGGCGGAAGACCTCCGACGGTTTCCGGCCAGAGTATCGAAGCCCTTTGTGACGTTATGCAGCAGGCATGGGATAATGCCCGGATCACTCCGGACACGTTGTCCTATATCGAGGCCAGCGGTGCGGCGAACCCGATCGGAGATGTATTTGAAGTTAAAAGTATTACGGATGCTTTCGCAAAATATACGAACAAAAAAGAATGTTGCTCGATCGGTTCGGTAAAAACAAATATCGGTCATTTGAATCATGCCTCCGGGATGGCCAGCCTTCTTAAAGTCATATTGGCCATGAATCACAAACACGTACCGCCCCTGATTCATCTTGAAAAACCGAATCCCTATATCGATTTCCAAAATAGCCCGGTTTTTATCGATACCCGGTTACGGGAATGGGAAACGATCGAGAATAGGCCCATGCGGGCCGGGGTTAGCTCCTTTAGCATGAGTGGCACGAATTGTCATGCGGTCATTGAAGCACCTCCCCCTCGTCCGTATCCGGCGGAATCCTATGGGGAACATTCCAATATCATCACAATTTCTGCAAAATCGAAAACATCCCTTGCTAAACTATGCCAAGCGATTAAAGATTATATATCCAACAACCCTCATGAGGATATTCATGATATTTGTTTCACTCAGAATACGGGGAGGGGGCAATATGAATACAGGCTGGCTTTGGTTTTTAAAGGTAAGAATCGGTTAATCGAGCATTTAACGAACGCTTCGTTTCTTGAAGATAAGGCGAATGTCAACGGTGGGGAGATCTTTTTTCGCACTGATGTCAAACGGGCAAGCCGCGAAGAATCGAGTGCCGTGTTCCTATTCTCTGACTGTAGCGCCATGCCGGAAAGAATTTTTCGGAATTTTTTGGGTAAAGGTTTTCTGGCTGAAGCGTATATGAACGAATGTCTGACGATTTTGCCTATGGAAACCTCTTCGAGGGTCCTGTCTTTTGCTTTCCAATACGCACTGGCCCGGTTATGGATGGACGCGGGGATAAGGCCGGCGTTTGTCCTGGGGTTCGGCATCGGAAAGTACGTCTCGAAAGTCATTTCCGGGAGTATGAAACTCGATGAAGCATTAAGTTTATGCGGTTCTGATAATGGTAAAGAAAATACGTTTAATAAGGATAAAGTCATCGAGAACATCCAGGTGATGTATGCGAAAAAAGGCCAGAAAGTATACCTGGAAATCGGTCCTGGAAATATATTGGGCCAAATCACCCGTCAAACGCTTGAGCGATATGGCGATTGTCATGTACTGGATTCTTATGGAAGGGACGATGACGAAAAAATGCTTCTCGAATCCATCGCGCGGCTTTATATCGGGGGTATCCCCATCGATTTTTCATCTCTTTTCCCCGGGCAGCGTTTGGTGTTGCCCGTTTATCCATTCGAAGGGAAAAGGTATTGGGTGAACGTCCGCCCCGCCTTTCTCGATGGTCCATCGGAATCCGGGGGAAGGGGTAAGCCCGCCCAATTGCCGGAAACCCTGCCGATGGCGTTGAAACCGAGGCCCGATATCAATGTGGCTTATACGGCACCCCGGACGGAGATCGAGCAAGCGCTCTCGGAAATATTTCGAAATTTCTTCCACATTGAAACGGTTGGGATTTATGACGATTTTTTCAAGTTAGGGGGGGATTCATTAAAGGCGGTTTCATTGATATCCCTGATCCATAGAGCACTCAATGTTGACGTGCCGTTGACGGAGTTTTTTAGTAACCCCAACATACAAGGCCTTGCAGAAATAATTGAAAGGATGGAGAAAAATATTTTCGTCTCGATCGAGCCTGTGGAAGAAAGAGAATATTATATCTTGTCGTCAGCCCAGAAACGGTTATATGTGTTGCAGCATATGGTTGTCGATAACATCAGCTATAATATGCCTTCGGTTATCCCTCTTTCGGAAAATATTGAAAAAGAAAAACTGGAATCGGTTTTTAAGCGGCTAATCCAACGGCATGAGAGTTTGAGAACTTCCTTTATAACGATTGGTGAAGAACCGGTTCAGCGGATTTACGATAAGGTCGACTTTTCGATTGGATGGTATGAAACAACCGAAGAGGAGGCTGAACGATTAATTTCGGGGTTTACCAGGCCCTTTGATTTAAGTGTCGCCCCGCTTTTGAGGGTCAATCATGTGGGGATCGGATCATCGAGCCGGGTGCTTGTTATCGATATGCATCACATCATTACCGACGGGGTATCGCAAGAAATATTGGGAAAAGAATTTGATGCCTTATATTCGGGGAAAGGAGAACTATCTCCGCTTCATCTTCAGTATAAAGATTATGCCGTGTGGCAGAACAGTGAAATTCAGCATACCCGAATCAAAGAGCAAGAAAATTATTGGTTAAATCGGTTTTCGGATGAAATCCCGGTACTGGAACTTCCGACCGATTATCCCAGGCCTGTTTTGCAGAGTTTTCAAGGTGGCACGGTGGAATTCGGATTCAGTTCCGAAGAGACCGCAGCGTTAAAGCGTTTGGCCACTGAATTGGGGGTTACCCCTTATATGTTAATATTGTCAGTATTAACGATTTTGCTTTCCAGGTTAAGTGGGCAGGACGATATCGTTGTGGGAACAGCCATTGCCGGGAGGCGTCACGCCGACCTTGAGCAAATTATCGGTATGTTTGTCAATACATTGGCGTTGAGGTATTTCCCACGGGGGGCGATGGATTATAAAGAATTTATCGAAGAACTTAAATCTCATACATTGGGTGCCTATGATCATCCGGATTATCCGTTTGAAGATTTGGTGGATCACCTATCGGTAATCAGGGATATCGGGCGCAATCCGGTCTTTGATGTGATGTATAATTTTTTGAGCCGTGAGGATCGCGTAATTAAAACGGATCGCGGGCCAGTTGAGTCCAACCACCGGAAAGGAACTTCCAAATTTGATTTAACCTTAACCGCTTTGGATTATGGAGACCGATTATTTTTTACATTTGATTATTGTACGAAATTGTTTGTTTCGAAAACCATTGACCGGTTTATCTCTTATTTTAAAAGATTAATGGGGCAGGTTT
>JBLMYT010000118.1:0-35943 GCA_050258455.1 Candidatus Omnitrophota bacterium | reverse complement strand
TCAAGGAATCCCCACCCAGTTCAAAAAAGTCGTCGATGATTCCTATTTTTCCCACACCGAAAAAATTCTCCCACATCAAAACCAGTTCCTTTTCCGTGAGTGTTGAAGGTTCCACATACGGCGTGACCAATTCCGGACGTTCGGCTTTGTAAGACCCTTCGGAGGAAATAACCGTTCCATAAGTTTCGTTTTTACCGAATTTATCCTTTCCCAGCGTGGTATTTAAATCGGATAGCAACTTATTAATATTTGCAAATGTCGGATACTTGATCTTTTCAAACGGATATGTCGGAAGAGACATGCGATGCTTTTTCTTCTCTCCATAAAACCTCTTCCAATCGATACTCTGACCATAGAGCCACATGCGGCCGAGCCGGTCCATTAAGTAATACATGTCCGAAACCGTCTCATTCATGTCCCGGACCAGGTTGGCAATTAAAACGCCTTCTTTTTTTCCCGGATGCTGGCGGGCAAAATTGCTTAAGGATTTTCCCGGTCCGATTTCGATAAACATGGAATAATCCTCGCCCATCAACACATCCAGCCCTTTGAAAAAACGCACCGGGCTTTGGATATGCTGAGCCCAATAACCGGGATCCGTGGCTTGCGCATCGGTGATCCATTGACCGGTAACCGTTGACACATAACGTTCACTCGGCGTTTGCGGCTTCACCTCGCGAACTGCTGCTTCATAAATCTCAACGATCGGTTCCAGAATACGCGAGTGGCCCGCATGGGTAACGTTTAACCGGATGCACAACCGCTTTTGTGCTTTCATCTCTTTTTCAAATGCGCTGATATCTTCCGGTGTTCCGGAAACCACACACGAAGAGCCGTTATCTACAGCCAGTGAGAGTTCCGGATGGAATTTTAACATGGGCAGAAGTTCGTTTTCGGTTAAAGGAACGCTGAGCATGGCGCCAGTGGGAAGGGCTTCGACCAATCGACCGCGCAGGGCTACCAGTTTTAAGGCGTTTTCCAGTGAGAAAACCCCGGCCAGGCAGGCAGCCGTGTATTCGCCCGTGCTGTAACCGATCATGGCACCGGGCTTGATTCCCCAGGAGATTAACATACTGGCCAGGGCGTACTCAAACATAAATAAAAGCGGTTGGGAAATAGACGTTCGGTTCAGGGCTTCGGGTTCTTCCTTTCCTTTTTCGGGAAAGAGAATCGCTTTAAAATCATTCTCGGATTGAATCAGTTCAAAACAGCGATCCAGTTCGCGTCGAAAAACCGCGACACAAGGATCCTGGGACTGGTAGAGTTCCAGTCCCATGTTAATATAATACGTGCCCTGACCGGAGAACATAAAGACCGGGGGCTTTCCCTTTTTGGGAATCGAGAAGCGTTTGATTTTTCCGGATGCGGGAGCTGAAAGAATCTTCCGGGCGTCGTCGGCGTCTTTGCACACAAAGAAAGCGCGGTGGGGAAAAGATGAGCGCCCCAGTTGAAGGGCGTAAGCTGCATCCTCGATAGCGATCTCTTGATTCTTCTCAAAAAAGTGATGAAAATTTCCAATCATGCGATCTAATGCCGAATGACTTTTCGCCGAAAAAATCATCAACCCAAAACCAAACGTTTTTGCGGGGTCCAGGGGCGGCTTTTTCAAAAAGAGCCCCTGGAATTCTTCTAATATTACATGCGCGTTGGTGCCGCCAATGCCAAATGAACTCACTCCGGCGCGGCGCGGATGATCCCCGTCGGATATCCACTCTTGCAAAGCGGTATTCACATAAAATGAACTAAAATCGATATTCGGGTTTGGCGTTTGGAAGTGGAGACTGGGCGGAATTTGGCGGTATTTTAAAGCCAGAACGGCTTTAATCAGACTTGCGGAACCTGCGGCAGCGTCGAGGTGACCCATATTGGTTTTAACCGAACCGATCGGGCAGCGTTTTTCTTTTCCTTTCCCAAAGACAAGATTCAGGGCTTCCATTTCAATCACATCACCGAGAGGCGTTGCTGTGCCGTGGGTTTCAATATAACCGATGGTCTGAGGATCCACGCGGGACATCTTGAGGGCCATGCGAATCACTTCGGCCTGGCCGTCGGGACTCGGGGCAGAAAATCCGACTTTCCGAAGTCCATCGTTGTTAATTGCGGTTCCTTTAATAATGGCCCAGATATGATCCTGATCGGCCAGCGCGTGTTTGAGGAGTTTTAACACCACCACGCCGGCGCCTTCTGCGCCGACCGTGCCTTTGGCTTTGGCGTCGAAGGTCCGGGTATGTCCGTCTGACGAATAAATCATGCCTTCCTGGTAAATATACCCCGAAGGACACGACGAATTTAATGTGATTCCTCCGGCAAGAGCGATATGGGTTTCACCGGTCAGCAGTCCTCGGGATGCCAGGTGAACCGCCACCAACCCGGTGGAGCATGCGGTTTGAACAAATACGGCAGGGCCTTTGAGATTTAACTTATAGGATATTCGAGCGCAAAGGTAATCCCGATTTCTCAATTGGTTGGCAGAGAACGAGTCGATCGCGTCGCTGGCAAAAGCAGCCGCATAGATTTCCCAAAAAAAACCGGGACCGGCACCGCCATAAAGACCGATTAAACCATCGTAGGTATCGGGAGGATAACCGGCATCTTCAAGGGCTTCCCACACGCACTCGTGAAACAATCGCATCTGCGGGTCCATGACCAGCGCTTCTTCGGGAACGTATCCGAAGAATGACGAATCGAAATAGTCTTTGCCATGCAATTTTCCATAGGCGTTGATGAAATTGGGATCATCGATTATCGTTTGATTGAGTCCGCTTTGATTGAGTTCCTTTTCCGAAAAGAAGGTAATGGATTCGACCCCATTTTTCAAGTTTTCCCAAAACTCGTTGATATTTCTGGCGCCGGGAAAGCGTCCCGCCATACCGATAACCGCGATTTCAAGTCCCGAATACTCCGGCTTACCCGAGCGTTTATCCATTTATTCGCCTCCCAGCAAACTCAATGTTTCGTCAAAGGTGTTTAAGGATTGATCCAGAACCGCCTCATTAACCTGGAGGTTAATCTCTTCATCTTGAAGGTATTTTGCAAGGGCTCGGATCGTGGTTAAGCGGAACAGACTGCCGACCGGGATATCTTTATCAAATACCTGGTTAAGTTTGGAATTCATCTTGATCAGGCTTAACGAGTTGCCGCCGAGTTCAAAGAAATTGGATTCCACGCCGACTTTTTCCACGTCGAGAATATCCGCCCATAGCGCGGCGAGTTTTTCTTCGGTTTCATTCTCAGGGGCAACGTAAGCTCGCTCCGATTGCAATTGTTTGCCGCTGCGGCCAAGGGCTTTGCGATCCAATTTACCGTTGGGCGTTAACGGTATGTGATCGATCTGAATAAATTGCGACGGAACCATGTAATCCGGCAGTTGAGAAACCAGATAGTCTCTTAATTCGGTGATGGTTAACGGTTCATCCGATACGATATAAGCAGACAGGAATTTCTCACCTTCGGCGTTTTGATTATCGATGACAATCACATCTTTTACCGGTGACTGATAATAACCGATTTCCTTGAGGATCCGGTCCACGGATTCCAGGTCCCCTTCAAAGGTGGTTTCCCGCAATCCCTGTTCCCGGGAGATGACACCCAACCGGCAATCCCAGCTTAACGGTGCGGCGTAAAAGTGGTAACCCCGTTCTTTCTGGAACACATAGATCCCCACATCATTGATGATGCAGTTGGAGGAACAGAACCCTGTGTCAACGGGTTGAACCCAGCCTTTTTGGTTCAGGTATTCCCTGATTTCTTTGACCGAAACATTAAAATAGCGGAAGAAATCGACAAATTGGATTTGTTCCACCAGATCCTCGGCCAGTTCCATATCGAGTAAGCGGCCGAAACGGTTGCTCTTGGAATGAAATGTTTTACGGAAAATCAACAGGTTCTCTTCGATCTCTTTTTCCGAAAAGATCCCGCGTTCGAATAAGCCTTCGAGTCTCATTTCAAAAATCTGGCCGCGAGACAAACCGGATATGACTAAGTTGATTCCCTTTTCATGGGCGACTTTTACCCCGAGGGTATTCAACGCGTTCCAGCATCCGTGGCACACATTGTGATTGAAATACAAACTCTCGACAAAGATGCGATTCATGTTTTCGGCTTTGCAAATCAACGAATCCACTCCGAGAGCAGCGGTTGTTTTTTTGATGTTGGCAAATGCCGCATCGGAAATATACCCGTTATCGAACGTGAACGTCAATACCTTCAATCCCATATCGATGAGCCGGTATAACACATAGGTACTGTCTTTACCACCGCTGAACAGAAGCAGACAATCGTATTTTCCGCGTTCGGCGTTTTTGACGCCTTCGATGAGCCGGTCAAAGTCCGCATCGGTTTTAAAATACCGGTCCACTTCGGTTTTGTAGGCTTGATATTCCCGGCAGGTGTGGCAGACGCCGTCCTCATCCAGTTGAATGTTGGGGTAATTGGCCGGGAGGAGACAGGTGCGGCATCGCGCGATGTGGTTGGATTCTTCAAAGATATCGTCATGAAAGGAGACGTTAATCGGCGGATGTTTGCGGTACGACCGTAATTTGTTTTCGATTTCCCCCAGTTCGATTCGGAACCCGCGGATTTTGACTTGCTGATCCACGCGGCCGATATATTCGATATTTCCTTTATCGATAAACCGCGCAAGGTCGCCGGTTTTGTACATTCGTTCTCCGGGAATAAACGGATTGGAGATAAACCGTTCCCGGGTTAATGCCGGGCGGTTGAGATAGCCGGATGAAACGCCGGCACCGGAAATATACATTTCTCCGGGGACACCGATGGGAACGGGTTGATGATTTTTGTCTAGTAAATAGATTCGGGCATTGGCAGAGGGAATTCCAACCGGAACGGACGGTCGTTGGTCATTGTCCGGATCGTACCTGTAGATCATACAACCCACCGTGGTTTCGGTAGGGCCGTATTCATTGTAAATTTCCGGAGGATTTTTCATGATATGGGTCATCTCTCTGGCTAACGATGTTTCCAGTGCCTCGCCGCCCACGATAAACCGTTTGATGCGGGAGTCTATTTTTTCCTTTTTGGGTGTTTTATCCTTCCATGCGTTGACTAGCAATCGTAAATGCGACGGGGTCAATTTAACGATATCGACCTGATTGTCGGTAATAACTTTTTCAATCAATGATTCTTTATTTGATCCGCCGTAAACCACGATGGCATTTCCGGATAACAGAGGCGTAAAAATCGAGGTGATGGTTAAATCAAAGGACAGGGACGTAAATAACGGAAAGCGATCCACCTCTTCTCTGACATATTGTCTGATGGCCCAGGAAATATAATTGATGACATTGGAGTGACGGATCATCACCCCTTTGGGTTGGCCGGTGGAACCGGAAGTATAGATGATATAAGCCACGGAAGCGGCCGGTGGCCGGTAGCCGGTGGCCGGCTGTAAGAGGTTAAGAGGTTGTGAAGATGAGAGGTTCAGAGGATCTAAAGAGAACCCGTTCTCTTCAGGGTTGGTCGTAACCAATAATACAGCGCCGCTGTCTTTTAACATGTAATCCACGCGGTCTTGCGGGTAATCGGGATCAATGGGTAAGAAAGCACCGCCTGCTTTCATTATCGCGAGTACAGCGGTGACCGCTTCCATGCTTCGCTGAACTTTCAGGCCGACAATCGACCCGGGAACCACGCCTTTTTCTTTTAATTCGTCGGCCAGTCGGTCGGTTCGGTGTTTCAAATCCTTATACGTGATTGAGAGTCGATGATTGTCGTCTTTTCCGTCTTCACTTAAAATCAGCGACACCTGACCCGGATTTTTGGCGACGTGTTCTTCAAACAGTTCATTCAAGGTCATGTTTCGGGGGTAAGGCGTATCCGTATGATTGAAATCATCGATCAACGCCGCTCGCTCCTCTTCCGGAATGATGTCGATATCTTCGATTTTGATATTGACGTTGTCGATGATGCGTTTGGCAATTTGCTTAAAATAACGGGCAAATCGCTGAACGGTTTCTTCCTTAAATAAGGCGGTACAGTATTGGATATTCACAGTCAAACCGTCCGATCCCTCATTGGCCCCGAAATGCAAATCAAACTTTGCGCTGTCTTCCGTGTTTCGGTATGGGGTTAATTTTAAACCGGGAATCTCAATGTCCGGGATATCCAAATTTTGTAACGCAAATACAACGACAAATAGAGGATTGCGGCTGGTATCGCGTGGGATTTCGAGTTTTTCGACCAATTCTTCAAACTGATAGCCCTCGTTATCAAAGGCAGACAGCGTATTGACTTTGACCTCTCTCAACAATTGAGAAACGGTTTTATCCGCCTGGGGATAGTTTCTCAATGGAATCGTATTCACAAACATCCCGATCAGGGCCTCCAGATCCGAATGTCTTCGGCCGGCAGTAGGCGTACCGATCACGATATCATCCTGGCCGCTTAAGCGGGACAATAAAATATTGCAGATGGCAACGAGCACCATGAATAAGGTGGATTCCACATTCATAGCCAGTTGTTTTAAGGCGGCTGCTTGAGGATTCTCGATTGTGAACATAACCGCATCGCCTTTAAAACTTTGCATCTCCGGACGTTCGAAGTCTGTGGGTAAATCCAGAAGTGGAATTTCACCGGCAAAGGTTTTAAGCCAGAATTCTTCCTGTTGTTTGATCGCCAGGCGCTGCTTCTCGCTTTGCTGCCATTCGGCGAAATCTTTGTATTGGATATGAAGTTCGGGTAATGTTTCGCCTGCATAAAATGCCATAAATTCTTTGATCAATATCCCCAACGAAAACCCATCGGAGATAATGTGATGCATATCCACGATCCAGAGATGTTCATCATCATTTATTTTGACCAATCCCACACGAAATAGAGGTCCTTTGGTTAAATCAAAGGGTCGAATAAAATCCCGGGTAAATTGTTCGACTTCCTCGGGTGTTCGATTCATTAATTCATGATAGTCGACTCTAAAATCAATGGTGTCGTGGATTTGCTGAACCGGTACATCGTCTTTCATATCAAATGTGGTTCGTAAACTTTCGTGCCGGTCGAGCAATCGTTTAAAGGTCTCTTCCAATTTCTTTTTATCCAATTCACCTTTTAACAGCAATATGCCCGGAATATTATAAACGGTCACGTTCTTATCCATCCGGTATAGGATATACAACCGTTTTTGAGCCGATGAAAGGGCATAGTAATTTTTTTTATTCGCTCGGGGGATAGACGAATATTCATCTTGCTTTTGAACATGACGCTGTAAGAATTGAATGATCTCTTCTTTTTTTTCTTTTAATTCGCTTAATAGAACAGCGGTTAATGCGCCTTTCGGTGCATTGATTTTTAAATTATTGTCGACAATGGTCAGATTAATACCTGACGCCTTTAGTCGTGAGAATAAATCCAGCATGCTCATAATACGACCTCCTCCGTATCCTCGTTAATGGGTATTTCCTGGTTGCACGCGAGTTGAATGGCTTTAAACAATGAGGCGATCCCTCGAATGGTCGGGGTTTTGAATATCTCCATAATGGATATATCGAAATTAAACCGCTTCCGGATTTTGGCAGCGATCAGAACGGCTTTCAACGAATGCCCGCCCAAATGGAAAAAATCGGAATCGATCCCGATTTTGGATTTATCGATTTCAAGAACCTCAGACCAGATTTCCGCCAGGATATCTTCGGTTTCATTACGCGGTGCCACATATTCGTCTTCATTGTCAATATTATCGATGGCGATATCCGGGAGCTGCTTCATATCGATTTTACCATTGGATGTCAAGGGAAATTTTTCCAGGCGAATAAAATAAGACGGAATCATGTACTCCGGTAAACGCCTGGATAGACATTCACGAAGCTCGGGCCGGTTTAATTCGCTTCCGGAAACAACGTAAGCGCATAAATACCGGTCGGTTTCCTGCGTATTTTCGTTTCGTTTGTTTTCTTTTATTAATACCAACGCTTCTTTTATGCCATTGTATTTAAGTAATTCGCTTTCGATTTCGCCCAATTCGATTCGAAATCCCCGAAGCTTGACCTGATGATCGATCCGACCTAAGAACTCAATGGTTCCATCATCCAACCACCGCCCCAGATCCCCGGTTTTGTAAAGAATGCCTCCGGCGGCCCGCTTTTTGTAAAAAGCGGGGCAAAAACTTTTGGTTTGGGTATTTTTAGTTGGGGTAACAAATTTATCGTTTGTTAATTCGGGATTATTTAAATAACCGCGAGCTGTGCCTTCACCGCCAATATAGAGCTCTCCACCGATACCCACCGGCACCGGGTTTAAATGTTTATCCAATATATAAATCGTGGTATTGGCCAATGGTCTGCCAATGGGAATGGTGGCCGCCTGATCATCAATCGCATCGATCGGATAATACGTCGCATAAACCGTGGTTTCGGTTGGACCATAGACATGAAGGATTTTTCCTTTACCCAAAAACGCCAATGCTTTACGTGAATGTTCGACCGATACCCGCTCACCGCCAAAAAGAATCTTCCGTACATGGACCAAAGATTCCTTTTCCAATTCCACCAGGATGTTAAATAAAGCCGTAGTGACAAAAAAAACAGTCACATGTTCATGACGAATTCGATGAGCCAGCCGGTCAACGGCCAAGACGGTTTGGCGATCGATTAATACCAGCGCCGAACCATTCAACAATGCGCCATAAATATCAAATACCGAGCCATCAAACGCATAATTGGATAATTGAAGTACCCGATCCTCGGCTCCAAATTCAATGTAATTGGTGTTCTTAACCACCCGCGTGACATTGGAATGCATGGTTAATACGCCTTTGGGTTTCCCCGTGGAACCGGAGGTATAGATGACATAAGCGAGAGAAGTGGCCGGTTGACGGTTGACGGTGGCCGGTAAAAGAGAAAAATTAAGAGGGTAAGAGGGTAAGAGGGTAAGAGGATCTAAAAAGAGCACTTTTTGATCTTCTAAACTTCTCACCTTCTCATCTTCTTCATTGTTGGCTTTAACCAACAATGCAGCTCTACTATCTTTTAGCATATAATCGATGCGTTCCTGCGGATAATCGATTTCAATCGGTAAATACGCCGCACCGGATTTTAATATTCCTAAAATTCCGGCAATCATCTCCATCGAGCGAGCGATCTTGATTCCCACGATCATATCGGGTTCAATCCCTTTTCGGATCAGTTCATTCGCCAATCGATTCGATCGTTCATCCAACTCCCGGTAGGATAACCCATGGGATGACGAATCGATCACGGCAATGCGATCCGGTGTCCGTTCCACCTGATCACGAAACAACTCATGAATCGTCTTATCCCTCGGATAATCCGATGCAGTATGATTAAAATCAAAGAGAACCCGTTGTTTCTCCGCTTCGGTCATCATATCTATGTTCGATAAAACAATATCATTATCATTAGCCACCGTGGATACCATGCGTTTAAAATACTCGGAAAAACGAATAATGGTTTCCTTTCGAAATAATTTCGTATCGTATTTAAACAAAAAGGAAAGACGGTTCCTTTCTTCCATAAATTCGATCAGTAAATCGAATTTGGCAGCCTGCTCTTCCCGAACAAAATGTTTTAACTGGATTCCCTGAATTTCGATTTCCGGTATATCCACATTCTGAAACGCAAACATGGAGTCAAACAATGGATTTCTGCCGGGTTCTCTCTCCTTCACCACTTTTTCGACTAACCCTTCATAAGGATAATCCTGATTGGAGAATGCTGCCAGGGTTCGGTCCTTTACTTCCAGCATAAATTCCCGGAACGTTTTTTTACCTGTCGGAAAATTGCGCAAGGCCAGGGTGTTTACAAACATACCGATGACGCCCTGAAGATCATCATGGCCCCGGCCTGCGGCCGGAGTTCCGACAATGATATCTTCCTGACCGCTGAGTCGAGACAATAAAACATTGTAAATGGAAAACATAACAATAAAAAGCGTGGCGTGTTCTTTCAATGCCAGCGCTTTCAAACGATCCATTTCTTCTTTATCGATGAAAAACAGGATTTGCCTCCCGTCAAACGCCTGGATTGTCGGACGTAGATAATCCAATGGTAAATTCAACTGCGGAATATCCCCTGCGAATACGTCCAGCCAGTAATCTTCTTGTTTCTTGATCGATTCCACTTGCTTATCCTGCTGGACCCATTCGGAGTAATCCCTGTACCGCAACCTGGGCTCCGCTAACTCGCTGCCGCCGTATAAGGCCATGAATTCCCGCATGAATATCCCCATCGAGGTCCCATCCGATATGATGTGATGCATATCCACACCCAGGATATGTGTTTCGTCTTCAATTTTGATCAACCCCACCCGCACCAGCGGCGCCTGAGACAAATCAAATGGCTTGACAAACGCGTGAATGGTTTCTTCCGGCGTCCCCGTTTGAGTGTAATACTCGATGGCAAATGGAACCGTCTGATGAATGCGCTGTACCGGTTCATCATGCTGCATTTCAAATGACGTCCTGAAACTTTCATGACGCTGCACCAACCGATGAAAGATATTTTCCATTCGAGCGTTGTTCAATTTACCTTCCAATATTAAAACAAAAGGCATATTGTATCCGATTCCCCCTTTGTCGAATAAAGAGACGATAAATAACCGCTTTTGACCCGGTGAAAGCGTATAATATTCTTTTTCTTCGGCAGGTTCTATGGATCGGTTATTCTCCTGCTTCTTGTGATGATCGTTTAAAAATTTAACAATCTCGTCTTTATGTCGTCGTAATTCGGAAATTTGCCCCGGAGTTAATTTACCTCTTGGCGCACCGATATTCAAATTATTATCAACCACACGAAACGTTACGCCCAAATCCCCATAATGAGAGATTAACTCAACTACATTCATCGTTTATCTCCTGGATGTTCCTATCATTCTTTGTCATATGATAAATTCTTCTTCGTCACCTTCATTCCTTTGATCATCAGTATTTCCGGAGTAATGAATTAAAAAAGCAAGGTCGCGGATAGAGGTATTTTCAAAAAGCTCCGAAAGGCTCAATTTAATATTAAAGGCTTTATGAATTTTGGAAACCGCCATCACTGCATTAAGTGAATTTCCGCCAATTTGAAAAAATTGGGCATTCCTGCCGATCGATTCCATAGGAAGCTTTAATACGTCAGCCCATATTCCGGCGATTGTTCGCTCGGTTTCATCCAGTGGCGCTTCATATTGATCATCCGATATTTCCGGGCGGGGTAGTGCTTTCCGATCTAACTTACCATGACTCGTAAGCGGAATTTTTTGGAGCGGAACAATGTGAGTGGGAACCATGTATTCCGGTAATTTGCGTGAAAGCAACTGCTTCAAACCGGAAATATCGATGTTTTGCAATTGAGTGGTATCCTTGGGTACGATATAAGCGGTAATATATTTTTGACCTGCTCCGTCTTCGGCGACCATCACCACAGCATGCGTGATTGCCTCAACGTTCATTAACAAGGATTCGATTTCACCCAACTCAACGCGAAATCCCCGGATCTTAACCTGATGGTCAATCCGTCCTAAAAAAGCAAGGTTTCCATCGTCGAGCCACTTCGCCAGATCACCGGTTCGGTAAAAAATGCCTCCGGCGGCCCACCTTTTTGAAAAAAGGTGGGGCCAAAAACTTTTATTTTTGGAAAGATTAAGGTCTTTTTTATTGTGTGAAAGATTACTGGAAACCGGAAACGGGTTAGCGGCCACCTTGTTACCGGAAACCGGAAACCGGAAACCGGAAAACTTTTCAAACGTCAATTCCGGGTTGTTTAAATATCCTCTTCCGACCTGGGATCCGCCGATTACCAATTCTCCGGCAATCCCAACGGGCTGCCAATTCCCATAAGCACTCAGAATGAAAATCCATGTATTGGATGTTGGCCTTCCAATGGGAGGAACATACGTTTCTTCGATTCCTGTTAAATGTTCGGAATTCAGTGAAAAAGTCGTAACAACATGGGTTTCGGATGGACCATAATGGTTGTGAAGTTTGATCTGCCGTTGAATCAAAAATTCCCTGAAACGCCTGGGAATCATGAGCGGCTCACCGGCAACAACGATATGCGCGACACCGGACGGTACGCGTTCGAGATATTTTTCCTCCCGCGATAGAAGATTGGTGAATGCCGTCGGCAAGAAAAGGGTTTTGATATCATTCAATTCAACCGATCGAAACAGGGCGTCCATATCCCCACGAGTTTGTTTGCGGATAAGATGCAATCTTCCACCCGCTAAAAGAGTGGAGAATATCTCCTGAAACGATACATCAAAACTGATCGCAGCAAATTGCATCACACGGCTAAAATCAATCGATGAATACTGATATTCATCCCGGATCAAATTGATCAGATTCCGATGCTCTAACATCACCCCCTTGGGTCTCCCGGTCGTTCCCGATGTATAAATAATATAAAGAAAACGACGATGATTATCTCTATAATTATCTCTATCTTTATGGGTATCCATCACAGAAAAAGAAGAAGAAGAAAAAGAAGTGTTGGAATTCAAGCAGCGCTCGATTTCCTCGGCTGTCAGCACAATGCCGGTATGACTATCATTGAGAATAAAATCGATTCGCTCCTGAGGAAGATCCGAGTCTACCGGTAAATACCCTCCTCCGGCTTTTAAAATTCCTAAAATGCCAATGATCATTTCCAGCGAACGCTCAACCTTTAATCCGACAATGAAATCGTTCCTCACACCTTTTTCTTTTAACGCCCACGCCAATTGATCGGATCGCTGATCCAATTCCCGGTAGGTGATTTGGGGAGATACTGCATACAGCGTCTCGATATTCGGGCCAACCGCAGCCACATGATCCGGAGCTTGTTCAGCCTGACTCCTGAACCATGAATCGATCGACGGTATGTCATCGATTTGGACTCTCCCCATCGCCATATTCAATACGTTTTCTTTCTCTTCTTCGCGCAGAATATCGATTTTTCCGATTTCCTGTTCCGGGTTTTCACCAATGGCATCAACGACGGTTTTGAGGTAACCGATGAACCTTCCGATTGTTTCTTCTTTAAATAATGCGGTGCAATATTCGAGCATGAAATCCACTCGATCCAGGATTTCGGTGCAGTAAAACGCAATATCGAATTTGGAGGTGGTATGCCCATAACCTTTAAATGCGGAATCACTTCGGGTTTCGACCCGGAATTCCGCCTGATTCATGAGAGCAACCATCACGTCGAATAAGGGATTCCGGCTGAGGTCACGGTTAATCTCTATCTTTTCCACCAATTCTTCAAACGGGTATTCCTGGTTTTCAAACGCATTCAATGTCCGCTGCTTGACGTCACGCAGAAAATCATTAAAACCCATCGAACCTACCGGAAAATTTCGCATCACCAGGGTATTGACAAACATGCCTGTAATGGGCATCAAATCCACATGCCGACGCCCGGCAATGGGCGTTCCGACCGTGATATCGTCCTGGCCACTCAGTTTGGATAACAAGACATTAAAAACAGTAAGCAAAACTATGTAGAGGGTCGCGCCCACCTGCGTACCAATGGTTTTTAACCGACGGGTTTGTTCTTCATCCAGTGAAAAGGTGGTGATATGTCCGTCAAAAGACTGGAATTTCGGACGCGGGAAATCCGTGGGAAGATTTAATACCGGAATTTCCCCTGAAAATTGTTCTTTCCAGAACCATTCCTGGTCCGATAAAACTTTTTTTATCTCGTCCCGGTTCAACCATTCGGCATAATCTTTGTATTGAAGCCGAAGGGGTTCCAACCGCTTACCTTCATAAAAAACCCGGAAATCCTCCTGCAAGAGTTTCTGCGATGACCCATCCGTGATGATATGATGAATATCCGTTGCCAATACATACTCATCCGCTCTTAGTTTAATGATCCCCATCCGAAACAACGGTGCTTTGGCTAAATCAAAGGCGCGAATAAAGGTTTTAAAGATTCGATCCCGTTGATCATCAGGGGAATTCGAATCTTCCGTCCAATCATAATACTCGATCCGGGATTCCACGTCATCGTGAACCCGCTGAACCGGTTCGTCATTGACCATGATAAACGATGTCCGTAAACTTTCATGCCGGACAATCAACCGTTTCAGAGCAGTCTCCAGACGGTTCATGTCGATTTCGTTGATCGGCTGGGCGACCGGTTCATTGTAAGCGGTGCCGGATTCATTCATTTGCTGCAGAATATAGGTTCGCTTTTGACCCGGTGAAAGAACATAATATTCTTTCTTCTCAATGGCTTCAATGGCTTCGAATTTGGCACTGAAACAATTTTCCAATCCATCGATATACTTGGCCAATTCGCGAATAGTGGGATATTTGAAGAAAACATCCAGGGTGATTTTGACATTCAGCCGATTATGAATCTGAGTGAGCAGATTCATCCCTTTTAACGAATCGCCGCCGAGATCGAAAAAATCATCGATAACGCCGATTTTTCCGATTCCCAAACGAGTCTGCCATATATCGGTTATCACCGCTTCGGTGGGAGTATTCGCCTCAAGATAAGGGGTTAATAAACCGGCGCGTTGAAGGTCTTCATTCCCTTTGTCTTTTTCCTCTATAGCGTTTTTCTCCGCCAATTCATTCTTTTCTTTCTTTTCGTTTTCCGCCGGTACGGTTCCGCTGCCGAATTTCAATTCCGAAACCAATTTCACCGTGTCTGCGACCGCAGAATACCGGATCTTTTCAAATGGATAAGTCGGAAGCGATACCCGACTCGGTTTATCGGGTTCATCAATCCCATTCCAATGAATGGACTGACCATACAGCCACAGCCGACCCAATCGGTCCATTAAATAATAACAATCCGGAACATTCTCGCTCCGGTCTCTGACCAGGTTCACCACCAACATGTCTTCTTTCTTTCGGTCATGTTGGCGCAGCATATTGCTCAGGGATTTTCCCGGTCCGATTTCAACAAACAACGTATTTTCTTCTTGAAGTAAAACATTCAACCCTTTTGAAAAGCGAACCGTACGGCGAAGATGTTCCAGCCAAAAAGCGGGTGAAATCGCTTCTTCGTTTTTTATCCAGGTTCCGGTTACCGTAGAGATATAAAGTTCTTTGGGTTTTTCCAATTGGATTCCGTTAATAACCGGCTCGTATTTCCTTAATACGGTGTCCATGAGATCGGAATGACCGGCAAACACCATGTTTAATCGGATGCATAAAAGTTTTTTCGATTTAAGATTTTTTTCAAATGCGTCGATGGCTTCCGGTTTCCCGGACACAATGCATGAGGCCCCGTTGTCCACGGCCAGGGATAATTCCGGGTATGACTCCAATAACGGCATTAAGTCGTTCTCCGGAAGCGGAACACTGATCATGGTCCCAACCGGAAGTTCTTCAATCAATTGCCCTCGAACGGCAACGAGTTTTAATGCATCTTCCAGTGAGAAGACGCCAGCCAGGCAAGCTGCGGCGTATTCCCCGATACTGTAACCGATCATTCGCCCCGGTTTGATTCCCCATTGGATGAGCATCCGGGCCAACGCGTATTCAAACGCCAATAAAACCGGCTGAGAAACGGATGGGCGGTTCAAGGCCTCCGGGTTTTCCTGGCCCTCGGGAGGGTATAAGATGGATTTGAAATCATGACCGCGAATCGATGCGAGCAGTTCGAAACAGCGGTCCATTTCCCGGCGGAATACGGGCACCGATTGGTACAAGCCCAATCCCATATTGACATAACAGGTGCCCTGGCCGGAAAACATAAACACAGGTGCCTTACCACTTTTACTTAAGCTGAATCGTTTGATTTTTCCGGAATCGGGGGATGAAAGAATATCGATCGCGGTTTGAATATCCGGGCATACAAACATGGCACGGTGATGAAAAACCGCACGCCCAACCTGTAGGGTATAGGCAACATCGGAAAAATTGATGTCTCTATTTTTCTCAAAAAAGTTCTGATAATTCTCGATCATACGCTCAAGAGCCTGAGGCGTTTTCGCAGATAAAACAATCAACCGATAATCAGAAGAATTTGGGGAAGCCGGGGCGTTTAGTTGTTCGTTATATTCTTCCAGCACCACATGGGCGTTTGTGCCGCCGACACCAAAGGAACTCACGCCGGCGCGACGCGGATAGTTGTCGCTCACCCACGGTTTTAGAATCGTATTCACGTAAAATGGAGCGTTATCAAAATCGATATTCGGATTAGGGGTTTTAAAATGAAGACTGGGGGGGATCTGTTGGTATTTCAACGCCAATACGGTTTTGATAATACCTGCCGCTCCGGCGGCCGTATCGAGGTGACCGATATTGGTTTTAATGGAGCCAATGGCGAATTGTTTTCTCTTACTTTTTCCAAAGACCAATGTGAGGGCTTCGGCTTCGATGAGGTCTCCCAGAGGCGTCGCAGTACCGTGGGTTTCAATATAACCGATACTCTGAGGTTCCACGCGGGACATCTTCAGGGCCATTCGAATCACATCGGCCTGTCCATCGGAGCTGGGCGCAGAAAATCCCATCTTTCTGGAGCCATCGTTATTGACTGCCGTTCCTTTGATAATGGCCCAAATATGATCGCGGTCGGTAAGGGCATGTTTTAAGAGTTTCAATACCACGACACCGGCCCCTTCCCCTTGCACCGAACCTTTTGCCTGGGCATCAAATGCGTGGCAATGCCCGTCCGGAGAAAATATCATTCCCTCCTGGTAGAAATACCCGGATTTAAGGAAATTGGTGATCTTTACCCCTCCGGCAATCATCAGGTTGGATTCACCGGTTAACAATCCGCGACACGCCATGTGAATGGCAACCAGGGCAGTTGAACATGCGGTGTGAACGGATACTGCGATTCCTTTCAGATTCAATTTGTACGATATGCGCGTGGTCAGATAATCCTTGCACATGAGTTGTTGGGCATTAAAAATATCAATAGGCGCCACTGTTCCCGATATGGAATTATAGGCCTCCCAATTCACACTGGTGGATGCACCGGCGTAAAGCCCAATTAACCCTTCGTAGGTAAATGGATTGTATCCGGCATCTTCAAGGGCTTCCCATGCACATTCATGGAATATCCGAATCTGCGGTTCCATGATCGCAGCATCATGCGGCGTATACCCAAAAAAAGACGAATCAAAATATTCTTTCCCTTCAACCACGGCGGATGCTTTGATATACGCCGGATGGTTAATCAGTTGATCGTGGACCCCTTCTGCGCGAAGTTCATCATCCGAGAAAAAAGAAATGGATTCAATGCCGTTTTTTAAATTGTTCCAAAAATCCTCTATATTGTTAGCTCCGGGGAAACGCCCCGCCATACCGATAATTGCAATCTCCAAACCCGAATAACCGGGCTTGCCATCATTCATAATATCACCTCTTCAATATCCTCGTTATCAATTTCCACTTTCTGCGTGCAGCCGGCAAGTCGAATCGCTTCGAATAAGGAAGATAAGCCTCGGATGGTTGGGTTTTTAAATAACTCTTCCAATGAAACATTAATATGAAAAGCTTGATATATTCGCGCAGTCATACGCGCGGCTTTTAAGGAATGACCGCCCAATTCGAAAAAATTATCGTCGATACCCGGCGAGGTAGAGGCTCCCAGAATATCGGCCCATATTTGCGCTAATTTTTTCTCAATATCATCTCTTGGTGCGACATAGCGATTATCGATTTGGGTTTCCGGTTCGGGAAGGGCAACTTTGTTCACTTTACCATTCGGGGTTAACGGCATCTGTTTCAAAACGATAAAATACGACGGTAGCATATAATCCGGTAGATAGTTGGATAGAAAATCCCGGAGTTCCGACCGGGTTAATTCGAGTTCGGAAACAATATAAGCGCATAAATACCGGTCGTTTTTTTGCATGTTTTCTTTTATCAGGACAACCGCTTCCTTTATTCCCGGATGTTTAAGCAATTCACTCTCGATTTCTCCCAATTCGATTCGAAATCCTCGAATCTTAACCTGATGATCGATTCGGCCTAAAAATAAGATATTCCCGTCTTCCAGCCACCGTGCCAGGTCGCCCGTTTTGTAAAGAACGCCTCCGGCGGCCCGCTTTTTGTAAAAAGCGGGGCAAAAACGTTTGGTTTGGGTCTCTTTAATTGGGGTAATAAACTTATCGCTTGTTAATTCGGGATTGTTTAAATATCCTTTGCCAACCTGTATGCCACCGATAAATAATTCGCCGCCAATGCCAATCGGCTGCAAATTTCCGTGAACGCTCAAAATGTAAATCGATGTATGAGACGTCGGTTTTCCAATGGGAGAAAAATGACGTTCTTCGGCTTCAGCCAGTAATTCAGGGTGAATGCAAAACGTAGTGACCACATGAGTTTCGGATGGACCATAATGGTTATGCAGTTTTATACGCCGCCGGATCAGGAAATGACGGAAATTTCGGGAGATGATCAACTGTTCACCGGCAACAATGATATGCTCAACAACAGACGGTATACTTTCGAGATATCTTTCTTCCCCGGAAAGGAGATGAATGAATGCGGTCGGGAAAAAAAGCGTTTTGATGCCATGCATGTCTACCCAATATAATAAGGCATTCACATTGAAGCGATTTTTTTTATCGATTAAAACCAATGCACCTCCGGCGAGAAGGGCGGAAAAAATTTCCTGGAATGAGACATCAAAACCGATGGCTGCAAATTGCAGCACCCGGCTAAAATCAATTGAAGAATGACGATATTGGTCATGAATCAAATTGATCAGATTCCGGTGTTTCAACATCACACCCTTGGGTCTGCCGGTTGTCCCGGACGTGTAGATAATATAAAGGAGATTTTCCTGTTTGTTTTGATGACCATTAACGGAATGGGTCGGAAATTTTTCGGAAACTGAAGAAGGTTGAGTATCGGCGTTTACCGCCGATCGGATCTCATTGATGGTTAATACGATTCGGGCACCGCTATCGCGAATCATAAAGTCGATCCGTTCCCGGGGAAGATCTTGATCCAGCGGTAAATATCCGGCCCCTGACTTTAAAATTCCCAGGATTCCAACGATCATTTCAACCGAGCGTTCCACACCCAATCCGACAATGGTTTCAGGGGTGACACCGCGTCGGATTAAGGCGTATGCCAGATAGTCTGATAGAGTACTCAATTGTCGATATGAAAAAACGCGGCCATCCCGATCAATGAGGGCAATTCGGTCCGGTGTGCGTTCGGCTTGTGCAATAAACAATTCATGGATGGTTTGATCCTTCGGGTAATCCGTTACGCAATTGTTAACGTTGTTAACGTTGTTAAAGTCAATCAAAAGCCGGTGCTTCTCGTCTTCGGTCATAATATCAAAATTAGAAATTTTCCCATTTTTATTTTTAACGACGCTGGTCACCAGATTCTTGAAAAAAACAATAAAACGCCGGATGGTCTTTTCCTGAAAGAGTGCCGTACAATACTCAAAAGAAAAACTTAATTTCTTTCCGACTTCTTTTGCAATTAACGAGATATCGAATTTCGATGTTCGCTGAATCTTCTCTTTGGAGAACATCTTAATCTTCAAACCGGGGACTTCAATTTTCGGGATTTCCATGTTTTGAAGGATAAACAAGGTGTCAAATAACGAATTTCGCCCCGGATGCTTGGCCACAATAATCTTTTCAAATAATTCTTCATAAGGGTAATCCTGATTGGCAAACGCTTCAAGAGTCCTTGTCTTTATTTCTTCTAAAAATGCATGAAAGGTTTTGTTCCCCAGGGGGAAATTCCGTAGCGCCAGGGTATTCACAAACATACCGATGACGCCTTGAAGTTCGATATGTCGTCGACCGGCAACCGGTGTTCCCACAATGATATCCTCCGTACCGGTTATCCGTGAAAGAAAAATATAATATATCGAAAGCAATACCATATAAAGCGTGGCATTTGCCTCACTGGCCAGTGCCTTCAATTTAGTGGTTTCTCGCGCTCCAATTTCGAAATCCAATACTTCCCCGGCAAAGCTCCGCTCTGCCGGACGCGTATAATCAAGAGCCAGATCCAATACCGGAATTTCGCCTTCCAGATCCTTCAACCAATACGCTTCCTGTTCGTTATTGATTTCAACCTGACGTTCACCGGCTTGCCATTCTGAAAAATCGCGATACTGAATAAATGGGGAAGGAAGTTCGTCCCCATGATAAAGAGCCATAAATTCCTTTACCAATATTCCCATGGATGTGCCGTCCGAAATGATGTGATGCATATCGATCATCAGCAAATGCGTCGTTTTTTTGATTTTTATTAATTCCACCCGAATCAGCGGAGCTTTCCCCAAATCAAACGGGCGTACGAAAGAGCCGTTTTTTATCTGCTCCACATCGTAGGTATTAAACGCAATACCAAATTCGACCTGTTCGTGGATACGCTGGACAATGGCCCCATCCATGATATGAAACGATGTCCGCAAGCTCTCATGGCGTGAAATTAAATGTTTAAACACACGTTCCAATTTTTCATTATCTATCCGGCCGGTCAATTCCAGAACCGCCGGCATATTATAACCGGTATTCTCCCCCGTGACTTGTTGAATGATGAATAAACGTTTCTGTGCCGATGAAACCGGATAAAAATACTTCTTCTCTACAGGACACAGCGAATGAAATTGGACTTTTTGCAATCCCTTAATATGTCGCGAAATATTTCGAATGGTCGAATGTTGAAACACGTCGGCGATTTCAATGTTGACTTCAAATTCTTTATATACCCGGTAAACCAGGGTGGCGGCCTTTAACGAATGTCCGCCCAATTCGAAAAAATTATCATCGATTCCCGGTTCGACATTTAAGACTTCCGCCCAAATATTGGCTAACCGTTGTTCAAATTCATCCCGGGGTGCCACATACACACTGCCGCTTTTATGTTTTCCCATCTGTAAATCCGGCAACGCTCGGGCATCGACTTTCCCACTATTATTGACGGGCATTTTTTTCAAAAATCCAAAAATCGAGGGGATCATATAATCCGGTAAAGACCGGGATAAATATTCTCTCAGTTTTAAACGTGAACTCCCATCAACGGTTTCCCCCAGTTCTTCACTGAAATGAAGAGGAACAATATAAGCACATAGATATTTTTCTCCTTTTTTGCCCTCTCGTACCATGACATGCGCTTCTTTGATTTCCGGATGCTTTAATAAATGGTTTTCGATTTCACCGGGTTCGATTCGAAACCCGCGAATCTTTAATTGGAAATCGACCCGCCCCAGATATTCCAGATTCCCATCCGTTGACCAGCGGGTGAGATCGCCGGTTTTATATAATCGTTTATATAATCGCGTATTTTGGCCTTTCGGAAGGAAAGGGATTCGAGAAATAAAAACATCCGAGGTATATTCCGGGCGGTTTAAATACCCACGGGCAACGCCTGCCCCGCCGATATACAATTCTCCCGGGACACCGACCGGAGTCAAATGCATCCGCTTATCCAACACGTAAACAATCGTGTTTCCGACCGGTTGACCAATCGGCAAAGCCGATAATTTCTCATTTAATTCTTTTACTTTTAATTCGACCGACGTAACAGTGGTTTCTGTGGGACCATACTCATTAAAAAACATACATTGGCCGCACCATTTTTTAACCACTTCCACCGGGCAATTTTCCCCTCCGGTGATCAACCGCCGGATCGAATACAATTGTTTCATTCTGAGCTGGACTAAAAATGCAGGCACCACATGAAGGTGGGTAACCGCTTGACGGGCAATAAACAATTCGAAATTCTCGATATTTAAAATCGTTTTTTTACTAACCAATACTAGGATAATCCCCATGCAAAGCGCAATAAACATTTGTTCAACCGAGGCATCAAAACAAATGGACGAAAAATGAAGGGATCGCTCATTTTCCCCCAACTCATACCTCTTTCGCTGATACCAGAGTAGATTCACGAGAGAGGTATGTTCGACCATAACACCCTTCGGCTTTCCCGTAGACCCCGACGTATAAATAATATACGCCACCTCTTTAGAGCGGGCCGGAGCAGGAGATAAATCCGTCACTGCCATTGCGGAAGACAATACGATATCGGATTCGGTTAGTATGATTCTGGCGCCGCTGTCTTTCAACATGTAAGCGATTCGTTCTGCCGGGAAATCGGGTTCCATGGGTAAGTAAGCACCACCCGCCTTCAATATTCCCAGGAAGCCGATGATCATTTCGAGCGAGCGTTCGATTTTAATTGCAGCAATATCCCCAAGGCCAAAGCCTTTTTCCGTTAAATACCTGGCCACTTTTCCGGATCGCTCGTTGAGTTCCCCATAGGTGAGTTGCCCAAACTCGCCTGACACCCCCAGGTGATCCGGATTCTTCTCTGCTTCATTCTCAAATAAACCATGAATGGTTTGATGTTTCGGGTATGCTGCCGATGTGTTATTAAAATCATATATCAGTTGTTTTCGTTCTTTTTCCAGCAATAACTCGATATCTTTGATTTTCGTTTCAATATCGCCAAGAAATATGCCGACCAAGAGTTGAAAATGAGCCGCGATCCGATCCATCGTTGATTGATGGTAAAAACGGGTCAGGTATTTTAAATGACAACGAATGGTTTCCGATGTTCGTAAAAAAGAAAAAGTCACCTTTGGTTTGACATGAGTCAGATGATAAATCTCATGAATATTTTCCAGCAACATGGCCGTATCGAATAAAGGAAATTCTTTTCCCTGGTCCCATTCCGGTAAATTCAACTGCCGGATAAGAACTTCCAGGGGATAGTTGCGGTGTTCATCGGCTTCAATGATTGTTCGCCGTACTTGAAGCACCAATTCCCGGATGGTCATCTTTTCGGTTAATCTGCTTCTCACCGGCAGGAGTGTATTAACCATTCCGGTATTCGGATTCGCGTCGGTTTTTAAGATCGGGATTCCGATAATCACATCCGGATTACCGGTATATTTCTCAAGAAGAAGCGTTAGAATAGAAGCCAATACGATATGAAGCCGAATATTGGAGTCGGCACTCAATCGCATCAACCCCGTATAGAGGTCCCCATCCAGAATGAAGATGACAATTCCCGGATCCTGATCCAGTGCGTCTCTTTCAACATATCCGGGATTGGAAGGAAAACTGCTTTTTATAAAATCCCCTGATAACTTATTTAACCAATATTCCCTTTCTTTAATTTTTGATCCGGCTGAGATCCATAACTGCTCAAAACTCGAAACCTGTTGGTTATTCACTGTTCGCTCTTCGTTGCATTTTTCGCCTTAGAACCCAAAATCGCCTGAAGCTTCTTCGTAAATCGTATTGACCGAGTCTACCAGACCGGGGGTAACGTCAATGTCTTTTATTCGGATATTTCGGTTATTCAGTACAACCGTGATAATCTCATTGAAATATTCGACAAAACGTTTGATGCGTTCTTCTCTGAATAGCGCCGTACTAAACTCAATGACAAAGTGAAGGTTTCCCTCCCTTTCGGATGCGATCCAGCTCATATCAAAACGAGATACCGAAAGATTATAATCATAGAGGTTTAACTTCAACCCCGGAATTTCGATTTCCGGAATATCGATGTTTTGCAAGGTAAACATGGTATCAAACAAGGGATTATGGGATGTATCCCGATCAGGAACAAGTTTATCGGCCAGGTCTTCAAAGGGGTAATCCTGATTTTCAAAGGCTTCCAATGCTTTTATTTTAATTTCTTTTAAGTAATCGACAAATACTTTATCCCCCATCGGAAAGGTCCGGAGCGCCACGGTATTGATGAACATGCCAATGATGGATTGCAGGGCGTCATAGCCTCTCCCTGCTGCAGGGGTTCCGACGATAATATCTTCACTCCAACTCAATTTGGAAAGCAATACCTTATAAGCCCCCATTAAAACCATGTACAACGTGACGTCTTCGTCCCGGGCGAGTTTCTTTAGGGCTTCGGTTCGGTCCCGATCCATATCAAACTCGACGCGGCTTCCTTCAAAGCGTATTTTCTGCGGACGGGGAAAATCGTAAGGTAATTCCAATACGGGTAGATTTCCGTTCAACTGCGCCATCCAATATTCACCCTGTTTTTCAATCATCTGTTTTCTGACTTCGTGGTCCTGCCATGCGGAAAAATCCTTGTACTGCACCCGAAGAGGGGCCAGTTTTTCGCCATTATACAGGGCCATAAAATCTCGAGAGAAAATACCCACGGAGGTTCCATCCGAAACAATATGGTGCATGTCCACGGCCATCAGGTAGCGGTCTTCTCCCGTTTTTATCAGCGTTGCCCGCAATAAAGGCGCCTGCGTTAAATCAAAGGGACGAATCATATTCTTTAACACGTCCTCATTGACCTCAGAGACTTCCAGGTATTCAATGGCAAATTCAACGGTTTCATGAATGATTTGTACCGGCATCCCTTCCCTCATTTCAAATGACGTTCGGAAACTTTCATGCCGCTCGATTAAACGTTGAAAGGTGCGCTCCATCCTTTCTTTATCGACTTTCCCTTCCAGGGCCATCACATTGTACATGTGATAGGTCATATCTTCCTTATTCAATTGCTGTAAAATGTACAGCCGCTTTTGCGACGAAGAAACCATGTAATAGTCTCTCTTCTCGGCCAGAGGAGGAACGCTCGGAGCATTCGTAACGGTAGGCTCCATTCCTCTGAGATATGCGGCCAGTTCCCGAATGGTGGGTTTGATAAATATATCCACCAGGGACAAGGCGGTCCCCATTTCATGGTTAATCTTAGCGACCAATATGCTGGCTTTTAATGAATGGCCTCCGGATTCAAAGAAATTATTCGTTACGCCGATCGGCGTTTCCATTCCCAGAACCTGAGTCCATATATTGACCAGTTTTGCTTCCACAGCATCCGACGGTGCTTCCCCTTCGGCTTTTCCTGCGGCTGCGGGTTCGGGCAAGGCTCTTCGATCGATTTTGCCATTCGGATTCAACGGAATCTGCTCCATTAGAACAAAATAAGAAGGGATCATATAATCCGGTAACCCTTTGGCTAAATAATCCCTGATATGTTTGGAGAAGACGTCGGAATGCGTTAATTCCTCCGGATCCATCGGAACCACGTATGCACACAGATACTTTTCTCCGGCCTCGGATTCCCGATCAATGACAATCGCATCCCGGATGGATGCGTGATCCAGAATGCGATTTTCAATTTCGCCCAATTCGATCCGGTAACCTCGGATCTTAACCTGCTGATCGATTCGTCCCAAATACTCAATGGTTCCTTCCGGAATCCATCGCACCAGATCCCCGGTTTTGTAAAGGATAAACCCAGGGGCTTTTTTTGAAAAAACCGCCCCTGAACCCCGCAAAAACTTTTTAGTGGTTACAAATCGTTCGCCAGTTAATTCGGGCTGGTTTAAATAACCCCGAGCAACACCGTCGCCCCGAATATACAATTCTCCGGTGATACCAACCGGACACATGTTTAAATAATGATCCAATACAAGTAAATCCAGGTTTCCGGAGGCACGACCAATGGGAACACTCGTTAATTCTTTATAATTATCCATTGTGGACCGGTTAATCTCCAGCACGGCCGAGATAATAGTGGCCTCGGTGGGTCCATACATATTGAATATTCGACAGTCTTCGGTCACGGATTCGATGCTGCGTTTGACGATATCCAGCGTCATTTTCTCCGCTCCGATAAACAGATAACGCATGCTGTCCATCTTTTGCCCGACATTGACCAAATACTGATACTGGGTGGGAGTAATATGCAATACTGTAATCCGATTTCGACAAATAAAATCGACTTCCAAAACCGGATCCAGCAATACTTTATCGGTAATCATATAGAGTGCGGCACCGGTAGTTAATGAAAGAAAGATTTCCCATACCGACCAATCGAAATAATACGACAAATTCTGAACAAAACGATCGGCGGTGCCAATTCCCAGATTCCGGTATCCCCAATGGATCAGGGAGGAAAAATTGGAATGCTGAATCGGAACCCCTTTGGGATTTCCGGTCGAACCCGAGGTATAGATAACATAAGCAAGAGAAGACGGGCAATACGTTGGCTGAGCGTTCAGGTCATGTGAAGGTTGCTTGGTCCTAACGTCGTTTAAATGATCCGCCGTAATCAGTAACCTGGCACGGCTATCCCGCATCATGTAATCGGTTCGAGCCTCCGGTTGCTTCGGATTAATCGGTAAATAAGTAGAACCGGTTTTCAATATCCCCAAAATTCCAATGATCATCTCAATCGAACGTTCAATCTGTATTCCAACAATATCGCCGGACCGAATTCCCTCATGATAGAGTTGATTGGCAAAAGACGTTGATACCTCATTCAATTCACGATACGTGAGCTGAACCGGTACCCCGGTTAACGCCATATGATCGGGCGTTCGTTCCACCTGTTCCTCAAATAACCCATGCAATGTTTTGGTGTTGACGTATTCGGTTTCCTTGTGGTTAAAATCCTCCATTATCCGAATCTTTTCGGTTTCGGTAATAATCTCAAATTCCGAAATTCGTTGTTCGGGCGCTTCAAGAATAGAGGAAATTAAGCGCTTATAATAAACGGAAAATCGTTCGATTGTCTCTTCTTTAAATAACTTGGTCCCGTATTCGATGGTAAAATAAAGGGTATCCTCTCGCTTTTCACAAATGAAAATCAAATCAAACTTGGATATCCCGCTTTCATAATCGATGGGAGTTAACGTTAGGCCGGGAAGTTCGATTGAAGGAATATCCAGATCCTGAAGCACAAATACCGTATCAAATAAGGGATTGCGGCTGCTGTCTCTGGTTTTTACCAGTTTATCGACCAGTTCTTCAAAGGGGTAATCTTGATTCTCAAACGCATTCAGTGTCGTTTTCTCCACTTCATTCAAAAACCCCGTAAATGTCTTCTCACCCCTTGGAAAACTTCGTAACGCCAGGGTATTGACAAACATCCCGATGATAGGTTCCAGATCCGTATGCCTTCGCCCCGCAGCAACGGTGCCCAGCACAATGTCTTCCTGCCCGCTTAGCTTTGTCAGGAGGATATCATATACGGCAGTTAGCACTATAAAAAGCGTGGTATTTTTATCCTTGATCAATTTGTTTAATGCTTCGGCTTGCCCCGGTCCCAGATTGAAGTGGAATGCACCGCCTTCGAAAGACTGAACAACCGGTCGGCTGTAATCCAGGGGTAAACCCAATACCGGTACCTCACTCTCAAATTGCTTTAACCAATACCCTTCCTGTTTCTGCTTTAACTCGGGCTTTCCGGTCCATAATGCGTGTTGCCATTCCGAATAATCTTTATAATGAAATTTTAAGGGCGGTAACATCTCCCCCTGATAAAGAGCGATAAAATCCTTGATAAATATCCCGGTCGACATTCCATCCGAGACGATATGATGCATGTCGACAATCAAAATGTATTTTTTCTCTTCCAATTCTGCCAGTCCGACCCGCATAAGCGGCGCATGCGATAGATCGAACGGCCGAATAAAAGATTTGATAATCGATGCAATGTCTGTATTTTTCTGACGCCATTCGATCCGCTCCATTTCAAATTGAATCAAATCATGGACCGTTTGAACGGGCTCTTCCTCAACCATTTCAAACGATGTCCGTAAACTCTCATGCCGATCGATTAATTTTTGAAAAACCGCTTCCAGGATGCGATCGCCGTTCAAATCCCCTTCCAGAAGAACGGCTCGCGACATATTATAAGTCACGCTGGATTTCTCCATTTGCTGGAGAATATAAATGCGTTTTTGTGACGAAGACAAAACATAATGACTTTTCTTCCCTACCGGTTCAATCGACGCATAAATATTTTTTGCTGCATGCTCAACGCCGTCGATATATTCGGCCAGGAGACGGATGGTCGGAGAAATAAATATTTCCTGAAGGGGCACAATGACATTCATTTCTTTGTGGATTCTGGAAACCAGACGCGTGGCTTTTAAGGAATGCCCCCCAATTTCAAAAAAGCTGTCGTCAAGACCTACCGGTGAATCGCTGCTCAGGACCTCCAACCAGACCTTCAATAATTTTTGCTGAGTTTCATTCCAGGTTTCCGTGTCGATGGCTTTCTTTTTTAACGAGGGTTCAGGCAGCGCGCGTGTATCCACTTTCCCGTTGGGATTTAATGGAATGCGTTCCAATTCGACAAAGGAAGAAGGAATCATGTAAACCGGTAATGTTGCTTCCAGGAAATCCTTTAAACTCGGAATATCCAAATTGCCGGGTATTTTGGGAACAATGTAAGCGCAAAGGTATTTATCTCCGCTGGCGTCATCACGCGCCACAACCACGGCTTCTTTAATGGTTTCATGATTCAATAGCAGATTTTCGATTTCTCCGGGTTCAATTCGAAATCCCCGAATCTTGACTTGATAGTCGGTTCGTCCTAAAAACTCTACCAAACCATCCGATACCCATCGCGCCAAATCCCCGGTTCGGTAAATCCGCTCCATTGAAAATGTTCTGTCTGGAGTAGCCTCTTTGTCAATCCAGGAGTTCTTTTTCAAAAAGGATCCGGGTCGCCGGCAAAAGAATTTTTCAGCCGATAATTCCGGGCGGTTTAAATAACCGTTCGCAACCCCGTCGCCTTCGATGTACAATTCACCGGAAACGCCGATGGGGCACAGATGATAATTCCGATCTAATACCAACAGATTCAAATTCCCCGATGGTTTTCCGATCGGAACACTCGTTAACTGATCATAGCGATTCGCGTCGCTTCTTGGAATCTCCAATACCGCAGAAATAATGGTTGCTTCGGTTGGGCCGTACATGTTAAATACTCGACAGTCTTTGTTGACCACGTCGAAACTGCGTTTGACCAATTCCTGGGTGAGCTTTTCTGCCCCGATGAATAAATAGGTTAAAGTCTCGAGTTTACGTTTTGCGCCCACAAAATAACTGAATTGAGTCGGGGTCGCATGAATAATGGTGATGGCATGCTGATTCATATAGTCAATGCTTGCCATGGGATCCAGTAACATCTCTGCAGAAACCATGTGAAGGGCAGCCCCGGACGTAAGGGCAATGAATATTTCCCACACCGACCAATCAAAATAATAGGCAAGATTTTGAATTGCCCGGTCTTTTTCGCTTATCTGTAAATTCCAATATCCCCAATGGATCAACGGTGAAAAATTGGAATGCCGAATCGGCACCCCCTTCGGATTACCCGTTGAACCGGAAGTATAAATAATATACGCATATTGCTGAGGCGATACCTCTCTCATTGGCGAGAAATTCCCATGCACGTCGTTGATGACGCGTTTAATCGTATCTGAGGTGAGTAGTAATTTAGCCTCGCTGTCTCTTAACATGTACTGCGTACGGGTTTCCGGCTGTTTCGGATTAAGGGGTAAATAAGCGGCGCCGGTTTTCAATATCCCCAAAATACCCACAATCATTTCAATGGACCGATCCACCATGATTCCAACGATATCGCCCGTATGAATCTCCTGGTCATGAAGCCAGGAAGAAAGACCCGATGAGATTTCATCCAATTTCTGAAACGTCAATTGGACCGGTGCTTCAACCAGTGCCATCCGATCCGGTATTCGCCGAACCTGTTCGGCAAATAACCCATGAATCGTTTGATCGGCCAGAAAATCTTTTCCGTGATGATCGTATAAATTAAACTCTTCCAGCAGTGTTTTCCGTTCTTCTTCGGAAAGCATATCCACATCTTCGATTAATGCCGATGGATGAGCCAGGATAAAGTCAATCGTGTATTTGAAGTGCCTCATCAATCGTTCAATGGCACTGGATTCAAAAAGCATTGTATTGAATATGATTTTCACCTCGATCGTACGGCCTGTGGCAATACCGACCGAAAGGTCATAGTGGGGAATTTCCACAACCGAAAATTTACCCGGTTTCAACATACTATTATCCGATAGGGCCCGAAGATCAAGCGGATAATTTTCAATGACCACCAATGTATCAAAAAGCTCTTCTTCTTTTCCGATTTCGCAATAGTTTTTTATCTCCACAAGGGAAGAGCGTTCAAAATCTTCTCGGGAATGTAAGCTATCATTTATTTCATGCAGAAGGTGAACAATCGTTTGCCTGCTCTCGGTTCGCACGCGGAGCGGTAAGGTATTAATAAATAATCCGACGACGTCTTCGATGCCCTGAACTTTGGCTGTTCGTCCGGCAACGGTACTGCCGAAGATTACATCGTCGGTATTGGTATATTTTTGCAGCATGATTCCCCATGCCGAATAAAGTAGAGAAGCCAAGGTGATGCGATGGGTCTCAAGGAATCCGTCCAATTCCGCCTGACGGTCATGCTCGAAAAAGGTCTCCATCTTTTCGGCGTAACCGGTCTGCTTTCCCTTTATTTTCCGTTTTATGGAGAGTTCGGCTTGCGTACTATACCCATTTAAATAATCTCTCCAAAAAATGTCATCGTTATCATTTTGGGCTTTTGGGGTTCGAGCCCAGCGGACAAATTCTTTGAACCCAGTCTTAACCGGTTTAACGGGGTGCTTTCCTCTGGAAAAATCATTATACGCAGTAAAAAATTCTTTCAGAATAATGCCCGTGCTCCATCCGTCGTATAAAATATGATGGTTACAGATAATCATTTCATATTTATCGGGGCTGAGTTTGCACAGAATAACGCGGAAGGCAACATTCCGTAAATCGAATGGCCGTTTGCGGCTGTTTTCCTTAATCTCTTGAATCTTTTCTTCAATGGCATGTTGACTTAACGTGGATAAATCGAAATATACCGGTTGAAGTTTGTATTCATTTAAAATGATTTGAACCGGATTCTCGACTTTTTCCCATCGAAATACGGTCCGGAGCATTTCATTGGTTTGGATAACGACATTCCATGAACGTTCAAAATAATTCGTATCAATATGACCATAGAGTTCCAGGCATAATTGTTCAAAATAATTTTCTCTTTCCGGATTCATCAGATAATGAAAGAGCATGCCTTCCTGGATTGAGGTTAACGCCAAAATTGTTTCAATATCTTTCTTTTCTATTTTTTGAGTGTTTGATATCTGCATGATTGACTTCCATTCCCTTTTTGTTTCAATTTAAAATAATATGTTTTCATGTAAATTCCTTAACACAGACCTACGTTAGCGATGATATAATACAATTAAATTAAACAAAACTTCCGCTTTACGCTGCTAAGAATTTAAGGAAAAAAATTGGCCACGCAGCAGATCAGGCCATTACTTTCGAAAAAGACAATTGAGATCTAAATCGATGTAACCCGCTAATATATCATAAATATTCTTTTTATCAATACACAAAATCGTTGCACAGGCCGGTAATGAAGGGTTTCAAAAAATAACAATCAACCGTCATTTACTCGGAATTAATCACAGTTGATTCCACATAAAATCACGTCCTCTCCAGAGGGTTAATTATTTTATGGGGTGGATAAAGAAATTTGATTTTTTATCGCGATCCCTTACTTTCGAATCGCATTTAATGCATATACATGCAACGAATTTTGTTATTCATCATGATATTTGCCACTCGAAATTTAACAACAGCATACCGCGCCAATGAAATCATAACAATACCCTTGGCTTATTTCGGTCCGAATAATTTTCAAACCATTATCACTTAACATCCTTTTAAATTCTCTTTCGGATAACAGTTCTCGGTAACCCAGATTCAATTCCGGGTGAATTTCAAGAAATGCGCGGGTTAGAGGCGAATCCAGGGGAATAAGGATAATAACCCAACCATTCGAAGCGACAAATTTTTTATGGGCAGCAACTACCGGTTGTTTATCCACAAAGTGTTCGACCAAACCAAAACTGCATACAATGTCGAAACGTTCTTGGAGTTTCAATTCGAACAAATCAACATTTAAATAAGTAATGGATTTTGAAAAATTATCGGGAAGGGATTTATACTTCTCGTAAGAGGATTTGTTCTTATCCACCAATGTCCCGGTCCCGCCCAATCGATTCAAAAGCCAGCGGGTTAAAAAACCAGTTGCAGCTCCCAATTCCAGGATTTTAGGATTTTTTATATCCGTTCCATCCAACAGACTATTCATTAATTTTGTCATGACAAATGTCAAGCGAAATTTATCTTCTTTTAAAATTCCCCTTACAATTGAAAGAACGTTTGCAGGATCGATCCGGTTCATAATATCAAGAGAAGACTCCGAGGAGAAGTAATTTTCCCAATCAAACGTTTCAATACCGATATCTTTATATATTGTTGTCAGGTACATTTCCAACCTATTAATGATTTATTGAATTTAACGGATCTATTAACAATTTTAAAGTTTACCTTAACCCGGAAGCAATGTCAAATGATTAAAGAATTTTCCAATATCCGCCTTTGGTCGATCCCACATGAACAATTTTTTTGGCTTTCCTGAATTTTTCAAGGTGATATTTGACGCCGCTTTCAGAAATACCGATTGCTTCAGCTATTTTGCTCCGACTTAATGCAGGGTTATGCTTAAGCAATTTCAGAATTTTAAGGCCGGTTTCTTTTTCATTCCCGGATTGGTTCTTTTCCACGCTTTTTTGAGTATAATTTCGATTATCCGGATGAGTGAAAAGATAATCGGGGATTTCCCAGGGAAGTGGGGATCTGATATATTGTTGAGAATTGTAAAAATCATGATTATAGCTTATTGATTTGTCGTTAATGGTTACATAAAATCCACCGGCTTTTTCTTCGAAATGAGGTTCGGTAAGTCCGTATGTTTTGAAATTTTCAATGACACGTTTGATGCCGTCTCCGTATTTTTCAATGATTCCCAATTCTTTAAATATTTGAGCCAGAAGTCTATTTCGGGGTTTGGATTGCACAGCCCCTGACTTTAAATCGGAGATCGATAAATCCATTGGTAAGCGCCCACTATTCCAGAATGTGAGTTTTTCACGAAAGATCTTTATCTGGGTATGAGTGCCTTCCTGATAATCGCGGTGAATAACCGAATTCATTGCAACTTCTCGAATGGCATCCAATGGATATTGCCATCTTTCTTCCCGTTGGGGTTTTCCGGTAATAATAAATTCTTTTGTAATGTAAGCGGTGATGAAATCCATAATGTCATCGACCTCAAGTAGCACACTTTTTTTTATATTTTTATCTTTTTTGACTGTAATTTCATTTTCGTATAATCCGATTTGGACATCGAGAATGAAAGAAGGATTTTTGGGAAATAAAAGTAAAGCGGCAAAAGTGGGTTTATTTTCCCTGATCAGCTCGTATCGCTCGAGGACCTTAAGCGGGTGATCTGCAATTTTTTTTCTTTTTTGTTGGGTTAGTTTCTCAATAAACCAGTCGACAGTCTCCATATCGATGTCTTTCAGGGTAGAATTCTGAGCGATCTGATAATCCCAACTGCTGTTGAGTGTAAAAAGATGAAGATTCGAAATCTCTCCGGGAGTCAGGATATGATTACTATTCATCCGTCTCCGATAATATCTCCCGTGAATAGCGACCGGTTTTATTGGGTATTCCATCACATCGACGATTATTAATTTTTTGTTTTTATATTCCGTTTCATAGGTATCGACGATCACTTGAGGAGTAGTCACGGATTTCACTTTATTGATAAATTTCTGAATGGTTTCTTTTCCGATATCTTGTTCGATGATGTTTCCCTTTTGTTCATCGTACCCAATAACCACGATTCCGCCTTTATGATTGAGGAATGCGCCAATAGTTTCAATGATTTCTTTTTCTTCTGAAAAGGATTTCTTGAATTCCACCCGGTCATTTTCGCCCTTGGCCAGAATTTCTTTTAAATCAAGATTCATGAATCCTCCAATATTCTCATTATTTCATTTCCAGGAGAATCATACCACAATTTAATATTTTTTTCTACAATTTCCTGGGTAGTTTTTTAATTTTATTGGGTAGTCATCTCAACCTGATGTTCATTTATTTTCATTCCGAAACGAACTATAGTATTTTATATTTAAGAAATAAAATAATTTTTATTGTCCTGTAACTCAATTTTATAGGGCAGTGAGGTCATTGCCCTATTCATCTTCAAGGTCTTCATTAAATTGAGAGCGCAAATCGTTTTGCTTCTGCATCTCGGCCAATTCCACTTCGGATAATTGATGGTCAGGGTTCTCCAGAAAGAACATCGCCACTTTCTTAAAATAACCGTTTAATTTCTCAATGGTTTCTTTCTTGAACAACGTTTTCTTATATATTAGTGAAAAAAGCAGCGTATTTCTGATTTCCCTGACCTGGAAATCAATATCGAACTTGGCTTCAACGCGTCTAGCCGGATAGGGTTTCAATGTTAAGCCGGGGATTTGAATTTCCGGTGTATCAAAGTTTAAGACTTCAACCATGACATCAAAAATCGGATTACGACTGAGATCGCGTTTAATGTTCAGTTTCTCTACCAGATCTTCAAACGGATAATCCTGATTTTCAAACGCCCGCAAGGTGTAACTGGATACATCGCGCAAAAAACTTCGAAACGTTTTTTCAGGCTGAGGATAGTTTCGAAGGGCGAGAGTCTGGACAAACATTCCGATAACGGTCTCCAAATCGGCATTTCTTCGACCGGAAATCGATGTGCCGATAACAATATCTTCTTGCCCGGTAAGGCGAAACAAAAACACATTGTACAGGGCTAAAATAAGAATGAAAAGGGAAATGTGCTCTTCCGCCACAAATACTTTTAATCGGGTGGTTTCTTCGGGTGAGAATTCAAATTCAAGAACGTCACCGTCGAAGGCCTGAACGGGCGGACGCACAAAATCAGTGGATAAATTCAATATTGGCGGTTGAATGGCAAATTCCTTTATCCAATATGTTTCCTGCTGTTGAATGACCGTTCTGCCGACGTCTCCATCCGTCCATTCGGAATAATCTTTGTAATGAATTTTTATCGGAGGTAATTTTCCCTCTCCGTAAAGAGCCATAAACTCTTTGATGAAGATTCCCATGGAATACCCATCCGTGATAATGTGATGCATATCCAGCATTAAAATATGTTTGTGCGTCTCTGTTTGGATTAATCCCAATCGCACCAGCGGCCCGGCGTCCAACTCGAATGGACGAATAAACGATTGAATGATGGCGTCCGGCTTGCCGGTACCTAACGTTAAATCGAGATATTCAATTTCAAGATTTATGTCATCATGGATGCGTTGAACGGGCTTTCCATTCATCAAAGGGAAAGAGGTTCGAAAACTTTCATGCCGACGGAATAAGGTTTTAAAGGTTTTCTCCAGACGAGAACGATCGAGAGTTCCTTCCAGATTGACAACAACAGGAATGTTATAACCCGAGCTGTGCGGATCCTGAACATTCATAAAATAAAGACGCTTCTGGGCTGAAGACAGACAATAATATTCTTTCTTCTCCGAAGGGAATATGGAAACATGACTGTCATAATCCGCTTTTTCAATATTTTCGGATAACCAGCGGACCGTGGGTTTCTCAAAAAAAGATGCCAGAGATACTTTGACATCAAACGCTTTATGAATCCTGGAAATCAATGTCGTGGCCTTAAGCGAATGACCACCCAGATCAAAAAAATTGGCATTTAAACCGATACCGGATTGGTCCGTATTTAATACATCGGCCCATATTTCAACGATCCGTTTTTCAATTTCAGTTCGCGGAGGTTCAAGGTTACTCGTGGCCACCCGGGAGAAGGGATCCGGTAAGTTCTTCCGGTCCGGTTTCCCGTTCGGTGTTAACGGAATCCGATCCAGATAAATAAAATAGGAGGGGATCATGTAACCGGGAAGCGAATGCGATAGGAATTCTTTTAATTCATTTTCCATTCCATGCCCGGCATTGGATTTTTCATGCAAGACAACATAAGCGCATAAATAGTTTTCTCCCGAATGATTCGCTTTGGCCAGAATGACCGCGTCTTTAATGATTCGATGATTCAATAATCGACTCTCGATTTCTCCCAACTCAATCCGATACCCTCTGATTTTTACCTGCTGATCGATACGCCCCAGATACTCAATATCGCCGGATAAAACATACCGCGCCAGATCACCGGATTTGTAAAATTTATAAAGAATGCCTCCGGCGGGCCCCCAATTTTTAAAAAATTGGGGACAAAAAAATTTTTTTTTGGTTTGATTTATGTTTTTTTTATTTTTAACTGCCACACGCAACCCGCAACCCGAAAAAAAATAAAAA